>NZ_JBPTTN010000003.1:0-340911 GCF_051547125.1 Flavobacterium sp. RSSA_27
CGCAAAGGTAAGCAGCGTTTTTATTTCTCACAAACTTTTTTTGATATTTTTTTTCGAAAACCTAATTTCGATTATATCTATTCGTTGTCAGTATTTAGTAGAACGCTTGCGCTATTGCGGGTGCAAAAGTAACACCTTTTTCCGTTTTAACAAGCTTTTTTTAGCTATTTTTGGAGTTTATTTTTTAATGCTTTAATAGTGTGCTATTTATACTTTCACTTTTTATGATTTTCCAAAGAAAACACATGCCAAAATAGGAATTCATTAAAATTGAAACCCCAAAACAACCAAATATTGCCATATATTCTTCAAATGCGTTAGAGACAACAGTGAAAAGCCCATTTTAAAGTTTAAGGAAAAAATAGTCTACTATATATAAGGAGAACGCCCAAATACTACTCATAACGAATAGCTCTTACTGGAAAAATACGCGTTATTATATATGAGGGCAACAGTAAAACCAAGAAACAAACCACAACAGTCATGATATTAAGTAGTACTATATACATCATGTTAAAATAAACCGGAGCTTGGTTTACATAATAATTTTCTGGATTAAGTTTAACAATCCCAAAATAGTGCTGAACAATAAGTATAGCAACACCAATCAAATTACCCCAGAACAATCCCCTAATGATTAAATACAAGGCGTTATAAAGGAATATTTTCCTGATAGACCAGTTGTCTGCACCAAGCGCTTTTAATATACCAATCATTTGGGTACGCTCTAAAATCAACACTAATAAAGCCACTACCATATTAATAGTCGCAACAAGAATCATAACAACCAAGATGACAATAATATTAATATCAAACAATTTTAACCAATCAAAAATGTAACTATACTTTTCTACAATAGTTTTGCTATCTAGGGTTGATGAAGTTTCTTGATAAACTTTTTCACCTATACTTTCGATTTCATTAAAATTATTTACGAATACTTCAAAAGCACCTACTTGATTGGCCGTCCATTTATTTAATCGCTGTACATGTCTTAAATCACCAATAATATAAGACGCATCAAATTCTTGAAAGCCCGAATTAAAAATTCCAACAATTTTAAAATTCCTAACATTATACCCGTTGGATTTCATAAAATAAGCATGAAAAGAATCTCCTAACTTTAATTGCAATCTTGAAGCAATAAATTCTGAAACCACCACTTCTTGATTAAGATTACCTCTAACAATAGGCAACCTACCCTTTACCAAGTATTCTTGAATATATTTCCAATCATAATCCATACCCACTCCTTTGAACATAACCCCTTCAAAAGCAGTTTCAGTCCTAATTATACCCGCTTTTACTGCAACCGCTTGAATATGATTTACTTCAGGAATTTCTTTAAAATTTGGATAAAATGACTGTCTTAAAGCAACTGGAACTAGAGTTGCTTCTGATTGATTACTATCGAAATTAGCAATTACAATATGCCCATTAAAAGCAGCAATTTTTTCCCTAATTTTTTGCTGCAAACCAATTCCTGTTGCCACAGAAACCATCATCATAATGATACCGATAGCAATTGCTGCAATAGCAATGTTAATTATAGGAGCAGAGATACTACTTTTATTATCCTTGGAAGTAACTAAACGTTTGGCGATAAAATATTCTAATTTCAAGAGAAAGAAGGTTTAAATTAAAACAAGTATTGAATTTGTAAGCTACAAAGGGATTCTTTTTTTCATTTCCTCCACAATATTATATACTGCAGGACAAATAGGAATGTTTTTCAAAGTAATATTAGTGATTTGTTGAAACTTCTTTCGATCAGTGTGTGGAAATTCCCTACATGCTTTAGGACGAACATCATAAATAAAACAAGTATTATCTTGATCTAAAAAGAAACAAGGCACAGATTGCAAGACATAATCTTGCTCTTCATCTATCCGAAGATACTGAGCTATAAATTGCTGAGGCTTTAATCTCAAATGTTTTGAAATCCTCTCTATATCGGCTGATGTAAACAAAGGACCTGTGGTTTTACAACAATTGGCACAATCCAAACAATCGGTTTTTTTAAATTCATCATCATGCATCTCTTGCATTAAATAATCAATATTTTTTGGTGCTTTCTTTTTTAGCTTATCGAAATACTTTTTGTTTTCGTTATGCTTATCTTTGGCGAGTTTCTTTATTTCTGATAAATCAGGCTTTAACTGCATAGCTTTAGGTTAAAACACAAAAGTAAACTTAAATCACTAAAAAACCGACAAAAATGAAAGACCTTTTTGGACACGCTATATATGATTATTATTTCAATAACTCTCCAGAAAACATAATCACCGAAACCTCAATATCTGAAGAAGATGAAATGGATGTAAGTTATTTGTTTAGAACATATGAAAACATGCCAAAAATTGAACAAAAAGCACTAGATTTATCTAGAGGAAAAGTACTCGATGTGGGTTGTGGTGCAGGAAGCCATAGTTTAGCTTTACAAAAAAATCATCTAGATATCACGGCTGTTGATATATCCAAAAAAGCCATAGCAACATGCAAAGCCAGAGGCGTCAAACAAACTAAAGTTTGCCATATTTTAGAATTAGAGGAAAACACTAAATATGACACCATATTGTTGATAATGAATGGTACAGGTATTTTTGGCACACTAGACGAAACCCCTAAATACTTAACAAAACTAAAAAAGCTCCTTTCTATTGGAGGACAAATTCTTATAGACTCCTCTGACATCATTTATATGTTCGATGAAGATGATGATGGAGGAAAATGGATACCTGGTTCGAACTACTATGGCGAACTAACTTTCAAATTAAGCTACAAAAACCAAACTGAAGATGCATTTCCTTGGCTTTACCTTGATTACAATACATTACAAAATATTGCACATGCCAACGAATTAAAATGCGAATTAATAATAGAAGGAGAGCATTTTGATTATTTAGCCAAACTAACTCTTTAAGCCATGGACCATAAAGAAATTGAAAAACTTCAATATCCTATAGGAAAATTTAAAGTTCCAGATCAATTCACAAAAACTTTTCTAAATGAAAAAATAGAAGAGATTGAACTTTTTGTAGAACAAATAAAAAATGAAGTCTCTGAATTAAATGATGAACAATTGAACACCCCTTATCGCCCGCAAGGATGGACAATTAGACAGGTAATTCATCATTGTGCCGACAGTCATATGAACTGCTTCATTAGAATTAAATGGGCGTTAACAGAAAACAAACCAACTATTAAATATTAAGAAGAGAGTTTATGGGGAGAAGGTTTTGACAACACAACAATGCCAATTATACCTACTTTAGAATTACTAAAAGGACTTCACTTTCGTTTGGGCTACCTGTTAAGAAATCTGAATGAAGAGGAATTAAATAAGACATTTATCCACCCTGAATATGATAAGACAATTTCTATAAAAGAAATAATATGTACCTATGCGTGGCATTGCAAACATCATCTTGCACATATTACTGAATTAAAAAAGAGGAAAAAATGGTAATCATTTTTTCCTCTTTTATTAACTCTGATTCATTAACTTCAATGAAAACTCATAATAAACCCTCACTGGCTTACCATTATGCTCTCCTGGTTTCCATTGCGGGCATTTAGTCATCACTTTTTTAATTACTTCGGATGAAGTTGAATCTAGAGATTTTAAAACCTTTACATTCGATACTAATCCATTTGGTTCTATAACAAAACCTACTTTTAAATAACCAGTAGGGCCTTCATATTCAGGCATTGAAAAATTTTTTGAAACAAAATCCATGAAACTAGAATAATTACCCGGTAATTCAGGTCTTAATTCAACATCATTGTAAGGAACAATTTCATCGTTGGCCATGCTAAGATCTTGTGCATGACCAGTACAAAACATAAAAAACCACATTGCAATAAATAAAATTCTTTTCATCATTTGGGGATTTAATAAAAAAAATCAACTACTATGTATAGCTGAATTGTAAATATATCCCAAAATCAATAAAAAAAAAAACAGATACTCTAAAAAAGCAATATTGTTTTTCAGAATTTAACAATTAAAAAATGCAACATATTAAATACTAATGCCTTAAAAAAACAAGCATAAAAATATGAAAGATTAAAAAAGATGTATTGCCTTTCTTTTATTAAAGAAAAGAAACAACTTAAGGTATGTTTAAGTACTTATGGGTTTGCAAAGAAACACGCCACTTGGGATTGTTCATGACATACTCTACAATTAAAGGTGTCATTTCTTCTTTTTTACTCCATTCTGGCTGAAGAAAAAGAAGCGCTTTATGATTAACTTTCAGAGCTTGCTCTTCTGCAAAAATAAAATCATGTTTATTAAAAATAATTACTTTGAGTTCATCTGCATTATCATATACAGTTTGAGTAGGCAATTTGTTTTTTTTTGGTGACAAACAAATCCAATCCCAAGTCCCAGAAAGTGGATAAGCGCCAGAGGTTTCAATATGTATTTTCAAATTTCGTTCTTTTAACTTTGAAGTTAGTAAAGTCATATCCCAAGTTAAGGGTTCTCCACCAGTAACTACGACAGTATCTGCAAATTTTGACGCATTTTCAACTATACGATTAACAGCAGTGGGGGGATGTAATTCTGCATTCCAACTTTCCTTTACATCGCACCAATGACAGCCAACATCGCAGCCTCCAATACGAATAAAATAAGCTGCAGTACCTGTATGACTGCCTTCACCTTGAATGGTATAAAATTCTTCCATCAGTGGCAACATTGCCCCTTTATTCACTTCTAACTGAACTTCTTTTGATAACATTTTTTTCTATTATAAATGCAAAGATACTATTTTAAAAACTAAGGCTAAAATTGCTTTAAAAGTTACTAGTAATAGAAGTATGTACTAAAAAAAAAGCGATAACATTTATTAGTTATCGCTTTTTATAACACTAATTGAATTACTTTAATGTAGCTAATGATTTGGTTGCATATTCGTTGGTTGGATCAACAGCCAAAGTTTTAGTAAAATATTCAATTGCTTTAGTTTTATCTTTATTAGCATAGCTAGCTGCTAAATTGTTGTAACTTTCAATTATTTTAGCTTTGTGAGTAGCATTATTTAAGTCACCTTTTTCAGTTAATTTAGCAATATAAGCTTCATAATTTTTGATAATTAAATCCTCTTTCTCAGCCAATCTATTAACGCGTGCTTTATAAAGGAAAGCGTCTTGGTAAGAAGGAGCAGCTACGAGTACTCTATCAAAAGCAGTCTCGGCGCTTTGCAACTGTACTAAATCTGGTTTAGTATCCTTTTTACTATTTGCATAAAATATAGACAAACCGTAATAAATATTATCATCTACATAATTCTTGTCTTCTGATTTTTTAGTACCTAGTTCAAAAATACCAGCTGCCTCTTTGTAAAATTTCTTAGAGAATAATTTCTTACCTATATCATTCAAGTCTTCAGTAGCTAAGGGTTCTAAAACAAGAGCTTTATTCAAATCTGCCAAACCAGAATTGTATAAGTTTGGATCCATTGACAAACCATCAGCAGCAATTGCTTTTTTAAATTTAATCTCAGCGTAATAAATATAATCTTTAGGGATAATTTTACTATTTGGATTAGCCATAAAACTTTCTAAAGATTTCATTGCTAAATCAACATTCCCATTTTCAAATGCTGAATAAGCTAGGTAACGATAAATTCTTGGATTAACTTTATTTAATTCAATCATTTTGTTACCTTCTTTTTCTAATTCTGTCCAATTCTTAAGTAATACCAAAAAATCTGCTCTTCTCATTCTTGATGCCAAAGAGTAATCGGTCAAAGACATATACTTATCATAATTTGTCAATGCCAATTGCATATTTTCTGTTGCTTTTGACGGTTTATTTCTTCCCCATTTATAATAGGTTTCAGCTAATTCTCTATAAACAGGCCCATAATTAGGATTAATAGCAATAACTTCATTAAATGCATTAATTGCTAAATCATATGACTTAGCTCCTTTTAATAAAACACCCAATTGCATCTTAGCACGTAACATTGTAGGATCAATTTGGAATGCGTTTCTATAAGCAGAGTAAGCTTCATTTTGTTTGTTATCCAAATAATAAGCATCACCAATCGCTAAAAACAAATCTGCATTTTGAGGACTATCTAATTTTGCCTTTTCTAAAATAGCAATCGCACTTTTAGTATCAGGTTTGGTACTATTCATATATGCGCGGGCAATATAAGTAGGTACAGTAGCGTCTTTTCGTTTAGCTTCTTTAATTGCCAAATCGAAATTAGCTTGTGCAGCACTTTTATTGTCAGCATCTAAATCAATTTGTCCCAAACCAATATAATTTAGCTTCGCACCTTCAGAGCCTGTAATTCCTTTTTGATAATAAATTTTTGCAGAATCCGTTTCTTTTTGCTGCATATAAACATTTCCTAATAAAAAGGAAGCAGTTCCATTGGAAGGTTTAGCTTGCAAAACAGATTTCAACATCGATTTAGCTTTTTCAAACTGTTCAGCATCAATTGCCTTTTTAGCCTGATCAATATCTTGTGCATTAACAAGAGCAGTTGAAGCAAAAAACGCAACACTAAAAATTTTTAACTTATTCATCTTCTATAAATTTATTTATTTTCTATTCTTTTGTATTCTCAATTTGATCTCTTACGATTATTTTCCGTCCAGGTACACGCACTGGTAACAAACCAGCCTTAAGAACGATTCTTTGACCAACGTCACCAGCAATAAATGAGGCAAATCCCATACCTAGCCCACTATAACCTTGACAATTTACAATATACAAATCACGTGCCAATGGATAAGTTCCTTCCGCTATGTTATTTTGTGTTGGACTAATATACTGTTTACTATTCAATCCTTTAACACTTAAAACATTTACATTATTCAAATATTTGATCATATTTGGAGTAGGCTCCGAAATCCAATTCATCCCGATTACACCAATCAATCCAGTATTTTCTGAAACAAACTTAATTACTTCTTCATTGGATCGAAAGGAATAAACGCCTTTTTCAGGTAGTGAGTGAACTTTTGCTAAATTTTTAATACAACTCACTGTACTTGAATTAGGATTATCAAACACTAGTCCTTTAATGGCACTATTACCATTTCCTTTCATAAAATCGACAACATCCTTTAAAGAAAGTAATGTATCGTTGGAGGATTTATTACCTACAAAAGCAATTGCGTCAATAGCAAAATTAGTGATTTTTGGTATAATTTTTTTTTGAGCAAAGTTATTTTTTTCCTGATCACTTAAATCCCTAGTTAAAATGGCTACACCTGTTTTACCCTTAAATAAATCATTTAAAGTTTCTCCCTCTGATTTTGGAGTTAACTTAATGGTGGCATCATACTTGCTTTGAAAAACATCGGCCTGATCTTGAATCAAAGGCAAGACAGTTTCATCAACAGTAACTTCAACATTTCCCTTCAAAATAGTCTCTTCATTTCTATCATATTTACATGATTGCAAACTGATAAAAGCAAAAAAAATGGGTGCCAAATTAATTAATTTCATGACTTTATTTATTCGATTGAAAAAATCTAAAAAAACGGATAATGGAATAAACAATCAATACTAATCCCAAAGCGATTCGGTAATTATATTCCATTTGCAATGGAAAATCTTTCCAAAAAATAACCATTAAACCTAAAAACAGATAGACTAGAAAAAACAACAAGCCTATAACGAGAAGAAATCGCTCTTTAGGCGATTTCTTCTTCATATTATCAACTAAATTTACATTCATTATTCTGCTGATTGAATAGTAATAGGAAGAGAGTATAATACCCTAACTTTTTTACCATTTTGTTCTCCAGGTATCCATTTTGGGCATTTGCTTAATACTCGAATAGCTTCTTTTCCTGTACCGTAACCGATATCTCTTAAGACCTTAATATCTGTTAACGAACCATCTTTTTCAACAACAAAAGTTACATAAACTTTACCTTTTAAACCTTCTTCTTCAGGTGTTTGATAATTATTACCTACGAATTTGTAGAATTTATCCATACCTCCTGGGAATTCAGGTTTTTGCTCAATACCTGCAGTATTATATACTGTGTTATCCTCTTCAACAACAGCTGCAGTACCGGTGCCAACTGGCTCATCAACTGTCAATACTGCATCAGGATCACCTTTTATAGTTTCAGCTCCGATTTTCTTGTCTTTGATTTCTTTTACTTCCACGATTTCCTCAACAACGTCTTCTGCTTTTGCTACAACCGGTTTCACAAACTTCACTTGATCCACTTTTGGTGGTGGAGGTGGTGGAGGAATATCTGGTTTTTTCTCTTCTTGTTTTTTTGGAGGCAACTTAACTGCTGTGATTTTCACATCCAGATTTTCATCTTCATCAGAAGAGCTAGGCAATAAACTTGCAATAAGTGGCGCACTAACTGCCAAACTGAAAACGATTGCACCAAAAACAAGTGCTCTCATTGAAGTCTTACGATTTGATTTTCTCAATTCATAAGCACCATACAGTTTGTTACGTCCTTCAAAAACGATATCAAGCCATTGATTTTTTAATATATCTAATTTCATTTTTCTTAATTATTAGGTTATAGACAAATTAGCTATACTATTTTGCCGCTAACAATTTTGTTTCTTCTGGCGTAAACTCGTTTACTATAGCATAAGTAGGCACTTCTACTATAGCCATTTCGTCTAATATATCCACTAAGTTGCGGTAAGTTGCTTTTTTACTTGGTTTGATAATTACAATGATTCCATTTTTAGGTTTCCCTTTTGCAGCAGAATATTCTAAAACTGATTTTCTTCTAGAAAGCAATTCTTTACGAATACCTTCTTTTCCATATGCAAAATCTTTAGGAGCAGCAAGTGGCGCACTGATCATACCCATGTAAGATACTAACTTTCCATTCTCCCCAAGCAAAATTGTCATTGTACGATTTTCATCTACTTTGATATCTTGTTTCTTTTCGGGATTATCTTCTTTATCTGGCAACCCCAAATTCATAGATTGAGGTTTTGATAGTGTTGTAGTCAACATAAAGAAGGTAATTAATAAGAAGGCCAAATCCACCATAGCAGTTAAATCTACTTTTGAATTTTGCTTTTTACTTCTTACTTTTCCACCACCTTTTTTGCCTCCACCACCGGTATTTAATTCAGCCATTATAGTGTGTCTTTATTTAATTAAAAATTCTTTCCTCTTAAACCAGTAACCAAACTAAAGTTGTTGATTTTTTGATCTTGCAAAATATCCATTACTTGTTTAATTGTACCGTATTCTTCTTTAGCGTCACCTTTGATTGCTATCTCTAATTCTTTATCATTGATATCAATATTAGCACGTCTTGCATTTAAAAGCCATTCTTTCAATTGATTATCTAAAGAGTCTTTAGGAATACCTGGTTGACCTGCTCTCGTTCTATCAGCTGCCTTCATATCTAATATTTGCTTTAGATTTTGAATTGGCACACCAAAACTTTCCATGATCGCAAACTTGTTTGTATCATCATCAGAAAATTCTAAATCGTACTTTTGCCCCATTAATTCAAGGGTTTTTTTACGAACTTCTCTTCCTTTTAAATCAAAAAACACTTTTCCTTTACCAATTGTGATGGTAGCCAAGTTATCCGTTGGCAATTTAGTTTGCACGGTAGACTGTGGCGTATCCACTGGTAAAACTTCAGGAGCTTTAGCGGTAGCAGTCAAAATAAAGAACGTTAGCAAAAGGAACGCAACATCACACATCGCGGTCATATCAATGGATGTGGATTTTTTTCCTCCTTTAGTATTTAATTCTGCCATTTTCTTTGTTTTATTTTAAATTAAACCTAGAGTTTTAATTTTACAACTCTAATTTAATATTAATTATTGTTTTAAGCTACCTCTAAATTTTCTGTAAGTATTAACGATAGTAGTACCAGCCTCATCGATAGAGTAAGTTAAATCGTCAATTTTAGAAGTAAAGAAGTTATAAGAGATAATTGCTAATACAGAAGTAGAGATACCCGTAGCTGTATTGATAAGTGCCTCAGAGATACCATTTGCTAGAGCAGCTTGGTCAGGAGTACCTGCAGTTGCTAACGCACCAAATGCTTTAATCATCCCTGTTACTGTTCCTAACAAACCAGCAAGAGTTCCTAAAGATACTAATGAAGAAATGATAGTCATGTTTTTCTCTAGCATTGGCATTTCTAATGAAGTAGCCTCTTCGATTTCTTTGTGGATCGTTTCAGAAGCTTCTTCAGAATTGAATCCTTCTTTTTTAACGTCTTGGTATTTCACTAAAGCAGATTTAATTGCATTAGCTACAGAACCTTGTTGTTTGTCACAAGCAGCGATAGCTTCATCAATTTTACCTTCTTTAATATCTCCTTGTACTTTTTTCATGAAAGTATCTAAGTTACCTTTTCCAGCAGCTTTAGTGATCACCATGTATCTTTCAAAAGAAAATACGATCACCATTAATAATAATCCCATCAAAACTGGAACGATAGGACCACCTTTATAAACCATTGCTAAATAATTTCCTGGTAGTGGATGACCTGTGTTTACGCCTCCTTCAAAATTAGCACCATCTCCCATAATAAAAGTCCATACTAACCATCCTACAAATACACATGATAAGATAATAATTCCTGAAACCATTCCTCCACCATTTGAAGTGCTTTCTTTTTTTGCTTTAACGTTTGCCATTTTTTTTAATTTTAAAAATTTTAAATAATTTATTTTTCGTTATAATAAACTTGTAGAATGGCAAATTTATATGTTTAGTTGAAATAAAAAAACTTTTTTAGTGGTAAAATTTGATGTTCTGATTTGAAAAACTAGTGCATTAATTCATAATTACACATAATTGTTAGTAAAAAGACTTTTTTAACATTTTATTCTCAAAAAATAAACTTCAAAACAACTCAAAAATAAGAATTTACTAACTTTAAAAAAGCGTTAAAAAAATCAGGATTCCTACAAATTTATGACTAATGCTCATTTTTTATTAAAAAAACTAGATTGAAAGTTTTCAAAAAAACAATAACTTGCAGTTACAAAAACCTATCAAAAATGAAGCGAGAAATTGATTTTAAAAACACAATTATTGAGGGCTATACCACTAAAGGTGAGAGTATACTATTAGGAGGAGCAATTTTAGACGGGCAACCCTTAGTTGATACTTTTGTAAAAATTCCCTTAAAAACTTTAAATCGGCATGGATTAATTGCTGGCGCGACTGGAACAGGTAAAACAAAGACGATACAAATACTTTCTGAACAATTATCTTCTAAAGGAATTCCAGTATTAATGATGGACATCAAAGGTGACTTTAGTGGTGTAGCAATGCCTGGTGAAGAAAAGTCTTTCATAACAGAACGTCACCAAAAAATAAACATTCCATTTAGTCCCTCAAGTTACCCTGTAGAACTACTTTCACTGTCTGAACAAGGCGGGGTTCGACTAAGAGCAACAATTTCTGAGTTTGGTCCAGTGCTATTCTCTAGAATACTGGATTTAAATGACACTCAAGCGGGTGTAGTTTCGGTAATTTTTAAATATTGTGATGACAATCAAATGCCACTTTTGGATTTGAAAGACATCAAAAAAGTCATCAATTACATTACCGAAGAAGGAAAAGAAGAAATTGCCAATGCTTATGGGAAAATTTCGACAGCTACAACTGGTACAATCCTCAGAAAAATTATCGAATTAGAACAACAAGGCGCTGATTTGTTTTTTGGAGAAAAATCATTCGAGATTGATGATTTAATGCGAATTGACGAAACTGGAAAAGGGTATATCAACATCCTTCGCCTCAATGATATTCAGGATAAACCCAAATTATTCTCCACATTTATGCTTAGTCTTTTGGCAGAAATTTACCAACAGATGCCCGAAAAAGGAGATTCAGAACAACCCGAATTGGTTTTATTCATCGACGAGGCACATTTAATTTTCAATGAAGCCAGTAAAGCACTTTTGGATCAAATTGAAACTATTGTAAAACTAATTCGTTCTAAAGGAATAGGAATATACTTTATCACCCAAAACCCAATGGACATTCCAAGTGGCGTTTTGGCACAATTAGGATTAAAAATTCAACATGCTTTGAGAGCCTTTACAGCCAATGACCGTAAATCCATCAAACAAACTGCTGATAATTATCCGTCAAGCGAGTTTTACATTACAGAAGAACTCTTAACCAGTTTAGGAATTGGAGAAGCTTTGGTCACTGCTTTGAACGAAAAAGGGATTCCTACTCCACTAGCAGCAACGATGATGCGAACTCCAACAAGCAGAATGGATGTTTTGACCGAAAGTGAAATACAAGCTATAAATTCTAAATCCAAATTGGTCAAAAAATACAGCGAACTCATCGATAGAGAAAGCGCTTACGAATTGCTTAATCAAAAAATAAATGCCGCACAAGAACAAGCAACACAAGCAGCGACGGAAGCTAAAGAAGAAAAAACTTCTTCTGGACCAAGTACAACTGAAGTAGTCACAAAATCTGTTTTGAAAGTAGTAACAAGTGCTACCTTCATTCGCGGAGCCTTTGGAATATTGTCCAAATTATTCAAAAAATAGGCTATGAAAGGTGCACTAACTATTGGTTTGCTAATTTTGTCCAATGTATTTATGACCTTAGCTTGGTATGGACATTTAAAATTCAAAGAACTCAAATGGTTTGAAAATGCAGGACTTATCACCATCATTTTCATTAGTTGGGGACTAGCTCTTTTTGAATATTTCTTTCAAGTACCTGCCAATAAAATTGGGTACCAAGAAAACGGAGGACCATTTAGTTTGGTACAGTTAAAAGTAATTCAAGAAATCATCACTTTGATCATTTTTGTTTTGTTCTCTTTGCTTTTTTTCAAAAATGAAAGCTTTCGATGGAATCATGCTGTTGGCTTTTTGTTTCTAGTGCTAGCCGTTTATTTTATTTTTAAAAAGTAACGTTTTCGTTCTTTAAATACCAAAAAAGAGTGTTTTTATTATCACCTATAATTAAACTATAGTATCTCCTTTTTTAAATTATGAGATTCAAGCTGCAATGAATTTAAATTGTATCAAAAAAACACGGTATTCTATTTCATAATTTAAAATACATTTGCAGGCTAAAAACAATATTTACTCGACACAAATCTCATAAAATAAAAACATGAAAGCCTTGACCTTTTCCAAATTCGGCACATCTGATGTATTAGAATATATCGAAATTCCCAATCCAACTATCAAAGACAATGAAGTACTCGTAAAAATGAAAGCTATTGGTTTAAACTATGCAGACATTTACCGCAGAAAAGGAAATTACCACTTGAAAGGAAATCCTCCTTATATTGCTGGTTACGAAGGAGCCGGAATTGTGGTCGAATCAAACGTTTCATCCATTAAAATTGGGGACCGTGTAGCCTTTACTGATGTACCTTTTGCTAATGCAGAATTGGTAACTGTTCCCTCCGCACATGTTATTCCTCTTCATGAAAGTATAAGTTTTGAATTGGCCGCTTCTGTTTTACTTCAAGGTTTGACAGCACACTATTTGGCTAACGATAGTTATAAAGTAAAAAATAATGATATCGTGTTAATCCATGCTGCTTCAGGTGGGGTTGGCCAACTACTGACTCAGATTTGCAAAATGAAAGGGGCCACTGTTATTGGTTTATCTAGAAACGAAGACAAATTAGCGATTATTCAAAGTAACAGAGCTGATTATGCGATACCTCTAAATGACAATTGGACAACTAAAGTATTAGAAATCACAAACCAAAAAGGAGTAGATGTAGTTTTTGATAGTGTTGGAGCTACTTTATTACAAAGTTTTGAGGTAACTAAAGAATGTGGAACCGTGGTCTTTTATGGAATGAGTGGTGGCGACCCCGATCCTATAGACCCAAGAATGCTAATGGATAGCAGTAAAACCTTAACGGGAGGCGATCTTTGGAGTTATATTAATTCACATGAAGAACGAATCTCAAGATCAAGCCAATTATTTGATTGGATAGTAAATGGGGCAATTACTGTTGCCGAACCTGTACGCTTCCCTTTATCTCAAGGTAAAGAAGCACATGATTATTTAGAAAAAGGAAAAAGTTCCAGTAAAATATTATTGATTCCTTAAGCCAACAAAATTCAAGTACAGCGATACATCACTAAATTATTCTTTTGAAAAAATGAAAAAATACACCTTACAAAAATCACCCTTTATTGTCCCTACGACCGACGGGAAACTAATCGAAGAACATCACGGCATCCCAACTACACAAAATAGAGACGTTTCTATTGCGCATATGATTGCGCCTCCTAAATGGAGTGAACCTTTTCAAACCCCGGAGTTTGACGAATACACCTATATCATCAAAGGAAAAAAGCAATTTATAATCGAAGGAGAAACGGTAATTCTGGAAGCTGGACAATCGATACATATTCAAAAAAATACGCGTGTTCAATATTCGAATCCATTTGAGGAGCCTTGTGAGTATATTGCTATTTGCACTCCCGCTTTTGATTTCAATAAAGTCCATCGCGAATAAAACAAAAATCCCAAATCTAGCATCAAGTAGATTTGGGATTTTTTTATTTTAGATTCAATAACTGAATAATTTTTTCTTCTACTTCTGGGCTGTCCCATTTTTGGGCAATATCAGGAAACTGCATGATTTCCTCCATAATTTTATTTTGAAAATCACCAATAGCCAAAGCTTCAGCATAAGGTTGTAAACTAAATGTTACACGGCTGTACAAGGGCATCCATTTGTCTGGATGCTTATCCGAAAACCATTTCTCGATTTTCTTTTGCAGTAAAAATTTGGGGTTGGCAGTTTTGGAGCTCATTTCTTCAAAATTTCGTCTTGAAAGTTCGGCAATTGCATCCGCATTGGGTTTTCTTGACTTTTGATATTCAGAAAAAATAGTTTTCCAATCGTCGCCATATTTCGAAATCATTTCATTCAGCGTGGTAATGTCTTCAAAACCTGCATTCATTCCATGACCGTAAAAAGGGACTATCGCATGAGCAGCATCTCCAATTAAGGCCACTTTATCGCTGTGCGTCCAAGGAAAACATTTGGTCATCACCAAATAGCTAGTTGGGTTTCTAAAAAAATCTTCGACTAAATCTGGTATTACATCTTTGGTGTCGGGAAAGTATTCTGCAAAAAAATCAACTAAAGCCCTTTCGTCTTTTAAATTTTCAAACGAATTTTCACCTTCAAAAGGCATGAACAACGTACAAGTAAAACTTCCATCTAAATTGGCCAAGCCCATCAACATAAAATTGCCACGAGGCCAAATGTGCAGTGAGTTTTTATCGATTTTATGAGTTCCGTCTTCATTCGCTGGAATATGCAATTCCTTATAACCTATCTTCATGAACTCTTGAGAATAATCAAATTGAGATTGACGCTGCATACGATGACGTACTCTTGAAAAAGCACCATCGGCTCCAAAAACTATATCATACTTTAATTCCTTCCATTCCCCTTGTTCGGTTTCTCCTTCATAAAGGGAAGCATTCGCCAAAGAAACATCCCAAATTTTTCTATTAAAAAAGAATTCAGCTCCAGCTTCTTCCGCCAAATCAATCATTTTTCTGTTGAGAACGCCACGTGAGAGTGAAAAGATAGATTCTCCTTCTTTTCCGTAAAATTGCGTCGTAAAAGTTCCATCTTTGAGATGAATTCCTCTTTTATCTACCTGAATACCGATTTTTTTAATTTCATCTTCAAGTCCAATGTCCTGAAGAGTTTTCCAACCGCGATTAGACATCACTAAATTAATAGAACGTCCAGAAAACTCAACAGTTCTGATGTCTGGACTTCTGTCGTAGACATGCACTGTGTGCCCTAATTTTTTCAGGTAAATTGCCAATAAAGTTCCAACTAAACCAGAACCTACAACGGCTATTTTTTGAGGTGTTTGCATTCAAAGAATATAAAAAAGTTAAGCAAAATTAGGGATTAATACGGGTATCCCTTTATAAAAATCTATTTTTTAATGGGATTAAAGATTAATTTTGTTGAAGTTGTAACGATTTCTGCTTTATTCATTTTCATTTTCCTGAATTTGCCTTCATTATACAATTGGGTTTGGTCAGCATAATGAGCACTCATTGGATTACCAGATTGGCCAGTAGGGATAATACTCCAACTATTTTCTACATCTGAAAAATCAATAATTCTTCTTGTGGATGGCCCAGCAGTAACATTATATTTACCAGAATCATTCAAACTAAACATCAAATTGTTAATCACTTCGTTAGTACCCGCGATTTCAAAAGGACCCACATTGAAAATTGGTTGCAATGCACTGACCTTACCTAATGGATGTTGGTGTTCTACTGTATGTACTTTGTTCCAAGTCCAAGATGCGACAGTATTCCCTAATTGCTTCTCGAGAGCCACTACAGCTTCTTTATACGACTTTTGCAAAATAAAAGCTTGTGCTTCTTTGGTTCCTTTTGTAGTGGTATCATCCCACCAAATCGAGTTAGGATTGGCAAGTAGTTTTGTAGCCACTTGTTTCCCGATATGTGTTCCTAAAAACTGCTCGAATTTATCATTACCTAATTCATCTTCAAAGGTGTTCTTTAAATACAAATAGAGCCATTTGTTGTAAATTGTTGGAGCCACTTGATTGAGATTACTATCACCTTTCCAATCCTTTAAGATAGTAAAAGCTTGTTTTTGATTTTCTGAAAGTGATTCCGAAGCAATAGAAGCCAACATCACTTTAAGCGTCTCGGTTACTGTTGAAGAAGTATTGTCAACTATCATTTGACTTACGGCTTGTTTGTTCCATTTTTGTTTGGCATCTAAAAGCGTAGTAATTCGTTTGGCTCTATCTTCTGGTAGATAATATCCTGGATATAGGAAACCATCAACAGCTTCGGGTTGGTTGTTGGCCGAATAGACATAATTCCACGATGGGTTTACAGCGGATGGATTTTTAGAAAAATCCAAATATTCTGAAATATCTTCTTTCCCTGATGCGCCATTCAAGATAAAATTTGGATTTACCCCAGGTTGGTGTTTGTACAGTTTACCTGTTGCCCACCAAGCCACATTCCCTTTGGCATCACCATACATAACGTTCAATCCAGGAGCGGCTATTATTCCAACTCCTTTCTGAAAATCAGCTATATTTTGAGCGTGAGACAATCGATACACTGCTTCTAAAATCTGAATGGGTTGTTGCGTATAAATCCAAGAAAGTGCAATTGGCTGCTTAGTTTTCAATCCTTGGATTAAATCATTTACGATTGGACCATGACGGCTAATTTTCACTTTCAAATTGACCGAAGAGGAATCTTTGACTTTGATAATTTTGTTCTGAAAGGTATATTTTTGATACCCTTTTGGACTTAAATAACTATTGGCATCATCAACTTTATTTTCTTCTTTATACAAATCCAAATCATCATTTTCGAACATCGTTAACCCATAAGCATACTTCCTGTTGTGTCCCAAAAGCGGATAAGGTGTTCCTGCTAAATAATACCCATACAATTCAAAATCAGGTGTGACAATGTGCGCTTCATACCAAGTAGCTGGCTGAGAAAATCCAATATGAGGGTCGTTAGCAAAAATAACTTTACCATTCTCAGTTTTTGGCGGCGCAATAACCCAACTGTTACTTCCAATAAAAGGTGGAATTGGAGATTGGTCAAGCAATGCTGTAACTGATTTTGCGATTTCCGAATATTCCTTTATTTTTTCTTTCGCATTTTTGATTCTAGTAGTTCCCAAAGAACCGTCCAAACCAAAATCTTTTAAATACTCCGCTCCAAGTTGATCACGAATATCAGTCAATAATGGGTCTGTTTTTTGTGCCATAGCAAAGCTGAATGACATGTATCCAAAAATATTATAGACATCTTTGAGTGTGAATTTTTCTTTT
The DNA here is from genome assembly GCF_051547125.1 of Flavobacterium sp. RSSA_27. Classification (NCBI taxonomy): domain Bacteria; kingdom Pseudomonadati; phylum Bacteroidota; class Flavobacteriia; order Flavobacteriales; family Flavobacteriaceae; genus Flavobacterium; species Flavobacterium sp. RSSA_27. The sequence continues at coordinate 17,828 of NZ_JBPTTN010000003.1, forward strand.
TTAACCCCAACTAAATGAAACTCAATAGGTGTTTTACCTTCTTCCAAATATTGATTAATACCGTCTAAATAAGCCATTGCCAATTGATAATCCTTTCCATTTTTATCCAATTTGGCAATGGCAATCTCAGAAGCTTCTTCGATACCTAAACCCGCAAAAAACATATCATTTTTTAAAGCAACAGAACCGAAAATCTCAGATAATCGCCCTGGTGCAATGCGTCGCATCAATTCCATTTGCCATAAACGATCTTGCGCATGCACATAACCCAAAGCTACCATGGCATCTTTTTGACTACTGGCATATATATGAGGTACACCAAAATCATCAAAATAAACAGTGGTGGTCTTATCTAAATTTTGCAAGGACAACTCTCCTTCATATTTAGGTTTGGTGTAAAAAGCATAGCCTAGTAAAGCCAATGCAAGCACTATTAAAAACAAGAAAAGAAATAGGGTAATTTTTTTAACTACTCTCATGGTGTGACTATTATTTTAGGCTATGATTTAATTGAATCATTATCATTGATTACAAACATCAAGAAAGACATTCGCAATTCATTTTTAACAAATAAGAAAAACAAATATAAAGGAATCCTAATGACATTCATCAAAGAAACAAACGAACAAAGGAATCTTTTGTCAAAAAAATCATAAATATATGCAAATTTTGTTTAATAAATATTCTAAATAGATAAACAAAAATTATCTTTGACAAAAAAAGCCATGAAGCATTTAAGCAAAGAAAATATTGTACAAATGGATAAGATTTCGAAACTAAACCTTATCAATTCTTGTACTGGTTATAAGTCTGCCAACTTAATTGCCACTAAATCTATAGATGGCGCTACAAATGTAGCGGTATTTAGCAGCATCACCCACTTAGGAAGTAGTCCGGCTCTACTTGGTTTCATCATGCGCCCGACGACAGTTCCTAGAGACACTTACAAAAACATTATGGAGACAGGCTATTTCACTGTAAACCACATCACCGTTGACATGATGGCCGACGCCCATCATACATCAGCCAACTACGACACAGGGGTTTCAGAATTTGATAAAACAAATTTAACCGAGGAATACAAAAACAATTTACCGATTCCATTCGTTAAAGGAAGTCCCGTTCAATTGTACTGCAAATTTGTGAATGAATATTTTATCAAAGAAAATGATACCATACATGTAATTGCTTCTATTGAACATTTATTTTTTGAAGAAGAATTACAACACAAAGACAGTTGGCTGCAACTTGATAAAGCCAAAGTTCTTGCAATGAATGGTTTGGATGGCTATTGTTTGCCAACATTAATTGATCGTTTTGAATATGCTCGTAAAGAACAACCCACAAACTCTTTACTTGACCAACCCCTGCTTTAGTACGTCCATTCCTAAAAAGGAGTACGATTAACAACTATCAATGAGTTACGTTAAGACTATGTTTTTGTTGTAACATGATATTTATCAGGTTTTTACTCGATACTATTCATAACATTTGCAGATATTTAAAGCTGCAATATATGACCAACAAAAAATCCCCTCATACCTTTCACATACCCGTAATGGGATTAGCTTATACCATAGACAGCCCCATTCGTGTGGCACATTATGGAATTTCATCTGTAATTTCGATAGCTGATGATGATTTGATAGAAAAGATGAATGCTTTTTATAGCGAAAAATTTGAGATTCCTTACAAAGAAATCACTCAGAAAATCCATGATTATAGAGCCGAACGAATTACTTCCTATCTCAATTTAGTAGATCGTATTGTAAAGCAAAAATTCGAAAACTTCAAAACAGAATTAGTTGAAAGCAAACAGGCATTGGACAACTACATCGCTCAATTACCCAATACTTCCGATCTAAAAAAAGGCATTCTACAATTGATGGAGGATGGCTTGGTCTTCAAAGAAAAGTTGCAACACTACCTTGAAAACCAATTGGCTCCTGGTGCCATTGATGTAAACATCATGACCAAATTAGACAAGGACAATTATAGTGGTAAAAAACCTCTTCCTATTGAATTCAATGATGCACATGCAGCACTTAGAGGATTTGCGAACAGTACATTATCTTCATCTGTAGTATTGAGTGCAGGAATGAATCCAAGATTGTACAGCTATTTTGAAAATTTTTCATGTTTCTTTCCTGATGCAAAAAGTGCCCTAAAAAAGAAAATAACATTAAAAGTAAGTGACTTTAGATCCGCAATGATTCAAGGTAACTTTTTGGCTAAAAAAGGGCTTTGGGTTTCAGAATATCGTATAGAATCAGGGTTGAACTGCGGAGGACATGCATTTGCAACAGATGGTTTTCTGTTAGGCCCCATTTTGGAAGAATTCAAACAAAAGAAAGAGCAACTCATCCAATCAGCCCATGACTTAATGGTAAAAGCCTTAGAACAAAAAGAACTTCCTGTTCCAGAATCTCCTTTAGAACTAAAAATTACGGTTCAAGGAGGTGTAGGAACAGCTGCAGAACATAACTTTTTATTAGAGCATTATCAGGTAGACTCTGTTGGATGGGGTTCCCCATTTTTATTGGTCCCTGAGGCTACTTCTGTAGACAACACTACCCGAAAATTATTGGCTGAAGCCAAAGAAAATGATTTATACTTGAGTCATATTTCTCCTTTGGGTGTACCATTTAATACTTTAAGAGGAACCACAAATGAAATTGTAAAAGAGAAACGAATTCAAGCCAATAAAGCAGGCAGTTCGTGTCCTAAAAAATTCTTGGCCTTACACAAGGACGCAGAGGGTAAAGGCATTTGTACGGCTTCTAAAAAATATCAAGATGAAAAATTGGCTACTCTTGAGGAGAAAAAACAAACGCTTACTCAAGAGCAATATGAAAATTGCAAAAACAGCATCACCGAAAAATCTTGCTTATGCGTGGGGTTAGCTAATGCATCTTACTTGGAGAACAATATCCCAATAAAAGGGCAAGACCAAGGAATTGTAGTATGTCCTGGACCGAATTTAGCTTATTTTGATCAAGAAATTACTCTAAAGAAAATGGTCCAACACATTTATGGCAATGATACCATTTTGAAAGGCTACCGTCCTAATGTTTTCATCAATGAGCTCAAAATGTATGTGGATTATTATAAAAACGAGATCAAGCAAGCAGCTTTAGAACAGTCACAATCGCAACTAAAAAAACTTGCCACTTTTAAGAAAAATTTATTAGAGGGAATTAACTATTATCAAAGTGTACTGCCTCTTGCAGCAGCCTTTGAATCTATAGGAGAAGACATTCAAATGTATTTGCTTAAGTACGAAATAGCGTTAAATACTTGTGAATAAGAGGGGTAAAAAACAATCAACTTTTTATCGTTCATTTAGTAAATCAAATAAGCCGACTTTTGTCGGCTTATTTGATTTATAGAATATATTTTTACTTCTTTTTTTCCAAAATACCCTGTTTTAGAATTTGTCCAAAATGGTACATATCTTCATAGGAAGTGTATAATGGAACAGGTGCTAAACGAATCACGTTGGGTTCTCTCCAATCGGTGATTACGCCGTTTTTCATCAAGTAATCGAACAAACTACGTCCTTCACCGTGTAAAAAAACGGAAAGCTGCGAAGCACGCTCCTCAGGATTACTCGGAGTAATTATTTCAAAAGTGCTGTCTACTTCTTTGTCTATTTCGTGCAATATAAATTCTAAATAAGAAGTGATATGGTCACGTTTTTTAATCAATGCCTCCATACCCACTTCGTCAAATAAATGAACCGAAGCCAAATAAGGTGCTAAGGATAAAATAGGTAAATTACTGATTTGCCAACCATCGGCTCCGTGAACAGGATCAAATTGAGGTTCCATTTTGAAACGTCTTTCTTTGTTATGTCCCCACCAACCCGCGAATCTCGACAAGTTACTATCGTTGTGATGTTTTTGATGCACAAAACAACCCGAAGCATTTCCTGGGCCTGAGTTCATATATTTGTAACTGCACCAAGCGGCAAAATCCACATTCCAATCGTGTAGTTCTAGTTTGATATTTCCTGCAGCGTGTGCTAAGTCCCACCCTACTTTTGCTCCTACTCGATGACCAGCAGCAGTGATGGTTTTGATATCAAAAACTTGGCCGGTGTAATAGTTTACTCCTCCGATTAAAACCAACGCCAACTCATCGCCTACTTCGTTTATTTTGCTAATAATGTCTTCGAGGCGAATGTTGTGTTCTCCTTCGCGACGTTTAATTTCAATTATGGCATCGCTTGCATTGATGCCGCTGTTTTGAGCGTGAAATTGCACTTGACTCTGAAACATGTATTGGTCAGAAGGAAAGGCTTTTTCTTCGCAAATGATTTTATACCTTTTGGAAGTAGGCTTATAAAAAGAAACCATCAACAAGTGAAGATTGACCGTCAAGGTATTCATCACCGTAACTTCGCTAGGCAAAGCGCCCACAATTTTACTCAATGGCGCTGCAAAGCGTTCATGATAATCCCACCAAGGTTTGTCGGCATAGAAATGACCTTCAACGGCAAGATTGGCCCAGTCGTTCATTACTTCATCAACATAGGTTTTGGTTCTTTTGGGCTGTAGTCCAAGAGAGTTTCCGGTAAAATAAATTACTTTTTGGTTATTGACTTGCGGGAAAATAAATTCGTTTTGATAGCTTCTCAACGGATCTTGTGCATCTAATTGTTGCGCAAATTCGAGCGTATTTTTGAAATTCATAAGAGTTGTTTTGAGGGGTAAATGTAATAAAAACCTATGTTCGATTACATATTTGTGAAAAAATCTATAAAAATGATTTTAGCTAAAATTGAACGTGCTTTTAGATTGGAAAATTTAAACATATGAGCCATAGAAGTTTTTTAACTGGATAATTATGGAACCAGATAAAGCATTAAAGAACCTATAAGTTGTTGCTATTGTATGTAGCTGCGGAAATTTAATTATCTTTTATATGTGAAAATCTGTGTTTAAAAAGTAAACTTTTAAAGCCAAAAAGTGTTTTGAAAAGGAGTCGTGTTAGGGATGGTAATGGAAATAAAGAGCGCTGGCACTTTAGTATTGCCCTAACGAGGAAGCGACCAACGGAAGCACCCGCAGTAGGAGCAATAGTTAGTGCCGCGCTCTTTATTGTAATGTACAGCCCGTAATACGCCCAAAAAAAAAAAAATCTCGCCTTTACTGACGAGATTAAAATTTTATAAGTTTCAATTAGAGAATCAACATTGCGTCTCCGTACGAGTAGAATTTGTATCCTTCTTTGATGGCTTCGTCATAGGCTTTGCGCATTAAATCGTGACCACAAAAAGCAGAAATCATCATTAACAACGTTGATTTTGGCGTATGAAAATTGGTAATCATACAGGTAGCAATACTGAAATCGTGTGGTGGAAAGATGAATTTATTGGTCCAACCATCGTAAGGATTTAAAGTATTTTGAGAAGAAACTGAACTTTCGATAGCTCGCATTGAAGTGGTTCCTACAGCACAAATTCTTTTCTTGTTGGCTTTGGCTTCGTTCACAATATCGCAAGCTTCTTGAGTAATTTTTAACTCTTCAGAATCCATTTTGTGTTTGGATAAATCTTCTACCTCAACAGGATTGAAAGTTCCTAAACCTACGTGCAAAGTAACTTCGGCAAATTTAGCTCCTTTGATTTCCAAACGTTTTAAAAGGTGTTTTGAGAAGTGTAATCCTGCAGTTGGTGCAGCTACAGCTCCTTCTTCTTTGGCGTAAATGGTTTGGTAACGCTCTGCATCTTCAGGAGTTACCTCTCTGTTGATGTATTTTGGGATTGGGGTTTCTCCCAATTCTGTCAATTTATTTCTGAATTCTTCGTAAGAACCGTCATATAAAAAACGAAGGGTTCTACCACGAGAAGTGGTATTATCAATCACCTCAGCCACTAAAGAATCGTCGTCACCAAAATACAATTTGTTTCCGATACGGATTTTACGCGCTGGGTCTACTAATACATCCCATAATCTTTGTTCAGCATTCAATTCTCTCAACAAGAAAACTTCGATTCTAGCACCAGTCTTTTCTTTGTTACCATACAAACGTGCTGGAAAAACTTTGGTATTGTTTAGGATTAAAACATCGCCATCATCAAAATAATCAATTACGTCTTTGAACATTTTATGCTCAATCGTTTGTTTTTTTCTATCGATTACCATCAAACGAGATTCGTCTCTATTTTCTGCAGGAAATTCGGCTAAAAGTTCTTTGGGTAAATTGAAGTTAAAGTGGGATAATTTCATATTTGAGTATTAAGATATTAGAAGTAAATAGTAAGACTTGCTGCCTTACTAAAAAACTGGCTGCAAATATACGATTACGAGATAGGCGTTGTCAAGTGTTTTGGTGTTTATTTTGTTTATTACTACAACGACGGGCGTTTACAAGCCTTTTATCTATACCAAAGCTTACACAAAGAATAAGAAAATAGAGTTGAAACTAAATTTGAGCAGATTGAAATCCTAAACTTTTTAAATCTGTCCAAAAATCGGGATACGATTTAGAAACGACCTCAGCGTTGTTGATGATAATTGGAACACGCAAAGCCAAAGGAGCAAAAGCCATAGCCATACGATGGTCGTTATAGGTATCTATTGCGATATTTTCAAGTATTTCTTGAGTTGGTTCTAGGGTCAAACTATCGTTAGTAACAGTAATGGCTGCGCCTAATTTTGTTAGTTCAATTCGTAGCGCTTCCAAGCGGTCGGTTTCTTTGATTTTTAGGGTATGCAATCCCGTTAAATGACATCCTATACCCAATCCTAAACAAGTAACGACGATGGTTTGCGCAATATCCGGCGTGTTATTCAAATCGAAAGCAACCGATTGATACTCGAAATTAGGTTTTTTCATCAAAGTCAAGTTGTTTCCTTCAAAACGAGCTTCGACTCCCATTTTGGCGTAGATTTCAACCAAAGCCGAATCGCCTTGCAAACTTGATTCTTTATAGCTGCTCAATACGATAGCAGCTTCGTTAGACAAAGCAGCCAAACTGAAAAAGTAAGACGCAGAACTCCAATCGGATTCGACTGTTAGCGTTTGTTGTTTTGATTTTGTTGTTAATGGTTTGACTGTGATGACATTTTCTTCGAATTTGGTTTCGACACCAATTTCGTTCAGCAAAGCCAAGGTCATTTTGATATAAGGAACAGAAGTGATTTCGCCAACCAATGTCAATTCGATTCCGTTTTCTAGTTTTGGAGCTACTAGCAAAAGTGCCGAAATGTATTGACTACTTACATTGGCTGGAATACTCACTTTTGATTGCGTTATTTTTTGGCCTTTGATTCGGATAGGTGGGAATCCCGGTTCTTTTTCGTAAGCTATTTGGGCGCCTAATTGTTGCAAGGCTTCAACCAATACTTTTATAGGGCGCTCCGTCATGCGCTGAGAACCTGTCAAAACCACTTCTTTTCCTTCGCTTACTGCAAAAAAAGCTGTTAAGAAACGCATGGCAGTTCCAGCGTGATGAATATCAATAAGTTGGAAATCCGAATTTGAAAATTGTGTATTCTGCAATGCTTTGATCATCACTTCCGAATCATCAGAGTTGGAAGTGTTTTCTAGAACTAGATTGGAATACAATGCTTGCAACAATAACAATCTGTTGGTTTCACTTTTGGAACCAGTAATTGAAATAGTCGCATTAAGGGTTGAAATTGCAGTATGTAGTTGTAAATTCATGGCTGTATAAAAAAGGTTGTGAGTCGTGCTTTGTCTTGCCGCTCCAATAATTAAGGGCTGCAATTTACAATTCACAACTCACAATTCACAATTTACAATTGTCTAATTATTTGAGTTTTTCGTTGTTTTTGTGACGATTTTTATCTCGCTCAGATTTCAAATCCATTTTTTTATCAAAAGCGGCTTGCAAATCAATTCCTGTTTGATTGGCCAAACACAAGACTACAAAAACTACATCGGCCAATTCTTCGCCTAAGTCTTTGTTTTTATCGCTTTCTTTTTCGGATTGTTCTCCATAACGACGAGCAATGATTCGGGCTACCTCGCCTACTTCTTCGGTGAGTTGCGCCATATTTGTCAATTCGTTGAAATAGCGAACACCGTGTTCTTTAATCCAGTTATCTACGTCTAGTTGTGCGTTTTTTAAGTTCATTGGGTTTTATTTATTTAACCCTGACAGGGTTTTAAACCCTGTCAGGGATGGTGTAAAAATTAGTATTCGATTATTAAATTAATAATTTCGTTTGAATTTTGTTGCTGATTGTGATAAAAAAGAAAGTTTTCTACATCACCGAATAACTCAATCACTTCTGATCTTTTCAGCTTTGTTGGTTTATTCGAAATTATGGTCTCGTAGGAAGACCAAGGATACAAACTCATTTGGTTCACAAAACCATGATGAACTGGATTGTTGTGGATGTAAAAAATTAATTGTTGAAAATACTTTTCAGAAGAAACCAATTTTCTTTCAAAAGTGGTTTCAAAAAGACTTCCAGTTCTGTTATGACGTTTATTTACCGCCTGTGTATAGGCATTAAACAAGTGAGAAAACTGCCTGGAAGGGTCAATCGTTTTTGGCTTTTCAGTTGTAGAATACGTTAATTCATTTTGCACTATTTCAACTTTTTCTTTGATTCGCACCAAAAGATGAAAATGGTTTTTTAACAAACACCAGGCATATGTTTCAGCAATCGGCTCTATATATTTAGCATACAACCTTAGAAAATGATAGTAATTTTCGTTTTCAAAAAATATATCAATTCCATTATTACCACGATTATAAATGTGATAGTAATTGCCATGAAGGATAGGTTGTTTTATTTCCATTATACAACTTTTATAATTTATTTAACCCTGTCAGAGTTTTGAACTCTGACAGGGTTAATTTCATATTGAATCTTCCCAACTACATTATCAACATTCTCAGAATATAATAAGTAATTTTGTATAATCATGATGAAGCTTTTCAACATATATAAAGAATTGCTTGTTGTAAAAGAAAACAACGTTTCGTGAAAAGCTACAAATTATTCTCTATTTTTTGAATCAATTTGGATAGTTACTGGCCCATCATTTAACAATAAAACCTTCATATCCGCACCAAAAACACCTGTGGGCACTTTTTTTCCTAATTTACTCTCTAAGGCTTTTACAAAACGCTCATACATAGGAATGGCGATATCGGGTTTTGCGGCTTTTATATACGAAGGGCGATTCCCTTTTTTGGTTGCCGCGTGAAGTGTAAACTGACTGACCACAAGCACATCGCCACCAATATCTTGAACAGAAAGGTTCATTACCTCATTTTCATCATTAAATATTCTAAGCTGCGTAATTTTGGTCACTAGCCAATCCAAATCTTCTTGGGTATCGGCTTCTTCTATTCCCACAAAAACCAACAGCCCATTTTGGATTTCGGCTACTACTTTGCTCTCAACTGTTACTGAGGCATTCGCTACTCTTTGGATTACGACTCTCATTACTCCCTCGTTTTATCGCTAGCTTTTCTATCTTCATCGTACACATCCGTGCGGTAATGTTCGTCGTCGCCTTCAAGGATTTTAAGGTAACTATTGTAACGCGACCAAGCAATTTCATCTTTTTCCAAAGCTGCTTTTATAGCACAATGTGGTTCTTCTTTATGCAAACAATTGTTGAACTTGCATTGTTCTTTTAATCTAAAAAATTCAGGGAAATAATCGCTAATTTCCTGAGGCTCCATATCTACAATTCCAAATCCTTTGATACCTGGCGTGTCAATAATACTAGCATTAAAAGACAAATCATACATCTCTGCAAAAGTGGTGGTATGCTGACCTTGCTTACTTTGCTCGGAGATATTCTTGGTTTTCAAATCCAAGCTCGGCTCCAAAGCATTAACCAAAGTCGATTTACCTACACCTGAATGCCCCGAGAACATACTCGTTTTACCAATCATTAATGCTTTCAAATCTTCAACTCCCTTGCCTTCAGCTGCTGAAACGCGCAAACATTGATACCCAATTTCCTGATAAACGTGCTGCATATACAATTGTTCATCTAAGGTAACATCGTCTAAAGTATCAATTTTATTAAAAACCAAAATAGTCTCAATACCATAGGCTTCGGCAGTAACCAAAAATCTATCGATAAAACTAAACGTAGTTGGAGGATTGTTGATGGTAATCAACAGAAAAACACGGTCAATATTGGCGGCAATAATGTGCATTTGATGCGACAAATTCACTGATTTTCTAACAATGTAATTCTTACGGTCGTGAATATGATGTATAGTACCCGTAACGGTATCGGAGGTTTGTTCCAATTCATAATCTACTACATCGCCTACTGCAATGGGATTGGTACTTTTAATGCCTTTCATTCGGAACTTCCCTTTCATCCTGCACTCCATAAAATCGCCTTGCTCGGATTTTACAGTGTACCAACTTCCTGTAGATTTATAAACGGTTCCTGTCATTTTCAGATTTTAGTTTTAAATGTTTGCAAAGATAAATGATTTATGATTGAAGAGTAACGATTTTATATTTATGATTTTAGAACACTAGAAAAAAACAAAAAAATCCCAAAACAAAGGTCTTGGGATTTAATAAAATCTAAAGTCAGAAATCTTTACGAATTCAAGACTTTATCTTGTTTGTTGATACTTTCTTGGTGAATGGCTTTGAACATTTTTAAAACAAACTCTTCCGAAAGTCCTTTCTTTTCTCCTTCCAAAATCATTTTCCCTAAAATTTCGTTCCAACGATTGTTTTGCAAAACCGCTACGTTCGCTTCTTTTTTCACCTGACCAATTTCTACGGCCACTTTCATTCTTTTGCTCAAAAGCTCTAATAAATTAGCATCCAACACATCGATATTCGCTCTTAACTTACTCATTTTAGTCATAAACTCATCCGAAACATCGCTTTGCTTTCTCACTCTTAAGTCTTTGAAAATTTGTTTCAAAGCGTCTGGCGTTACTTGTTGTGCAGCATCACTCCAAGCGTTATCAGGATCTGTGTGAGTTTCAATAATCATTCCGTCATAATTCAAATCCAAAGCTTCTTGCGTCACTTCAAGAATCATATCACGATTCCCTGTAATGTGAGAAGGATCGATAATCAATGGCAAATCTGGAAATTTGTTTTGCAATTCAATCGCGATTTGCCATTCTGGAATGTTTCTGTATTTTGTTTTTTCGTAAGTAGAAAAACCACGGTGAATCACCCCTAATTTTTCAATGCCAGCCATATGCAAACGCTCAACACCACCTAACCACAAAGCTAAATCTGGGTTCACTGGATTCTTAATCAAAACGATTTTATCTGTGCCTTTCAAGGTATCAGCAATTTCTTGAACCGCAAACGGATTGGCCGTAGTACGTGCCCCAACCCATAAAACATCAATATCATTTTCTAAAGCCAATTTACAGTGAGCAGCAGTAGCTACTTCGGTTCCCATTAACAAACCTGTTTCAGCTTTGGCTTTTTTCAACCATTTCAATCCTATTTCTCCAACACCTTCAAATCCACCTGGACGTGTTCTTGGTTTCCAAATTCCAGCTCTAAACACACTTACATCAGAATCTTTCAATTCGTGTGCAATTTTCAATACTTGCTCTTCTGTTTCGGCGCTACAAGGTCCTGCTATCACCAATGGATGCGTCAAATTGAACGCTTCCAACCAATTTCTCATTTCTTTCTTGTTTTCCATTTTTTTAGTTTTTAATCTTTAAAATTATTCTATAGTTTCTTGTGTTAATTCTGTACTTCACTACCTATTTTTTGATATTCATTCCATTCAAAATGGCTTTAATTTTATTGACACTCTGCATTTCATCAAAAATCGCATCGTATTCTTCGCTTTTCAACAAGTCTTTGAACTGCGTCAAATTAGCAATATACTCTTCCAAACTTTTCACTACGTGCTTTTTGTTTTGTTTAAAAATTGGCGTCCACATCGCTGGTGAACTCTTGGCCAAACGCACGGTGCTCTCAAAACCAGAACCCGCCATATCAAAAATATCTTGTTCGTCCTTCTCTTTATTGATAACCGTTTTTCCTAACATAAACGAACTAATGTGCGACAAATGCGATACGTAAGCAATGTGTTTATCGTGCGACTTTGGGTCCATATAGCGAATGCGCATTCCTAACTCTTTGAACAATTCGATGGCTTTTTCTTGCAGCTTAAAGGTTGTTTTCTCCACCTCACAAATGATATTTGTTTTTCCTTGAAACAATCCTTTAATAGCCGCTGATGGTCCCGAAAATTCCGTTCCTGCAATAGGATGCGTGGCAATATAATTTCTTCTTCTTGGATGATTCGCTACCGCCTCACAAATAGGCAATTTGGTAGAACCCACTTCAAAAACAATGGTATTTTCGCCAATATGATTTAAAACTTCGGGCAACACTTGCAACGCCACATCCACAGGAACCGAAACAATAACATAATCCGCATCGGCCAAATCCTGCATCGTAGCCACTTTCTCCACAACCCCAAGCGCCATCGCCTCTTGCAAATGGGTTTCATTTTTATCCATTCCGTAAATAGTCGCTTCTGGGTGTACCGCTTTTATATCCAACACCATCGAACCTCCAATCAAACCTATTCCTATTACGTGTATATTCATTATTATTTTTATTATTAGCTAATCCTGCTATCCGCTATATCTATTGTGGTGAACCCCGCCACAATAGGATGCCTCTACTATCAGGGCTAGGTATTATCTGCTAAAAACGACGAATCGCTTCTTCAATTTTTTCTTCTTTTACACACAAAGCAAATCGGATGTACCCTTCACCATTCGAACCAAAAATAGTTCCTGGTGTAATAAAGATGTATTTCTCATACAGTATCTTATCAATAAAATCCTCCGCCGATGTAATTCCTGCTGGAAGCTTCGCCCAAACAAACAATCCAACGCCTTCTTTGTACACCTCACAACCTAATTTCTCTGCCAATGCTTCGGTTAAAATTCTGCGTTTTGCGTAAATCGCATTCATTTCGTCGAACCAAGAAGCCTCACTCTGCAAAGCCGCAATAGCCCCTTTTTGAATGCCGTAAAACATTCCGCTATCCATATTACTTTTTACTTTCAATACGGCATCAATGCAGGCAGCATTTCCAGAAACCATTCCTACACGCCATCCTGCCATATTGAATGTTTTGGACAACGAATTCAACTCCAACGCTACTTCTTTTGCCCCTTCAACTTGCAACAAACTCATAGGTTGGTCATTCAAAACAAAACTATACGGATTATCATTGACCAAAAGAATATTGTGTTTTTGAGCAAAAGCCACCAGTTTTTCAAACAAAGCCAAATTTCCTCTGGCACCTGTAGGCATATGCGGATAACCAATCCACATTAATTTTACTTTAGACAAATCCATTTTTTCCAAAGCCTCAAAATCTGGTTCCCAATTGGTGCTTTCTTTCAAGTCATAATATAGTGGCACCGCACCTACTAAATTCGTCACCGAAGTATAGGTCGGATACCCAGGATTTGGAATCAAAACAGCATCGCCTTCATTCAAAAAGGCTAACGAAATGTGCATAATTCCTTCTTTAGAACCCATCAAAGGCAAAATTTCAGTAGTGCTATTTAGGCTCACTTGATAATTACGCTCATAAAAATCAGCCATAGCTTGTCTTAATTCTGGCAACCCTTGATAGCTTTGATACTGATGTGCATTTTCGTCTTGCATCGCAGCAGTCATTGCGGCAATCACAGCAGGAGCAGGTTTTAAATCAGGACTACCTATTCCCATATTGATTACAGGTTTTCCTTCGGCGGCCAATTGGCGCACTTCTCTTAACTTTGAGGAGAAGTAATATTCTTCAACTATCGCTAAACGTTGGGCAGTTGTTATCATTTTTTTTTAGCTTTATTCTAAATTGGAATTTTTTATTTTCTAGTTTGGAGATTCAAGTAATGGCTTTGTATTTTTATATTCACCCAAAACTTTAAAATAATGCGCCATAATCGAAACTAATGCTTTCGCCTTGGCGTAATCTTCATACTTGTCAAAAGTCACATCTACAAAAAAAGAATATTTCCAAGGTGTTTCTATTTTTGGCAAAGATTGTATTTTGGTTAAATTGAGTTTACAATCGCTCATCACATTCAAAACAGCGGCTAAACTTCCGCGTTTATGGTCCAATTCAAACTTAATGGAGGCTCTATTGATTTCGTCTTCGGAAACAAAAGAATTCTCTTTCTTGAGTATCACAAATCGAGTCATATTGTTCTCGATGGTTTGAATCGAAGGTGCAATAATCTCTAAATGATACATCTCAGCAGCCGTTTCACTAGCGATTGCCGCAATTCCTTTGATTTGATTTTCGTGGATTCTGCGTGCGGTTTCTGCCGTATCTTTATCCTCAACCAATTTGATGTTAGGGTATTTTTTCAAGAAATCCATACATTGCAATAATGCCATCGGATGAGAATGTACTTCTTGAATATCCTCGATTTTCTGTCCAGGTAAGGCCATTAAATTTTGAATAATATCCAAGTAATGTTCCCCTATAATGTGCAAATTATTCTTGTCGATTAATGCATAATTTGGAATAATCGGTCCAGCAATGGAGTTCTCGATAGCCATTACCGCTTGGTCACTATCTCCTTTCAACAAGCTATCTACTAATTCTTCAAAAGACAAGCATTCATCTACAGCCACATTTTGGTAGAAATAATCTTTGGCTACCTGATGATGAAATGACCCCTTTATCCCCTGAATTGCAATTTTTGTTCTCATATATTCAAAAAAAAATCCTGATTTTCATCAGGATTGTATTGTAGTTTTATTTGTTTCTTTTTTTTCTTTCAAATAACCATAGCACAATCCTTACTTCTCAAAGAAGAAATAAAAAGTATAGCTAAAGTAAAAACGGTTATTCAACATTTTGTGTTCTGATTTTCAGTAAATTCTTTGGCAAAGATAAAAACTTATTTTAAAGGTGTCAAAAAAAACAGCATTAATCCCTAACAAAAAAGGATTTCTTTGTGAAATTGATTTTCAATTAACAATTCGATAAAAAAGTCTATAGTGAAGTCTGTTTTTTTATTGATACTTCTTCTGTTTTGAAAGCCAAAAGCCTATTTTTTCATTTTTGGTACTCGCGATGGTGTATCTTTTCCACTAATTATAGTTTGTGAACTGATGGCAATCGACTTAATAATCTCCGTCATATTATCCATATCCAAAGTACTTATTTCGTCACTTAATTTATGATAATTGGGTTCTATATCCATTTTAGAGGTAGAAATGGTATGTGCTGGAACTCCTAAAGCCGCTAACCTAGCATTATCTGATCGGTAAAACAATTGTTCTTGTGGATACGGATCTTGATAGAAATTGAATCCTGAACCTACCAAATTCTTTTGCAAAATAGTTCCAAAATCAGAGCGCTCGAATCCTGTAATGTATGCTGAATTTTTGCCCCATTTACTATCGGTTCCAATCATTTCTATATTGAACATCGCTACCACTTCGTCTGCATTGATAGAATTTGAGAAAAAAGCAGCACCGTAACCTCCCGTTTCTTCACCCGTAAATGCCACAAAAATAAGTGTTCGTGCGTTATCGTTTTTCTTTTTAAAATATTCAGCCAAAGTAATTACGGCTGTAATTCCAGAAGCGTCATCATTTGCTCCATTAAAAACTTTGTCATCGCCAGACTCTTTCATTCCTAAATGATCGTAATGACCAGAAAAAATCACATACTCGTTGGGTTTTGATTTGCCAGGAATAATTCCAATCACATTATTGGCATTTTTCCCTTTAATCAAAAAATCCTGACGATAGGATTGTAACTCTTTATAATAAGTCAATCCAATTCGTTTGAACTCTCCTTCGATAAAAGCTGAAGCTTTTTCAATACCTGGTGTAAACAAGGCACGCCCTTCCATGGCATCCGAAGACAATTCCGTTTCTATTCGAGTAACCTCGCTTTGTTGAATCCCACTCTGAGCTTGAGCCGTGAATCCGAAAAGCACCAACAATCCTAGACTAATTCTTTTCATACTTATTCGATTTAATTGATTTCAATTTGTCGTAACAACCATTTTTTACCTTCTACGATTCGCGTGACCATCATTGCCGATATCAAATCGCCATTGGCATTGAGCAAGGTAGCCATTGGATCCACTAGTGTTCCTATAATCATTGCCGCGGGCAAAGCTTGTTCCATGGGAAAGCCATACACCGTTATGGCCAAAATTTCACCAATAAACCCTCCATTTGGAATTCCTCCCTCCACTACCGAAACCACTATCGTTATCCCAATGGCGGTAAGGATTGTCAATGGATCCGAAAAATCTTTTCCAAAAATAGCAAACATAATGGCTATTTTAACTATCGAAGACATACTCGAACCGTCTTTATGCAATGGTGCACCCAACGGAATGACGACATTTCGAATATAGGCAGGAATTTTCATTTGCTCAGCTCCTTCAAGATTAGCTGGAATCGTTGCAATGCTGCTACAAGTACCCACTGCTGTAAATGCAGGCGTAATATTATTTTTCCAAAATGTTTGTACGCCTAATTTACCACTGGAAAAAAAGGCATACAACGTAAAAAAAACTACAAAGTAAACGGCACCTACTCCATAATAAACCGCCAAAGGTTTGCCATAAGCACCAAAAAGTTGTGGCCCAAAAATACCCACTTGATAAGCAAAGTAAGCGCCTAAACCAATGGGCGCACCTTTCATAATGATGTGCAAAAGTTGTTTCATCACCTCATTAGCCGATCGTAAAAATCGAGCAAAATCTTTTCCTTTTTCCCCTGCATTTAAAGTGGCAAAACCCATTAAAAAAGAAAAAAGAATTAGCGCCAGCATATTTTTTCGGGATAAAATCTCGTAAAAATCATTTACTGTTAGCAATTGGGTCAAAGCGGAACCCGAACCCACTTCGTGAACAGAAGTAACAGGATTTTGAGATACAAAAACAGAAGTATCAATAGGAAAAAGCAACATCCCCACTACCATTACCACAGCCGAAATAACAACAGTTGTTACAAAAACCAACAAAACAATTCCGAAAAGCTTTCCTAATTTTTCGGTCTTTTCTAAATTGGCAATCGAATCCGCTATAGTAAAAATAACCAAAGGAATAATTGCCGTAAATAAAAGGTTCAAAAAAATATCACCCAAAGGTTTGATTACTGCTACGTCTTTACCAAATAGTAATCCAGCAAGGCTTCCTGAAAGGATTCCGCCCAAAAGCAATAAAATACTGCTGTAATTTTTTAAAAAAGAATAGGTTTGTAATGGTTTCATTGATTATAGTTTACTTATAGTTCAGAAGTAAATATATAAATCTTACCGCATTGATTTGAAATAAATAGAAATAATTTCGCTACAAAGCAACCTAAACAATTCCTATTTATTTTTTTTAGCTAATATAGAAACTTCCATAGCTTGGTTTTTCTGTTTACTTTTGCAACAAAACCATTCTTATGTCTATAGAAGTTACAAATTTATCCAAAAGCTATGGTGCTCAAAAAGCATTAGACTCGATTACTTTTTCTGTAAAAAAAGGAGAAATCGTTGGTTTTCTTGGCCCAAATGGAGCAGGAAAATCTACTTTGATGAAAATATTAACCACTTATCTAGCGGCTGATGAAGGCGTAGCATTGGTAAATGATAAAAATGTCATTTCAGACACCAAAGAAGTCCAAAAAATCATTGGTTATTTACCAGAGCACAATCCTTTGTATTTGGATTTGTATGTTAGAGAGTATCTGGCTTTTAATGCCGATGTGTACAAAGTACCCTCCTCTCGCATTCAAGAAGTGATTGAATTGACGGGACTAACTCCCGAAAGTCATAAAAAAATAGGGCAACTCTCTAAAGGATACCGCCAACGTGTGGGATTAGCCAATGCCTTATTGCACAATCCAGAAGTACTCATTCTTGACGAACCCACTACTGGTCTAGATCCAAATCAATTGGTTGAGATTCGAAATGTGATTAAAAACGTAGGTAAAGACAAAACTGTTTTTCTATCTACTCATATTATGCAAGAAGTAGAAGCAATCTGTGACCGTGTCATTATTATTGATAAAGGAAAAATTGTTGCTGACAAAAAATTAGAAGTTTTGATTGCAGCCGACAAAGAACAAGTCATCGAAGTAGAATTTGATTTAAAAGTAACCGAAGACCAAATCAATACCATTCCACATTTACAATCATTCATCAAAAACAGTGATTACCTATGGGAATTGACCTTTTTATCGAGTCAAGATATGCGTCCAACCGTATTTGATTTCGCCCACGACAATGGTTTAAAAACCTTGCAACTCAACCAGAAAAATAAAAACTTAGAAGCGGTATTTAGGGAGATTACGAAGTAGTGGTTAGTCCCTAGTGATTAGTAATTAGTGAATAGCAAAAAAACTAAGAACTAAGAACTAATCACTAATTACTATTCACTAGTTACTCCAAACTATCTTTTATCGCTTGAATCCAATCCTCAATAGTAGTCTCGTTGGTATTGATTGCGACACTTTTTGCTCCATAAGGCGCATATTTATCTGTTTTGGTAACCGAAAACAAACCTACTACTGGTAATTGAGCGGCGCTAGCCAAGTGCATCATTCCGCTATCAGCGCCCACAAAAACAGCTGTGTTTTTAAAAAATGCTGTGATTTCTCTGATGTCTTTACTGTAATAGGTTGGTGCAGCAAAATGTATTTGCGACACGTTTTCTACAGGCAACACTTCCAAAATATTGTAATCCGGAAACTCTTTAAGGATTCTTTCATAAAAAACCGCCCACCATTCCACCGAATAACATTTCGCACCCGTAGCAAAAGTGAAAAGACAAATCGTTTTTTTAGATGAGGGAACAATGGCGTCCAAAAGTGCTTTACCTTTGGCTATTTCTTCAGGACTTAATTGCAAAAGCAAATTAGGAATTGGTGTGTTCGGCACTTTCATTCCTGCCGAAGCAAGAAAATGACGTAAATCATACACAGGATATTTTGCAATATGAGCATAGTCAGAGAATTGACTGGAAAGATCAGTTTCTAGCTCACCAAAACACTTAAATTTTGCGTCTACAAGTTGAATAGATAAGCGACCTGACGAAGAGTTTTTATCAGCATTGATGGCCAAATCGTATTTGTTTTTCTTCAGTTTCAACCAGCCCTTCATATAGTTTCCTAATTCGTCAAAATGTTTTTTAGGCAAACGAATAATCTGATTTACTGCCGTAAAATTTTCAAAAACAATAGGACCTAGATTCCCTTTGATAAAAATATCAATAGTTGCATTTGGAAAAAGCGTTTGTACTTCTTGAACCAAAGGAGTAATTAGCAACAAATTCCCTAAACGGTGGTTAGGTCTCGAAATCAAGACTCTTTTTACTTGTTGAGGATCAATTGTTCCTTTATTTACATTCGAAGATTTGCCAAGACCACTTGTTAGGCTTTGCATAACGCTTCTTCTTATCCTATTGATTTTTATTTTTAGACTCATCGAAAAGTAAGTTTTAGTCAAAAAGAACACCTCTTTTTGGAACTGCAAATGTAGAACTCTTACTTAACAATATTTAGAATTAAATAAAAAATTAACCGTTACTTAAATACTAAAAAAATACCCGACAAGCAAAAAGCCCATCGAGTACTTTCAATTGAAATACTATAATCCTTTAATTAAAAAATGTGACTAGCAATTTGTCTGATGTTTTCTGATTTCCCCATAGAATAGTAATGCAAAACGGGTACACCAGCGGCTTTTAATTCAATAGATTGTTGAATCGCCCATTCGATTCCAACTTGGCGGATTTCGGCATTGTTTTTACATTTTTCTACCGCAGCAATTAAATCCTCAGGCAAATCGATACGGAAAATTTGTGGCAACACTTGCAAATGTCTTTCTACCGCAATAGGTTTTATCCCAGGAATAATCGGAACTGTAATGCCCATTTCTCGGGCTTTGGCTACAAATTCGAAATATTTAGCATTATCAAAAAACATTTGAGTAACGACATAATCCGCGCCTGCATCTACTTTTTCTTTAAGCCGTTTCAAATCGGTTTGCAAAGAAGGTGCTTCCAAATGCTTTTCTGGATAACCTGCCACCCCAATACAGAAATCGGCTTTGTTATCAATATCCATTACTTCGTGCAAATACTTCCCTTGGTTCAATTGATAAATTTGGCTTACTAAATCTGAAGCGTATTTATTGCCTCCTTTGGTGGGCACAAACGATTGTTCGTCTTTCATTGCATCGCCACGCAAAGCCATCACATTATCAATGCCTAAGTAATGACAATCCACCAACAAATACTCGGTTTCTTCTTTGGTAAATCCTCCACAAAGTACGTGCGGCACGGTATCTACGTTGTATTTATGTTTAATAGATGCACAAATTCCCAAAGTTCCTGGGCGCATTCTTGTCAACTTCTTTTCTAATAATCCATTCCCTTTATCAACGTAAATAAACTCCTCACGAGAAGTGGTCACATCAATAAATGGCGGTTTGAACTCCATCAACGGATCGATGTTGTCATATAATTCCTGAATGCTTTTGCCTTTTTGTGGCGGAATAATTTCAAAAGAAAACAAAGTTTCTCCTTTGGCGTTTTCTATATGTTGTGTTACTTTCATACTACAAGTTTATTGTTCATTGTTTGTTGTTGTTGTTAGTTCTGATTCCAAAACCATAAACTATAAACCAACAACTATAAACATTTTTTAATCAGCTATATTCGGATTCAACCATTTCATGGCTACATCGGTCGAAACATTTCTTCGTTTGGCGTAATCAATTACTTGGTCTTCTTTTATTTTTCCAAGTCCAAAATACTTGCTTTCTGGATTTCCAAAATAGTATCCAGAAACAGATGAAGCAGGCCACATCGCCATACTTTCCGTCAAAGTCACCCCGATTTCTTCTTCAACGTTTAATAATTTCCAGATAGTCGGTTTCTCTAAATGGTCTGGACAAGCTGGATATCCTGGTGCTGGTCGAATTCCTTTATACGATTCTTCAATCAAGTCCTCTTTACTTAAGTCCTCATCAGCGGCATAACCCCAAAATTCTTTACGCACTTTCTCGTGTAAATATTCGGCAAATGCCTCTGCAAAACGGTCGGCCAAGGCCTTCACCATAATCGAATTATAATCGTCTAATGCGGCTTCAAATTCGGCAGCCCATTCCTCTACTCCAAAACCAGTGGTTACGCAAAACGCTCCCATATAATCCACTTTCCCACTTTCTTTTGGCGCAATAAAATCAGACAAAGCGATATTTGGCGCCCCTTTGGTTTTTTGAGCTTGCTGACGTAAAGTCAAAAATGTTTGTAATGGATTTCCATTTTCATCTTTCAATTCGATATCGTCGTCGTTGATTTGATTCGCAGGGAAAATTCCGTAAACGCCTTTTGCTTTTAACTTTTTCTCCTCCAAAATGACTTTCAGCATGGCTTGAGCATCTGCAAAAACCGAAGCGGCTTGTTCACCCACTACCTCATCGGTTAAAATTGCAGGATATTTGCCAAATAATTCCCAAGTTCTGAAAAAAGGCGTCCAATCGATATAAGGCACTAATGTTTCTAAATCGACTTCTACGATTTGTTTGCCAATTACTTTGGGTTGTACTGGTGTAAAATTATCCCAATCCAATAGCAATTTGTTTTTTCTAGCATCCTCGATAGACAAGAAATTTTTATCTCGTGAACGATTCAAAAACGTTTCTCTAAAGGCATCGTATTCTGCACGAATATCTGCCGCATATATTTTTCGATTATGGTCCAATAAATTACCCGCTACAGTTACTGCTCTCGAAGCATCGTTGACGTGAATTACCGTTTCTCTGTATTGAGGCGCAATTTTCACGGCGGTATGCGCGCGCGAAGTAGTGGCTCCACCAATCATTACAGGGATTTTCATATTGCGTTTGTCAAGCTCTTTGGCTAAATACACCATTTCGTCCAAAGACGGCGTAATCAAACCGCTCAAACCAATAATATCTACCTCGTGTTCAATAGCTGATGCGATAATTTTTTCTGGAGGCACCATCACACCCAAATCAACTATCTCATAATTATTACAAGCCAATACGACTGAAACAATATTTTTACCAATATCGTGAACGTCTCCTTTTACGGTAGCCATCAGAATTTTTCCATTACCTTGTTTATCGCCAACTTGCTTGGCGGCTTCAATGAAAGGTAAAAGATACGCCACTGCTTTTTTCATCACACGTGCCGATTTTACCACTTGTGGCAAAAACATTTTTCCCGAACCAAACAAATCGCCCACGACATTCATTCCAGCCATCAAGTTGATTTCGATTACTTCGATGGGCTTTTCGGCGGCCAAACGTGCTTCTTCTACATCGGCTTCTATAAATTCATCAATACCTTTGACCAAAGCGTGTGTGATACGGTCTTGTAAAGAACCCGAACGCCATTCTTGTACCGCTTTCTCGTTGCTCTTTACATCACCTTTTACATTTTCTGCAAAGTCCAACAAACGCTCAGTAGCATCATCACGTCGGTCCAGAATCACATCTTCTACGTGCTCTAATAAATCTTTTGGAATATCGTCATAAATCGTCAACATTTCGGGATTAACAATTCCCATCGTCATTCCGTGTTGAATACCGTGGTACAAGAAAACCGAGTGCATCGCCTCTCGCACCACATCGTTTCCTCTAAACGAAAACGACACATTACTCACCCCACCACTAACGTGCGCGTGCGGTAAATTTTCGCGAACCCATTTAGTCCCTCTAAAGAAATCCAAAGCATTCAAACGGTGTTCTTCCATCCCTGTTGCTACTGGAAAAATATTCAAATCGAAGATGATATCTTGTGGTGGAAAATGTACTTTGTTCACCAAAATATCATACGAACGCTGGCAAATTTCGATACGTCTTTCGTAATTATCAGCTTGACCCACTTCGTCAAAAGCCATCACAATCACCGCCGCACCATACCGTTTGATTAAGTTCGCGTGATGAATGAATCGCTCCTCGCCTTCTTTCAAAGAAATCGAATTCACGACACATTTCCCTTGCACCACTTTCAAACCCGCCTCAATGATTTCCCATTTCGAGCTGTCAATCATAATCGGCACACGCGAAATATCCGGTTCGGCTGCAATCAAATTCAGGAATTTGGTCATAGCATATTCGCCATCCAACATTCCTTCGTCCATATTGACATCGATAATCTGTGCGCCACCTTCTACTTGTTGGCGCGCAATATCCAATGCCTCATCGTATTTCTCTTCCTTTATCAATCGAAGAAATTTTCGCGAACCCGTCACATTGGTTCGTTCCCCTACATTTACAAATACGCTATCGGGCGTGATGATTAGGGGTTCCAATCCTGATAATACTAGGTTTCTTCTTTTTTCTGCCATTTCTTTATTTTGAGTTACTCAGTGGCTAAGTGGCTTAGACACTAAGTGATTTTCTATTCTATCATTTATATCCAGCTCGTGCTTCAAAACGAAACTGGGTTTTCTTTTTTTATTTTGGGCGTGTTCGCCGCGGCGAACGGGCTATCCGTTCCCGCTTTTTTTCTTGATAAAAAAATCAAGAAAAAAGAGCTCCACTACTATCCCTCACGCGGGCATTGTGCAATACAACACCTTTTTGTTTCAATGAAACGGTTCCGTTTTTATACTTCACAACGGAATGAATTTTCCTCTTACATCCAACGGATTAAAATCCGTTGCTACAAAATGATTCGTTCCTATGGAACTTATGCTGCTAGCGCGAGCGTCCCGCTCGTGCTTCTTCTTTCTTAAAATATTTTTCCTGCCTGTAGTATATGCACGAGCGTGACGCTCGCGCTAGCTGGAGATTCCTCCTCCGTCGGAATGACAAAAACAGGAACAATATTTTACATCACCGCAGTCGAAACCCTCGGCTTATACTCCTTAGCGATATCGGCAATTAATTTGATATGCTCTGGGGTGGTGCCGCAGCAGCCTCCTATGATGTTGATTAAATTATCTTCTAAATAAGAACGAATTTGCGCTTGCATTTCCTCAGGCGTTTCGTCGTATTCTCCAAAGGCATTCGGTAATCCTGCATTAGGATGCGCCGAGATATTGAAGGAGGTGTTATGCGACAAAGTTTGCAAATACGGTTTGAGCAAGTCGGCACCCAAAGCGCAATTGAATCCCACACTCAACAACGGAATGTGCGAAACCGAAATCAAGAAAGCCTCAACGGTTTGTCCAGAAAGAGTTCTTCCAGATGCATCGGTGATGGTTCCAGAAACCATAATAGGCACATCGATATTACGTTCTTCTTTGACTTCTTCGATGGCAAAAAGTGCGGCTTTGGCATTCAGCGTATCGAAAATGGTTTCTACCAAAAGAATATCACAACCACCGTCCAACAAGGCTTCGACTTGTTGTTTGTAAGCGATACGTAAATCATCAAAAGTTACGGCACGGTATCCTGGGTCATTCACATCGGGTGACATACTTGCGGTTCTGTTCGTGGGTCCAATAGAACCGGCTACAAAACGCGGTTGGTCCGGATTTTTGGCGGTGAATTCATCTGCTACTTCACGGGCTAGTTTAGCGGATTCGTAGTTGAGTTCGTATACCAAATCCTCCAAATGATAATCTGCCATTCCGATGGTGGTTCCTGAGAAAGTGTTGGTTTCTACGATATCGGCTCCTGCCTCAAAATAGGCGGCGTGCACGGCTTTGATGGCCTGTGGTTGCGTGAGGGACAATAAATCATTGTTCCCTTTTAACGGATGCGGAAAATCTTTGAATCGTTCGCCACGAAAATCTTCTTCGGAGAAATTGTAGCGTTGCAACATTGTTCCCATCGCTCCATCGAGTACGAGAATTCTTTTTTTAAGAGCCCCCCAAACCCCCGAAGGGGGAGTTTCTACTGCTATTTTTGAATCTTTTGACATAATTTCATTTTCTGCTAAGGCACTAGAGCACAAAGCTTTTTTTATTTATATTTTCTGTTACTCCTAATGTTTGAGGGAATACATTGCTTTTTTTGTTTCTAAATAAGCCTATTGCCAACTCCTTAGCCCCGATTGCAGCGGCATCCTTTTTTTATTTTACCCTGTCAGGGTTTTGAACCCTGACAGGGTAAAATAAAAAAAGATATAGCGGAAAGCGGGAACGTTGATGGCAAAAATGCGCCAATGATTCGCTCATTCAATTATTTAAAAATGTATCGGGAAAGGGGTTTGAAAAAATACGAGTCTGTATTTTGTTGTTATCTATCCGCGCTATGCTTGGTAGAATGTAGCACCTTCTTTAGAAAAGTAAAGGGTTGCTAAGGGTTCATCGGGTCTTTTCCCTCCGCCTTTCGTGATAACTTTCAATAAAAATAGGAACGGTGCAAAGTAACGACATAAGGCTAACAATTGCAAGTGTTTTTTTTAAAGATTCTGAGTAGCTAAGCGGCTAAGTTTCTATGCGAAAAAGGTTCTGAATTACTAAGCTTTTATTGAACTTAGCAACTCAGAACCTTGATGACTCAGCAACTTTTTTTTACACAATAGCTTTCACTACTGCTTTTGGCGCTTCTTTACGAGTACCGTCGAAGCCGTCTACACCTGAAACGGTGGTGTATTTCATCACATATTTTTTACCTGGATTGATAATTTGGTAAGCCGCTTGACACATTAACGTGGCTTCGTGGAATCCGCAAAGAATCAATTTTAATTTTCCTGGATAGGTGTTTACATCACCAATGGCGAAAATCCCAGGAATGTTGGTTTGATAATCTAAAGCATTGTTTACTTTGATGGCGTTTTTTTCGATTTCTAATCCCCAATCGCCGATAGGTCCTAATTTGGGTGTCAATCCGAAAAGTGGAATAAAATAATCGCACTCAATTTTTCGGTGAGCCCCTTCGATGTCTACATCTACTGATTCTAAACGCTCTGCTCCATTCAATCCAACCACTTCTCCTGGCGTAATCATTTTGATTTTACCTTCGTTTTTCAGTTCCTGCACTTTCTCCACCGAATCTAATGCGCCGCGGAATTCGTTACGTCGGTGAATCAAGGTTACCTCTGATGCAACATTCGACAGGAAAATACTCCAGTCTAGAGCAGAATCTCCACCACCAGCAATCACCACTCTCTTGTCACGGAATTTTTCTGGATTCTTGATAAAGTATTTGATTCCCTTGTCTTCGTAAAACTCGATGTCTTCGATTAAAGGTTTTCTGGGTTCAAAACTTCCTAAGCCTCCTGCAATAGCAATAACTGGAGCGTGGAATTTTTTCCCTTTGTTAGAAGTTACAATGAAAGTACCATCTTCTTGTTTTTCGATGGTTTCTGCACGCTCACCCAAAGTAAAACCTGGCTCAAATTGCTTGATTTGTTCCATTAAATTATCTACCAAATCTCCAGCTAATACTTCTGGAAATCCTGGAATATCATAAATAGGTTTCTTAGGATACAATTCTGATAATTGTCCGCCTGGCTGTGGCAAGGCATCCAAAATATGACATTTTAATTTTAATAATCCCGCTTCGAAAACCGCAAAAAGCCCTGTGGGTCCTGCTCCTATTATTAATATATCTGTTTTAACCATTTTTTTTATTTATAATTACTACTTCTTGTTTTTACTCATTTTGTTCATACAGATCGCGACCTGTCCCTACGGTGTTCAAATAAACGATTAATTCATTTAATGATTCGTGATAATTATCACTTGGGTGTTTTTTTTATTATGTACGGACAGCGCATGGACAGTGTACGGACAGGTCGCGACCTGTCCCTACGTGTATTATTTATTATTTTTTAATGCCTCGGTGATTTCGTTCATACGTTGCACCTTTTCTTCAAAATTGCCTTTTAACGTCTTGCGATATTCATTCAGGTTTTCGACCATTGTATTCACATCTTCTGGAATTACCTCTTCAAAAAATTCGCGCAATCGCTTGGCGGTTGTTGGTGATTTCCCGTTCGTTGAAATGGCGATTTTCACATTGCCTTTGGTCACAATCCCACCCAAATAATAATCGCATAAATTGGGCGTATCGGCAATATTACAAAGCAAATAACGCTTTCTGGACAAATCATACACGCGCTTGTTTACCTTCAAGTCATCCGTGCAAGCTATTACTAAATTACGCTTTCGAAGCATCCAACGATTGAATTTTTTGGGCGTCAATTTTACTGAAGGATGTTTTTCAGCCAAAGCTTCCAACTCGGGAAGAAATCGCGGTGCGACCACTTCAACATTCGCATTTGGGCTCGATTTCAACATAAAAGACAACTTTTCTAAACCCACATTTCCGCCACCTACAATCAAAACATTGAATTGATGTAGTTTTAAAAACACGGGATATAATTCGTTTCTTTCCATTGTTTATTTTGTTGGGGTCAGGTTAAAACCTGAGGGTTTTTGTTTATTTAGGTCAGGTCGCGACCTGACCCTACGATGAATTCCTCGTAAAATCCTTTTAATTTATTGCTTTCTTTTACCACTTCGCCAATAACAATGATGGCTGGATTACTCAAATTATGCGTTGCTACAACAGCTTCTATCGTTTCAATAGTTCCTACTCCAATTCTTTCTTGTGGAGTTGTTCCGTTTTGAATGATGGCAATCGGTGTTTCTCCTTTGCCTTCATTTTGAAACAATGTTACAATTTGCGACAATTTACTCATTCCCATTAAAATCACCACCGTAGCAGTTGATTTTGCAGCTAGCTGAACATCATTTGATAATTTTCTTGCGGACGTTGTGCCAGTAATTACCCAAAAGCTTTCAGATACCCCACGTTTTGTCAACGAAATCCCTTGATAAGCTGGAACTGCAATTGATGATGAAATCCCTGGAACTACAAAGGTAGGAATTCCAAAGCTTTCAGCGTGCTCAATTTCTTCACTTCCACGTCCAAAAATAAATGGGTCACCTCCTTTTAATCGAACAACGTGACCGTAAGTCAAGGCATTATCAACAATTAGTTGATTGATTTGCTCCTGCGAATAAGCGTGACTTCCTTTGCGTTTGCCTACAAATATTTTTATTGAAGATTTTGGCGCAAACTCCATTAGCTCTTCGTTAGCCAAAGCATCATACAAAACGACATCCGCTTCGGCCAAAGCTTTTACTCCTTTGATGGTTAACAAATCTGGATCACCAGGACCTGCACCTACTAAGGTTACTTTTGGAGCCCCACTTCTCACTTCATTAATAGGGAAGGAGGAGGAACTATTAACTGTTATTTTATAGCTCATACGCTTCCGCTTTTATGCTTTTGATAAATCTAGTGCTCTGTATGTTTCAATCGTTTCAAAAAACGCAGTTGCTGTAGCAATGTATGCTTTGGCAAAAGTTTCAGAAGGTTCGTTTTCTCTGATTTGATAAACCAATTCTTTAAAAGAACTAGCTAATTGAATTTTATTCGTTTCCACAAAAACAGTGTCAAACAAATCGATGATTCCAGCGTGATGATTTGTTTTTTGGTTTTCGGCCAATAACAATGCTTTAGCTCCATTCACTAATCCTGCGTAAGCTAAGTAAATCGCATCCGACCATTTTTTATCGTTGTAAGCTTCTTGAGCAAAACCTAATTTTTCTTTCGCTTCGAACAACAAGGTTGCAACCAAATCGATTACTACACCCGCACATTCACCCACTCCAACTGCTTTTACATAGTTATCGGCGTTGCCCCAATCTACAAAATCAGCTTCGGTTAAATTGGTCACATCGGCTAAGGGTTTCAAAAATTCGTAGAAATATTTCTCGCCTTTAGCATCATAATACTTCAAGAAAGACTGTCCGTTGGCATTGGCTTCAAAATCATTCAAGATTAATCGTAGGGCTTCTGGACCACGACGACTTGGGATTTTGATTACTTTATCCGAAAAACGTCCTTGTCCGTTTCCTAAATTTCCTCCACCTAATAATACTTGTAAGGCTGGTGCCACCAGTTTACCCGCATTGATAGACATTCCTTGGAAACCAATTTCGGCCATATTGTGTTGGCCACAAGCGTTCATACAACCACTAATTTTAATTGTAATCTCGTTTGAATTGGCATAGTGTGGATATTCTGTCGCCAACACTCTTTCTAGTTCTACGGCAATTCCGGTACTACTCGCGATTCCCAAATTACAAGTATCCGTTCCTGGACAAGCAGTGATGTCAGCAGTGCTGTTGTAGCCCAACGTAACAAAATCTAATTTGGCCAATTCTTGGTAGAAGAAAGGCAAATCTTCTTCCTTAATATGACGAATTAAAATATCTTGACGTAACGTAAAACGCAATTCATTAGTCGCGTAATTTTTGATTAAATCGGCCAATTGTCGGGCTTTATCAATATAAAAATCGCCAAGCGCTACTTTAATTCCGATAGCCACATAACCCGCTTGTTTCTGTGGAATAACATTGGCTTTTTTCCAAGCTTCGAAGGCAGCGACATCATCAATCACAACTTGTGGAGCATCCAATATTGGCGTTGGAATGGCATTTTCGAAAGGAGTAGTATCAATTTCAACTACTTGATGCGATAAGGCTTTTTTCTCTTCTTCCACCAATCGTAAAAACTCCTCTTTCCCAATTTCTTTAATCAAAAACTTCATTCTCGCTTTCAAACGTTTGGCTCTTTCGCCGTGACGGTCAAAAATTCTCAATATTCCTTCTGTGGTTGGAATAATTTGATTGGCTGGAATGAATTCAGACAATAATTCGGCGTGACTAGGTTGTGACCCTAAACCGCCTCCAAACAACACTTTGAATCCTTTTTGACCATTAACAATCTTTGGAATAAATCCTAAATCGTGCAAATAGCTCAAAGCCGTATCTTTATCAGAAGAAGAAAAAGACATTTTGAATTTACGTCCCATTTCCTGACACACTGGATTTCTCAAGAAAAATTCGAATAATGCGTGTGCATATGGAGACACATCAAAAGGTTCGTCTGGGTCGATACCCGCAGTTTCACTTGCCGTAATATTTCTAACTGTATTCCCACAAGCTTCTCTAAGCGTAACATCATCTTTCTCTAGCTCAGCCCAAAGTTGTGGTGTTCTGTCTAAACTCACATAGTGAATTTGAATATCCTGACGTGTAGTGATGTGCAGGCGTCCTGTAGAATATTCTTCGGACACTTTACAGATACGGTGCAATTGTTCGCTTGTCACTTTACCAAAAGGCAATTTGATACGAATCATTTGCACGCCTTCTTGACGCTGTCCGTATACACCACGTGCTAAACGCAAGCTACGAAAACGCTCCTCGTCGATTTTTCCATCGCGGAATAAAGCAATTTTTCTTTCTAAATCGATAATGTCCTTTTGGACAATCGGGTTTTCTATTTCGGTTCTAAAACTTTCCATAATCCTTTCTCCAATAGCCCCCCAGCCCCCAAAGGGGGAGCTAGGAAAAGCAGCTAAGTTTAAATTGTTAGTTAATAGTTTATTGTTTGAAAAAATAACATTGCAATGTTATACCCTAGTTTATTCCCCCTTTGGGGGTTAGGGGGCTTGCCTATTTTATAAATCCAACTCCAGCGGTGGTATTAGTAGCAGGATCAATCAAAATAAAGGCACCATTTGATTTGTTATCTGTGTAACTATCAAAATAGATTGGTTTACTTAATTTGATGGTTACTTCACCAATTTCATTTATAGCCAATTGACTTGCTGGAGTTACCCCTGAATAATCAGTAGCGATTACATTTTTCACACTGTCAATCTTGGCTAAAACTCGGTTGGTGTTATGCTGCACTAAATATTTGGCGCCACCTACTAATTTTTTGCTGTCCATCCAGCAAATGGTTGTGGTTATTTCTTTTTCGATTTTAGGCAATTCGCTAGATTTAACAATCATATCACCGCGAGTCACATTGATGTCATTTTCCAATTCGATTGTGATAGAGGAACCTGCAATGGCTTCATCGTATTGCTTATCGAAAAAGTGAATGTTGGTTACTTTAGATTCTGTTAAAGAAGGTAAAACGGTTACCGCATCGCCCACTTTAATGGAATTCCCATATAATTTCCCAGCATATCCTCTAAAGTCGTGGTACTCCTCTGTTTTTGGACGAATAACGGTTTGCACTGGAAAACGTGTAATTCCATTTTCATAAATATCATTAGTTTCCAAAGACTCCAAATGTTCCAAAACGGTTTGCCCAGTGTACCAAGGCATATTTTCTGATTTTTGAGCCACATTCCCACCATTGATGGCACTTAGCGGAATATAACTTACATTTTGTTCCTTGTATGCACTTTTCGCGTTCAAGGCTTGAAAGTCAGCTTTAATTTTATTGAAAACTTCCTCTGAATACTCCACCAAATCCATTTTGTTAATGGCAACAATCACGTCTTTTACTCTCAACAAATTATTGATAAAAAAGTGACGGTACGTTTGCTCAATTACTCCTTTTCGAGCATCAATCAAAATAATCGATACTTGCGAAGTCGAAGCGCCTGTTACCATATTACGAGTATATTCTACGTGACCGGGTGTATCTGCAATGATGTAACTTTTTTTGGCAGTAGAAAAATAAATATGCGCTACATCTATTGTAATTCCTTGCTCTCTCTCGGCCACCAAACCATCGGTCGCCAAAGAAAAATCCAGGTAATCGTATCCTTTTTGCTTGCTGCTTTTTTCTATTGCTTCAATTTTATCAGTCGTCAAGGATTGTGTATCATACAATAATCTTCCGATTAACGTACTTTTTCCGTCGTCTACACTTCCTGCTGTTGCTATTTTTAAAACTTCCATTTATTTTTTGTTTAAAGTTTAAGGTTTAAAGTTGTTTAATCTCTTCCTCAAATCTTTTAATTTTTAAATCCTTAATCTTTCAATTGCTATTCTAAAAGTACCCTTGTTGTTTTCTTTTTTCCATAGCGGCTTCCGAACGTTTGTCATCGATTCTGGCGCCTCTTTCAGAAATGGTGGAAGAACGAATTTCTCCAACTACTTCAGCAATAGTGGCGGCATACGACTCTACTGCGGCGGTACAACTCATATCACCAACGGTTCGGAAGCGAACAATTCGTTCTTCGATTTGTTCGTCTTCTTCTTGGTACACATAAGGAGAGTGTGACCAAATTAAACCGTCTCTCAAAAAAACTTTTCTTTTGTGTGAAAAATAAATCGATGGAATCTCGATTTGTTCTTGTTCGATATAACTCCAAACATCCAATTCGGTCCAGTTTGAAATTGGAAAAACGCGTACGTTTTGACCATTTTCAATTTTACCATTCAACAAATCAAACAATTCAGGACGTTGGTTTTTTTCATCCCATTGTCCAAAATCATCACGAACCGAGAAAATACGCTCTTTGGCTCTGGCTTTTTCCTCGTCTCTACGGGCTCCACCGATACAAGCATCGAATTTGAATTCTTCGATAGCATCCAAAAGTGTAGTAGTTTGCAATGTATTTCTACTCGAATATTTTCCTGTTTCTTCCACAACTTTACCTTCGTCAATGGCATCTTGTACATTGCGAACGATTAATTCTAAACCTAATTCGGCCACCAATTTATCTCTAAACTCAATGGTTTCCGGAAAATTATGTCCGGTATCTACGTGCAACAACGGAAAAGGAATTTTGGCTGGAAAAAAGGCTTTTTGTGCCAAACGCACTAAGGTAATCGAATCTTTCCCGCCCGAAAAAAGCAAAACTGGTCGATCAAATTGAGCAATTACTTCTCTGAATATGTAAATAGCTTCACTTTCTAAAGCATTTGTTTTTAATACTGAACTCATTTTTTTTATTTAAAAATTGAAAGATTTAATGATTGTAAAATTCTCTGAATTATAAATCTATTCTCTTTATTCTATTTTCTAAAATCTGCCTTCTATTTTTGGTGCAACCCACATTCTTTGTGACTGGATTCCCAAGACCATCTTCCGGCTCTGATGTCTTCTCCCTCGACGATCGCTCTCGTGCAAGGCGCACAACCGATGCTCACAAATCCTTTTTTATGCAATGCGTTTTGTGGCACATTGTTGGCATCAATATAGTCTTGAACTTCTTTTAAACTCCACTTCAACAAAGGATTGAATTTAATGATATCAAAATGGGCATCGTATTCAAAAAAGGCTAAGTCACTTCTATTCTCAGACTGCTCCGCTCGCAATCCTGTAATCCAAATTTGATTCCCTGACAATGCTTTTTTTAATGGCACCACTTTTCGGATAAAACAGCATTCTTTTCTATTTTCAACCGATTCGTAAAAACTGTTTGGCCCTTTGGTATTCAACAAATTTTCTACTTGACTCGTTTCTGGATAGAAAGTCTGAATAGTCACTTTGTATTTCTTTAGCGTCTTATGAAAAACATCATAAGTTTCTTGAAACAACCTTCCTGTATCGAGGGTAAATATTTTTATCGGCAATTCATCGATTGCAATTAAAGCCGTAATTACTTGGTCTTCTTGTCCGAAAGAAGTCGAAAAAACTACTTTTTCTGGAAATTCATTAGCCAATACAGCTAAGGTTTCCTCAATGGAAAGGTTTTCGGTTTTTTGTAGTAACTCCTCTACTAGTAAAGCACTCATATTTTTTAATTTAAAAATCTATTACCCTATCGGCTTTGTAGATTACTTTGCAAAAATACTATTATTTTCTAAAGCACAAAATTTATTTTTAAAAAAACAGTGGTGCCTTTTTTATCAAAAATGACAGTCTATTAAGGAATTAAACGATTGAAGAGGACAAAAAAGAATTAAAAAAGTGAATTGAAAAAAAAATACTTCTATTATAGCCCCGGGAGTAGCAGCATCCTTTGTTGCCGGGGTTGGCAACAAAGATATAGCGAATCACGGGAGGAAACTTGAGGGAAAAAAAACAATTTGTGCTCCAAAAAATTTTAATTCTACTTAATCCATAGGATTATTGTAAAATTGTTTTACATTTGCAAGAAAAAGTTTCAATGGATTTTCATATAGGATTTGTAATTGCAGGTTTGGTCGTAGGTTTTGTGGTCGGAATGACCGGTGTTGGCGGTGGGTCATTGATGACTCCCATTTTGTTATGGTTTGGCATCCCTCCTAGTACAGCGGTTGGTACCGATTTATTGTATGCTGCTTTTACCAAAATGGGAGGTGTTTTTGTTCATCAAAACAAGAGGAATATCAATTGGACAATTGTGGGTTGGCTTTCGCTAGGAAGTGTGCCTGCCGCAACTGTAACCCTATGGATTTTAGAAAGCTTTAAGGCAGATATAACAGGATTGAATACAATTATTAAATACAGTTTAGGCTGGGCTTTATTGGTTACCTCAATAGCTATTGTTTTCAAAAAAAAATTATTGGTATTTTCACAAAAACACGCGGGAGATAAATTTCACAGCGAAAGCAAAACTCAAAATTTGTTGACGGTTGCTATTGGTGTAGTATTAGGAGCAACGGTTACACTTACTTCTATCGGCGCTGGAGCTTTGGGTACTGTAACTTTATTTTTTTTGTACCCTCTTTTACCCACACCAAAATTAGTTGGGACTGAAATTGCGCACGCCGTGCCTTTAACGCTAGTGGCTGGATTTGGGCACGCATCGATGGGTAATATGGATTGGCCATTACTTTGCCAATTACTTATGGGCTCACTTCCTGGCATCTACATCGGCAGCATCCTTAGCGGTAAAGTTCCCGACTTACTACTTAGAAACTCCATTGCAGTGATGTTGTTTTTTGTGGGATATAAATTGATTTTTTAATCCCCTCTCACCACTAAATAAACTTTCTAAAACCGAAACGGTAACTGAAAGCATATCAAAGAACCGCAAATTCGCAAATTTCAAAACCAGTTTAAAATTTGCGAATTTGCGGTTACTTTTAAAAAGCAATGTCTGCCAAAGTGTTATTTTCCAGAATCATTAAGGTATTGTCACGGACTTCCATCATCACTGAAAGAACGACTACAATGGAATGATTTAGATAAAAAAATCCATAAAACATTGAAAAAGAGCACTCTAAAATGATTAGACGATACCGCCTCATTCGAATTATAAATAACTGCTACGCTAATTTTTTATAAATGTTATCGCCGCTTTTTCATTTGTCTTTAAGCTTGTCTTCAAATCAAATACTCTTTCATTATCAATAATTTTAACGGTTACAGTATTCAATCCTTTATCCCCTTGATTCAAAGCTTCTATTTTAAAAATGTTATTCCCTTTTTCGATAACTACAGCTATTTTTTTCTTAGAATTCAAAATAGTATAATTGGACAAGATAATTCTATCATTATGGTATAAATTTATTTTATCTCCATCTTCTGTCTCAGAGTCAAAAATTTCGATATCAACTGCATCAGATTTAACAAACACATTTAAATTTTGATCTTTGGTTAAATTATTGACTTTCAAACTATCAAGCAAATTAATTGGATTAGCTTTGGATTTGGTCTCATTATCAATCTTCTTACTTTTCTGTATTTTGTCATTCACTTTGTTAAGAACTTTATAGATTTTCTCTGACCCGACTAATGTAATAGTACCATTAATACACTTTTTTTTATTTTTATAAAGACCAGAAAAATTTCCGTCTATCTTGGGTGTTTTATCACTAAGTTTTACTCTTCCATTAAAATTGACAAAACAAAAACTCTTTTCAGAAAAAGTAGATTTCGTGTATAAGATATCATCTTCTTTAAAAACTAAAATCTTGTTTTTATTATCAAAAGTTCCAGAAATAGAGTTTTTAGTTTCGTTATCACCACCCAAATCAGTTATCGAATACCCTTTTATAGTAGTACCCGCCCATTCAAACACTAAACGATAAGTAATAATAGTTTTGTCATTTCCATTTAACTTCAAACCACCAAAAAATTCAAATTTCTTTTGGGAATAATTTTTAAAACAAAATAATAAAAGAATTAAAAGACAAATTTTTTTCATAACTCAATAATAAATTTATATTTGCAAGTATAACCTTAATTTTTAAATATTAAAATGAAACTAAAATTTTTATTATCAATGATTGCTTTGTTTTGTATAACATCGCTCTCAATGTATGCCTCATTTCCGGTTCAACAAGCACCAAAAGGAGCCACAACTCAGAGTACCATTTCTAAATCTACTAATGATGATGAACTCACCTCTCCAGCAGCTGCAGCCTCAGGCAAAAGTCAAGTTATCGCTTTAATTCTTGCTTTATTAGTTGGCGCTATTGGTATTCACCGTTTTTATCTAGGCTACACTTGGCAAGGAATTGTTCAATTATTAACTTTGGGAGCTTGTGGTATTTGGTCTTTAATTGACTTAATACGAATCATCACGGGTGACCTCCAACCAAAAAATGGTAACTATACCGAAACCCTATAGTAATGATAAAAGCTACTGTGTTTTATACTAGAGTCATTATTACAATTCTATCTCCTTTTGTATTATTTTTATTACCCGCTAATTTTTTTGATCAAGGTGATAGTATTTGTTTGTCCAAAATGCTTCTAAACTATGAGTGTTATGCTTGTGGATTAACAAAAGCCACTATGCATTTTATTCATTTTGAATTTGAAAAAGCTTGGGATTACAATAAATTAGTATTTATTGTTGTGCCAATGTTAGTCCCATTATGGGCAAAAGCTATTTATGAAATACAGGGTAAAAAAATGCCTGGTGTATTAGGTAGACTAACTTAATATATCATTCAAAACATAATTAGCACTCTAGAAATAGGGTGCTTTTTTTTATATAAAAAAAGTTGAGTAATGAAATTTAGTTTTCAATTCGAAGCAAAATTTTAAAATTATTTGAAAAAAAAAAGAATTGTTTTTCTAAGTTATTTGTTGTTAATTAGATGTATTAATTAACCTTAAACAAAACCTTTATGAAAAAACATTTTTTACTTTCTTTGATTGCATTATTTTTCATTTCGTCATTTAGCTCTTACGCCTCTTTTCCTGTTGAAAATAGAGCAACAACTAATGGAACAACTCAAACCACAATTACAAATTCTAATGAAAAAGAAGAACTTACTTCACCTGCGATAGTAGGTTCAGGGAAAAGTCAAGTTGTAGCCTTACTTCTTTGTATTTTTGTAGGAGTAATAGGTATTCATCGTTTTTATCTAGGCTATACTTGGCAAGGAATTGTTCAATTACTTACCTTGGGATTATTTGGAATCTGGACATTAATCGATCTTATCAGAATTATTACTGGTGATTTACAGCCTAAAGGGGGAAGTTATTCCAAAACTTTCTAGTAATTAAATAATTAGAAAACATACATAAAATGACTGCGCCTGCAGTCATTTTTTTTTTATCAAAAAGCAATGTCTGCCAAGGTGTTATTCTCCAAAATCATTAAGGTATTGTCACGCACTTCCATCATCAGTTTACGAACGGCGCAAGTGGCTTCGTCGTTGCAGTCATCGCAGGGTTCATAAAAATTATGACTGGCACAAGGCAATAAGGCAATGGGGCCTTCAAGTATGCGATAGACCTTAGCCATATTGATGTCTTTGGGCTCTTTAATCAAATAATAGCCGCCACCTTTACCTTTTTTGGCACCCAAAAAACCGGAATGACGCAAAAGCAATAAAATGCTCTCCAAAAACTTTAAAGAAATATGTTCTGCTTTGGCAATTTCGGCAATTTGCACAGGCGTATTGTCCTTTTGACGTGCCAAAAAAGTAAGCGCTTTGATTCCGTATTTCGTTTTTTTTGAAAGCATAGTGAATTTGGGTTGACGTATAACGATTGTAGCTTTTACCTACAACAATTTTTACTTTATTATAGTAACAAAAATATACTTTTTAACAATATAAACACATAACCCACAGTTGAAACCGTGGGTTATTGTATATGAATCAATAATTAAACTTTTTTATGCTAACGCCTGATTCAAATCGGCAATCACATCTTCTACGGTTTCTAATCCTACGGAAATACGTACCAAACCATCGGTGATGCTCACCGCCAAACGCTCTTCTACAGACAATTTACTATGTGTGGTTGAAGCTGGATGCGTTACAATAGTTCTAGTATCTCCCAAATTAGGCGATAACGAACATAATTTTATTTTATCCAAAAAGGCTCTTCCTGCTTCTAGTCCACCTTTGATTTCGAACGCTACGATGTTTCCTCCTAATTTCATTTGTTTTTTGCCAATTTCGTATTGCGGATGCGATTTCAAGAAAGGGTATTTCACTTTATTGACTTGCGGATGATTTTCTAAAAACTCGGCTACTTTCAAAGCGTTTTCACAATGTCTATCGACACGAACCGCCAAAGTTTCTAAACTTTTAGACAATACCCAAGCGTTAAATGGCGACAAAGAAGGTCCTGTCAAACGAGAAAAAAGATAGATATCTTTAATTAAATCCGATCTTCCAACGGTAATGCCTCCTAACACTCTGCCTTGTCCATCGATTAATTTGGTAGCTGAATGTATCACCAAATCCGCTCCCCATTTGATCGGTTGTTGGATATAGGGTGTAGCAAAACAGTTATCGATAATCAAAATCAAATTGTGCTTTTTGGCAATTGTCCCCAATACTTCCAAATCAATAATATCGATGGCTGGATTTGTTGGAGATTCCGCATAAAGAATTTTGGTGTTGGGTTGAATACAACTCTCAATCGTCTCGGGTTGATTAATATCGAAATAAGTCGTTTGAATATTCCACTTTGGGAAATAATTCATAAACAAAGAATGCGATGCCCCAAAAACACTACTCGACGAAACGATATGATCGCCCGACTTCAGTAAAGCTGCAAACGTAGAGTAAATGGCCGCCATTCCTGATGCAAAAGCATAACCCGACTCAGCGCCTTCCATTTTGCAAATTTTATCAATAAACTCAATGGTGTTGGGGTTGCTGTAGCGACTGTACACATTGCGCTCTTTTTCTTCTGCGAATGAAGCTCTCATATCTTCGGCATCCACAAACACAAAACTTGACGTTAAGTATAAAGGCACCGAATGCTCTAAATATTGTGATCGTTCTATCTGACCTCGAATGGCTTGGGTTTCAAAACCAAAATCTTGTTCGTTCATTTATTATTTTGTTTTTAACACGAATTGCACGAATTTGCACAAATTCTTATTGTTTTAAATTTCAAAAACAAACTGACAAATCTGTGTAAATCTGTGCAATCTGTATTTTTTTTGCTTGAATAATTTATAATTCCTCTCCGTTCAAAACCACTTTGTAGTGAATGGTTGCGGTTGGTTCTAATGTTTTGGAAACAGAACAGTATTTCTCAAAAGAAAGTTGTGCTGCACGAGCCGCTTTTTCGGGGATAATGTCACCTTCCAAATAAAACACTACATGAATGTCTTTGAAGGGTTTGGCTTCGCCCACTTGTACACGTTCTCCTTCTACCTCAGCTTTAAAAGAGGTGATTTCTTGACGTTGTTTCTTCAAAATCGAAATCATATCGATTCCACTACAACCTGCCACACCCATCAATACTAATTCCATTGGGCTTGGTCCCATATCATTTCCACCAAATTCAGGACGCGCATCTACATTTACTAGATGACCTCTGTCATTTTTTAACTCGAAATGGAAATTTTCGTTTACTCTGTTTAATGTTACTTTCATTACTGTCTTTTTTGAACGCGGATGACGCGAATTTAATTTTAAAAAAACTGATTACTAAAAACTGACAACTGATGACTAATTTTATCCTTTATCCGACAACCTCAAAATATCTCCAAACACACCTCTCGCCGTTACTGCCGAACCTGCTCCTGCTCCTTGAATCACAATAGGTCGGTCGCCGTAGGATTCGGTGTAAATTTCGAAGAACGAATCCGAACCTTTCAAACCTCCCAAAGCAGTATCCGAAGGTACGGAAACTAATTTTACTTCTAGATTTCCTTTGTCGTTTTGCAAATCGCCAGACAGTTCTCCAATGTAGCGCAAAACGTGGTTGGGTTGCTGTTCTGCTTTTATTTTGGCATAAATAGGGTCGAACTCTTTTAGTTTATTCAAGAAAGTCGATACATCGCCTTCACGCAAATGCTCTGGAATTAAATTTTGAATAGCAATCTCATCAAATTCGTTTTGCAAATCCAATTCTCTGGCCAAAATCAATAGTTTTCTACCTACATCATTACCACACAAATCTTCTCTTGGGTCGGGTTCGGTATAACCGTTGTCGATAGCTTCTTTCAAAATTTCACTAAAAGGAACGTCTTTGGCCGAGAAATTATTGAACAAATAACTTAATGTACCTGAAAACACTCCTTTGATTTTAGTGATGTTTTCACCTGACAAATGCAACAATTTGATGGTATCAATCAAAGGCAAACCTGCGCCCACATTTGTTTCGTACAAATAACTTTTTTGATTCTCATCCAAAACCTTTCTCAATTTTTTATAAAAACTATAGCTCAACGTATTGGCCACTTTATTCGAAGAAATCAAGTCGAAACTACTTTCAACCAATGGAATATAATTTTCAACAAAAGCAGCACTAGCCGTATTATCGATAGCAATTAAATTCTCTAAATGATGCTCCTTCGCGTAGGCGATAATCTCATCTATAGTATAAGAATGTCCGTGTGTTTGAATCTCATTTCTCCAATTCGGTGACACCCCATTTTTGTTCAACAAGACATTTTTAGAATTGGCTATCGCAAAAACATTCAATCGGATGTCCTTACGTTTTTCAATGGTAGCTGCCGATTCCAAAATTTGGTTAATCAAGGTTCCACCTACCAATCCGTGTCCGAAAATCGCGATATTAATTTTCTTCGAAACACCAAAAATTTCTCCGTGGATAACATTCAAGGCACGGTTCAATTCAGACTTATGCACCACCAAACTCACGTTTTTCCCCGTCACGGTGTTGTTGAACAAAATCGGAACAATCTTGTTTTTGATTAAAGCCGTATAAGGTTTGTGAAACGTACTCAAATCCTGTCCGATAATCGAAATCACAGCAACATTGTCGGTAACCGAAATCTTATTGACATCTTTAGAATAAAAGTCATTTTCGAACTCTTTCTCCAATTCTATCATCGCTTTACTGGCTTTGTCTGCGGCCACCACCAAGCCAATGCCTCGCTCAGAAGACCCTTGCGAAATTATACTTACACTAATGTCATTGTCGCCCATCACTTTAAAAATACGCGCATCGACACCTGTTTTTCCAAGCAAACCACGACCTTCTAAATTCACCAACGCCACATTCTCCAATACCGAAAGCGTTTTAATCCCTTCTTTTCCAGCATTCGAAGTAATTAAAGTTCCTTTGTTTTCGTGATTGAACGTATTTAAAA
This sequence comes from Flavobacterium sp. RSSA_27, assembly GCF_051547125.1. Taxonomy (NCBI): domain Bacteria; kingdom Pseudomonadati; phylum Bacteroidota; class Flavobacteriia; order Flavobacteriales; family Flavobacteriaceae; genus Flavobacterium; species Flavobacterium sp. RSSA_27. The sequence continues at coordinate 58,941 of NZ_JBPTTN010000003.1, forward strand.
TTCGTAACGGAATATTTTTTTCCAAAAGCGGAATAATGGTTTTGGCGTGCAAAATAGTAGCACCAAAATTGGCTAGCTCATTGGCTTCGTTAAACGATAGAAAGTCTATTTTTTTAGCATCTTCAACCAATTCGGGATTGGCGGTATAAATTCCGTCCACGTGCGTAAAATTCTGCAATTCGGATGCATTCAAATAATTGGCAAATAGCGATGCTGTGTAGTTACTTCCGTTTCTACCCAAAGTCGTCGCCTCGTTTTTGTTATTAGAACCAATAAAACCTGTAATTATATTGACTTTATCGCTGTGTTGTTTAAAAAACTGTACCACATTTTTCTTAGAAACTGAGTCAATAGGCTGCGCATCACCAAATTTTCCATCGGTTTTTATCAATTCTCTAGCGTCAGCAAAATTGGCGTTGATTCCTTTTTGCTTCAAAATAGCTGTGATTAATTTGGCCGACAGTAATTCGCCTTGCGACAACACTTGGTCTTTGATTTTTTCGCTATAATCGCCAATCAAACTTACCCCTTCAAACAATTTTTCGAGCACGGTAAATTCCTCTGACAAATCCACCGTTGGATAATCCGCTTGTTGATAGGCCTTAAACTTCTCGAACAAAGGTTTGTAATTTTCATTCTTAGACGCAATCGCTAACAAATCTTCCAATTCATCTGTAGCATTGCCTCTTGCCGAAACTACAACGGCAAATTCTTCTCCCTTCAACACTTTATCAGTAAGGATTGCCAAAACTTTTTGAAGTCCTTCTCCATTGGCCAATGATTTTCCTCCGAATTTTACTATCTTCATTTTATTCTATTTTACGAGTCATTCAACTCCTTTTATTTACTTTATTTTTCTGTTTCCCCTCATTAATTAGGGCGTGACCCTGTTACAAAAAGGGGCTTATTTACAGCGCCGTTTACAAAGCCCCTTTTTGTAACAGGGTCGGGCTATACGCGCTACTTCGGTAGCCAGCTGCTATCCCTCACGCAAAATTCCACAAGAACTTTTAGTGGAATCTCATTTCTTCAACGATTCAAAAACCGTTGCAAGCAAACGATTCAACTGTTGAAATTCTATTAAAAAAGCATCGTGTCCGTGAATCGATTCAATTTCTTGATACGAAACTTGGTGCTGTAATTGTTGTAATTCTAAATATGTTTTTCGGTTTTCCGTTGGGGTAAAAAACAAATCAGTATTAATTCCTATAATATGAATATTGGCCGTTATGTGTGCTACCACACTTTCAAAAGAACCTCTCCCACGAGTGATATCAATGGTTTTCAACAACTGATTCATCAATTTATATGAAGCCAATTGAAACCGTTGTTGCAATTTCTCTCCGTGATGTGCCAACCAACTTTCGATATTAAAAACACCCAATTTGTCATTAACTGTTCGATTAAATTTAACTTCAAACGATTCTGGAGTACGGTAACACAACATAGCGTGTATTCGCGCATCTTCAATCGGGCGAGAAGAGTGATTCAGAATTTGTTCTTGCAAATAGCAATTGGCCATCAACCAATCGGTCGCCTTCCAGTCCGTTGCAATTGGAATTAAATGCTGTGCGAGTTGTGGCGATAAAGCAACCATTTCCCAAGCAATTCCTCCACCAACAGAGCCTCCAATAATAGCATAAACACTTTTAATCTCGAGTTGTTCCAAACCTAAATTAAAAAGCTGCGCCACATCGCGAGCGGTAAAATCCAAATAGGAGTCAATTACACTACCATCAAAACCATTGCCAGGTACATTAAAAGCGAGAATGGTATATTTTTGAGTATCGATAGTTTTTGCAGGTCCAATTAAATCGTTCCACCAACCTGTTGCGCCAATCACTTGTGAGTTTCCTGTCAACGCGTGATTTACTACCACAATTGGAGCGGTGTGCAAAGTAGGTCCAAAAACTTGATAACTTAAGTTTAGGGTAGCATAAAAAGCACCACTTTCGGTGGTAAAATTTGTAAGGGTAAGAATGTTGGGTTTATTTTCCAATCTCAAATCTTTGATGTTGTTGATTTGTATTTGGAATATTAGAAAGAAAAACTAGTGGAGACTAGAGGTATTTGTTGCGTTATCTTTTCCGCCGAGGCGAATAGAATGTAGCACCTTCTTCGATTTCCGAAGGGTTGCTAAGGCTTCATTGGGTCTAATCCCTCCGCCTTTCTTTATAACATTTCAATACGTTTGTGAACTTAAAGCCGCAAAGTAACTATTTATTTTTTTAACACACAAATTTTTAATACAACAACCAAGTCACAAATCTATTGCAGACTTGGTTATTGTTAGTTCTTTGCAAAGGATATTCTTTAAATGAAAAGTGTATCGTTTTCATTAGAATACAAATGAAACAACATTGATTTCTTAGTACTTTTATTGGTAGTCTCTGAAGATTTATCCATAATAAAACGCGGATGAATCAATTCATGAACCGTTTGATCTACTTTTTCTAATTTATTTTTGATGTTTTTTCTACTAAAGAAAGAAACTAAAGCGCGGAAGGTTTTATTTTTTTTCATGGTGATTGTTTTTAATAATTTTTATCGAATTGGTAACAAAAAACCCTTTTAGAAATAGATCCAAAAGGGTTTAAAAAGTTATTTATAAACTTACTTTCGGAATCAGCACATCTCAATCATACACATACCCATAACCATTGCCTTGGCATTCTTACTAGACTTGACATGTAAAGATTTGGACTGAGATTGATTGATTTTTATCATTAGATTCAAATTTTTTGTATTGTTTTCTTTTGTTGTAAATAAAAAAGCCTCCCGTTTTTTAGCGGGAGGCTTTTGCTATATTTTGAGTGAGTTTAAATACATGCAATAGGCATCCCTCAGGTAGTAACCTGAATGGCTTTCATCAACTTACAAGAGACTATATTCATTTTTTTCTGTTTTGTTTTCACAAATGTGCAAACTAAATTCCAAAAAAACAAACAATTAGCAAGCATTTAAGAAATGTTTAGTCAAAAAATAACAAATTCGCGATAATAAGCGGATTATCCTAACATAATTCCAAAAAAAAGTTAAGATTAATTTGAAATTAAAAATGGTTTCATACCTTTGCGCCCGAATACAGAGGAAAAATTTGAACTGATTGCAACCTCTTCATAATGAAATATTTCATTGTGAATATCGAAAACAAACTTCGATATAAAAAAATGCTAAAGCAGGAACACTTCCCTTTAGTTTTTTACAGCAATTTCTCTTTCCTCGCTTAATTTTAAAATACTATTTATTATGGCTTATTTATTTACGTCAGAGTCTGTAAGTGAAGGACATCCAGACAAAGTTGCTGATCAAATTTCAGACGCATTAATTGATAACTTTTTAGCTTTTGATGCAGACTCCAAAGTAGCATGTGAAACTTTAGTAACTACAGGTCAAGTAATTTTGGCTGGTGAAGTAAAATCAAATACGTACCTAGATGTACAACAAATTGCTCGTGATGTAATCAAAAAAATTGGATACACCAAAAGCGAATACATGTTTGAAGCCAATTCTTGTGGTATTCTTTCTGCTATTCACGAACAATCAGCTGATATTAATCAAGGCGTTGACAGAGCGAGTAAGGAAGAGCAAGGAGCTGGGGACCAAGGAATGATGTTTGGTTACGCTACCAACGAAACCGAAAACTACATGCCTTTGGCACTAGATTTATCGCACAAATTGTTACAAGAATTAGCGATTTTGAGACGTGAAAACAACGAAATCACGTATTTGCGTCCTGATGCTAAATCTCAAGTAACTTTAGAATACAGCGATGATAATAAACCAACACGTATCGATGCGATTGTGATCTCTACACAACATGATGATTTTGATGATGAAGCAGCTATGTTAGCTAAAATCAAAAAAGACATTGTTGCCATTTTGATTCCTAGAATTATCGCTAAAAATCCAGAACACGCTCATTTGTTCAATGATAAAATCCAATACCACATCAACCCAACTGGGAAATTCGTTATTGGAGGACCTCACGGTGATACTGGTTTAACTGGAAGAAAAATCATTGTAGACACTTACGGTGGAAAAGGCGCTCACGGTGGTGGTGCATTCTCAGGAAAAGACCCAAGTAAAGTAGACCGTAGTGCAGCTTATGCTACGCGCCATATTGCTAAAAACTTAGTAGCTGCTGGTGTAGCTGATGAAATTTTAGTACAAGTTTCTTACGCGATTGGTGTAGCTAAACCAATGGGGATTTTCATCGAAACCTACGGAACTTCAAAAGTGAATTTGACAAATGGTGAAATCGCTAAAAAAGTAGAAGAAATTTTCGATATGCGTCCATACTTCATCGAACAACGTTTGAAATTAAGAAACCCTATTTATAGCGAAACTGCGGCTTACGGACACATGGGGCGTACTCCAGAAACCGTAACCAAAACCTTTGCTGCTCCAGGCGGTTTAACTAAAACTGTTGAAGTGGAATTGTTTACTTGGGAAAAATTAGATTTTGTAGATCAAGTAAAAGCTGCTTTTGGATTGTAAGATCAAATTACTGCTTTTCAAAATATAATTATCATTGTATAGTTCTAAGCCCCGATTTAAGAAGTCGGGGCTTTTCTTTTGGCTTTGTATTGTATTTTTTCTTTAATTAGTAGTAACAATTCAATACTATGGCAAATTTTCCTTCGCTTCAAAACGTATTTACTGCTACACGAAATACAATTCAACGTTTTCCTTTAGAGACAATTGCAACCTTGGCAGGATCTGTTTTCGCCATCTTTCTTGTCTCAAAGGAATATGGCGACCCCAACACTGCATTTTACACCAAAGCCATTCTCTCAAGTTTATTGTGCTTAGTAGCTTTCCTTTCAGTAAGTCTGTATTTTTCAGCAAGCAGAAAGGGCTACATGTACCGATTACTTGCGAGTTTCATTTTAGGTGGACTTGCTATTGCTTTTGTCTATAGTTTTGAGGATGACATTTCTGAAGTAGAAGCGCAACAGTTTGTAGTGCTTAGTATTGCACTACACTTACTGGTTGCATTTGCTGGATTTATCCCCAAAAAATACCATCAAGAAGAGTTTTGGGAGTTCAACAAACAACTTTTTTTAAGGATTATTACCGCAGGTTTGTATAGCAATGTCCTTTATGCAGGGCTGGCATTGGCCATAGTCGCTGTAAAAGAACTTTTCGATCTTGAGCTGAACGAAAAGATATTTGGGTACCTTTTTATTGCCATTGCCGGACCATTCAATACCCTGTTTTTTTTGAATGGTGTTCCCGAAATCCAAAACTCAAAAAACACATTAGCGCTTAGTTACCCTGTTGGTCTCAAGAAATTCACACAATATGTACTGCTGCCCTTAATCAGCCTTTATTTGATTATTCTACTTTGTTATGAGGCAAAAATCATTTTTACTTTATCGCTACCCATTGGCTGGGTTTCGTATTTGGTTTTAGTTTTTGCTATTATTGGTATTTTATCTTTTTTACTGGTACAGCCCATCGCAACATCGGCGGGTAACTTGTGGATGCAAACCTTCAATCGCTGGTTTTATTACTTATTAATTCCTTTATTAGGTTTGTTGTTTTGGGCAATTTTGTACCGAATTTACAGCTATGGCTTTACTCATGAACGCTATTATGTGCTGCTTTTAGCTGTTTGGCTTACCCTTTTGGTACTGTATTTTTTAGGCAGCAAAAATCCGAAAATCAAGTTTATTCCCATGAGTTTATGTTTTGCTGGGTTATTTTCACTTGTAGGCCCACAAAGTGCACACAACATTTCGAAATGGAGTCAAATGAATCGATTAACAAGTTATGTCCAAAAATTAAAAACACAAAAATTGACTACTGCTGAAGAAAAAAACATGAGCAGTATTGTTGATTTTATTCTCACTAATTATGCTGCAGAAATTGTACTTCCAGTAGCCAAAGACCAACTAACCGCTTTATATTCTTCCCAAAAAAAACCCACTTCAACTGAAATTCTAAAAGCACTAGGGGTTCAATACCATATGTGGAATGACAACTCATCCAATTATTTTAACTATGCCTATCCAGATTCGGATTCAAAATACATAGATAACATTCAGGGATATGATATTTCTATGGTGGTAACCCAAGACGCTGTCATTAACTGTAAAAATTGCCTCAACCTCAACGCTAAAAACTATTCCTTCCTCACAGAAAAAAAAGACTACGGAATAGACCTTACCATCAATAATGAAACCATTGCTTTACTCCTAAATGATTTTGTCAACAACCAAAAGCAATTTGACAACACCATTGAAAAGCAAAAGAAAATCACACAAACAATTGATTCAAAAAACTACCAAATCACAATCATTTATCTAGAAATAGACGGGAAAATTAGCGACAACAAAAAGACAATCAACAACTTTAGGATTAAACTATTGATTAAAATAAAATAATTAGCTGTTTTTTGATTACAAATTATACTTAACAGAGAAAATCAAATAACGAGGCTGTACGGTATATTGCGAGGTGCGCGTGGCAAATTGCGTAAAACTATCGTCATTGAGCGAAGTCGTATTGAGTAAATTGGTGCCACTTGCTTTGTATTCCCACTTGCTGTCCTTTTTTTGAAAAATGATACTCGCGTTTAAGAAATCATATTCGTTATCGACTGTTTTGTTGGTGTTGTAATAATGATAAAATTCGTACTCCGCCACAAATGAAAAGTTTTTAAGGAAAAAATAATCCAATTTAGCAAAAGGGCGATCGGTATAAAAAGTATTATTATTCAAATCATTGATGACAATATTGTACCCGACTTCTAGATTGGGTAAATCTTTATAGTTGGTCGAAGCTCTAAGCGTATAACTTTGCGTCAAACTCTCTATCGCAGCAAATTCCCCATTTTGAATATTGTTGAATTTTGACCAATTCACACTCGCATTAAGTGAAGCTTTGTATCGTTTGAGAAACGAACGGCCGTATGAACCAAAACCAGAAATCGTTTCGTCAGCAAAAGGCGAATTAAACGGACTTGATGTTTGATTTACTCCATCAAACACGGCATTTGTTTTGACAGCATCAAGACGCTTGGTATAATTTAAGGAAGCTGCAATGTTTTCAAGATTAAACATGTTGTATTTAAAATATCGCAAGGAATGCTGTTGAGCAGTAGCATTCTCCAATGTTCTATTTCCTTGTACCAAACTATTATAATTTGAAAAAACATAGCCTTCGACCAATTGATTTATGTCTGTGAAATTATTGGTTAACGAATAGTTGTATGTCAAATTCTCAGCCTTTTTGATTTGATAGATGGCCAAGAAATCGGGTAAAACTCTGAAAAACTTCAAATTAAAACTAGACCCTAATTGTGTATTGGTCATGTCATAGCTATGCAGACTCACCCCTGGTGTAAACGTAAACTTTCCTGTAAGCAATTTGTAATGCAACCCCAAATACACATCATTAAAACGGTAATCCACATCGTTGGTATTGGCTTTATCGGTAAGATTATTTACGGTTTGATTGTCCAAAATTTGAAACATAGACGAGTTGAAATTTTGGTAAGAATAGGTGTTACCTAAAGTGATGTTAATATTGCTTTTGTTATTTAGCATATAGTAGTAATCTACTTTAGCATCAATTTTATTGGTTTTTACAAAACGATCTTGATTGATATCGTTTCTATTTTGTCCAGCAATATATCCTGCTAAATTAAAAGGTTGTGTCTTTAAATTGGCTTGATAAAAGGGATCTTCTTCTTGATACAAACTTTGCATTTCGAGTGCAAAAACGTTCTTTTCGCTTAGTGTAAAATAGGCACTCAAATTTTGATTGACCGATATCGGTTCTTGGTTTTTATTGGTAGCAATCGTTTCAAGATTGGCAATTCCGTTAACGATGGATTCCCGTAACAAAGAATTGTCTTCATCTTGCTTAGAGAGTTTGGTCAATACATCATAATCCAATTGAAAATTAGCATTGGGTTTATAAGATGTACTCAACTTAAACAATCCTAAATTGCTATTCTGACGCACTACTTCTTTACGGTTTTCAGTAGAGAACACCTCTGAAGAGTTGGGTTTCAGAATGTTGTTTTGCGAAATCGTTTCTAAATCGGTGATCGAAGAAGAAACAATTCCAAACCCACTAAAACTCCAGGCTTTGTTCACATTATAGGAAAAATTGGTCGCACCAAACTTAGTATCAATTTCTTTGGCTCTATTGTTTCGGGCTCCAGATAAACCTAAATCATTCGAAGCCACATTAAAACTAGAGCCTCCCTTGGCTCCTAAGCCTCTAAATCCACCTGTAAATTTAAAATAGTCCTGAATGGTCAAAGGCAATTCTCCAATATTATTAAAATTGGAAATAAAATTCACACTGTATTTTGGATTGTAATAAAACAACTTGGGATTGATGACATAACGGCTTTCTTTGTGCGCAATACCCACACCCGCGTTGACATCCCCAAACCAAAAGTTCTTCTTCCCAGATTTCAATTTAATATTCATTCCAATATTATCTTGATTGTTTTCCACACCTTTCAGAATCGAGTTCTCGTTGTAATTGCGCAATACTTGAATCTTATCAATCGCATCAGCAGGGATATTTTTTACGCCCAATTTGGTGTCACCGTCAAAAAAGTCTTTCCCTTCCACCATCAGTTTGGTTACTTTTTTGCCTTCTACTTCAATCTCTCCATCAGCATTGACTTCCACTCCCGGTAATTTTTTCAACACATCTTCCAGTTTTCGTTCGGTACCGGATTTAAACGAATCCGCATTGTACACAATCGTGTCACCTTTGATAGAAACAGGCATTTCGCGAACAATTTCTACTCCATCCAGTTCAATTCCACCCGCATCCAAAGCAATATTTTTGACAATATTGGCGGCCGTTGTTGTAACTTCGACCTCTTTATTTTGCATCCCCAAAAAACTCACTTTGATTAAATAGGTAGTATTGGGTTTCAAATTCAGGCTGAATTTTCCTTTGTCATTCGTTATGGCATACGCATCCATGGCTTTGGTGCTTTTATTCACCGCCATTACGTTCGCCATTTCCAATCCTGCATTTTTAGAATCGGTAATCAAACCATCGAGTTTGATGGTTTGGGCAAAAGATACCATGGAAAAAAGATAAAGAGCAATTCGAAGCAATGCTTTCATACAATGGTTATTGAATGGGTTAGTTGTAGTACATGATTTTGGAGCAGCAACAATAGGCTTTTTGAGACAACAAAGTCCCGTCGTCCGCTATATCTTTGCCTTTTGTAAAGAAAAAAGGCAAAGGATACCGCTCCCACCGGGGCTAGAAGGCGGCATTGTTTTTATGAGTTTACATTTTCAGTTCGAAAACCGAAACTAAAAGTGATTTTATCATCAACCTCCAGATCTAATGATGAATTGCCCACCATTACCGCCTCTACCGCGATTCATTTCTCGCATCTCCTCCATTTTCTGTAACATCGTTTCGTCGAACACTTTTTGGGTCACCACTTTCCCATTGGTAGCTGGTTTTATTGCGGCTTTCTCTTTTGGATTCAACACTACTTTAGAACATAAAATCACCGTTCTTCCATCGTTTACCTCCAAAATCAATCCCGGCAATCCCCAATAGCCTTCTGGACCTTGGTTTACCGGAATTTCGGGAGTGTACCAAGCTGTGATGGTTTGTTCCTTTGGCATTTCGATCATATCCATAATGCTAGATTTCTTCTCCGTCGAGGCTTCTTTCTTGTCTTTATCCGTTCCTTCTTTGGTTTTCTTATCGACTTTTGGTCTAAAATTTCTAAAATCCGATTTATTTATTGGTACAACTGCAGTAGCTTTATAACAAGTGTACCCCCCAATTACTCTGGTTTCGCCTTCCATTTTCCATTTCATGTGGGTTAGGGTGTCTTTTACCAAAAACTCCTTACCCATGAATTCTTTATCAACCGTATAGGTTTTGTCTTTCACATTCTTATAATACGTTCCGCCACCACCAGAAAATGACATCATCATTCGCATTCCGCCGCCTCCGCCTTGGCCGGGTGTTTCTAATTTCTCTTCTTCCTTGTAAATAGAAGCTGTCTTGTCAAAATTCAGTATAAATGTTTTCTCAAACATTTTTTTCATTCTTTCCTCAATGTTTTTCATCATCTCGGGAGTCATGTTTTTATTCCCTTCCATTCGGGTTTTAAAATCGGCTGTACTTGTTTTGGACTCGTACACCGCCATACCTTGAAATTCCTGAGCTTTAAGCCCAATACTGGTCAAAACCAGCGCAGTCAACAACAAAATAATTTTATACATGATTTTTAGATTTTGGTAATAAGACTAAATACAACACCTTTTGTTACACAAGTAGTTAGAAAAATAATGTAAGACCATAGAACATTGAAAAGGTTTAATTGTAAATTAGCAAAATGAAACATTATTTGATTTGGATTCCTTTTTTTTTGGTTTGTCCCTTCGTTCAAGGTCAAATCAACAGTGTAGCAACTGAACAAAGTACCCTACTAAAGGGCAATTATTCTTTTTATGCTATGGATCCTTTTCAATATTGTTATTCCGTTCAAGCCCATGTTTTTAGGAAAACACTCGATAAAGAATACTTTGAATACAAAAACGTATCTTTAGGCAAGATCACCAAAGTTGATATTCAAAATCCACTAAAATTATTGCTGTATTATGAAGATTTCAACACGGTAATCTTACTCGACAACCAATTAAACGAAACACAAAGAATCGATTTTTCTCTAGAAAAAACGCCGATTAATGTCACAGCTATTGGTATAGCTTCATTAAATCAACTTTGGATTTACAATTCCCTTAACCAACAATTAGGCTTGTATGATTACCTAAAAAACACCTACAAAACTGTGGGTACACCACTTACGGCCAAAATAAAACACTACACCTCTGACTTTAACACCTTTACATGGATTGACGAAAACAACCAAGGCTATTCTTGTTCTATTTTTGGAAACATCACGTCTTTAGGAGCCTATCCTACGGGTGACCAACTTCAAATTATCTCGACTACTACAGTGTTGCTCTCTGAGAAAGAAGAATTATATATTGCCACACGACAAAGAGACAATTCATGGGTGAAAAGGAAGCTATCCATAGCTGAAAAAAGGTTTGAAAAATTCTATTATCAAGGCCAAAATTTAACTATTTTTACCACCGAAGGAATTTATAATTTTAAAATCATACTACCGTAATGCACATAGCCGTAGCAGGAAACATAGGTTCAGGAAAAACTACCTTAACACAATTATTGTCAAAACATTTTAAGTGGGAACCGCATTACGAAGATGTGGTAGACAATCCCTATTTGGACGATTTTTACCACCAAATGGAACGTTGGTCCTTTAATTTACAGATTTACTTTTTAAATAGTCGCTTCCGTCAAATCATGCAAATCCGTCAAAGCGGTAAAAAAATCATTCAAGACCGCACGATTTATGAGGATGCGCATATTTTCGCTCCCAACTTACACGCCATGGGATTGATGACTAATCGCGATTTCCAAAACTACTCTTCTTTGTTTGAGTTGATGGAAACCACGGTACAGGCCCCTGATTTGTTGATTTATTTAAGAAGTTCCATTCCCAATTTGGTGGGTCAGATACACAAACGCGGCCGTGAATACGAAAACTCCATTTCGATTGACTATTTGAGCCGTTTGAACGAACGTTACGAAGCATGGATTCAAAGTTATACCAAAGGAAAACTTTTGGTGATTGATGTAGATAACATCAATTTTGTGGATAATCCAGAAGACTTAGGAAACATCATCAACAGAATTGACGCAGAATTGAACGGATTGTTTTAGAAAGACAGATTACCTCAGATTTATAAAAAACAAAAGCTTTGCAGATGCAAGGCTTTTTTGTTTGTTTTACTCTAAAAAAAACCTCACAACAAAATAATGTTGTGAGGTATTTTTGGTTTGTGCATGAGCCAAAGTAATTACTTTGACCTAGTCTATTCAATTATTTCAAAGCTTGCACTTTAGCTTTTACTTCTTCAGGAGTTCCTTCGAAAGTTTGGGTAGTAGTAGCGCCATTAGCTGTAGTAGTTACCGTAGCTTTAGCTTTACCATTTTCGTTAGTCATTTCTACACGAATATCTTTCATGGTAGTCAACTTAATCTCCGTTTTCTCTCCAACATATTTTCCATCGGCATCGTACATTGACAAACATTTGGCAGTACATTCTTCAGAACAACCATTTTCTTTGCACATTGCAGCGCATTCGTCTTTGGTCATTGTAGCCATTTTTGCTGGGTCGCATTTTTTGGCTTCACACATCATTTCGGTTTTAGCACCGTTTTTACAACAAGCAGCTGCAGCAGCGGTATCAGCATGTCCACTTCCTAAAATCGGAGCAATTACTAATCCAATCAAACAAGTTAATTTGATTAAAATATTCATAGATGGTCCAGAAGTATCTTTGAAAGGATCTCCCACGGTATCTCCAGTAACCGCCGCTTTGTGTGCGTCAGAACCTTTGTACGTCATTTCTCCATTAATCATTACACCCGCTTCGAAAGATTTTTTAGCATTATCCCAAGCACCTCCAGCATTATTTTGGAAAACGGCCCAAAGTACACCAGATACTGTCACACCAGCCATATAACCACCTAACATTTCGGCAATCAATTGGTTGTTATCACCGTAAACTAATTTTCCTAATAACACAATTGCAATTGGGAAACCAATGGTTAAAATACCAGGTAACATCATTTCACGTAAAGCGGCTTTGGTTGAAATTTCCACACATTTACCGTATTCTGGTCTTCCGGTTCCTTCCATAATACCTGGAATCTCTTTGAATTGGCGACGTACTTCGTACACCATATCCATAGCTGCTTTACCCACAGAATTCATTGCTAAAGCCGAGAAAACCACTGGAATCATTCCACCCACAAATAACATAGCTAAAACAGGCGCTTTAAAAATATTGATGCCATCAATTCCTGTAAACGTTACATAAGCCGCAAACAAAGCCAACGAAGTTAGTGCTGCAGAAGCAATCGCAAAACCTTTTCCAGTTGCTGCAGTTGTATTTCCTACTGAATCCAAAATATCGGTTCTGGTACGCACTTCTTTTGGTAATTCACTCATTTCAGCAATTCCACCAGCATTGTCTGAAATAGGTCCAAATGCATCAATTGCTAATTGCATAGCAGTAGTCGCCATCATCGCAGAAGCAGCTAAAGCCACACCATAAAATCCAGCTAAAGCATAAGAAGCCCAAATGGCACCACCGAATAACAATACTGTTGGAAAAGTAGATATCATACCCGTTGCCAAACCAGCGATTACGTTAGTTCCAGCTCCAGTAGAAGATTTTTGTACGATAGCTAAAACTGGCTTTGTGCCTAATCCAGTATAATATTCAGTAACTGAAGAAATAGCTCCACCCACAAACAATCCTACAATTGTAGCATAAAAAACACGTATAGAATCGATGTCTTTAACTCCTTCGCCATAAAACTCCATTTTCATGGTCGTAGGCAACATATATTGTACTAAGAAGTAGCAAGACACCAAGGTTAAAACAATAGACACCCAGTTACCGATGTTTAGGGCTTTTTGCACTTGAGCTTCTTTGGCATCATCACTACTAATTTTCACCAACATCGTTCCGATAATAGAAAACAAAATTCCAAAACCAGCAATCGCCATCGGCAATAAAATTGGACCGATTCCGCCAAAGGCATCCTCAATTTTACCACCCATATCTGTAATTACATAATTACCAAGAACCATTGCTGCCAATACAGTCGCCACATACGACCCAAATAAATCCGCACCCATACCGGCAACGTCACCTACGTTATCCCCAACGTTATCAGCGATTGTAGCTGGGTTTCTTGGATCATCTTCAGGGATTCCTGCTTCTACTTTACCAACCAAATCGGCACCTACATCGGCTGCTTTGGTGTAAATTCCACCACCAACACGAGCAAACAAAGCGATAGATTCAGCCCCTAAAGAAAATCCAGCTAAGGTTTCCAAAACAACTGTCATGTCTTCAGTAGAAGTCCATGCTCCGTTCATAAAGATTCTGAAAAAGACAATAAAAAAACCGGTCAACCCTAAAACAGCTAAACCGGCGACACCTAATCCCATTACTGTTCCTCCACCAAAAGATACTTTCAAAGCTTGAGGCAAACTAGTACGTGCAGCTTGTGTAGTTCTTACATTGGTTTTAGTGGCGATTTTCATTCCCATATTTCCAGCCAAAGCGGAGAAAAAAGCACCAAAAATAAAGGCGATAACTATTAACAAATGGGTTTTTACACCAGGCAAGAAAGTTATCCCTGCCAATACTGCACTTGCTAAAAGGACAAATACAGCTAATAATCTATATTCTGCTTTTAAAAAGGCCAGAGCCCCTTCATAAATATAATCTGATATTTCTTTCATTTTGCCGTCACCAGCATCTTGTTTGAGCACCCAAGCTCGTTTTGCGAACATGAACAGAAGTCCAATAAGCGCCATAACAATTGGCACATAAATCATAAATGTATTCATAAAAAATGTTATTTTTTAATTATTATAAAAAACTTGTTGGAAACGAATTTAAACAAAAAAAGCAATACTCATAACCAAGTATTGCTTTTTTTATAAAATTATATAGTTAAAATTATTTAATACTAAATAATCCCTCAGGCTTATTTTCGATATCGTCAAAACGCTTGCTGCATTCTCTGATGATCGCATAGGCTTCATTCACGTCTCCCCAACCTTCTACATCCACTTGCTTGTGCTCCAAATCTTTGTACACTTGAAAAAAGTGTTCAATTTCTTTGATCAAATGAGTGTTTACATCCGAAAGATCATTCAATTTATTCCAAATTGGATCCGAAACAGGAACGCAAATTATTTTTTCATCTGGTCCTTTATCATCTGCCATGTGAAAAACACCAATTGGCTTTACTTCCATCACACAACCAGGAAAAGTTGGCTCATTAATCAAAACCAAAACATCTAACGGGTCTCCATCTAAAGCTAACGTTTCTGGGATGAACCCGTAGTCTGCGGGATACATCATAGACGAAAATAACATTCTGTCGAAACGCATTCTTTTGATGTCAAAATCGTACTCGTATTTGTTTCTACTTCCTCTTGGTATTTCGATCAATACATCGAAAGTTTTTAATTTGTCTGCAGTCATTGTTTACTAAGTCTTAGCTTTTTATAAATTTTTTGCAAAAGTAGACAAACCGAACGTTTATACAAGAAAAAAATGACCTTATATCATGATATCTTTATTCATGATCATGGATTGTACTCTATTTTGCGGTTGCGCTTCCTTAAATAATGGTGCCAAAGCAGATAGGTAGCATAAGAACGGTAAGGTTTCCATGATTGAGCATGGCTTTCCATCTCTCCTTTTTCGTGTAAATTAAAGAGTTCTTTGAAGGTAGTTACTACTGCAATGTCGCCAAGAGGTAACAAATCAGGTGCTTGTAAAGAAAACATCAAATAAATATCGATAGTCCAATGACCGATGCCTTTTATTTTGATTAATTGTTCACGAACCTCGGCAGCAGAAAGTGAGGACAATTCTTCAAGAACCAATTCTTTTGAAAGGAGTGCAGCAGCCAAAGCTTTGATATAGGTTGTTTTTTGACGACTAACACCCACTGCCTTTATTTGCTCGTCACTTAGTTGTGCAACTGTTTCAGGATAAAAGGATTTTACAAGTTCTTTTAGTCGCAAAAAAGTGGCTTTGGCCGAATCAATAGATACTTGTTGTTCAAGAATTAAAAGCACGAGTGTCTCAAAACCTTCAGGGCGTTGTGGAATAGTAGGTAAACCGTAGTTCTCAACTATAGTTTTGAAAACGGGTTCTTGCTGAATTAATAACGAAAAAGGTTCTTGCATAATCGATTTTATTAGCCCAGATGGGAGCGGCATCCTCCTGGGGTGGGGTTCACCCCTGGAGATACAGCGGACAGCTGGAAAAGGCTCCTAAAAATTAAACCCGAAAGTTCCTTTTACAGTGAAATTTTGCGCATCAGGCACATCGCGATAATTACCGCGCCACGCAAAATCTATTCTAAATACTTTGAAAATATTCCCAATTCCGGCACTGTATTCCCAATAAATGTTCTCTGGGGCAACATAGGGCAATCCTGAAGCATTAATGGCTCTGTTGGCATCCGAAATGGTTCCGTAAACGCTTTTTACCCCCATAACCTCACGCCAATTGAGTTTTCGCATAAATGGGATACGAGCAAACAAACGCCCTTGGAAGTTGTGATTCCATTGCAAGGTTACGTATTGATCGCTTATAAACTCGTAGAAATTCAGATTATTGAAGGTATTTTCAATACTGAAATACGTTTGATTCCCAGGAATGACACTCATCAAGCCTAGAGGAATGGTGCCAAATGTTTTTCCTGCCTCTAAAATTAAATTGGTTCTTCCGAGTGGCCCGATAATGAAAGGCTGTTTGTAATACACCTGAATTTTATCATACCTGAAATCGCTGTTTAGAACGCCTTTGAATCCGTGGCTGAAATTTACAAAAACACGACTATAAGGACTGTCTACAATATCGCGTTCTACCCCAAAACCAATAGTTTTTCGGTTGGGAGTGTACTCAATTTGAAGATTTGCTTCGGACTGTTTTACCTCACTCTTGATAACACCCGCAGGATTCGAAGCCGTGGGCAAAGTGGTATAATAATCTAGACTAAAGGTTGGCGAAGCCGAAACTAAGGTGCGATGCGATATTCCGGTTTGAAAGGTCCAGTTCTTAAAAGGTTCGATCTCGAAGGAGAAACTGGTTAAGTTGATATTCGTGAGCTTTCCGTTACTTCCTGTAGTAAACAAAGCTGAAGACGCAAAACTTCGTCCCAAGACATCATTGGTTGTGGTCAAACTGGCACCGATTTGCTCAATGTCCCGTCGATTTCCTCCCGAAAGGATGATTCGGTTTTTCTTATCGACCATCCATTTCCCTGAAACGCCATATTTGAATTTTTGATCCTCAAAACCATAAGCCGTAAAAGCTTGGACACGCCAAGGATCGTTAGGCCCAAAATACGTTCTCCCACCCAAACGAAGTCGAATACCTTCAACTTCGTTAAAACCAAAAGTTGAAAAAATATTTCCAAAATCAAAATTATTGAACTCTACATAGCCACTTCCTAAGATGGAAACCAAGCTATACAACTGCTTGAATTTTTTGACGGTTTGCAAAGTATCTAGCATTTTGTAAACGCCTTTTTCGTCTTTGGAGAGTTTTTCAAAACGATTCTCTTCCCAATATTCTTCGGATTTGTTGTAGACTTCGTTGTCTATAAAATTGACTTCGTCTTTGTAAAAAGCTGTGGGTTTGGGTTTATTGAACTCGTGATTGCGATAAAAAGAGGTTCTTTTGCCATACACTCCTTTTGATTTTTCTTTTTTGTTCAAAGCAAAATCCGACATTAAATAATCTCTAGTCAAGAGAAAAACAGAGTCGTTCATCACCTCAAATTCTTGCTCGATATAAATGTCTTTTACCCAGTTAATATTGGCGCTTTTGGTAACCGCCATATTGATTTTTTTGATGGCAAAAGTGGTATCGTTTACCCAAAAATCTCCTTTGAAGGTCAATTCGTTTTTACGTCTTGGATAGAAAACAATATTAAAGCACCATTTGTTATCGATTAATGCGCTATCACGCAATACATAATTATAGACATCTATCCCTGTTCTAGAAAGGGGACTGGTAAAACTTTTGTCAAAAAAAGTCAAGTGGTTGTCATAGATATTGTAATCAGAATACAAATCTTTGACAAAAGCTAAGATTTGCTGATTTCCATTAAATCCAGAGGTTTTATTGGCTTTATTGATTTCTTTGACTTTCTTGATGGTGTTGTCTCCATACACATCATACAACGCTTCGTTGATAAAAATGGGCAAATAGGTTTTTCCCGTAATCTTTGAGGTATCTACCTGCTTGAAAATAAATTCCATGCCTTTGAAAATTTTATTTTTCATAAAAGCACTGTCGATAGTGTTCATATCAAATTCTATCTTCTCATACTTCTCCATTTGGTATTGATTGAATTGATACAGCCCGTTCTTTCGCTTTCGCTCCCAAATTTTGCGCAAAATATCTAAGGCAGGATTGTTTTTCTTTGACGTTTTACCTGCAAAAACTACCACTTCGCTCAATTCAAGCATGTCCTTCAGTACAATTTTAAAATTGTAATTCACCGCTTTTTCTAAGATAATTTCTTTATCCGTAAAGCCAACAGAAGTAACTACTAAGACCGTATATGTTTTTGGCGACTCCAGATAAAATCGACCATCTTCATTGGTTACGATTCCAATATTGGAATTTTTAAAAACAACATTGGCATACGGAATGGGCTGATTGGATTTGTCTACCACTATACCGCTAACCTTGGTTTGCGCTTTTGTGACAGTGACTAATATAAATAGATGTATAAAGAGATATAAAATTGATTTTTTCATAATAAAAAAAGGGCTCCATCGAATGCGTATCGATGAAGCCCCAAATATAATAATTAGAAGATAAGTTGGAGCCTTAAACCCCTACTACGAATGTTAAAAAAAGCTATTTTATGCTTTTTAACATCTGTTACTTTTTATACAATACTTTTTTAACTGCTTTTACTACATCATCAGCGTTAGGTAACCATTCTTTAAGTAGAACTGGAGAATAAGGTGCTGGTGTATCAGCTGTAGTGATTCGCTGAATTGGAGCATCCAAGTAATCAAAGGCTTGCTCTTGTACCAAATAGGTAATCTCTGAAGAAACACTAGCAAAAGGCCAAGCTTCTTCTAAAATTACCAAACGATTCGTTTTCTTAACCGAATTCAAAATCGCTTCTGTATCCATTGGACGAACGGTTCTCAAATCGATTACTTCACAAGAAACTCCTTCTTTAGCCAATTCATCTGCTGCTTTAAAAGCTTCTTTGATAATTTTACCAAAAGAAACAATTGTTACATCAGTTCCTTCTCTCACCACATCAGCTACTCCCAACGGAATAGTGTATTCTCCATCTGGCACTTCGCCTTTATCGCCATACATTTGCTCTGATTCCATAAAGATAACTGGATCGTTATCACGAATGGCTGATTTCAACAATCCTTTGGCATCATATACATTCGAAGGTACTACAACTTTTAGACCTGGAGTATTCGCAAACCAATTCTCGATAGCTTGAGAGTGCGTTGCTCCTAGTTGTCCCGCAGAAGCTGTTGGTCCTCTAAAAACAATTGGAATATTGAATTGCCCACCAGACATTTGACGCATCTTGGCAGCATTATTTATAATTTGATCAATACCTACCATACAAAAGTTGAAGGTCATGTATTCTACAATCGGACGGCATCCATTCATGGCTGAACCTACTGCAATACCTGTAAAACCTAGCTCAGCAATAGGAGTATCAATTACTCGTTTTTCACCAAATTCGGCCAACATTCCTTTCGATGCTTTGTAGGCACCATTGTATTCAGCAACTTCTTCACCCATTAAGTATATGGACTCATCGCGACGCATTTCTTCACTCATCGCTTCGCAAATCGCCTCTCTAAATTGTATCGTTCTCATATTATAATATCTAAGTGTGTTTTTTTCGAACAGCAAAAATAAATATTTTAAACTACTTTAAAGCATAAAATAGGTTTAAAATTATTAGGAGCTAGTTCCAGCTATCCGCTATATCTCTAGTGGCGAACCCCGCCACTGGAGGATGCCGCTCCTATCTGGGCTAAGGCAATGGGGTCAAAAGACACATTTTGCTTTCGAAACAAAAAGCTATTTAACCCAAAAAAGTGAAATTCAAACCATAAGCATTCAACTATAAATCCATAAGAATTGTTTTTATTTAAGTTTAACAAGAGAATTTTCCGTATTCAGCGAAATCGAAATAGTTTTGAAAAAATATTATGCACGCATAGTAAATAATCCAATTATTATTTTAAATTTGTCAAGCTTTATCAAAAAAAATAAGTCTTATGAAAATATTAGTTTGCATCAGTCATGTTCCTGATACTACTTCAAAAATCAATTTCGTTAACGGTGATTCAGAATTCGACACCAATGGCGTTCAGTACGTAATCAATCCAAATGACGAATTTGGATTAACAAGAGCCATCTGGTTTCAAGAACAACAAGGCGCAACGGTAACTGTTGTAAATGTTGGTGGGCCAGACACAGAACCTACTTTAAGAAAAGCATTAGCTATTGGAGCCAACGAAGCAATTCGTGTAAATGCTAATCCAACGGATGGTTTCTTCGTAGCCAAACAATTGGCAGAAGTAATTAAAAATGGCGGATACGATTTAGTAATCGCTGGAAAAGAATCATTAGATTACAACGGTGGAATGGTTCCTGGAATGATTGCTGGAATCTTAGGGTACAACTTTTTAAACTCTTGCGTTAGCTTAACCGTAGACGGAAATGCCGTTACTGCTTCTAGAGAAATCGACGGAGGTAAAGAAACTGTAGCTACAACTTTACCATTAATCATTGGAGGTCAAAAAGGATTAGTTGAGGAGAAAGACTTGCGTATTCCAAACATGAGAGGAATTATGACAGCAAGAACAAAAGCGTTAACTATTTTAGAGCCTGTAGATGCTAATGTAGCTACTAAAGCAGTAAAATTTGATAAACCAGCTCCAAAATCTGCAGTTAAATTGGTAGCAGCTGATAACTTGGATGAACTAATCAGTTTATTACATAACGAAGCTAAAGTAATTTAGTATTCAGTTATCAGTTTTTAGTGTTCAGTTTAAAAATCTAAAATAATTCAGTTTTTAGTATCTGTTTTTAAGTTGCAAAACTTTAAATCTTAAGCTTTAAACTCTTAAACAAAAAAATCATGTCAATATTAATATACGCAGAATCTGCAGAAGGAAAATTCAAAAAAGTAGCATTCGAGCTTGCATCTTATGCTAAAAAAGTAGCAGAAACGTTAAGTACTACAGTAACAGCTGTAACTGTAAATGCTGGGGATGTTTCTGAATTGTCAAATTATGGTGTAGATAAAGTTTTAAAAGTGACTAATGACCAATTAGCAACTTTTTCAGCAAAAGCCTATGCCGATGTAATCAAGCAAGCCGCTCAAAAAGAAGGTTCAAAAGTGGTTATTCTTTCATCTACAACAGATAGCATCTATTTGTCTTCATTAGTAGCTGTAGGTTTAGAAGCAGGTTTTGCTTCGAACGTTGTTGGCTTGCCAGTAAGTACAGCTCCTTTTCAAGTAAAAAGAACTGCTTTTTCAAACAAAGCTTTCAATACAACCGAAATTAGCACTGAAGTAAAAGTATTAGGAATTGCTAAAAATTCTTATGGTATTTTTGAAAATGCAAGTTCGTTAACAGAAGAAGCTTTTAATCCAACAATCGATGCAAACGATTTTGGTGTAAAAGTGACTTCAGTTGAAAAAAGTTCAGGAAAAATTGCTATTGCCGATGCTGATATTGTAGTATCAGCAGGACGCGGAATGAAAGGTCCAGAAAATTGGGGAATGATCGAAGAATTAGCAGGAGTTTTAGGCGCTGCAACAGCTTGTTCAAAACCAGTTTCCGACTTAGGATGGAGACCACACGGAGAACACGTAGGGCAAACAGGAAAACCAGTTGCTACTAATTTATACATTGCGGTAGGTATTTCTGGAGCGATTCAACACATTGCAGGTATTAACTCTTCAAAAGTAAAAGTAGTTATCAATAGCGATCCAGAAGCACCTTTCTTTAAAGTGGCTGATTATGGAATTGTTGGTGATGCGTTTGAAATTGTACCTCAATTAATTGAAAAATTCAAAGCTTTCAAAGCACAACATTCATAGTTCTTAGTAGCCAACTTTAAGTTCTTAGCTTTATAAATTTGTTATTGTATACCACTTATAAAAATAACGAAACACTAAGGAACAGTAACTAAGTGCAAATTTAAATCACAATAAAGCTACCCAAAAACAAGATAATCGTATCTTTGCTTTAGGTAGCTTTTTTTTATGCCTTTTTTTGTTTAAAATTGCACCTTTAAAAACCAAATAGCTACCAAAATCAATAGTTGTTTTTTCTATAAAAAATAAATGAGTTTAGTAAAATTAACCATAAAAGGAATATCCTACAGTCAAACACAAAATGGAGCGTATGCTTTGATTTTGAATGAAGTAGATGGCGATCGAAAGTTACCCATTGTTATTGGTGCTTTTGAAGCTCAATCTATCGCTATTGCTTTAGAAAAAGAAATCAAACCACCTCGTCCGTTAACACATGATTTATTTAAAAACTTTGCAGAACGTTTTGATATAGTAGTGAAGCAAGTTATCATTCACAAGTTGGTTGATGGTGTGTTTTATTCTAGTATCATCTGTGAGCGCGATAAAATTGAAGAAATTATTGATGCTAGAACTTCGGATGCTATCGCTTTGGCACTTCGATTTCATGCACCAATTTTCACCTATAAAAATATTTTAGATAAGGCAGGTATCTACTTAAAATCCAACCCAAACCCTACCGATCCAGGGGCAGAAGAAATCGACAGTATTTTGTCTAATCCTCAAACTTTTGGTCATGAAGAAGAAACCAATCTTTCGGGACCAACTTATGCCAATTATAGCCTACAAGAACTAAATGATCTTTTAGACCAAGCAGTAAACAATGAAGACTATGAAAAAGCTGCTAAAATAAGAGATGAAATTTCCAAACGGTAAACATCACTCTGTATCTACATAGGAAAAATTCCAATGAAATATCATGAATCGTGCTCCTCTAACTGTATCCCTATGCAACTAAAACAACTACTTTTTGGCTTTGCCATGCTACTTTCTCAAGTTGTAATGGCCCAAGACTATTATTTGCATTGTGGATCCCTACTAGACACCCAATCAGGCAAAATACATTCCAACAAAACCATTGTTGTTTCCAAAAATAAAATCGTAAAAATTCAAGAAGGTTTTGTCACAAAAGCCAATCCAAATGATATTGAAGTTGACTTAAAAAATAAATACGTATTGCCTGGATTGATTGATCTTCATGTTCATATTGAAGGAGAGCTTAATTCCAAAAGTTACGTTTCAAAATATATTGACAATGAGGCCGATATCGCTTTTCAATCCGTGAATTGTGCAGAAATCACTTTACTGGCTGGTTTTACTACAGTTAGAGACTTAGGAGGAACGGGAGTTAATGTTTCTTTACGAAATGCCATCAACAAAGGATTAATCAAAGGCCCTAGAGTTTATACCGCAGGAAAAGCTATTGCCACAACTGGAGGTCATGCCGACCCAACAAACGGAAGTAATAGAAAATTAGTAGGCGACCCAGGACCACATGAAGGCGTAATCAATTCACCCGAAGATGCTGTTAAAGCTGTTAGGGAACGCTATAAAGAAGGAGCAGATGTAATAAAAATCACTGCAACTGGGGGTGTTTTAAGTGTAGCCAAAAGCGGTAAGAACCCACAATTCTCTATTGAAGAAATAAAAGCCATTACAGCTACTGCCAAAGATTACAACATGCTAACCGCTGCACATGCTCATGGTGACGAAGGCATGCAAAGAGCCATTTTAGGAGGAATAAAAACCATCGAACACGGCACTTTTATGAGTGAAGAAACCATGGATTTAATGAAAAAACATGATGCATATTTAGTACCAACGCTTACTGCTGGAAAAGAAGTGGAAAAGAACGCTGAAGTACCAGGATTCTACCCTGAAATTGTTGTACCAAAGGCACGTGAAGTAGGTCCACAAATTAAAGCAACTTTTGCCAAAGCTTACAAAAAAGGGGTGAAAATTGCCTTTGGAACCGATGCCGGTGTATTTCCACATGGTATAAATGGTAAAGAATTTGGATACATGGTAGAAGCAGGAATGCCTGAAATAGAAGCTATTCAAGCTGCAACTATCACTAATGCTCAATTACTTGGAATCGATAAAGAAGCTGGTCAACTAAAAGAATCTTTTTGGGCAGACATTATCGCTGTAAATGATAACCCTCTCAAAAATATTAAAACATTAGAAGACGTTTCTTTTGTAATGAAAGACGGAAAAATTTATAAAAATCAATAAAACAAGCGGTCCATACTATGAAACAATACCATGACTTAGTTAAGCACGTTTTGGAAAACGGCACACAAAAAGGCGATCGCACTGGAACGGGTACCAAAAGTGTTTTTGGGTATCAAATGCGTTTTGATTTAGCCGAAGGATTTCCAATGGTAACCACCAAAAAGCTCCATTTGAAATCCATTATACATGAGTTACTATGGTTTTTAAAAGGAGAAACCAACATTGCTTACCTACAAGAGCACGGTGTGAAAATATGGGATGCTTGGGCAGACAGCAATGGAGATTTAGGGCCAGTTTACGGCCACCAATGGCGCAATTGGAACAGTGAAGAAATTGATCAAATCTCCGATTTAATTACGGAACTAAAAACCAATCCCAATAGCCGAAGACTATTAGTTTCGGCATGGAATCCATCGGTATTACCAGATACTAAGAAATCCTTTGAAGAAAATGTAGCCAACAACAAAGCTGCATTACCTCCATGTCATGCTTTTTTTCAATTTTATGTAGCTGATGGAAAACTATCCTGTCAATTGTACCAACGCAGTGCTGATATTTTCTTAGGAGTGCCTTTCAATATTGCCTCCTACGCATTACTAACACTTATGATTGCACAAGTCTGTGACTTAGCTCCAGGTGAGTTCATTCATACATTTGGTGATGCTCACATCTATAACAATCATTTTGAACAAATTGAATTGCAACTCTCGAGAGAGCCAAGACCTTTGCCAAAAATGAAACTAAATCCCAATGTAAAAAACATCTTTGATTTCACTTATGAAGATTTCACTCTAGAAGATTACGATCCGCATCCTACTATAAAAGGGAGCGTAGCAGTATAAAAAAAACCGCAATTGCGGTTTTTTTTATACTGCTATCACAGAATTTTCAGCAGCAGCGAAATCATTCCATTTTAAACCATCGGCTTCCGGGTCATTTAAATAATTACCATCAACCAAATACTTGAATTCATAGGTAGCATCTTTTGGTAGATCAAATACACCTTTAAAAGTACCGTTTTTTAATTTTGCCATTGAACCTTCTTCTATATTCCAGTTGTTAAAATCCCCTACTACTGCCGCAGAAACAGCATCTTTTGCCAAAATAGAAAAGGTAACTTTACACACTGGTTTTGTCTTTACGAATTGTTTTTTAATTGCCATAATGCTATGATTTTTATAATTTTATACCAAGTTAAGTATTTAATACACAAAGACAAATACCGTATATTCATTTTTACAACTTAACGCCAATCAATGTTAAAAAATAAATAAAACCATAATTTTAGGGTACATAAAAATTCAAATTCAAAATTTAAAAATCCTCAATAGCAGCCAAATCATTATATAGATTATCACATTTACAAAATAAATTTTATCTTTATCTACAAAAAAATATGGACCAAGCCAATCACGAACAATACGAATATGCCAGACGCAGAATCAAGCAAAAAAAGAGATTGTATTTTCACTTTGTCCTTTTTGCATTGACTAGTATTTTTTTATTTATAGCTCATCGCTTCTTTTCTATTGGCGTAGAAAATAATTGGTGCATATGGGTCATTACTTTTTGGGCTTTTTTATTCGTCCTTCATTTTATAAAAGTATTTATTACGGATCGTTTTATGGATAAAAATTGGGAAAGAGATCAAATTGACCGCTTGATGGCTTTGCAGCAAAAAAAAATAAGTCAATTGGAACGCCAAATCGAAAAAGAAAACAAATAAAAACTCATGATTACACTTATTGCAGCTGTGGCTGATAATCTTGCCTTAGGCAAAAACAATGATTTAATTTGGCACCTCCCTAATGATTTTAAACGATTCAAAGCAATTACCTCAGGACACCACATTATCATGGGGCGAAAAACTTTCGAAAGTTTTCCAAAACCCTTGCCAAATAGAACTCATGTAATCATTACTAGGCAAAAAAACTACCAGCCCGAAGGCTGTATTGTAGTAGATTCTATTGAAAAAGCCATTGAAGCCTGTCCTAAAACAGAAACTATTTATGTGATAGGGGGAGGAGAAATATACAACTTGGCTTTGGCATTTGCGGATCAACTCGACATAACAAGAGTACACCATCATTTTGAAGCCGATACTTTTTTCCCAGAAATTGATCCCAAAATTTGGCAATTATCAGCTTCCGAAAAACATTTGAAAGACGAAAAACACCTCTATGATTATAGTTTTGAAACATATTTGAAAATTAAATAATAGTAATGATTCCAAACAAAAAAACATCCTTTTCAGGATGTTTTCTTTTGTAAAAGAGGGTTAGTTGACGACTTACTCTTGCAATAGTATTTGAGACAACAATAATAAAATACCAAGAAACAAAATCGATCCAGAGACTGAAATTATAATGTTTGATATTTTTTTTGAGTACAACTCAAAATAGCCTTTAATACCAAATACCACAAAGATACTAAAGACGGAAAAAATTATTATTTCCAAAAACAAATTTAATCCTAAGAACGTAGTATGCGCTTCAAAAAAAGTACCGCTTGTGAAAGCGATGTTTTCAAAACTACTTACAAGAACAAATGCGACTATCAGCGCAATAATAAACCATTTGATTTGAGTCTTTAAGGTAATACTAACCATTTTTTCTTCTTTTACAAGGCAAAATTGAATAATATTTTGATACTGTACAATACCCACTTTTAGTGATATTTTGTTTTTTTTTGTTAAAATTAAAAACAAACACAAAAAAACTCCCAAAACAAAAAAATAGGTTCAAAACCAAATCAATTGCTGTGTTAAACGACTTTATAGTATATTTGTAAAAACTAAAAAACAATGTCTGAAAAAGTTACTCCCTATAAAAATTCTCCATTAAGTAAAAAAGAACAAGTGGCTACTATGTTCAATACCATTTCTGGTAATTATGACAATTTAAACCGTGTGATTTCTTTTGGTATTGACATCAAATGGCGCAAAAAAGTCTTGGATCTTGTTGCAAAATCAAAACCTGAAAAAATTCTTGATATAGCAACAGGAACAGGGGATTTGGCTATTTTGATGGCTCAAACAAAAGCCCAAAAAATCGTTGGATTAGACATTTCAGAAGGAATGCTTGCAATAGGGATTCAAAAAATAGCTGAAAAAAAATTATCAGACCGTATTGAAATGATTTTGGGCGACTCCGAAAATATGCCTTTTGAAGATAATTATTTTGACGCTATTACTGTAGCATTTGGAGTAAGAAACTTTGAAAACCTTGAAAAAGGTTTGGGGGAAATTCTCAGAGTTTTGAAACCTGGCGGGACCTTTGTTATTTTAGAAACTTCAGTGCCTGAAAAGACGCCTTACAAACAAGGATATCGTTTTTACAGCCAAAATATTTTACCGCTAATAGGTAAATTATTTTCTAAAGACACCACTGCATATGGTTATTTATCGGAATCATCCGCAGTTTTTCCATATGGCGAACGTTTAAACAATATTTTGAAAGAAACTGGGTTTATAGAAGTAAAGAACATGCCACAAACATTCGGTGTGGCCACTATTTATAGTGCTTCTAAAAAATAATAAGCAACTTCTCTGTTTCCTATGAAAAAAACAACCGTTATCTTTTTTTTACTTTGCACCATTTTCTTGAATGCTCAAAGCAACAAACATCTATTTAGCAAAGACCCCATTATTAACCTAGAAAACTTCCAAAAACAAAAAATTCATTTTGGATTCTATTTAGGCTTTAACGGATATGATTTTAAAATTGACTATAGAAACAATGTCCCTGATATCCTTGTAAAGCGATCAACAGGGTTTAATGTAGGGCTTGTTTCTGATTTAAGATTACAAGAATATATTCATTTGAGATTTGAACCTGGGCTGTATCATACTAAAAGAGACTTGTACTTTCCTAATAGTTATTTCCCTTCCACTCCAAACACAAATGATCTCTTAAGAGAAGTAAACAGCACCTATATTCATTTTCCCCTATTAGTAAAATTCTCTGCATTACGAACTGGAAATGTAAGACCTTATTTGGTTGGAGGAGGCTCCTATACTCTAAATTTATCAAGTAATGCGAAATCTTTGGAAGACAATGCTGAAGGAAGATTCAGAATGAAAACTTGGACACCTAATTATGAAGTAGGATTTGGTATAGATATTTTCTCGGAGTACTTTATTTTTTCGCCCTCTGTTCGTGGGGTTTTTGGAATCAATGACGAATTAATTCGAGACAAAGATCCCAATAGCCCTTGGACTGGCAATATAGAATCGATAAAAAGCAGGGCTATTTTTATCAATTTTACTTTTCATTAATAAACCCTTCTTTTAAATTCACTCAAGACTATTGCAGTTGCGGTTGCAACATTTAAGCTTTCGGTTTGTTGTAAATCACCAAAACGAGGAATGCTAATTCGTTGGGTCACTAAAGCTTCAATTTCAGGAGAAATCCCATTGGCTTCGTTTCCTAAAACAACAATTCCAGAAGTTGAAAGTTTGGATTGGTAAACAACTTCACCCTCCATAAAAGTACCATAAACAGGTAAGTCTGTCGTACTCAAGAACTCCTTTAAATCCAAATAATTTACAGTCACTCTTGCTATAGAACCCATCGTAGCTTGCACAACTTTTGGATTATACAAATCCACGGTTTCTTTGGAACAAATCACTTGACTCACCCCAAACCAATCGCATAATCTTAAAATGGTTCCCATATTTCCAGGGTCCCGAATACTATCTAAGGCCACTATCAATCCTTCTTTCTCTACAGCCCTTTCTTTTGGCATTTTGAATACCGCCAAACAAGTATTAGGTGTAGTTAAAGCACTAATTTTTTTTAAATCTACATCAGAAATTACCGTTTTTTTCGTTGAAGCAACAGTTACAAAATCATCAACAGTTACATATAAATGTTCTAATTCAAAATTAGAATTCAACAACTCATGAATCCCTTTTACCCCTTCGGCAATAAACAATTGATGTGCTATTCTATGTTTTTTTTGATGCAAACTCGATATAAGTTTTATTTGGTTTTTACTAACCATAAAAAAATGTACTTTTGAATTATATTTATAAAGATCACTTGAAAAAGAATTCCACAAAAGTAGTTGCATTTCTTCTAATTGCAATATTTATTTCAGCTTGTAATGCTGTAAAGCGAGTTCCTGAAGGCAAATTTTTACTAACCAAAAACCAAATTCTAGTAAATGAAAAAGCCATCAAGGATCAAACTGTATTGGATCAAATGTATCAAAACCCAAATGGAACTTTTGGAGGATTCAAACTTAGACTTGCCTTATACAACCTTGCCAATTTGAATCCTGACTCTACCTATAAAGCAAAATTTGATTCAAAACCAGGCAAATATGAAAAAATGTCCAAGTGGTTGTCTGCAAAACAAGTAGATCGTCTTGGGGAATCTTTTTATTACAAAGGTATTCATCAATTTCTAAAAAAAATTGGGGAACCTCCTGTAATTATAGATACGATAAAAACAAAAAAAACAGCCAACAGATTGGATAATTTATATTTCAATAGGGGTTATTTTAACGCCAAAACTACTTACTCGATTGATACAGTAGGCACAAAAAAAGCAAAAGTGTACTACAAAATTATGCTTTCAGATCCATTCATTTTAGACACCATTTCAAAGTCAATCACTTCGCCTGAATTAGATTCGTTATACAATACCGCAATTGCCAGCAGCTTAATTCAATCTGGAAAGCCATACAAAACAAGTGATTTTGAAGAAGAAAAGAACAGAATCACTTCTCTTTTTAGAAACAATGGCGCCTTTCAATTTCAACCCAATAATATCAATTTTGAAATTGATACTATTGGCAAAAAAAACAGAGCCAATGTGAATATGCAAATAAAAAATTATAGTTATCAAGAAAATGATAGTACGTATACTGTGCCTTTTAAACTATTCAAAATAAGTGATGTAAAAATATACACTGATTTTTCACAGGCAAACCCTCCTGAAACCGTTACTGACAGCACTGAATATAAAGACTTTAAGCTGTATAGTCATGGGAAATTGAAATACAAACCCTCGGCAATTACTGACGCTGTTTTTATTACAAAAGGAAATATCTTTGCTGATAATAAAACCGTATTAACGAATCGATCCTTGAATAACTTGAAAATTTTTGGTTATCCAACTATACAATACGAAGTAGACAAAAGAGACAGTACAGCAAGGTCTCTCATTGCAAAAATATATCTTACTCCAAGGAAAAAATATAGTTTTAGCACCACTTTAGACTTAACCCATTCCAATATTCAAGATATTGGAATTGGAGCAAGTGTAACAGAAACCATTAGAAACGTTTTCAACAAAGCCGAAACATTAGAAATTGGTCTAAGAGGCAATGTGGGTTCCTCAAAAGATTTTGCGAATCCAAATGATGCTTTTTTTAATGTTACGGAATACGGGATTAATTTGAAACTCAATTTTCCTCGCATACTTTCCCCAATTAATACGGACAAAATTATTCCGAAAAGAATGATTCCCTATACCCAAATCTCATCGGGTTTTAATAAACAAAGAAATATTGGTTTAGACAAAGAAAATTTTACGGGGTTGATGACTTATAATTGGAATCCCATTCGAAATAACAACGTTAGATTAGATTTATTAAACATTCAATTTGTTCGAAATTTAAATCCCGACAACTACTTTAATGTATATGGTTCTTCTTACAAAGCTTTAAATGAAATTGCAAAAAATTTCAATACAAATCCAGCATATGTAGACAGTAAGACCCAAAACTTAATTATAAATTCAGGAACTACAGGTTTTACATACGATGTTTTAACTGCACAAACCACTATTCTTCCCAACTCCAAAGAGTATAAAGAAGTTTTGAGTATTGAAGAACGTAGACAACGCTTAACAGAAAACGACTTTATTCTTGGCACTAGTTACACTTTTACTCAAACCACCAAAAAAGATTTACAAGACAATGCATTTTATCAATTTAAAACAAGAATTGAATCTGCAGGAACATTATTGAGTGTGCTAGCCAAAGCAACTAACCTCCCCAAAAATGCCAATGGAAACTATGAAATTTTCAACCTGCCCTATTCAGAGTATGTAAAACTTGAGTTAGACTATATTAAGCATTGGGATTTTTCTAAAGAAAATATTCTCGCTTTTAGAAGCTTCTTCGGAATTGCAATTCCTTTTGGCAATGCAGACTATGTGCCTTTTTCTAGAAGTTATTTTTCTGGAGGAACCAATGACAATAGAGCATGGCAACCCTATAGCTTGGGGCCAGGAAGTACGGGTTCAATTCTAGATTTCAATGAAGCCAATATGAAAATTGCTTTGAGTGCTGAATTTCGCTTTAAGATAGCTGGTAGTGTAAAAGGAGCCTTTTTTGCAGATGCTGGAAATATATGGAATGTACTTGATGCAACTAAGTTCGAACAAGCATCGTTTACAAGTCTTAAAGATTTAGAAGAAATGGCATTGGGTACTGGATTTGGGATTCGATACGATCTTGATTTCTTTGTTGTACGATTTGACCTAGGGTTCAAAACCTACAATCCTGCCTACTCATCTGGAAGTCGTTGGTTTAAAGATTTAAATTTCACAAAATCAGTCTTAAATTTTGGAATTAATTACCCTTTCTAATGTTAGAAATGATTAATTTTGCAAACTGATATAAAAAAATAAATAACTTAAAAATTAAGTAAAATGGCACATAACATCAAACCAGGAGTTGCTACAGGAGACCAAGTACAGGAGATATTTAAATATGCGAAAGAAAAAGGCTTTGCGCTTCCTGCAGTGAACGTAACTGGATCAAATACTATCAATGGAGTATTAGAAACAGCTGCAAAATTAAACGCACCCGTTATCATTCAATTTTCTAATGGTGGAGCACAATTTAACGCTGGAAAAGGACTTTCAAATGCAGGTGAGAAAGCAGCAATCGCTGGTGCAATCGCTGGTGCAAAACACATTCACACTTTAGCAGAAGCCTATGGAGCTACTGTAATTTTACATACTGATCACTGTGCAAAAAAATTATTACCTTGGATTGACGGTTTATTAGACGCATCTGAAGCTCATTTTGCAGCAACTGGAAAACCATTATTTTCTTCTCACATGATTGACCTGTCTGAAGAACCAATTGAAGAAAATATCGAAATCTGCAAAGGCTATTTAGCTCGTATGAGCAAAATGGGAATGACCCTTGAAATTGAATTAGGAATTACAGGTGGAGAAGAAGATGGTGTAGACAACTCTGATGTTGATAGCTCAAAACTATACACTCAACCTTCTGAAGTATCTTATGCTTATGAAGAATTGTCAAAAGTAAGCCC
Source organism: Flavobacterium sp. RSSA_27 (assembly GCF_051547125.1). Lineage (NCBI taxonomy): Bacteria > Pseudomonadati > Bacteroidota > Flavobacteriia > Flavobacteriales > Flavobacteriaceae > Flavobacterium > Flavobacterium sp. RSSA_27. The sequence goes on from NZ_JBPTTN010000003.1 coordinate 91,237, forward strand.
ACGTTTTACTATTGCAGCTTCTTTTGGAAACGTTCACGGTGTTTACAAACCAGGAAACGTAAAATTAACTCCAAAAATCTTGAAAAACTCTCAAGACTATGTACAAGAAAAATTCAACACAGGACACAATCCAGTTGATTTTGTATTCCACGGTGGTTCTGGCTCTACTTTAGAAGAAATCAGAGAAGCAATTGGATACGGTGTAATTAAAATGAACATCGATACGGATTTACAGTTTGCTTTCACAGAAGGAATTCGCGATTATATGGTTAACAATTTAGAGTACTTAAAAACTCAAATTGGAAACCCAGACGGCGCTGATGCTCCAAACAAAAAATACTATGATCCAAGAAAATGGTTAAGAGAAAGCGAAGTGACTTTTAATGCAAGATTAGAACAAGCATTTGCTGACTTAAATAATGTAAATACACTATAAGTGATTCTTTTTTCGCTTTACTATTCTAAATAGGCATAGTAAAGCGAATTTTGAACATTGAACACTTGATTACTGAACACTGAATACTATATAAATGGCTTGGTTTAAAAGAAAAGAAAAAGGAATTACTACTGCTACCGAAGACAAAATGGATGTTCCAAAAGGACTTTGGTACAAATCACCTACTGGAAAAATTATCGATGCGGATGAGCTTGCAAGAAACTTATTTGTAAGTCCTGAAGATGATTTTCATGTTCGAATTGGTAGTGCTACCTATTTTGAAATTTTGTTTGACAACAACGAATTCATGGAGTTGGACAAAAACATGACCTCAAAAGACCCATTGCATTTTGTAGACTCCAAAAAATATTCTGAACGTTTAAAAGATGTGATGGATAAAACACAACTCAAAGATGCTGTAAGAACAGGTGTTGGAAAATCCAAAGGTAAGGAGTTGGTTATTTGCTGCATGGATTTTGCATTTATTGGCGGATCTATGGGAGCCGTTGTAGGGGAGAAAATTGCAAGAGGAATCGATTATGCCATCAAAAACAAATTACCTTTTGTAATGATTTCAAAATCTGGAGGAGCACGTATGATGGAAGCAGCGTATTCATTAATGCAATTAGCTAAAACATCCGTAAAATTAGCACAATTAGCTGAAGCGGGCTTGCCTTACATTTCGTTATGTACAGACCCAACCACTGGAGGAACCACAGCTTCTTATGCAATGTTAGGTGACATCAACATCTCTGAACCTGGTGCGCTAATCGGATTTGCAGGACCACGAGTAGTTCGTGATACAACCGGAAAAGACTTACCAGAAGGCTTCCAAACTGCAGAATTTTTATTAGAACATGGTTTCTTAGATTTCATTACTCCAAGAAAAGAATTGAAAGACAAAATCAACTTGTATATCGATTTAATCCAAAACAACGATATTCGATAAGTCGCTCTACTTTTAAATACAAAATCCCAAGAAATACTATATTCTTGGGATTTTTTTATGTTTGAAATCAAAACTTATCGAACTTTTTGAACTAAAAAGTAGTGTATTTGGTATACTAATCCAAACTACATTCCTGTTCGAATAGCCTCTACTGGATCTAAATTAGCAGCAGAAATCGCTGGTAAAATCCCAGAAAGCAACCCAATAAAGGCTGCCAAACTGGTACCTAAAAGAATATTTCCAAACCCTAAAACAAATTCAAAATCAAGTGCTTTTGTCAAGACTATGGCAATAATCCAAACAAAGAGCAAACCTATAATTCCACCTATTAACGAAAGAATAATCGCTTCGAATAAAAACTGAAATAATATAAATCGATTTTTAGCTCCTAAAGATTTTTGTATTCCGATTAAATTGGTTCGTTCTTTTACCGAAACGAACATAATATTAGCAATTCCAAATCCACCAACCAATAACGAAAATCCACTTATTATCCAGCCAACAACATTCATTTGCCCGATAATTCCGTCGATAAAATCTGTAAACCCAGAAAAAACATTGATGAAAAAGTTATCAATTTCACCCGCTTTTAAACCTCGAAAAGCCCTTAATTTTTGAGTAATTTCCCCTTTATACGCCTCCATATCTACTCCACTCACAGGCTTAAGAATAATAACATTCGTTAAACCATCATTATTATCACCATACAATTGGCGCACAAAATTCACAGGGATAAAAGCAGAAGTATCGTCTTCGTCAAAAATACCAGAACCTTTTTTCTTTAACACCCCAATTACTGTAAAACGCTTACCATACAAACGTACCGTTTTACCAATTGGATCACTACCTTCGAATAAGGATGAAGCAACTTCATCACCTAAAACAATCACTGCAGCACCAGAATTAGCCTCCGACTCATTATAAAATCGACCACGCTCAAACTCTAATCCTTGGATATCGATAAATTCATGGGAAACTGGTACAATATTTACATCACTTATCGTTTTAGATTCATGCTTAATGGATTCTCTTTTGGTAAAAATCTGATAGCCCATTTGTTCCGTATTGGTCATTGCTTCCTTCATGTAAATGTATTCATCATATTTTACATTAGGGAATTGCTCTCTTTTCCATTGTGGAATATCGGTGGGTCCAAAAGAAAATTTCATCAAATAAATAGTGTTCTTATCTAAACTACTTAAATCTTTAGAAATTTTTCGGTCCAAGGAATCCACAGCGGCCAACACGGCAATGATGGAAAAAATACCAATAGTCACACCCAACAAGGAAAGCAAAGTCCTTAATTTATTAGCCAGCAAAGCATTCATTGCAAAACTAAAACTCTCTTTCAACAACCGAAGATATACTAGCATAGACTTAAATATTATGTTAGGCTAAAATTGATTAAATATATGTCAAAAACCTAATGAAAATTATACTGCAATAAGTACGAATTTAAATAAAAATGTTACATCATTTCAGATGAATTTATTTATAAAAATTAACTATTTTTGCACTTTCAAAAAACTACTACAAATGAACACTACTAAAAAAATACAATCTGCCTTAATCTCAGTATTTTCAAAAGAAGGACTTGAGCCGATTGTTAGAAAATTACACGAACAAAATGTCGTATTTTATTCCACAGGAGGAACAGAAGAATTCATTAAAAACCTAGGAATTCCCGTTATCCCAGTTGAAGATGTAACCTCTTACCCTTCTATTTTAGGTGGTAGAGTAAAAACACTACATCCAAAAGTTTTTGGTGGAATTTTAAATCGTCAAGACCATGAAGGTGATGTGCAGCAGATGCAAGAATATAAGATTCCACAAATAGATTTAGTAATTGTTGATTTGTATCCTTTTGAAAAAACCGTTGCTTCTGGAGCTAGTGAGGCAGACATCATCGAAAAAATTGACATTGGCGGAATTTCATTGATTCGTGCTGGAGCCAAGAATTTTAAAGACACTGTAATTGTTTCTTCAATGGATCAATACGGTTTATTTTTAGATATGATTACGAACCAAAATGGAACCACCACACTTGAGGATCGAAAACTTTTGGCTACCAAAGCCTTTCATGTTTCTTCTCATTATGATGGGGCCATTTTCAATTATTTCAACACAGACGAAACCATTTACAAAGAAAGCATTGCCAATGGCCAAGTGCTTCGATATGGAGAAAACCCCCATCAAAAAGGATTCTTCTTTGGTGATTTTGAAGCAATGTTTGATAAAGTTCACGGAAAAGAATTGTCCTACAACAATTTATTAGACGTTGACGCAGCAGTAAACTTAATCAATGAGTTCAAAACTGATGGACCGACATTTGCCATTTTAAAACATAATAATGCATGTGGCCTAGCAACTAGAACCACAATCCGTGAAGCATATACTGCTGCTTTGGCCTGCGACCCTACTTCTGCTTTTGGTGGCGTTCTTATTTCTAACACAAAAATAGATGTTGCTACTGCTATAGAAATCAACAAACTTTTCTGTGAGGTTGTGATTGCTCCAGCTTATGATACAGAGGCATTAACTATTTTACAAGAAAAGAAAAACAGAATTATTTTGGTTCAAAACGAGGTAGCCTTACCAGAAAGACAAGTACGTACTTGCTTAAACGGATTATTGATTCAAGACCGAAACAACATTACTGATCAAGCATCAGATTTAAAAACGGTAACTAAAACCGCACCGACAGAACAAGAAATAAAGGATTTAATTTTTGCTTCCAAAATATGTAAGAATACCAAATCGAACACCATTGTTTTTGCAAAAAACGGTACTCTTATTGCATCAGGTACTGGACAAACCTCTAGAGTTGATGCCTTAATGCAAGCGGTAGATAAAGCCAAAGCCTTTGGATTTAGTCTTGATGGAGCTTCAATGGCAAGTGATGCTTTTTTTCCATTTCCAGATTGTGTAGAACTTGCCAAAAAAGCCGGAATAACTGCTGTAATTCAGCCAGGTGGATCTATAAAAGACGAACTAAGCATCAATTATTGCAACGAAAACAATTTGGCAATGGTATTTACAGGGACACGTCATTTTAAACATTAATTTGTTTAACTTTGTTAAATAATTTTTACAATACATAAAAACATATGGGATTTTTTGATTTCATGACTGAGGATATCGCGATAGACCTTGGTACCGCAAACACTTTAATCATTCACAATGATAAAGTAGTTATTGATAGTCCTTCGATTGTTGCTAGAGACAGAATATCAGGCAAAATTATTGCCGTTGGTAAAGAAGCCAACATGATGCAAGGAAAGACACATGAAAATATCAAAACAATTAGGCCATTGAAAGATGGTGTAATTGCAGATTTTGATGCTTCTGAAAAAATGATCAGCATGTTCATAAAAAGTATCCCTGCACTGAACAAAAAAATGTTCACTCCAGCTTTACGAATGATTGTGTGTATCCCATCAGGAATTACAGAAGTAGAGATGCGTGCTGTGAAAGAATCTTGTGAGCGAGTAAACGGTAAAGAAGTATATCTAATTCACGAGCCAATGGCTGCTGCAATTGGTATTGGCATCGACATTATGCAACCAAAAGGAAACATGATTGTTGATATTGGTGGAGGTACCACTGAAATTGCAGTAATTGCGTTGGGTGGAATTGTTTGCGACAAGTCAGTAAAAATTGCTGGAGATGTTTTCACCAATGACATCGTATATTATATGCGTACCCAACACAACCTTTTTGTTGGAGAAAGTACCGCTGAGAAAATAAAAATTCAAATTGGCGCAGCAATAGAAGATTTAGATAGTCCACCAGAAGACATGTCTGTACAAGGTCGTGATTTATTAACCGGTAAACCCAAGCAAGTAGAGGTTTCTTACCGTGAAATCGCAAAAGCTCTTGACAAATCCATTCAAAGAATTGAGGATGCGGTGATGGAGACTTTGTCTCAAACCCCACCTGAATTAGCTGCTGATATTTACAACACTGGTATCTATCTTGCAGGTGGTGGATCTATGTTGAGAGGTCTTGATAAACGAATTTCTCAAAAAACTGATTTGCCCGTATACATTGCTGAAGATCCTTTAAGAGCAGTAGTACGCGGTACTGGAATGGCTTTAAAAAATATTACTAAATTTAAAAGTATCTTGATTAAGTAAGCGTTTTCTAAAGTTACCTATTAAAAACCATTCGCTAATAACCACTTAATTATACCAATACAAAATGCAGCAAATATTTAATTTTATTTCTAGAAACAGTGATAGAATTCTGTTTTTGTTGCTTTTGGGTATATCATTAACACTTACTATTCAATTTCATTCTTACCATAGGAGTAAGCTTATAAGCTCGGCTAATGTTATCAGTGGTGGAGTTTATAAAGAAATACATGACGCTCAAGAATATCTAAATTTAAGAAAAGAGAACGACGATTTAGCCTTAGAAAACGCCATGTTACGAAGCCTTCTTTTCCAAGTTAAAGACTCTTCTTTTATGTCTAAACTAGACAGCATCAAGGGAGTTAAACCTTCGGATATTGTAGTGACCAAAGTAATCAAAAATTCCTATAATGTTTATGAAAATTACTTAACCATAAACGCAGGCACAAAACAAGGCATAAAACCGGATATGGGCGTAATTAATAGCCTAGGAATTATAGGAATTATTGATGATACTTCTGAAAATTACGCCACAGTTGCCAGTATCTTAAACAAAAAATCTAGAATTAATGCCAAGATTAAAAAATCCGATCATTTTGGATCATTAGTTTGGGATGGAAAAAGTACAGGTTTTGTACAACTGATAGATTTACCTCGATTAGCAGCTATTCGAAAAGGAGATACCATAGTAACGGGCGGACAATCAGTAATTTTTCCTGAAAATATAAATATTGGAACAATAGACAAAATCTACATTGATAAACAAACCAATTATTATACTTTAAACATAAAATTATTTAATGACATGACTAATTTGGGTCACGTCTATATCCTAAAAAACAAAGGAAACGAAGAAATGACAAAATTAGAAAACCAAAGAAAAAAGGATGAATAGTACCTTAATTGTCAATGTTTTTCGCTTTATATTATTACTAGCAATTCAAGTAGTTGTTTTTAATAATATGAACTTCTACGGTTATGTTAGTACCTTTCCTTATATTCTTTACATCATTCTTTTTCCGGTGAATGGAAACAAAACCGCTTTGGTTGTTTCAAGTTTTTTACTAGGATTGGTTTTAGACATGTTTTCCAATTCTGGAGGAGTTCATGCAACTGCTTGTCTAATCTTAGCTTACTTTAGACCTTATATTTTCAAGTTTTCTTTTGGATTGAGTTATGAATATCAAACGGTTAAACTAAATGATATATTGACACCCGAACGATTCTCTTTTCTTTTAATTGCAACACTATTGCATCATTTAGTATTGTTCACACTCGAAGCATTTGAATTTAGCTTTATTTTAGAAGTGTTATTACGAACCTTGTTAAGCACAGCATTTACCTTATTGCTATCAATTACCATCATATACCTTATTAAGCCAAATAAACGATGAGAAAAGTCTTGTTGCCTGCTTTAATTATTATTGCGGCCTCTCTGCTTGTAATTCGCATTTTTTATCTTCAAATCATTGATGATTCTTTAAAATTAAAATCTGAGAACAATGCTATAAAGATAAAATATGATTATCCGGAGCGTGGCTATATCTATGACCGTTTTGGAAAATTATTGGTAGCCAACCAAGCTTCTTATGATATTATGGTAATCCCTAGAGAAATTAAGAACTTAGACACTCTCGAATTTTGTCAACTTTTAAATATTCAAAAAGAAGATTTTATCAAAATCATTGAAAAAGCAAAAGTGTATAGCCCGAGACTTCCTTCCGTATTTTTATCACAATTGAATAAAGAGGAATTTGCGGCATTTCAAGAAAAAATCACCAATTACGAAGGGTTTTATTTCCAAAAGCGATCTCTAAGAGATTATGAAGTCAATTATGGAGCCAACATTTTTGGATTCATTACTCAGGTTAATGAGAATTTAATAAAGAAAAACCCATATTACAAAAGTGGCGATTTGATTGGAAAACAAGGAGTTGAAGAGAGCTATGAGGAAATTTTAAGAGGAGTAAAAGGAGTCACTTACATACAAAAAGACAAATACAATCGTGAAATTGGTTCCTATAAAGAAGGTCGATTCGATACCATTGCCATTCCGGGAAAAGACATTACCTTAACCATTGATGCCGAAATCCAAAAATATGGTGAAGAGTTAATGAAAAATAAAAGAGGGGGTATTGTAGCTCTAGAACCAAAAACCGGAGAAATTCTTGCTTTAATCACTGCTCCATCTTATGATCCAGGTATTTTAGTTGGAAGACAACGCTCTAAAAATTACACCAAATTGTACCACGATTCTATAGCAAAGCCATTGTACGATCGAGGATTGCTAGCAGAATACCCTCCTGGTTCGCCTTTCAAAATTATGACTGGACTTGTTGCTTTGCAAGAACAAGTAATCGATGAGAATACTACGGTAGCTTGTAATCATGGATTTAGCTATGCTAGAGGGCGTTTCATGAGATGCCATTGTAGAGGTGGATTATTGCAATTACACCGCGGAATCTATGAATCTTGTAATGCTTTTTTTGGAACAGCTTATATGAAAACCATTAACAAATATGCCAAACCTAGTGAAGCTGTAGATATATGGAGTAAGCACGTAAAAAGTTTTGGCTTGGGACAGTTTATGGGATATGACTTACCAACTGGTCGTAAAGGGAAAATTCCCACCTCAGCCACTTATAAAAGAATGTATCCAAATGGAGGCTGGAGAAGTACCGCAATTGTTTCCAATGCAATTGGTCAAGGAGAAGTTTTAATGACTCCAATTCAGTTAGCTAATATGATGGCAACTGTAGCCAACCAAGGGTATTATTACACCCCTCACATTATTAAAAAAATTGCAGGAACAACCATAGATAAAAAGTTTACTACCAAACATGTTACTACCATAGATAAAAGTCATTTTAAACCCATTATCAGCGGTTTATTTGACGTATATAATATGGGAACAGCTGCTGGATTGAGAGTGGAAGGCATTGATATTTGTGGAAAAACAGGTACTGCAGAAAATTTTGCCAAAATTAATGGGGTTAGAACTCAGTTAAAAGACCACTCTATTTTTGTAGCTTTTGCTCCAAAAGACAATCCTAAAATTGCCATCGCCATTATGATAGAAAACGGTGGATTTGGTTCTACTATCGCAGGACCAATTGCAAGTTTGATGATTGAAAAATATTTAAAGAAAAAAATCACTAGAACGGATTTAGAGACTAGAATACTCAACACAAGCTTACAAGGTCAATACGCGAAATTAGGGGGATTAAATGAGGATGTACGAAGAGAATTAAGAATTAAAGATTCTATTGAGCAAGCCAAAATTGCTAAAAAAGTCCTATCATCAACTACTGGAACAAAAAAAGATAGCACCAAAAGAACCTAACCACATAGTTTTCTAAAAATGAAAAACCAAAGTATAACTAGCAATATTGATTGGATCTGTGTAATTATATACATCCTATTAGTTATTTTAGGTTGGTTGAACATTTATTCATCCTCCCTTTCTTCGGAGGAAGGAACCTCAACCAAGCAATTAATTTTTATCATTTGTGCAATTCCTTTAATTTTTACAGTCTTAGCTGTTGATGGAAAATTTTATGAAAAATATGCCTCAGTGATTTTTGTAGTATCACTACTATCGTTAATTGGATTGTTTGCTGTCGGAAAAACTATTGCAGGACAGCGTTGTTGGTATGCCATAGGCAGCTTCACACTACAACCCTCTGAGTTTGCAAAAGCAGCCACTGCTCTTGCGCTTGCAAAATACCTAAGTGATCCACAAATAAACCTTAAAGATTTAAACAGGCAATTTCAAGCTTTAGCTATTGTGTTTTTGCCCGTTTTACTAATTCTACCACAGCCGGACCCTGGAAGTGCAATGGTGTATAGCATCTTTGTAATAGTACTCTATAGAGAAGGGCTTCCTGCTTGGTATGTTTGGACTGGTTTTTCAACGATCCTACTTTTTGTACTAACCTTAGTTTTAGAATCCTATGTTGTGATTCTTTTAGCTGCTGTAGTTTTAGCTTTAATTCATTTCAAGTCGCGCCTTGCCGACCGAAATATTTTAAGAAGTGGTATTTTATTAGCCTTTATTTCGGGATTTGTCCTTTCTGTGAGTTATGTTTTTGATCATGTATTCAAACAACATCATAGGGATCGTTTTAATATCTTGCTAGGAAAGGCAGTAGACATGAAAGGAATTGGATACAATACCAATCAATCCGAAATTGCCATTGGTTCTGGGGGATGGCTTGGAAAAGGATTCTTAGAAGGCACTCAAACCAAAGGAGGCTTTGTACCGGAACAGCATACCGATTATATTTTTACCACTGTTGGAGAAGAATGGGGTTTTTTGGGTGCGACGGTTGTTATTTCACTCTTTGTCATCCTCTTGCTGAGAATTATTTATTTAGCAGAAAGACAAAAAACAAAATTTAGTCGTGTTTATGGCTACTCTGTTGCAGCTGTTTTGTTCTTACACTTTTTTGTAAACATTGCTATGGTGGCAGGAATTTTTCCTACTATTGGTATACCATTGCCTTTCTTTTCGTACGGAGGTTCTGGATTGTGGGGATTTACTATTTTGCTATTTATTTTCATTAAAATGGATGCAAACAAAGTGAATGAGTGGTAAATCAATTATTACTCCAATCCTATTTACTACTTATTTTACAATTGTCTATCAATTGTTTACAAAAATCGTAAAAGAATTCAATCCCTGTTACTTGTTCGTTTTTTTATTACAAACACTTTTCAACCTAGTCCAAATGTATTCTTATCATATCGAGCGCAGTAGACATGTAACAAGGATACTCGAATGCGCTACTATTGACGTTTTTGTTTAAGAGGGGTTTCGACTGCGCTCAACCTGACAAAGCAAATGTCATTTATATGGCTTTTTTTTGTAAAAATTACAGCTCGAACAGACAACATAGACTATTTTAACCCAGAATCCGCATTAGACTTCGTAGCGAAAATGAATTATTCAATAAAACTAAGGGCTCACGGACTATTTTTGAAGAAGGAAACAACGTTCAGCGAATACCTATATAAATATAAACCAATGAGCTACTACTTTTGTATTTTGAATTTAAAAATAGGAGTAAGTTCTTGGTTTTGAAGAAGAAATTCATTCACTGAACTCCGCTAAAAAATAAAAAAATGGTGAAGTAATTTAGTTGTAGTAGATTTCTAATGCGGAATCTGGGTTTAAATAAGTTATTGGTATTAAATCAAAACAACCCTTTTATGCAAAGGTCTTTAAGACCTTTCATTTGGAAACAAAAAGCCTTTATTTCCATCTTTAGGGATTTCTTCAACAAAAAATTTGGTGTTTTGAGCAATCAAATATGATGCAAAAAAAAAGACTCAAAACAAGGGTGATTCGAGTCTTTTTTTCGTTGGAAAATATTCACTATTTATGATTTTACTAATTTTCCATTCATGTTTTTGGTAGGCATTGTTTTAACAATCGATTTAGATTGTAAGTCATCTAAAATATTCAGTGCTTCTTCTACATAAATATCTTTGGACAAACTTTCATGCCATCTTTCTCTCTTTTCTTTTAGCGTTGGATCTTTCTTGTATTCCTCCGCTTCATAAGGTAAAGAAGTGAACTTCAACTGGTTTTTATATTCAAAAATAGGCTTATATTTTTTAGCCGTTTCTTCTACACCATTTTGCACAGATCTAAATTTATCAATATTTAAACTATAGCTGTTCTCATTACTTTTGCTATCAATCCATTTTGCATTTTCTTCAATCAAATTAAATTGAGGATTTCTAGCAATTCTAGCTTTGCTATTGGCAATGGCTTTTTCAAAATTTTGAGTCACCTTCCATGGTGTATAAGGTGCGGCATCAATTTTATCCCATGGCATAGCGTTATCGACATCGCGTTCTCCCATTTTTAAATAGGCATAACGATCTGGCATTACTACATCACTACTCACTCCTTCACGTTGTGTAGAACCACCATTGATTCTATAGAATTTTTGAGTAGTCGTTTTTAAAGCGCCCAAATCCCCCACAGAACTGTTGCGTACAAATTGATTTAAATCGATCACATTTTGAACTGTTCCTTTTCCGTAGGTTTGCTTGCTTCCAATAATAATTCCGCGTTTGTAATCTTGAATAGCAGCTGCTAAAATCTCTGATGCTGATGCAGAAAAACTATTCACCATAATTACTAATGGGCCATCCCACTCTATTTTTGGATCTGTATCATACAAAATCTCCTTTTTCTTCCCAGAAGACTTAACTTGAACAATTGGACCTTCATGAATAAAAAGACCTGCAATGTCAACAACAGTAGATAGAGAACCTCCTCCATCGTCTCTGACATCTAAAACAATTCCGTTTACTTTAGCTTGTTTTAAACGTTCCACTTCAAGAGCTATATCTTTACCTGCATCACGTCCGTCACGATTTTCAAAATCAATATAAAACTTAGGCAAATAGATTACTCCATAACGCAATCCGTTTTTCTCAACTACACTAGATTTTGCATACGTTTCTTCAATTTCAACGATATCACGAACAATAGAAATATTTTTAATTGTACCATCTACTTTTTTTACCGTTAAACGAACAATGGTTCCTTTCGGTCCTTTTATTTTTTTTACTACATCATCTAAACGCATTCCTACCACATCCACTGGCTCTGCGCTACCTTGACCTACTTTCAATACAACATCACCCGCTTCAAGTTGACGGCCTCTCCAAGCAGGACCACCAGAAATCAATTCGCTAATTTCAGTGAAGTCATTTTTCTTTTGCAAACGCGCTCCAATACCTTCAAGTTTACCACTCATACTTACATCAAAACGTTCTTTTTCTTCAGGAGCAAAATAGCTTGTATGCGGATCAAAACGAGTCATAATTGAATTGATATACACCGTAAACCAATCATCTCTTGTCAATTCTTTAATAAAACCAAAAGATTCATCTAAAGACTTACCAATATTGGTTCTACTTTCTACTTCTAACTCTGCAAAAGTCTTTATTTTGATGTTTTTATCTGCTTTTAAATTTGCATCCATACCCAAGTCTGAACTTAATTCTTCCGCTTTTGTGGCTTCAGTAGTTTCAGTTGATTTGGTTTTAGCTTCTTGCATACGCAAACGTTCAGTAATTGAAGACAGAGCAGATAACTTCATTTGCTTACGCCATCTGTCCACTAGCTCTTTGTTGTTTTTGGCATAGGGCATTTTATCATAATCCGTATCAAAGCTTTCATCTATGGTGAAATCATTAGGCTTTTCCAACAAGCCTTTATAGATTTTTTTGCTTTCCTCCATACGAACCATTAAACGAGAATACGTTAACTCGAAAAAGGTTAATTCTTTATTGTTGATTTGATCGTCTAAATCCAATTCGTATTTAGCAAATTCATCGATATCTGATTGCAAGAAAAAGCGCTTAGAAGGATCTAAGGCTTCGATATAATCTTTATACACTCCTTTTGAAAATTCGTCATCCATAACCGCAGGATCGTAATGCCCTTTTTCGATTACAAAAGTCAACAACTCCAACAAAAGTCTATCTTTTTCGGGATCCTCGGTGTTCAGCTTCGAACCATTTATTTTAAAAGCAAACAAGGCACCTGACAAGCACAAAATGGCAAGTACAATTTTAAAATTCTTTTTCATATAAGTAATAATTGCATTCATCAATCAAAAGTGTAATTTATGTAAAGATAAAGCCAAGAAACATTGTCTCTTTATAAATTTTTGTTAAAGATATAAAAATGTTGATACGATTTAATTTTTCTAAAAAAAGTTAACAAAAAAAAGGCTTGAGCTACTTTTTAAGACAAAGCGCTAGTATATTTGTGTATCTAAAATCAAAGAAATGGCCTCCAAAAAACCTTTACTATTAATCACTAATGACGACGGAATTTCAGCCCCTGGAATCCAAGCCTTGATTAGTGTGATGACTCAAATTGGAAATGTTATCGTTGTTGCTCCCGATAAACCTCAGAGCGCGATGGGACACGCCATTACCATCAACAGCACTTTGTATTTGAATAAACTCTCGAAAGAAGGCGATGCTATCACCCAATACAGCTGTTCTGGAACTCCTGTAGATTGTGTAAAAATGGCGACTAACGAAATCTTGAAGCAAAAACCTGATTTGTGTGTTTCGGGCATCAATCACGGGTCGAATTCATCGATTAATGTCATTTATTCTGGAACTATGAGTGCGGCTGTTGAAGCTGGTATCGAAGGTATTCCTGCCATTGGATTTTCGCTTTTGGATTATAATTGGGATGCTGATTTTTCGCCCATATTGTCTTTTGTAAAAAAAATAGCCCTCGAAACACTAGAGAAAGGGCTTCCAGCAGGGGTTGTTTTGAATGTGAATTTTCCAAAATTAGAAGAAAAAGAAATTAAAGGCATCAAAATTTGTCGACAAGCCAAAGCACAATGGGTAGAAAAATTCGATAAAAGAAAAACACCTTTCGGAAAAGAATATTATTGGTTAAGTGGTGCATTCATCAATCAAGATAAAGGCGAGGATACAGATGAATGGGCTTTAGAAAATGGATATATTTCGGTAGTACCTGTTCAATTTGATTTGACAGCACATCACACCATACAACAACTCAACACTTGGAATTGGAATGAATAAGATAGATTTATTATACGGCTTCATTATCGGATTAGCTGCTTCACTGCTCGGCTCTTTTTTGTTTATGACTTTTTTCACGGACTATGAATTTATTGAAGGAGTCAGAATATTAAAATCACAAGGCTATTTAGGAAAACTAATTACCGTTGGTTCATTATTAGATTTGGCAGCATTTGGGATTTTACTAAAAATGAATAAAGAATTGATGGCACGGGGAGTAGTGTTAGCTGTTTTTGTACTGACCATTGCAACAATTTTTACGCTCTAAAAGGTTTTCTATCTTTGTAACTCAATCAACATCCCATCAACCATGAAATACTACATTATTGCAGGAGAAGCTTCAGGAGACTTGCACGGTTCTAACTTGATGAAATCCATTTACCAAGAAGACCCAACTGCCGAAATTCGTTTTTGGGGTGGCGACTTAATGCAAAAAGTGGGTGGCACTTTAGTAAAACACTACCGCGATTTAGCCTTTATGGGATTTGCTGAAGTGGTTATGAATTTAAAAACCATTCTCAACAACATCAAGATATGCAAAACCGATATTCTAGCCTTTCAACCTGACGTTATCGTTTTTATTGATTATCCCGGTTTTAATTTGAGAATTGCAAAATGGTCCAAAGGCTTAGGCTTCAAAAATCACTATTATATTTCGCCACAAATTTGGGCTTGGAAAGAAAGCAGAATCAAGGAAATCAAACGAGACATTGACAAAATGTATGTGATTCTTCCGTTTGAAAAAACATTTTACGAAGACAAGCATCATTTTCCAGTTTCTTTTGTTGGACATCCACTTATAGATGCCATACAAGCGCATCCCATAATCGATGATGCTACTTTCAGGAAAGAAAACCAATTGAACGATTTACCAATTATTGCGCTATTGCCAGGTAGCCGCAAACAAGAAATCACCAAAATGCTCAGTGTTATGCTTAGCGTAGCCGATAAATTTAAAGGATATCAATTTGTAATCGCAGGAGCGCCAAGTCAGGAGTATTCTTTTTACCAACAATTCATCACTTCAGAGAATATTAAATTTTTATCGAACAAAACCTATGATTTGTTGCAACACGCTACGGCAGCACTTGTTACCTCTGGAACAGCAACACTTGAAACCGCATTGTTTAAAGTACCTGAAGTGGTTTGTTATAAAGGAAATTGGATTTCATACCAAATAGCTAAACGCATCATCACTCTAAAATACATTTCGCTTGTCAACTTGATTATGGACAAAGAGGTCGTTACTGAGCTGATTCAAGACGATTGCAACACCAAACGAATTGCTTCAGAATTACAAAAAATTCTTGAGCCTGAACATCGAAAAATTGTACTAGAAAACTATAGAATATTGGAAGAAAAATTGGGTGGAAAAGGAGCAAGTAGTGTTACCGCAAAATTAATTGTAGCCGACTTAAAATAATTTAATAAGCACTATTTCTTACTAAAATTTGTATTTTAGTAATATGAATGTGTTACAATTCCCACTTATTAAAATTACTATTGGATTTATTATAGGCCTTATTGCGGCTTATTACATAAGTATATCCGCAAATTTTGCATTTGTGTTTATACTAATTGCGTTTGGCATTGCACTATTAGCAAATAAATTCACTACTTCTACAACAAAGAAGAACTTTGTATTTGAAACGGCAATTCTGTTGCTTTCATTTGCTGTAGGAATAGTTGTTTTAGTAACTCATACCGATAGTAATCGCAAAAACAATTATTCCAATCATCCGACAGTTTATGAAAAAGCAAATTGGATAGAAGTTGTTGTCAGAGAGAAACTCAAAAGTTCACCTCAAAACAACAGGTATATTGCTTACATTCAAAAAGTAAACCATCAAAGTCTTGAAGGCAAAATTTTAATTACAATACCAAAAAGCAACAATGCCAAAGAAATTGTAGTTGGGCATAGACTAAGATTTAAAACCAAATTGATAAAAACTGAAATACCCAAAAACCCCAATCAATTTGATTACTCGGCTTATCTCAAAAACAAGCAGATTTACGCCCAAGCCTATGTAAATCCTGAAGCTATTTTTTATCATAAAAAGAACGTTCAAGATATTTGGTTCTATACTTCGAAATTGAGAACTACCATTATAACTCATCTTGAGCAAAGTGGGTTTGACAAAAAAGCTTTGCCAGTAGCGATGGCATTACTATTGGGGCAACAACAAGATATAGACCCCGACATTACAAAGGATTATCAATACGCGGGTGCTGTACATATACTTTCGGTTTCGGGATTGCATATTGGCTTTATAGTACTGCTTATCAATTTTTTGATGCGCCCAATACCCAATACCCAAAAAGGAAGATTCCTTAAGCTATCCATCTCTTTACTTAGCTTAGCGCTTTTTGGTATTTTAGCAGGATTGGCTCCCTCTGTTGTTCGTTCTATCACTATGTTTTCTTTTGTAGCCGTAGGACACTATTGGAGACGAAGCACGAATATTTATCATACTCTAGTTGTTTCAATATTTTTAATACTATTGTTCCAACCCTATTTTCTATTCGATGTGGGCTTTCAATTGAGTTATGCGGCTTTGTTTTTTATTGTTTGGCTGCAACCAATGTTGGCAAAATATTGGACCCCTAAAAACAAAATGCTACAATTCTTCTGGGATATTATTACGGTTTCTTTTGCCGCACAACTAGGAACATTACCGTTAAGTGTTTATTATTTTCATCAATTTCCTGGGTTATTTTTTGTAACCAATCTATTAGTGTTACCGCTATTAAGTGTCATTATGCTTCTTGGAGTGTTGGTGATAACTATAGCCACTTTCACATCTTTACCCATTTGGTGTATCAAACCTTTAGAATGGGGTATTTCAGTAATGAATGCAATCATTCATTGGGTCGCTTCGTTTGAAAGCTTCATTTTTACCAATATTCCAAGTACTTTTAACTTAATGATTGCTTCTTACTGTTTACTAATTGCACTAGTTGTATGGTGGAAAAAGAAATCCTTTAAGAGAACTGTACTTGTATTTTCAGCAATAATTGTGGTTCAAATAATTTTAATAAAAAACAAATTAGACTATGGCAGCAGTAAGGAATGGGTTGTACTGAATGCTCCAAAAAAAACGATTATTTGTCAACGAATAGGAAATGAAATAGAAGTCATTTCGAATGGCCTCCAAAGTGAAGAAGTTCAAAAAAATAGGATCTTACAAAATTATGCAACAGGGACATTTAGTGCGATTACAAAAGAAAGTCCTTTAAAAAATGTGGCTTATTTTAACAGAAATCGAATTCTCATTTTAGACAGTAGCAGCGTCTATTTTCCAAATAAAGCAACAGATATTTTACTACTAACAGCATCACCAAAAGTAAATTTAGAACGCATCATAAAAACCAATAAGCCAAAGATAGTCGTGGCAGATGCTTCCAATTACAAATCATTGGTAAACTTGTGGGAACAAACCTGTAATCAACAAAAAATCCCTTTCCACTCCACTCGTGAAAAGGGATATTTTTACATTAAAGAGTAATTATCTAAAAAGCTATTTTTTCTTTTGCGCTAAAAAACCATTGGCTACAGCCAACCAAGCGGATGGACCTCCGGCTACATAACCCGTACTTCCTAAACCTTCAAAATTGGTTTTGCCATTCTTCGTTACTCCTTTAGCAAAAAACACCGTTGGATAACCCTGAACACCAAATGCTTGTTGTAATTCAGCATTTTGCCTTCTAATTTCAGCGGTTTGATATTGCTTTCTAGGATAATCCAATTCAACTAAAATAACATTTTCTTTAGCCCACTTAGCAAACTCAGGCGTTTTTAAAACTTCTTTTTGCAAACGGATACACCAGCCACACCAATCACTACCTGTAAAAAAAAGCATAAGTGGTTTTTTCTCTTTGTTACCAATGGCAACAGCTTCTTTCACATCGGTAAACCATTTCAGTTCTTGCGATTGTCCTTCGATAACACAAAATGTAAACAACAGAAATACAATTATTTTTTTCATACGATGAATTATTTTTGACAAAAATATATAAAATTATAATGTTTAAATGTCGGCTATTTTACTTCTTGCATTAATTTTCTAACCAATGGTGAAAGTACAATCAAAACCACACCAGCAATTAAAGCATAAATAGCTAATTGCAAATAACCATCGGCATAAACATTGAGTTTCTCTATATTGCTCGATTGCTCCGAAGCTTCTGCAATGTTAGCACCCAAAATACCTGCAAAATACTGCCCGTAGGCACTAGCCAAGAACCACATCCCCATAATTACGGCTTGCGTTTTGGAAGGTGACAGTTTCGTCATTGCAGACATCCCGATAGGGGACAAACACAATTCACCCAAAGTGATTACAAACCATCCAAAAGTAAAAATCCCCAAAGAAGTTCTCCCAAAACCATCAGCAAAAAACTTCGTATAATAAAATACCCAAAAGCCACCAGCTAAGAATAAAAAGGCAAGGCCAAACTTAATTACAGTGTTAGGTTCTATTTTTCTTTTATCTAACCAAAGCCAAACCAAGCCAACCAAAGCTGCAAAACCAATTACGAAAAAGGAATTCGCAGAATTGTTCACTCCATTAGGACTCAATTCTACACCAGCAATAGTATTATTCAAATTATTTACAGCAAACAAACTTAAAGACCCTCCACTTTGTTCGAAAAAAGCCCAGAAGAAAATGGAGAAAATAATGAAAATCAATGCTGCAAATAGCTTCTTGTTTTCGGCTAAAGAAAAATTCTTCATTTCATACAATAAATACAAAACCGAAGCCGGTCCGATACAAATCATAAAATAATCCGTATATACTGTATTGGCGACCATTACAATAATCAAAGGAATAACAAGTAATGATCCTACATAAGTTACTATTTCTAATTGCTTGCGTTTAGAGACCATCATCTCTTTTAATGGAGAAAGACCAATTGGACCTAAACTTTTTTGGGTTTGGGTAAAAGTCAATAAACTAATAATCATTACAATCGCAGCGAAACCAAAACCAACATTCCAACGCAAATGTTCAGGAACTATGGATTGCCACATGGATCCTTCGGCAACAGCGATACAGATATAACCACCAATCAAAGCACCGAGATTTACCCCCATATAAAAGAAAGAAAAACCAGCATCTCGTCTTGGATCACCTTCAGGGTACAACTGCCCTACCATCGATGAAATATTAGGTTTAAAAAAACCAGTTCCTACAATCGTAAAACCGAGACCAATGAAGAAAAAGTTTTTAGGATCTATAGACAAAATAACACTACCAATAATCATTAAAATGCCACCCCAAAAAAGTGATTTTCGTAAACCTAAAATCTTATCGGCAAACAAACCTCCAATAAAAGTAAACGCATATACCCAAGCTTGAGTCGCTCCGTATTGTAAATTGGCAACCTTTTCGTTCATCCCAAGATGACTCACCATAAAGACCACCAACATACCGCGCATTCCGTAAAAACAAAATCGCTCCCACATTTCACTAAAGAACAAATACCACAACTGTTTTGGGTATTTCCCTTTAAAATTCTGAATTTGTTCTAATGTTATAGTTGATTCCATGTACTTGATTTAATTAATTCCTTTTTCTTTCATAACCTTATTCAATTCCTTTACCAAAGCGAACATCAGTAATGTTGCAAAGAGTAAAAGACTAAAATTAATCCAGAAAAAATTAGCTTTGTTTTCATAAGAATCCCACATACTGGCTAAAACGCCGCTTAATTTATTACCGATTGAAGTGGCCAAAAACCAACCACCCATCATTAAGGAAGTAATGTTTTTTGGACTTAATTTTGAGACAACAGATAATCCCATCGGACTTAAGAATAATTCACCGATGGTAATGACTCCATAATTGGCCACCAACCACCATACGGAAACTTTTTCTGCACCATTATTACCAATATGAACCGCAGCCACCATAACCAAGACCGATAAAGCTGAAATCAACAAACCGAAAGCAATTTTGGTAGGTGTTGAGGGTTCTTTTTTTCTGCTACGCAAAAAAGTAAAAAATGCCACCACCAAAGGCGTCAAAAGAATTACCCAACCCGGATTAATCGATTGGCTCAAGTTTGCCGACCAAGTATAGATTTTACTTTCTTCTTTAGGCAATTTTTCTTTGGCTACATTTCTAAAATACAAAGGATAATCGACCACTTTGATGACTTTTCCGTCTTCTTTCTGAATTCTAAAAGCGGCATCGTACAAGGCAACAGAGTCCTTTTTATAGGTTAGCGTGTCAGTTAGTACCAACTTTGAACCTATTTGTTGTGCCACACCCGTTAATTCTCTATCAGTATATTTATCACCCCAATTGTTGAGTGCAGAACCATTCAATTTAAAAACCGCCCAAAATAAAATCACGACTGCAAAAATTGAAAGCAAAGCCCCAATGGGACGTTTATCTTCAACTTTAGCTTTAAAATAAAGGCTTCCGTAAAAGAAGACAACTGGAATACAAGCGAACACAAAAGCATCGGTACTATCCGAACCAAAAATAGAACTGTCGATATTACTATCCGAAGCAATTCCTTTGATCAACCAACCAATTACTCCAAAAATCAATGAAGGCAATAAAATAAAAAGAACAATTTTATAAAAAGGCATATCGCCTTCTTGTACGCCTTTTTTCTCAGTTTTATCTCCATAATGTTTGGTGCCCAACATAAATACCAAAACACCAATAAACATCCCCACACCAGCAGCCATAAAAGCTTCTTGCCAACCAAAAAGAATTTTTAAAGCCGCACCAAAGAAATTACAAATGAAAGCCCCAACATTGATTCCCATATAGAAAATGTTGTACCCTTCATCTTTTCGGTCTTTGTATTGCTCATCGTTATAAAAATTCCCCAACAACGTAGAAATATTGGGCTTAAAGAAACCATTCCCTACAATGACCAACGTCATCGCGGTGTACAACATTGGAATGCTGTGCACTCCCATAATCAGGTACCCCACTCCCATCATTAATCCACCAATTATAATGGATTTTTTATAACCCAAATATCTATCGGCAATTAATCCCCCAATAAAGGGAGTCAAGAATACCAAGGCGATAAAAGTTCCATACAAATCCGAAGCTTCTTTTTCGGTCATTGAAAATCCAGCTTCTACATCTTTCAGATAAAGCGTAAAAATTCCAATCATTAAATAATAACCGAAACGTTCCCACATTTCAGACAAAAACAAATAAGGCAGGGCTTTAGGATGATTTTTCCACATAAGAAGTCATTTTAAAAAATAAACCTACAAGTAGTACATGTAGGTTTGAAAGATATAAAAATAAAATTAAATGCTATTAGCCTACGCCGTTCATCATTTTCTTTAATCTTGGGGATAAAACTGCTAAAATTATAGCTGCGATACCACAAAGAATAACAAAAACCATGAAAAACTCGTATAAGTTATGTATTTCAAAACCGGCGAATGAAGTGTTTGCTATTGGCAATTGTTCTTTTTCAAACATAGCAATTTGCTCTGCATTCAACGTTATTTTCTTATCCAAAACATCTTGAAGGTTAATTCCTAATTTTTCTGCTTTTTGAAATTTATCCCCTGTTGCAGGTATAATTGCCCCAAGCGAACCAGCTAATGCATAACCTGCTGCATTAGAAATAAAGAAAACACCATAGAGCAAGGAAGCAAAACGTTTAGGCGCTAATTTACCAACCAATGACAATCCAATTGGAGATAAGCATAGTTCTCCCATTGTTTGAATTAAGTATAGGAGCATTAACCATTTGATAGCTAATAAACCTGAGTTCCCTAAATCTTTTACATTGTGAGCAATAATAAAATAACTTAAAGCGATCAATCCCAACCCTATTGCTTGTTTCAAAGGCGAAACTGGTTCTTTCCCATTAGCTCTTAGTTTATCCCATAAAATACTAAACGGCAAAGCCAATGCTACTACAAATAGTCCATTAAAAATTTGAACCATTGAAGGCGGCATGTTCCACCCAAAAATATGTCTGTCCGTTTGATTGTCCGCAATAAAAGTCAATGATGAACCCGCTTGCTCAAAAGCTGCCCAAAAGAAAATAATAAAGAAAGAAACAATGTAAATAACCCAAATTCTTTGTCTTTCTACTTTATTTTCAGCAGAGCTCATAATCAAAAAGGCTAATGCAATACCAGCAGCATAAATAAAAGGATAAATAAGCCCCTTTATCAACTGACCCATTTCTAAAGAAGTAACTCCAAATTCACCAACCAGTAAATATCTAAAAACAAAAAACAAAGCCACAAATAATGCAATAGCAATACCAATTGATTTGCTTGAAAAATTTGCCGTTTGTGTTTCGCCTTCTTCAAAATCGCTGGCTTCGTTGTTTTTTGGCAAACCACCAATTGGCCTACCTTCTGGGGTAACAACGTATTTATTTTTAAGAAAATAAAAAGTTATTGTTCCAATAATCATTGCTAAAGAAGCCGCTAAGAATCCCCATTTGAAAGCATAAATATTTCTAACTCCAGTTTCTGGATCAATCACATCTCCTAAATAAGGACAAATAAACTGCCCTAAAAAGGCACCAATATTGATTCCCATGTAAAAAATGGTGAATGCTGAATCTAACTTAGTTTTTTCTTGTTTTGGATACAAACTACCCACCATTGAAGAAATATTTGGCTTGAAAAAACCATTTCCAAAAATGATAATGAACAAAGCAAGCCACATGAAAATTTTAGCACCACTTAAATTGGAAGAAAAAGTTGAGGCACTTAAAAAAAGTAAAAACTGACCTAATGCCATCATTAGACCACCAAGCATAATACAGTTTCGGTTACCAAAAAATCTATCGGAAATAAAACCTCCTAAAAGTGGCGTTAAATAACACAACGCTAGGAAACCTCCATAAATAATTGCTGCGTCAGCTTCTTTGATTAAGAGAGAATTTACCATGAATAATGTAAGTAACGCTCTCATTCCGTAGAAATTGAATCGTTCCCACATTTCGGTTCCAAACAATACCCAAAGCCCTTTTGGATGTCCTGTTTTCTCTTGTGTTTTTACCATAATGTATTAGTTTAAATTAGATGATTGAGGTTAGTTATTATAAATTTTCAAGGATAAAGTTAGTCATTTTATTGTAAAGTTGAATTCGGGTATAGCCTCCAAAAATACCGTGATTTTTGTCTGGATAAATTTGTGAATCGAACTGTTTATTGGCCTGAATCAAAGCTTCCATCATTTGCATTGAATTCTGAACGTGCACATTATCATCTGCCGAACCGTGTATTAATAAAAACTTGCCTTTTAATTTTTGTACGTGATTAATTGGTGAGTTATCATCGTAACCTGTTGGGTTTTCTTGTGGGGTTTGCATATAACGCTCTGTATAAATACTATCATAAAAACGCCAATTGGTTACTGGAGCCACTGCGATAGCCATTTTGAAAACATCATTTCCTTTCAAAATACAATTCGATGCCATAAATCCACCAAACGACCAACCAAAAATCCCTATTCTTGATTTGTCTACAAAAGAATAAGAACCCAATACTTTAGCAGCATCAATTTGGTCGATTACTTCGTATTTTCCCAATTCTTTTTGAGTTACTTTTTTGAATGCCGCTCCTTTAAAACCGGTTCCTCTTCCGTCAACACAGGCCACAATGTATCCTTTTTGCGTAAGCGATGCAAACCAATAATCATCGGCACTGTTCCAATCATTATTGACTTGTTGTGAGCCAGGCCCTGAATATTGAAACATAAAAACAGGATACTTTTTGTTCGGATCAAAATCTTTAGGTTTCATCATCCACATATTGAGTTCAATTCCTTTTTCTGTTTTCAAAACAGAGAACTCTTTTGTAGGCAAATTGAAGCCTTTTAAATTATTGGATAAGGTTTGATTCTCCTCAATCATTTGCAATTGCTTTCCAGCTTTGGCTTCATTCAAAGTATAAACTGGAGGCTGAGTTGCGCTTGAAAATGTAGTAATAAAATATTGGAAATTTGGACTAAAAGTAGCTGCACTTGTTCCAACCTTAGAAGACAAACGCACTTTGTTTTTTCCATCTAAACCAATGCGATAAATATCACGGTTGATAGCACCATTTTCTACCGATTGATAAAAAATAGTTTTTGTTTTTTCATCAAATCCATAATAATTCGTCACTTCCCAATTGCCTTTGGTGACTTGATTAATTAATTTTCCTGTTTTATCGTATAAATAAATATGATTGAAACCATCTTTTTCACTCGTCCAGATAAAGCTGTTGTCTTTTAGAAAAGTCAAATTGTCTGTAACATCAATATAGGCTTTGTCTTTTTCGTTTAAAACAACTTTTGCCGTAGCTGTAGTACCATCAATAAACAACAAATCTAAATTATCTTGATGACGATTCAACACTTGAGCGGAAAGTACGTTAGCATCGTTTGTCCATTGCATTCTTGCAATGTAAAAATCAGAGTAGTTACCTAAATTCACCTCTTTTTTAGCTTGTGACGCAACATCATAAACATGCAAAGACACGACTGCATTTTTCTCTCCTGCTTTAGGATATTTGAATGTCTCTACTTTTGGATACAATTCCTTTTGAAAAATCGACATTGAAAACTCAGGAACTTCGGATTCATCAAAACGGATAAAAGCAATTTTTTTGCTATCAGCACTCCAGTCAAAAGCTTTTACAAAAGCAAATTCTTCTTCGTACACCCAATCGGTAATCCCGTTGATGATACTGTTCTTTTTTCCGTCTGTAGTAATTGAGGTTGTCGCTTTGGTAGCAATGTCGTAAACAAACAAATTATTGTCTTTTGCATAGGCTATCTTTTTACCATCTGGCGAAAATGTAGGCTCTTGCACAGGAAAATCAAATAATTTGACTAATTGCTTAGAAGTTATGTTGTATAAATAATAATCGGCTGTAAAGGAATGACGAAAAATGGGCTGTGTATTATTCGCAATTAGCATTTGTTTTTCGTCTTCGCTAAAGCTATAACTGTCAATTCCGTCTTCTAATTGAGGAAAATCTTTTGTATCGATCAAAGTGGCTACTCTCTTCAATGAAGCATAATCATACAAATCAATTTGTTGACCATTACGAGCTTGATTTGGATTCAAGACGGTGTACTGATTAGTTTTTGCCATAGCCTGCAAAGCGTCCATACCTTTGGTTCTAAAAGCACCCGTAAAAATAGATTCGACGGTTATTTTTTGTTGCCCAAAAACAGAACAAACACCTAACAAAAAGAACACAACCAATTTTCCTAAATTCATAAATACAAAATTTAAAAGTTATTTTTAAGGCCAATTTTCAAAGGAAATACCAATTGCTATTTACACTAAAAACAGGAATCAAAATGTATAATTTTTTTATATCAAATGAGAAATTTTGCATTAAAAACAAAAAAAGAACCTCAATTGAGTTATATTTAAAACGATGCCAATTTTAATGAAAAAATTACAATAAACGGTCATGAAATGTGTTAAAACTTACCAATATAATACACAAGAACCCAAGTGAAGAATACTAAAAGTATTGGGTTTAAAAAAAAGCAAAAACGTATATTTGCCAAAAGAAACATTAATCAATTGAAAATGAACAATACCATCGCAGGATTTTCAAAATTATCTAAAGAAGAAAAAATAAACTGGATTGCCAATAACTATTTTTCGACACCAACTGAAGCAATTGATTTATTAAAAAAATACTGGAATTCTGACAGCATTTTACAGCAATTACACGACGAATTCATTGAAAACACTATCACTAACTTTTATATTCCTCTTGGAGTTGCCCCAAATTTTTTAATCAACGGCAAAAATAGCTCAATACCAATGGCTATTGAAGAAAGTTCCGTTGTGGCAGCAGCAGCTAAATCAGCCAAATTTTGGGCTACAAGAGGTGGGTTCAAAGCAACAATAATCAACACCGAAAAAATTGGTCAAGTACATTTCATCTACAAAGGAGATGTTAAAAAATTAAAGGATTTTTTCGCCGAAATAAAAACCGCTTTTTTCTCAGACACCGATGCATTGACCAAAAATATGAGACAACGCGGAGGCGGAATTTTGGACATCGAGTTGAGAGATAAAACAGAATTAATTCCTGATTATTATCAATTGCACGCTACTTTTGAAACTAAAGATAGTATGGGAGCGAACTTCATCAATTCTTGCTTGGAGCAATTTGCTAAAACCTTAAAAGAGAAAGCAGAAAACTACGAATCATTTACGGCTGAGGAAAAGGAAATTGAAGTAATTATGAGTATTCTTTCTAATTATGTCCCGAATTGCTTAGTACGAGCTGAAGTTTCTTGCCCAATAGAAAATTTAGCTGAAAAACATATCCCTAATCCTGAAGATTTCGCGAAACGTTTTGTGCAAGCCGTTCGAATTGCAGAAGTAGAACCTTATCGAGCCGTTACACACAACAAAGGCATTATGAATGGCATTGACGCTGTAGTTTTAGCTACAGGAAATGATTTTAGAGCTGTAGAAGCTGGAATACATGCTTTTGCTTCTAGGAACGGACACTATAGCAGTTTGTCTCACGCCAAAATAGAAAACGGACAATTCACTTTTTGGTTAGAAATTCCATTAGCATTAGGAACTGTAGGTGGATTAACCTCACTACATCCTTTAGTGAAATTTTGCCTCGAAATGCTTGAAAAACCTTCTGCACAAGAATTGATGCAATTTGTAGCTGTTGCTGGTTTAGCACAAAATTTTGCAGCACTTCGTTCTTTAACCACTACAGGCATACAAGAAGGCCACATGAAAATGCATTTGAACAATATTTTAAATCAATTCAATGTCACCGATGAAGAACGCCATGCTATCAAAAAACACTTCAAGCACCACACTATTTCGCATAGCGCTGTTGTGAGCTTTATTGAAGATTTAAGAAAATAAAAAACAAGAATTTCAACTATGAGGCAGACTTTTTATAGCAACGGAAAACTATTACTTACTGGCGAATACCTAGTTTTGGATGGTGCCACTGCCTTGGCTTTGCCAACTAAATATGGACAAACTTTAGAAGTTCATCACAACACCTCAAACACATTACAATGGAAGAGCTATGATGTAGATGGCAGTCTTTGGTTTGAAGAAAACCTCTCAATCACTTCCATTCTTACTTATCAACCTAAGCCTACCTCGTCTACAAAAGACACCTTACTACAAATTTTATTTCAAGCGCATTTGATGCAACCTTCATGGCTAGAGGAAATTCAAGGTGCCGAAATCAGCACTCGTCTTAGTTTTCCAAAAAAATGGGGACTTGGCACTTCTTCAACCCTGATTAACAATATTGCACAATGGGCCAAAGTTGATGCATTCGAATTACTGCATAAAAGTTTTGGTGGTAGCGGCTATGACATTGCCTGTGCACAACACAACACTCCCATTCTTTATCAATTGAATGATCAAAAACCTTTGATTCAGGAAGCGGCTTTTGCACCAAACTTTACTTCTAATTTGTTTTTTGTGTACTTGAACCAGAAACAAAGTAGCAAAGCAGCAATTGCTTCTTATTATAACAAAAAGAATGAAGCCTTACACGAAAACATAACCCTCATCAACAAGCTTACTACTTTAGCTTGCCAAGCAACCGACTTGAGAACTTTTGCAAGAATCATGGAACAACATGAAACGGAAATGAGTCATATATTAGAACTGTCCTCCGTACAAGAAACACTATTTCCAGATTTTGATGGAGTCATCAAAAGTTTAGGCGCTTGGGGTGGTGATTTTGTATTAGCAATTGCTCAAGATAACCCAACGGATTATTTTATACAACGTGGGTATCGTACAGTACTTCCTTATCATGAAATGATTTTACAAACTAGAACGTAATTACACTTTTCCAATCGTTATAAAATCCTTTGTAATGCTAACAAAATACATTAGAGTAATAATGCGTTATAGTTAGCATAAGAGAGCATGCTTGAAACCTATAACAGCATTTACAGGTATCACAAACAAAAAAACCAGACACAAAACTGTTATCTGGTTTTTTTTATAAAATTTATTAATCTGTATGAATTAGAAACCAAATTGACTTCTATGGTCTTCAATTGTTGCAGCTGCTTTTAAAGCTGGAATTGCTCTGTTGCTATCACCACTACTTTGTGTTTTCAATTTAGTAACATAAGCTGCATGATTTTTCAAAGCTGGAGCCTTAACAGTACTGATATTTTTCACTACATAAACCCCTGTATTTCCTTCAATTGGAGCAGAAATTTTATTAGCTGCCAATGCTAATGCATTACCCACCACTTTAGCTTCTTGCCCAACCCCACCTGGAAGAATAGCATTTTCTAAAGTCAAACCAGTGGCTTGTTGAACTGGAGCACCTACAGTTTTAGCTATTGCTTCTAATGAACTTCCAGTCATTTTAGCTTTTATCATTTCAGCTTTTTTCTTGTTCTTAAGAATTGGCTCTACATAAGGTCTTGCTAGAGACACCGCAACTAATCCAGAGTTATCAATGCTTTTCACTTTTGCTATTACGTGACCCACATTAGCTACTTCAAAACGTTTCACAGTACCCACCTTTGAATCGTCCTCAAAAGCCCATCTTATTATAGCTCTTTGATTACCCAAAGAACCAAAGTTTTCGTCTAAAGCTTTTGCAGTTACTACTGGTGCAACTGTCAATTTCATGTCTTTCGCTAATTTGTCAAAATCTTTAGCCGCGGCTTCCATTTCGAATTGAGTGGCTTGAGCAAATAACTTATCTGAAGTTGCCTCAGAAGCTTCAATTCTTTGTGCCACTGTGGCTAGACGAATTCCGTCTTGCTTGTCTGTAATTTTGATAATATGGAAACCAAAAGGCGTTTCAACTAAACCTACTTTTCCAATACCATTTCCAAAAACAAAATCATTAAAAGGTTTTACCATAGCATTAGGTCCAAAATACCCTAAATCTCCGCCTTGTTGAGCTGATGAATCATCAGAAGCTGTAAATGCCAACATCAAGAAACTATCTGGATTGGCTGTTACTTGAGCTAAGATTGACTCCGCTTTTGCTTTTGCTTCTTCTTTAGTTCTTACTTCTCGTTTATTTGGCACTTGAGTTCCTTCGTAGCTAATTAAGATATGACTAGCTTTTGCATTTACTCCCGATTTAAATCCTAATGATTTTGACAAGCAATAATAGTTTCCAAACTTATAGGGTCCATAAACAGCACCTGCTGGTAAGCTAAACAAACGATCTGCATCTACCGCTGGCAAATCTTTTTTGGCAATATAAGTAGAATCGTAAGGAACATCCGAATTTGCATTTACAAAATCAATTGCATTTTTGGCATTTTTAAATCCAGGAACGGTATCATTTTTACCTGTAGCTGGATTGTATACCACACTTCCTGACAACAAACTTGTAATTTTGTTTTTCACTTCAGCTTCATCTTGAGCGGAAGCTTTATCTTCGATTAAAACATAAGAAATTTCACGAGACTCTTCAGCCTTAAATTTCTTTTCGTTTTTCTTCATGTACTCAGTGATTTCTGCATCAGTAACTTTTACATCACTATCTTTAATAGTAGAAAACAAACCAGCTACATATGCAAAGTTTACTTTGTTCGATTCTGCTTCATACTTAAATTTACCTTCAGCTTCTGTCGTATAAAGAGCAGACTTGATCAAAGTATTGTAGATTTGATATTTCGCATTGATTTCAGCATCTTTCTCTCTATCTTTCAAGAATTGCGCTTGTTCTGGATTTGATTTGAAAAAGTCTTTAAATTTTCCTAAATCAAATAGTCCCGCAGCATTTAAAAACATTGGGTTGTTCCCAATATTTTGATCTGCTTTCAAAACTTCAACGATGTGTTTCTCCCCTACTCTAAGGCCCAATTTATCAAACTCACCCATCAATAATGCTAAGGTAACTTCTTGCTCCCAAACTCTATTAGCAGCTTGGGTTGGCGTAATTCCTTGACCACTTTTTTCAAGATTACTTACTTTAAGTCTAAAATCTTCAAAGGCAATATCCTTATCATTGATACTTCCAACATCTTTTGTGTTTTGACCAAGACCCCCTTTTCCAATAAGGTCTTGTATGATAAAAGCAAACAATGCAATTGCGATTGCTGCAATCAATAAAGCGGAACGTTGTCTAATTTTTGCTAAAACTGCCATTTCTATTGTTGTTAATTTTTATATTCAGTTTGCGAAAATACAATTATCTAGTTAATAATAACAATCGGAGGGTTTTATTTTAGAACTTTTTTAAAAGTTTTAAAAAAAAGATAGTATTGCATCGATTTTAACGAATTGTATCTTATTATTTATAACTTCTCCTCGAGAATAAAACTGTTTTTTCGCTGTTTTGTACCATTGTATTGCGTGTAGTCACAACTACTTATTCGCATTGCGATCTTCAAATCGTTTGGAATATTTTGTTCTAAAAAAGAACATAAAAACAGCTACTGCCGCTATACCAAAACTCAACCAAGGTCCCTGAGTGGGCTCCCCCCATTTGGTTACGCCATCATACACAAAAAACAAGGCGAATGCTAAATAGGCATAAGAAGTAAATTTTAAATATTTCATATTTTTTTTATTTGAGGCAATCCAATCGATCGCCAATAATTCATACATTTTGCCTTAGGGCACTACTTATAAATAAAAAGGGTTGCTCTCTATTTGTCTGTTGCTACTTCTCCAGAGATTTTTTGTGAATGAATCACTTTAAAATCTTTACTAAAATCAATTCCTTGACCGGTAGAAGAACCTTTTGGGCTCGTAAACACAAATCGGCGTTCGGTGTAAAACCATTCGTTTTTTTGATCAAAGTACAATTGCTCTGTTTCTAAAACCTGTCCATCTTCAGTAGTAATTTTCACTTTTCCTTGTAAATCGATGATTCCTGTTTTTTTATAAGAAATAGCATAATTGGATTTTATGAATGTTTTTTTTCCTTTGGCATCGTACAAAGTGACATCTATTCCTTTTGGAAATTCAGTAAATGGAAAATCAACCCCTGAATAATCGAGCATTTTAGCACTTAAAAGCACTGCTGAAATTCGTCCCGAATCGGTGTACTTCACATTAATTGTATCGGCCTCACCGGTAGGATTGAATTCAGAAAGATTAATTTTTTGGACTTCTTTAAAATTACTTTCGCAGGAGTACAAACCCAAAAAGAGAGTCGCAAAAACCAAAACTAAACAGGTTTTTTTTATGAAAAAAGCCATCTTATTGTATTTAAACTAGCCCCTAGTAGAATTTTCTTTTCACAAACCATTTATCATTTAATGAGAAACTGACACTTGCGTTAAAGTAGTTTTCTTGAACCACACCTTTTGAAGTAGTACCTCGCACTCCATATTCCAATCCGATATTAAAATTTGAAAAAGAACCAATGGAAGGCAAGCCGAAACCTAAAGTCACTGCTTTATCATCAATGTCTTGATTGTTTATTGTCAAACCGGTTTTTTCAAAGCGAAATCCACCTCTGTAAACAATACGCTTAGCGTAACTATTAAACGATTTGTAATCAGGAATATAATATCCTCCAAGGGTGTAACGATTGTATTTATTAAATTCTACTCCAGTTACATTATTGTAATTATTATGCAGACTACCTGCTTCTCTCATGGCTACTTCAGCACCAATCAACCATTTTCTTGATTCTCCAAAACCAATCCCTAAGGTCAATTTACTGGGTAATTCTATAGTTTGAGAAGACTTGACTTCATCGAATCCTTCTGGATCAATATCAAAGGTGCCTTGATAATCTATTGTTGATATTGTTCTGGTATTCTTAGAGTTTATATCCCCTTTAAAGGTATAATTTACACTAGAATAAAGATTGATTTTAGGTGTAACTTTAGCTTGATACATGGCTCCAATATTGAAATTCACCCCCGAAAGGTACGCTAGATTTCTTTCTCTAGTACCTACTGGCACATCAGTGATGTACTCAAGATTATCCGTTTCAATTTTCCCAAAATTATACTGCATATCAACGCCTATGTTGAAATTGTTTGTAATTTTATAACCGGTACCGAAAAACACTTTATTCACCCCTCCGTTTCCTTCTAATTGCCTATTGTTTTGTGAACCATCAGCACTAAGAGACTGTATTTTATACCCTACGGACGAATAAGGAAGTACCCCAAAACCAAATCCAAATTTACCCATCGGAATCGCAACCACCATATAGTCTAAAGTGGTTCTTTGAGCAGTTGCACTATTAGCGTCATCTTTTAGATTTTTAGTTCCAAACGAAGCTCCCATTGTCAAAGTAGTCAATTTCAAATTAGCATAACTGGATGGATTATCAACATTGACATGTATACTATCTTGCTCTACTCCCAAACCTCCCATTGAACGATTCTCTAGCATTCCTCTGTATCTAATATCTCCAATACCGTAATAAGAATAAGGTGAGGAAGTTCCTTGCTGAGCGATGGATACTAATGAAAAAAGCAAACAAGTTGCTATAAAGATTTTTTTAATCATTGTTGATTGTATATTGAAATGTTTGGTTCAAACTCTCTAAGAGAAAATTTGAATTGGCAAATATGGTATTTTTTAATCGCATCGCCAAAAAATCTGCATCACCCCCCGTTAAAATTATTATAAATTTTGAATATTTTGCTTTGAATTCATCAATAAAACCGTCTATTTCGTAGATCAACCCGTTCACCACCCCAGAGTGAATAGCAGCTGCCGTAGCATCTCCTATAAAAGATGAAGGCATTTCCTTTGTTAACAGCGGTAACTTTGCTGTATACTTATGTAGGGATTCGTAGCGCAATCGGATTCCTGGAGAAATGGCACCACCCAAATATTGATTACTTGCATCGATACAATCATAGGTCACACAAGTACCTGCATCAATCACCAATCGGTTTTGATTTGGAAATTGAAGCGTCGCTCCAGCAGCTAAGACCATTCGATCTATCCCAAGGGTAGTTGGTGTAGTATATTTGTTTACAAACGGAAATCGATCTTGATGCGACACAAAATGCACTTTTAGCTTGTTTTCGAAAGCCAAAAAGGACTCTTTTTTCACATTTCCCACGGATGAAACAACCAAATACGCAAGATTTGGAAATTTTTTCAAAATAATTTCAATTTTATTTTGAAGCTCTTTCGCTTCAAAAACAAAATACTCCACTAGAGTATACTGCTCAAAGACAGCTGCTTTAACTCTAGTGTTTCCAATATCAACTGTTAGAATCATGCTTTTGTATTAATGGCAACGAAGGTACGAATAGATTTTTTTTAAAATTTGTTTTGGATAAATTAAAAATGGTTCTATATTTGCACCCGCAACCAACAAGCAGTAATGCTTTACTTTGCAAAAGGTACCTTAGCTCAGATGGTAGAGCAATGGACTGAAAATCCATGTGTCCCTGGTTCGATCCCTGGAGGTACCACAAAACCCGAATAGCTTTATTCGGGTTTTTTGTTTTATGTACTTTTCTATATTTCCGTAGTAGGTTCAAAAATTCGGATTTTCTAAGTTTTCAGAAAAAAAAATCCTCTATTTACTCTTTTGTTTCAAGGGCTCAACACTAATTCGCTTTAACTACCCCAATGATTTTAAAATCACTGTTTTAATTATGTTGCAAATTTAATATATTTATGCAAAATAAATATATATGGAAAACAACACTTGCCCCAAATGCCAAAGCGATCATGTTATTAAAAGTGGAATCATCGCTAAAAAGCAACGATATACCTGCAAAAAATGCAACTATAGCTTCACTGTAAACAAATTAGGCAAAAGAATTAACGACTATTATGTCACTAAAGCATTGCAACTTTACCTGGAAGGCCTGAGTTATCGCGAAATCGAACGAATTATAGGCGTCTCACACGTTAGCATTAGTAATTGGGTAAAATCCTACCACATCAAAAAACCTCAACAAGTAAACTACCACCCTACTTATAAAATTGTAAACCATTCTGAATTAGTAGAATATATCAAAAACAAGAACGATCTTACGGGCGCAGGAATGATCATAACAGAACTTGGCGATAAGTTTATGCTAATAAAATGGGAGCGTTTTAAAGATTAACTATAGTAGTTTACAAAAAAATATATAACTATTTTTTTTCATAAAATTAATTTGGAATTTGGCTATCGAATTAACCAACCAAAACCATTTTTTATGAAAAAAATCATCTTATTAATGCTTTTGACTTTCGTCTCCCTTTCTATGAACGCTCAAGGTTCGAGTGAATATGGTAGCGGAATGAAAATTAACTTAAATGAAGGAGGATCAAAGTATCTTCGATTTATTATATGGAACCAAATTTGGTTTCGTTCTTCACAAATGAATCCAGGAACGCTCGTAGGCAACGAAGCTGCCTCGAATGCTACTGATATTGGCAACCGAAGATTACGCATTTTAGCCTATTCACAACTCTCCCCTCGTTATATGATTGTTACTCATGTGGGAATCAACAACCAAACTTTTACCAATGGTGGTGCCTCTGGTAGCATAGGAACAGGTGGTTATGGTTCTGGTAAAAAACCAGGGCTGTTTTTTCATGATGCTTGGAATGAGTATGCCGTTGTTTTACCACAAAAAGACAAAAAATTCAGTTTAACATTTGGAGGTGGTCTTCACTATTACATGGGACTTTCAAGAGAAACCATGGCTTCAACTTTGAATTTTTTACTGATAGATGCTCCAATTTACAATTGGCCATTAATAGAAAATTCGGATCAATTCGCTCGCCAAGTTGGCCTTTTTGCAAAAGGTAAATTTGGAAAATTAGAATACCGTTTAAGCCACAACAAACCCTTTGCAACCAATATTACTCCAATAAATACTACCCTGCCCCAAAACGCTATTGCAGTAGACAACAATGGCAATGCCAAATGGTCTACCGCAGGATATTTTGAATACCAATTTTTGGATCAAGAATCCAATTTACTTCCTTTTAAAGTGGGGTCTTATGTAGGTACAAAAAAAGTATTCAACATTGGTGCAGGTTTTTATAATGCCCCTGATGCTACAAAATCTTCTGTAAACAGTCAACTTCGTAAACACGATATGAATTTATTTTCAGCCGATATGTTTTTGGATTTACCTATTGGAAAAAAAGAGAAAAAAATGGCCATTACGGCCTACAGTGTATACTATGATTATAATTTTGGGCCAAATTATTTACGCAACATCGGCATCATGAACATTGGTACTGCCGACCCGAATTTTGTGGGCAGCAGAGCTATAGCGGGTCCTGGAAACGCACAACCTACGATAGGTAGTGGTACCATATGGCATACGCAAGCAGGTTTCTTACTTCCGAATGCTGCAGAAAAACCCAAGCTTAGAATCCAACCCTTTGGTGCATTTACCTATAAAAACTTTGATGCATTAACACAAACAAGTACACAATTTGATCTTGGTGCCAATTTTTTATTGGATGGACATCACTCTAAAATAACGACTCAATATTCAACGCGACCTGTGTATAGTTCAGCCGACACTAGATTAAGCAACAGAGGAGAATTTTTAGTACAACTACAAATCTATTTATAACCAAAAATAATAACCAAATGAGCAACAAATCAACTAAAGGAATCTGGAAAGTCATTTCAGCTTCATCCATGGGTACCATGATTGAATGGTACGATTTTTACATCTTCGGAAGTTTAGCAGTAGTTATTTCTACCAAATTCTTTCCAGCAGACAATCCCACTGCAGCCTTTCTAGCCACATTAGCCACTTTTGCTGTTGGTTTTGTCGTACGCCCTTTTGGCGCACTCTTCTTCGGACGATTAGGAGACATCATCGGGCGAAAGTACACTTTCATGGTCACCTTACTATTAATGGGCGGTGCCACTTTTTTAATAGGTTGTATTCCAAGCTATGAAACAATTGGGTTTTTCGCACCATTAATGGTACTGATTTTAAGAATGCTTCAAGGGCTTGCGTTAGGAGGCGAATATGGAGGAGCCGCAACTTATGTTGCCGAGCACGCGCCTATTGGTCAACGAGGCTACTGGACCTCGTGGATTCAAACTACTGCTACTGTAGGTTTATTTATCTCGCTGATGGTTATCCTTGCTACAAGAAACGTACTTACCCCTGAAGAATTTGATGCTTGGGGCTGGAGAGTACCCTTTTGGGTTTCCATCGTGATGGTAGGTATTTCGTATTTAATTCGAAAAAATATGGACGAGTCACCTGTTTTTGCTAAAGCAAAATCAGAGGGAAAAACGAGTACCAACCCTTTAAAAGAAAGTTTTGGTAATCGATACAATTTAAAATTTGTGTTATTAGCCTTGTTTGGCGCTACTATGGGGCAAGGAGTAGTATGGTATACCGGTCAATTCTACGCCATGAGTTTCATGAAAACCGTGATGTCTATTGACTCCTCTCAAGTAGACACATTACTTGGAATCGCTTTAGTGCTAGGCACCCCTTTTTTCATATTCTTTGGATGGCTGAGTGACAAATTGGGTAGAAAATACATTATGATGGGAGGAATGTTAATCGCAATTCTATTATATCGCCCAATTTATCAAGCCATGTTTAACACAACTGACATCAAAAACAAAATAGAACTGGTAGATAAAACCACACGCATTGCGGAAACCAAAACAAACAAACAGGCTTTGGATTCTGTTTATACCACAACCAAAGAATTTGAAGATGGCACAAAGTGGGTCGAAATCAAAACCGTACCTTTAGAGAATGGTGTCGCCAAAATTGTAGATGGCAAACCAAAATCCGAAGTTAAAACGACCTTAACGATTAACAATCACGATATGTGGATGTTGGTGTTTTATATTTTTGCTCAAGTCATTTTTGTAACAATGGTGTATGGTCCTATTGCAGCCTTTTTAGTAGAAATGTTTCCGGTTAAAATTCGATACACCTCCATGTCTTTGCCTTACCATGTAGGAAATGGGATTTTTGGGGGGCTTTTACCTGCTATTTCCACTTACTTAGTAACCAATGCCAAAGAGGCAGGCGATGTAAGCTACTATCTTGAAGGATTATGGTATCCAATAATTATCGCCACGGTCAGTTTTGTGATCGGAATGATATATCTAGACAATTCAAAAACCAATAAACACGTTTAAAATCAATAGTATGAATCAGTTAAAAAGAGCTTTAGGAATGGTATGGATTGCCTTGGCTGTAGCAGCCGCCTATTTTTGTATATTTGAATTTGGACTACCTAAAATTGTATCGGGCAAACAAGACGATTTAGTTTTTGGGATCATCATTTTATGTGTACTCACTCCGCTGGTGGTATTGGGAATGGGCATATTTGGCTACTATTCTCTCATGGGCGAATACGATCAATCTAAACGTTAAAATGATCAGTTGGTATCGCAATCTCTTTTACAGCAGAGATTGCGATTCACTTTTACTTGAAGTCCTTTGATCAAAAGTAACCGAATTATGAAAAAAAGACACGAACAAAAATTCATTATTTTAAGTATAGTGCTATTCTTAGCCATGAATTTCCCTTTATTGTTATTATTTGACAGTTCGGATTCATGGGTAGGCATACCTATTATTTATATGTATATTTTCACAATTTGGTTTTTCTCAATTATTATTAGCTTTTTCTTGATAAAAAAATACGATGAGTAGCTTAAGTATTCTAATAATTTTAGGATTGTATGTTTCCTTATTGTTTTTTATTGCGCATTGGGCCGAAAAGAGACAGCATTATAAATGGACGAACAATCCCTATATTTATTCGCTTTCATTGGCTGTGTATTGTACCGCCTGGACCTATTATGGCAGTATTGGAGTGGCAGCAAATTCAGGCTTGAGCTACCTCCCTATTTATATTGGTCCCATCATTATCATCCCAGCCTGGATGTTGATTTTGAAAAAAATAATACAAATCTCAAAAGTCAATAAAATATCAAGTATTGCAGATTTTATTTCTCTACGTTATGGCAATAGCCGATTTTTGGGCGCCCTTGTAACAGTAGTTTGTGTCATTGGAATATTGCCCTACATCGCATTACAGTTAAAATCCATTTCGGACACTTTTCATATTGTAACTGGAACCCAAGCTACCGAAAATATATTCTTCGACACGACTACTTATGTATGTTTGGCCTTAGGGATCTTTGCTTCTTATTACGGAACACGTTATGTAGATGCTTCAGAAAAAAGACGTGGTATTGTATTGGCAGTTGCAATAGAGTCGATTCTAAAATTGCTCTTTTTTTTAATTCTTGGGATTTATGTAACTTATTTTGTCTTTAATGGTTTTGATGATATCTACAAGCAAGCAGCAACCATAGCTGATTTCAAACAGAAAAACACCATTGGAAGCATTGAAAATGCCTTGAATTGGTTCTTTTTATGCTTGATTTCGATGTTTGCCATGTTTTTATTACCCCGACAATTTCATACGAGTATTGTAGAAAACAACCACAGTAAACATATCAAAACCGCCATTTGGCTGTTCCCATTATATCTGATATTGTTTAATGTATTTGTTTTTCCAATAGCTTGGGGTGGTACTATTTTATTTCAGGGACAGCATTTAAATTCAGACACTTACTCTTTATTGATTCCTCAATATTTCAATAACACTACTTTAACGGTGCTTGTTTTTCTTGGCGGATTTTCAGCTGCCATTTCCATGATTATTGTTTCATCGATAGCATTGGCCAACATGGTAAGTAATAATTTATTGATTCCTTATGGCTTTATCGGTTCATTAGAAAACAAACAACAAAGAGAAAACACACGCAGAATCGTCAACAGCCGTAAAATTGGGATACTGAGTTTGACAGTGCTATCGTATATCATTTATAAAGTTTTCATTTTAGAATATTCGTTATATTCTATCGGCTTGGTTTCTTTTGTAGTGATTTCCCAATTGGCTCCGGCATTTTTTGGGGCTTTATTTTGGAGAAGAGGATCGAGTAAAGGCGCTATAGGAGGGATACTTCTAGGTTTTTTAATTTGCTGTTACACCCTTATCATTCCATTTGCTTTAGGATTAAATGAAAGCAACAGTTCTTTTATTCAAAATGGACCTTGGGGAATCGAACGATTAAAACCCTTCGCCCTTTTTGGTTTACACTTCCTTGATCCCATTCCTCAGGCAGTATTTTGGAGTTTATTTTTTAATGCCATTGTGTATTTGACGGCATCTGTGAGCTTCAAAGGGAATTATAGAGAACGTAATTATGCCGAAATGTTTGTAGATATAGACAAATATAGTGGCCAATTAGAAAGCGCATTTGTTTGGAAAGGAACTGCATACATTGCCGATATCCAAAAAATTTTAGAACGCTTTTTGGGGGTTGTTAGAACACAAAGAGCCTTGGAATTGTTTCATCGAAAATACAATATTGACAAAAACATTGTAACAGCTGATGCTCGATTTATAAAATTTGCCGAAAATTTACTCACCGGTCACATCGGGACTTCATCGTCTAAAATACTAATTGCCAGTGTTGTTAAGGAAGAAAAAATTGCTTTACCAGAAGTATTACGCATCCTTGAAGAATCGCAAGAAAACATCATCGTTAATAAAAAATTGACCGAAACCACTCAAGCCTTACAGAAAACTTCTGAACAATTACAGGTTGCCAACATGAAACTTCTCAAAAAAGATGCACAAAAAAACGAGTTTTTGGACACTGTCACTCATGAATTGCGAACCCCAATCACTGCCATAAGAGCTGCCAGTGAAATCTTGTTTGATGACGAAGAGATTCCAACGGCAATGCGGCAACAATTTTTACAAAATATCATTTCCGAATCTGATCGATTGAATCGCCTAATTGATAAAATATTAGATTTAGAAAAATTCGAAACCGGTAAACAAAAAATATATTTAACCAAAAACAATTTGGTACAAACCATTACCAATACCTTACATCCACTGCAGCATGTCATTCAAAATAAAAACATAAGGGTTGAATTTGTAAACAAATCCTCAGAAATTCGGGTGTTTTATGATGAAGAACGCATTTTGCAAGTAGTGCATAATTTGGTTTCAAACGCCCTGAAATTTTGTCCAAACCCAAATGGAAAAATTACTATTGCCATTTCAGAGCATCCTGATTCAGTACTGGTTAGTATTCAAAATAATGGCAACAAAATTAATGAAGAAGAATATGAAGCCATTTTTGATAAATTTTATCAATCTAAAAATCAAAATATAAAAAAACCCGTAGGAAGCGGACTCGGATTGGCCATCTGCAAACAGATCATAGAACATCATAAAGGAAAAATTTGGGCAGAAAATGCCAAAGACGAAGGCGTTTCTTTTTGTTTCACCCTTCCTAATTACAATACTTCAGAACCTGTATCACCATGAAAAAAATACTCATAGTAGACGACGAACCTAATATTTTAATGTCATTAGAATATACTTTCAAAAAAAACAACTTTGAGGTCTTTGTGGCCCGAGATGGTCAGGAAGCTTTAGATATTTTACAGCTTCAATTACCCGATATCATCATCTTAGATATCATGATGCCCCTGGTTGACGGTTATGAAACCTTAAGACAAATTAAAAAAGAAGAAAAGCTGCAACATTGCAAAGTGATTTTTTTATCTGCCAAAAACAAAGAAAAAGACATCGAAAAAGGATTAGCATTAGGTGCAGATTTATACGTACTAAAACCTTTTTCCGTAAAAAAATTAATTGAACAAGTACAGGAATTACTATAACTAACTAA
Source organism: Flavobacterium sp. RSSA_27 (assembly GCF_051547125.1). NCBI lineage: Bacteria > Pseudomonadati > Bacteroidota > Flavobacteriia > Flavobacteriales > Flavobacteriaceae > Flavobacterium > Flavobacterium sp. RSSA_27. Next base: position 131,952 of record NZ_JBPTTN010000003.1, read on the forward strand.
AAAATAAAAAAAATGAGCTATTTCAAAATTAACACTCTGGAAGAATATTTCAAGCATTACAAAAAATCCATTCGTGAGCCTAAGAAGTTTTGGGACAGAATTGCTGCTGATAATTTTACTTGGTACCAACAATGGGACAAAGTAATGGAATTTGATATGGAGGAAGCAAGAATTAAATGGTTTCTCAATGCTAAAGTAAATATCACCAAAAACTGTATCGATCGACACTTAGCTAAAAATGGCAATCGCACAGCAATTATTTTTGAACCCAATGACCCCAATGAAACAGCCCTTCACATTAGTTATAATGAACTATCGGAGCGTGTAAATAAAATGGCCAATGTTTTACAAGAACAGGGGATTCAAAAAGGGGATAGAGTATGTATTTACTTACCCATGATCCCTGAATTGGCTGTGGCTGTTTTAGCTTGTGCAAGAATTGGAGCCATTCATTCTGTGGTGTTCGCAGGATTTTCTGATACAGCAGTAGCTGCGAGAATCAATGATAGCGAGTGTAAAATGGTCATCACTTCAGATGGCGGTTTTAGAGGCAATAAAGCTATTGAACTAAAAAGTATAATTGATGAAGCGCTAAAAAAATGTCCGAGTGTAACCAAGGTATTGGTTGTTAAAAGAACTAATTCTCCTGTACTTATGCAAGAAGACCGTGATCTTTGGCTACAACCTCTTTTAGAGGCTGCTTCCGATAATCATGTTGCTACCATCATGGATGCAGAAGACCCCTTGTTTATACTGTATACCTCAGGTTCTACTGGAAAACCAAAAGGTATGGTACACACCACAGCAGGATACATGGTCTATACCGCTTATACTTTCAAAAATGTATTCAATTATCAGGAAAATGACATTTTTTGGTGTACTGCGGATATAGGCTGGATTACCGGACATTCCTATATCTTGTATGGCCCTTTATTAAATGGTGCTACTACAGTACTATTTGAAGGAGTACCTTCCTACCCTAACTTTAGCCGATTCTGGGAAGTAATTGAAAAACACAAGGTCTCCCATTTTTACACGGCACCAACTGCCATTCGTGCTTTGGCTAAAGAGAGTTTAGACTATGTTCAAAAATACCCACTCGCCTCCTTAAAAGTAATTGGATCGGTAGGCGAACCTATCAATGAAGAAGCTTGGCACTGGTACAACGACCATGTTGGAGGAAAACGTTGCCCATTAGTAGATACTTGGTGGCAAACCGAAACAGGTGGTATTTTGCTATCACCTATTGCTTTTGTAACCCCAACAAAACCAACATATGCCACATTGCCGCTACCCGGAATTCAACCTGTTTTGATGAATGAAAAACGAAATGAAATTGAAGACAACCAAGTTACCGGTAGCTTATGCATCAAATTCCCATGGCCATCAATTGCTAGAACGATTTGGGGAGATCATCAACGGTATAAAGAGACCTACTTTTCAGCATTTCCTGGAAAATATTTTACCGGTGATGGTGCCTTACGAGATGAAGTAGGCTATTACCGTATTACAGGCCGTGTGGATGATGTGATTATTGTTTCTGGTCATAACTTAGGCACAGCACCTATTGAAGATGCCATCAACGAACATCCAGCAGTAGCCGAATCAGCAATTGTAGGTTTCCCACATGATATAAAAGGCAATGCACTATATGGTTTTGTGATTTTGAAAGAAACAGGAGAATACAGAGATCGAGACAATTTGAGCAAAGAAATCAACCAATACATTGCCGATCACATTGGTCCTATCGCAAAATTAGATAAAATACAATTTGTTGAAGGTTTGCCAAAAACACGATCTGGAAAAATCATGCGACGCATTCTTCGCAAAATAGCAGAAGGTGATTTTAGCAACTTTGGAGACACCACGACCCTTTTGAATCCTGAAATTGTAGACAGCATCAAAGACGGAAGGATTTAATTTGTAGTAATAAAAACCAAATTCAACTGTAGGTTAAAAATTGCTTGAAGTAAATTCCTAATAAAGACTTGGTTTAGCATAAAAAATCGGCTGATTCACTTGAATCAGCCGATTTTTTTTCATTTTTAGAAGTTAAAAATCTAGTTTTTTAACAATTTTAAAACTTGAGTTTGCTTTTCTGCATTTTGAGCTTTGACAAAATAGAGCCCTTTTGGCAAATCTGAAATGCTAAATTGCTGATCTACAGACTGATTTCCATTGAATTGTTTTACTTTTTGCCCGGTTATAGAATATAGTTCTACTTTAGTAATTTCAGTATTCAAAGTAAAATAATTGGAAGCAGGGTTTGGATACATACGAATCGTAGCCCCTTTCTCAAAATCATCAGTAGCTAAAGTAGCTTGCTTATTTCCTAAAATTTTAAACGCTCCTGGTTGCAATGAGATGGTTTGATTGACATCCGTAACTGTCAAAGTAGTAGCATCCATCAAATCGGACCACGTTCCAGTATAGGGAAAACCTGTAGGCACATTTCGAGCTACCACATCAAAATTTGCAACAATCAATACATCTTTCAAGTCAGTGCTTGCTAAAGTGCTATTGGTAATTTTAATAACTGGTGTGACAGTATTGGTACTAGCAATTGTAACATCACCCAAGAAAACAGGCTCACTTACCTTTAGTGCAATCATCTTGGCCCAATCCAAATAAATTTTACTACGTTGGGCATACCCTAACCAATTATCTGTCCATTGTGGTTGTGGTTTCGTATCTAATTTACAATCTCCGTTTGTGGCATCATTTGGAGTATTTACGGTACCATTCGAGCAAGTAAAGATAGATTTTTCGTGTCCTAATTCTCCAAAATGCCAAATCATTTTGGGCCCAGGCACTAATAAAGAAACGGCGCCAATGGCTGACATTCTCGTTAAGGCCGTGTTTAAATCTTTTACATTATGTGCAGGATTTGTAGTATTTCCAAATTGCAAATTACGGTACATTAAGCGCTCTTCATCATGGCTTTCAGGATAGCCCATCAAACGCAGTTTGTTAAAACCTCGGCTTGCACTAGACATTCTAGAGATATTTTTGTTAGACCATCCCATAGCAATTTCACTATACTCGTCTAACATTTTACCCCAAAGCATGATGCCATCTTTATAATTGGCCCATTCGCGCTCTTCAGTATCGGTTCCTAAATGTTCAAAAATCACATAATGGGTAGGATCTACTGACCAAGAATAATCTGCGTAGGATTTTAAAAGTGCCACTCGATCGGCTCTATAACCATTGGTACAGGATTCATCACTTGCGGTACACTCTTGCGTAAATCCTTTGGTTAAATCCCAACGAAAACCGTCAATTTTGAACTCTTTGATCCAATGTTCCACTACTCGCTTCACATAGTTTTGCGTGCGAGGGAGTTGATGATTAAAATCTTCCCCTACACTATAAGTATGTTTCGCTACGGTGTTAAAATAAGGATTTTCAGCAGTTGGAGAGCCCCAACCGTCGCCATCAGGATCATTCATCCACATGCGCACCATTGGATTGCGACCAAAAGCATGATTTAAGGCAATGTCCAATATCACCGCAATTCCGTTTTTGTGACACAAATCAATAAATTCTTTTAATTTTTCTGGAGTGCCATAGTACTTATCCAAGGCCATGTGAAAGGAAGTGTTGTACCCCCAACTTTCATTGCCTTCGTATTCCATCACTGGCATCAACTGGATGGCATTGACTTTCAAATTTTTGAAGTAATCGATTCTATCAATTAAATCTTGATAATTGCGTTTCGCATCAAAATCTCGGACCAATACTTCATACACAACGAGTTTGTCTTTGGCTGGCTTTACAAAATTGAGCGTTTCTTGACTCCATGCATAAGGCGTTTGCCCTGTTTTGAACCAAGTGACTTCTCTTTCCTGACCCGTTGGATAAGCTGGAATAGAAGGGAATGAAGCCGCTGGAATTCCTGCATCATCAAAAGGCGACAAAACCAAAGTAGAATAAGGATCGGCAGTTTTGACAAGTTTTGGTGAATTGGCAATCGGGTTTTCTTTACCCACCCAATATTGATAGGTGTAATTGGTTCCTGCAGTAAGTCCTGTCAATTCTAACCAAAATTTGGTAGAACCAGCTGTAGCGTCTTTTTTCATGGCAAAAGCCGAAGTAGGTTGCCAATTGTTAAAGCTTCCCGCTACATATACAAAATCTTTCAATGGAGCATCCAACACCAAAGTTACTTTGGTAGGGTCGTTTGGATTATAGTTGATTCCATCTACTAAACCTGCTGGAATGGTTTCAGAACCAACAGTTGGATTGACTACAACTGAAAATTTCTTGACAATTGTAGTTGTTCCTTGCGTTACTTCCAACTCGTAGTTTTGATTGCCAGTAATGTTTGTATGAGTAAAATTATAACTCGTAGTAGCAGTCGCAGTATTTATTGAAGTTCCATTGGCTTTCAAATTGTAATTCGCTACATTATTGGTATTCGTTGCTGTAATCAACAAATCTCCACCAGAAGCTAAAATAGTCGTACTGTTTTGCGCTGGTGTAGTTAAGGTAACTTGGAAGGAACCAACTTCTGTTAAAATATTTTGGGATTTTTTGTCGCCTGTTCCGTTTTTAGCTTTTATTAAAAAACCAAATCTTCCGATTGCGGTTCGGTTAAAAAATGTACTAGGTACAAAAGTCAAAGTATAGGTGTCCGATGCAGAATTATAAGTAAAACGATTGGCTTCGTTAGAATTATCCCAAAACCCATTAGTTGGACAGTCCCTTTCATTTGTATCATTGATATCAAAGGACCAAGCCCACATATACAATGCATTTCCGGTAACTCCCCAAGTTGATTCATTAATGCTTGAACCGTTGACCGTAACTGTAATCGAAGTGGTCTCTTCAAAAGTAGCAGGAGTAATGAAATGAGTAACAGTTTGTTGCTGTGCAAAACCAAAACTTCCCACAAAAAGCAGCAGTATAAGTAAAATTTTCTTCATTCTTTTTGAGTTTTAAAGAGTAATGAAAAAAAAGGGTTGTCTTTAGGACAACCCTTTTTAATAACTAACACAAAATTAATTTTTAGTGATAGTGTATTTGTAATCTCTTGGTTTGTTAAAATCCAACACAATTGTGTAATTTCCAGATGCAGCGACAGGAATGTTTTTTCCTCCTGCTTCAAGTTTACCATCAGCACCGTCATCACCAAAGTTGATGTCCCATGCATTGTTTGCTCTAAATTTCATTTCTTTACCTCCAACTAAATCAACAGTAATTTTCAAAACTTTAGCTGTTGCATCATAAGTCATTGCTGTACTATTGTCCCATCCTCCTGGAGTAGCATCACCTATAATTCCCCAATTGGTGAAAGTTTCTGAATATGTCAATTTACCAGTATCTACTTTAACTAAGTAATATCCTGCTTGTGTAACTTTTGCATTTTTTTCATCTTTCTCAATAAGCTTACCTGTAAAAGTACCATCGTCTCCATAATCAGGACCTTTGTTCCAATCAAAAACTCCAGTAGCATCAGGAGCTACAAATTTATGCTCACCATCTAACCAAACAAATCCTTCATAATCCGTTTTACCAAAAGCAGATGAAGCTATACGTGGAGCTGAAGGCGGGTTCCAACCTTGGTGATTACCAGGCACTGCCAATTGTGGTAACTCACTAGTATATGGAGTAACTTTTAAAGTAATCACATTAGAATACTGTTTTAAAGCATTCGCTGCTGTACCCAATTGTGCTAAGATTCTAACATCTACAGAGGACTGAATAAACGGTTTAAAACCATTGGCAGACAACACTCCGTTCAATTCTTTAACAGTCCAAGAAAGAAAACGATTTGGAGTTGTTCCTGCTGCAATTGGTTTAGCAAAATCAGTACCAGCAACTGCAATTTCTACAGTGTAAGTTGCTGATGTCTCAACACCAAAATCACTATAATCCCATACTAAAGTTGTAGCAATTTCATCTTCTTTGGATTGCATTAAAACAAGCTCTGTACCGGTTGCAGGAGTTAATAATTTCGCACCTGATTGAGGAGTAGCTACTGCCTCAATATCATTTTCACAAGACCCTAATGCAATTAGCAAGAAGGCAAAAATGGAAGATCTTAAAATATTTTTCATTGTTTTGATTTTTTTTGATAGTTAATAACCTGGGTTTTGTTTTAAGTTCGGATTAGCTTGTAAAGCAGAAAGAGGAATTGGGAACAATTTATAGGTATCTGGAATAGCTGCCCCATCTTTTACTCCACCTTTCCATGGCCATAAATAGGTACCTCCTGTGAATTTACCAAAACGAATTAAATCCGTTCTTCTGTGTCCTTCCAAGTTCAATTCTCTAGCTCTTTCATCTAAAATAAAATTCAAAGTCAACTCTGTTGAATTAATCGATGGTGCATTGGAACGATTTCTAACTCTGTTCACATAGTCAAGAGCCTGTGTTGCATTACCACCTGTAGCTCCTCTTAAAACACATTCTGCATACATTAAATAAACATCTGCTAATCTATAAAGAGGGAAGTCAGTATTGGCAAAGGCAGTTGGAACAGTTGAGCCTTGGAAATTAGTATTTCTAAATTTAATACTAGGGTAACCATCTACCCAAGCTTTATAATCTGCCATTTCAAAATTATGTCCTGAAGTCCAGAATAATTTAGCTCTATCATCTGTAGAGTTCGTTAATGCTGCAGCCGAATTACCAAATAAACCGTACCAAGCTTTAGTTGCTCTATGTCCTTGCCATCCTTCAAGTGCACCAAAATCAGTAAGTGTCATTGTAACATTACTTAAACTACCATTAACAATATAAGTTGCATTACCAAAACTTTGGCTTACAATAGGATCAGCAAGCAAAGCATAAATGATTTCATTTTTGGCTGCTGTTCTGTCATTATCTGCTGAAAACAAACTAACAAATTTTGGAGCTAGAGTAAAACCTCCTTCAGTAATTATTTTGTTGGTATAAGTTAATGCATCATTGTATCTAGCAACACCTGTATATACTTGTGCATTCAAATACAATTTCGCCAATAACATTCTTACTGCAGACTTATTAGCACGACCATAATCATTGTTCAATGGTATTTTTGCTTCAATGTCTAAAAGTTCTTTCTCAACATATTCAAACATCTCAATTCTTGAAGATTCTTTTGCAGCGACAGGATTACCCAACTCTTTCTCAGTTACAATAACTCCTTTTCCAAAGCAGTCAATCATGTAGTAATAAGCTAATGAACGTAAGAAGCGTAATTCACTAACATACAATTCTTGATCTGGAACTGTAACATTATTCAACACATTCAGTAAATTATTGGTTTGAGGAACCACAAAATATACACGGTTGTATAAATATTTAAAGAATTTATTGTTCTGATCCCAATTAGATGTTGTGGTTAATTGGTCTAATCCATTATCTCCCCAGCGATTTTTCATTCCATCTGCTGTAAAATCCTGAAGGTTTACAATTCCTCTTAAAAATGGTGATTCTCCCGCATTATCACCAGCACCCAAATCAGAGTCACCGGGTCCTGTAGAACTAGATAAAGCAAAAGCTCCATAAATCTTAGACACCAATCCTTTGATTGCATTAGGATCTTTTTTCAATAGTGTTTCAAGATCAAGTTCTACTTTTGGTTCAGTGTTAAGATCGTCTGAACAGCTATTTAAGGATAGAAGGACCAAACCTAATCCTACTAAAATTAATTTTAAATTTTTCATACTTTTTTATAATGAATTAAAAATCAAGACTTAGACCAAATGTATAGGTTCTTGGTCTTGGATAAAAATTATTGTCAATTGCATTAAAATTTTCAGGATCTTGCCCAGAATACTTTGTAACAATAAACACATTATTCACTGATCCATAAATTCTTAACGAAGAACTATTAATGAATTTTGCAAATTTATAACCTAACGTAATGTTATCTAAACGCAAGAAAGATGCATCTTCTAACAAATAATCTGAAAAAGTATTATTCCCGTTAAAATCTTTGTATAAAGGATTTGCAGTTCCATCGTTAAAATTTAGAACATTGTTCAATGCACTAGAAGTACCTTGAATGGCTCTATCTGTAAAACCAGTTGTTATAATTCTTGAATTATACACTTGTCCTCCAATTTGCCCTCTAAAGTTAGCTACTAAATCAAAGTTTTTATAGTTAACTGTTGTCGTGAAGCCATAAGTCCAATTTGGTCGTAATGCTTTGTAATATCTGTCCGCATTTGTAATTTGATTATCACCATTCAAATCTCTAAAAGCATTAGGAATCGGTTGTCCTTTATCGTCATAAATTTGTTGGAATACCCATGCAGAATAAGGTTGGTATCCTACGGCGTGATTGGCCAAGAACAAACCAGTACCTGTAGGCAATCCACTCTCTGATGCTTGAACGGCTGAAATACCACGCAAATCACTAACTTCACTATAGTTGTAAGCAATATTTCCTCCTATGGTAAAATTTGCATCTTCTGATTGAATTACTTTAACATCCAAATTAGCCTCAAAACCTTTACTATCAATTGATCCTACATTATCAATAAACGTGCTAGAAAGTCCTTGTCCAGGAGGTACCGGTACTACTGCTAACAAATCATTAGTTTTACGTTTGTACACATCAAATGCTCCAGATAAGATACCGTTTTTGAATAATTCAAAATCCATACCTAAGTTGTAATTGTCGGTCTTTTCCCAAGTTATGTTTGGATTAAAGGCTCTAGCAGAATAGGTATTTACGCCCGGAAGGTACTGACTGTTCACATTACCTATTTGAAACAATGGGCTTGACGGGAAATATCCTACTGAACCTGTGATGTTTTGTTGTCCAGTTTTACCCCAACCTAAACGCAACTTCAAATTTTGAATAAAATTGGAATCTTTCAAGAAAGACTCTTCTTTTAACTTCCAAGCGGCACCAACTGCAGGGAAATAACCCCATCTTTTATTCTCCTGGAACAATGAAGAACCATCCGCTCTAAATGTTGCTGTAAATAAATATTTATCTAAAATATCAAAGTTTGCTCTAGCAAAATATGCTTGTAAATTTAATGGACTATAGTATCTGTTATTTTGGTTATTCGGATCAATAACTGATTCTCTTAATCCTGTTTGATCATTGTAACGGTATCTATCACTATAACCATCCACTTTAAAGTTTTGATAAGTATAACCTCCTTGTGCATCAACCCTAGTTACGAAACCAGTCATCGTTTTAGAATACGCTAAATAAGCATCCATAGTTTGATTGGTTGAAGTTTGGTTTTCTAAGTAATTTTCTCCAGGATTAAAAACATAATTAGTTGCTGGATTAGAACCTTGGTTAAATCTATAGGTTGCAATAGAATTATCAGCAAAAACTTCTCTAATTCTAGATTCTGAGGCGTCTAAACCTAAATTAACAACTGCTCTTAAATCTCTCAAGAAAGGCAACTTATAATCAAACTCAACATTTCCTAAGAAACGTATAGCTCTTTCAGGTCTTGTTCTTTGTTCTAAAATAGCCAAAGGATTCGAAGCTCCCTCTATTTGGTTTCTATTACCATTTAATAAAGTTTCTTGATAATACTTACCAAAAATGCTATTGCTTGAAAACACAGGTTTTGTTGGATCCATTGCAACTGCTCCACCAATAGCACCACCATCATCAATTGCATTCTTAGTGGTAATGGTTCCTTTTGCATTAAAATCAATTTTCAAATTATCATCCAATAACTTAGGAGTCATTTTAACTGAATATGCAAATCTTTCATAATCATTCGTTTTTACAAGACCTTCAGTACGGTTGTAACCAAATGATGCTCTAAAAGGAATTTTTTTATAAAGGTTGGCTCTTGCACTAAAATTGTGGTCAGTTGAAATAGCTGTTCTGTATACTTGGTCTTGCCAATCAGTATTACTAATGATACGACCTTCAATTTCTGGCGTAGATAAATCATCCACCAAAGTATTACTTGGATCATCAATTCCTAATCCATTAGTTCTAGTTGGATGATACTCTTGGATAAACTTTACAAACTCACTAGAGTTCATGATATTAATTTTTTTACCAACATTACCAACGGAAACGTTTGCGGAATAATTGAATTGAGGCGCTCCAGAGGTTCCTTTCTTAGTAGTAATAAGGATAACCCCATTTGAAGCTCTAACCCCATAAATTGCAGTTGCAGAAGCATCTTTTAAGATAGAGAAGCTTTCAACGTCATTTGGATTCACCAAAGACAAAGGATTGCTAACCCCTGCAGGATTATCATTACTAATAGGCACCCCATCAATAATGATCAAAGGGTCATTAGAAGCACTTAAAGAAGCCCCACCACGAATCCTGATGTTTGGAGCAGAATCTGGTTGACCACCATTGTTTGTAATACGAACCCCAGCCGCTTTACCAGTTAATAATTGATCTACAGAAACAATAGCTCCTTTATTAAAATCTTTGGTTCCTAAAACTGCAACCGATCCTGTAGCATCTTTTTTCTTTACAGAACCGTACCCTACTTGAACCACTACCTCTTTTAATTCGTTAGCATCTTCTTCTAACGAAACACTTAGATCCGCTTGACCAGTATAGGTAACAATCGCGTTTTTGAACCCGATATAAGAAAATACAAGCTTATCTCCTTTTTTAACATTTGGTATTTTATATTTACCATCGAAATCAGTTGATACACCTGTTGTCGCCCCTTGTATATTAATATTGACTCCCGGCATAGGTTGTCCTGTTGCTTTTTCAACAACAGAGCCCGAAACCGTAGTCTGAGCCAATACGCTTAATGGCAAGAGAAGCAATAAAAATAACAACTTTTTATAAATTGTTTTCATACTTTTTGTTTAGATTAATGTTTAATTTTGGTTTTCAGTTTTGCTTTTTCTTAATACTTCGAAGTACCAAAATTAACAGAATATTGATACCAACAACATGACATAAATCATATACCTTTACGAAAACGTGATAGTGTTGAAAACTTTGAATTATATTTACTATTTTTAACTAAAATTTATCTGATAAATAAAAAAAAGTACTATTAAATACCAAATTGGTTTTTACCCAAAAAAAGTCTAATGAAAAAAAAAGTTACCCTAAAGCAAATTGCCAAAGAACTGGATGTTTCCATCTCAACAGTTTCAAAATCACTTAGAAACAGTTTAGAAATTGGCGAAGAAACACGTCTAAAAGTGCAAGCATTTGCCAAATTTTACAATTACAAACCCAATAATATTGCCTTAAGTTTAAAAAACAGACGCACTAAAACCATTGGTATCATTATCCCAGAAATCGTTCACTACTTTTTCTCCACTGTAATCAATGGAATCGAGCAAGTAGCCAATGAAAAAGGCTATAGTGTTATCATATGTTTGTCGGATGATTCCTTTGACAAAGAAGTGATGAACATGGAATTGTTAGCTCACGGCAGTACTGATGGCTTTATTATGTCTTTATCTAAAGAAACCCAATTCAAAAAAGATTTTCATCACATCACCGAAGTCATCGACCAAGGCATGCCTGTGGTAATGTTTGATCGTGTAACTGAGGAAGTCGATTGCGACAAAGTCATCATTGATGATAAAAAAGCAGCCTATGAAGCTGTAGAATTCTTAATTCAACAAGGCCGCAAAAAGATTGCTTTGGTTACCACCGTTGACTATGTAAGTGTTGGAAAACTTAGAACAGAAGGATACGAAAAAGCTTTATTAGACTACAATATTCCATTTGACTCCAATCTTATTATTAAAATTGAAGATGTTGAAACTTCGGAAGTAATTATCAATAAATTATTGGAAGACAAAGGTATTGATGCTGTTTTTGCAGTAAATGAACTCTTTGCCGTTACTATACTAAAATCCGCTTACAAAATGGGCCTTACTGTGCCTAAGGATGTCGCCATAATAGCTTTCACAGACGGTATTATTTCAAAATACTCCACACCAACCATTACTACAGTAAGCCAAAGTGGCATCAAAATGGGTAAAAAAGCCGCAGAAATGTTGATTCACAGGCTTGAATCCGAAGAGCATGAAGAGGAGGAAGAAAACTATGTTACAGAAATCATAGAAACCCATTTGATTGAAAGAGAATCTACCAATTAATTGATAATTTATCAACAAAAAACGTTAGAGTACTAATTATTTACTTGAGAAACAACCCTCAAGTAAATAATTTTCTATATTTACACTGCAAAACTTTTTCTTATACTTCGAAAATCAAGCAAAGTTTTGTTCCTTTTTGTTTCCTATTACTATGATTAATGCCCTAAATTAATCGATTCTTTTTAGGAAGCTATTCTAATCAACCAAACCTTGCTTTTAAAAGCAAAACAAACTTATTTTTTTGTAACTTGCACAATAACAACCAATTAAATAATTGTGCTGTTATAATTAGGTCAACTAGTTAGTACCTTACGTATACTAGCGGTAAAGCTAACGTTTCAGAGCTAACCTATCTGTTTTCTAATAGATTAGGTAGAGTACCGAGAATGTAAGTATCCCACTAAATACAACCCCATACTAATGAATTGCCTAGTATAACCATAAAAATATTTGATTACATTTTGCTGTACAAGATTAGGCATAAACAAACACGATACGTTTGTAGTAATTAACATTAAAAATGAATCATATGGAAAAACCAAAATTAAGTTTTTGGCAAATTTGGAATCTAAGTTTTGGATTTTTAGGCGTGCAAATTGGCTACTCACTTCAAAACGGAAATACTAGTAGAATTCTAGAGGCTTTAGGAGCTGATGTTCACAGTATTGGATACTTTTGGTTAGCAGCTCCTTTGGCGGGTTTAATCGTTCAACCAATAATTGGTCTTTCGAGTGATAAAACTTGGACCAAACTTGGACGAAGAATTCCATTCATCTTTTTTGGTGCAATAGTATCAGCATTGGCCATGTTTTTTATGCCTAATGCAGAGTATTTTGCATATTTATTGCCTCCCCTGTTTTTTGGAGGATTAATGTTATTATTGATGGATACTTCCTTCAACGTAACCATGCAACCCTTTCGAGCCTTAGTTGGCGATATGGTTAATGATGAGCAACGCAATCTTGGGTACTCACTGCAAAGTGCCTTGATTAACTTTGGTGCTGTATTTGGTTCGTTATTACCTTGGATACTTGCAAAATCAGGTATTGCCAATGTTCCGGCTCCGGGTGAAAAAGTAGCCGATTCTGTAATTTGGTCCTTTTATATTGGGGGATCGATTTTATTAATAAGCGTGCTATGGACGGTATTTAGAACCAAAGAATACGCTCCTAAAGAACATGCATTATACAATAAAATTGATTTAGATGCTGAAGTAAAAAAAGAAAAAACAAACATCTTAAAATTAATAACGACTGCTCCAAAAATATTTTGGCAATTAGGATTTATTCAGTTCTTTTCTTGGTTTGCTTTGTTCTTAATGTGGGTTTATACCACAAGAGCCATCGCTAATCAGGTTTGGGGACCCGATGCACTTGATGCAAAATCAGTAGGTTTTAATGAAGCAGGAGATTGGACTGGCGTTTTATTTGCCTTTTACAGTGCAGTTGCCGCTATTTACTCGTTATTTATTCCTTCTATTGCAAAATCTATAGGCCGTAAAAAAACCTATTCTTTCTCTCTGATACTTGGAGGTCTAGGATTAATATCTATGTTTTTAATAGAAGACAAAAACACCTTGTTAGTATCAATGGCTGGTGTTGGATTGGCTTGGGCAGCTATATTAGCGATGCCTTATGCCATGCTTTCAGGATCATTACCAGCCGACAAAATGGGAGTATACATGGGCTTATTCAATGCCACTATTACTTTGCCACAGATTGCCGCTGGCTTATTGGGAAGTACCTTAATTGCCCTATTTGGAGGTTTCCCAATGGCGATTATCGTCATCGCAGGAACCTCAATGTTGATTGCCGGTTTGGGCGTTATTTTCATTAAAGAAAGAACAACAAACCACTAAAATTACAATACAATGAAAAAAACAAAAGGATTTATTTTCGATTTAGATGGTGTCATTGTGGATACTGCAAAATACCATTATTTGGCTTGGAAGCAAATAGCTGACAGCTTATCTATCGAATTTACTCACGAACATAATGAATTGTTGAAAGGAGTTAGCCGAGTTCGATCTCTGGATATTATTTTGGAATTGGGTAATGTACAAGCTACTCAAGAACAAAAAGACCAATGGTTAGTTCAAAAAAATGAAGAGTATTTATCGTATTTAGTAAATATGGACGAAAGTGAATTACTTCCTGGAGTACTACCTGTTCTGAACTACTTAAAAGAAAACCAACAACTCATCGCCTTAGGTTCTGCTAGTAAAAATGCAAGACCTATTTTAGAAAAAACAGGCATCCTATCCTACTTTGATGCCATAGTAGACGGAAATGACGTTTCCAATGCCAAACCTGATCCCGAAGTGTTTTTGATAGCTGCCAAACTTTTAAATGTTCCTGCCTCTGCTGCCTTCGTTTTTGAAGATTCTGTAGCTGGAATTCAAGCCGCAAATATAGGAAACATGACAAGTATTGGAATTGGAGATGCAACTATACTTCATGAAGCACACTATAACTTTAAAGATTTTACTTGTATTGGAACACCATTTTTAAATGAGCTAATCCAAAGATAAAATCACTTTTTAACTGAACATTCAGTTAAACCACAAACAATAAGCAATTAAAATAAAAACAAAATGAACCAAGATTATATTAAAGCCGACAATTGGTCCATCATAGAAGAAGAATTTGATGTAGAAAGAGTAAAATCCTCTGAAAGTCTTTTCAGTATAGGGAATGGAGCCATGGGTCAAAGAGCCAATTTTGAAGAAAGTTACTCAGGACCAACTTTTCAGGGAAGCTATATTGCTGGAATTTATTACCCAGATAAAACTAAAGTGGGGTGGTGGAAAAATGGATATCCAAAATACTTTGCTAAAGTATTGAATGCTCCTAACTGGATTGGTATAGACATAGTAATCAACGGGGAGAAACTTGATTTATTTACTTGCACAGAAGTCAAAAAATTTAAAAGAGAATTGAATATGAAAGAAGGATGGTATAACCGTTCTTTTGAAGCAACTTTGGCTAATGGAACCGAAATTGCCGTAAATATTCGTCGCTTTTTAAGCCTTAATCTCGATGAAGTAGGCTATATAAACTACGAAATTGTTCCATTAAACAAAGATGCAAAAATTGTTTACACTCCCTATATTGACGCTGGTATTACCAATGAAGATGCCAACTGGGAAGAAAAATTCTGGGAGCCGTTAGACATTAAAAAAGGAAGTAACGAAGCTTTTATAACCGCACAAACCTTCAAAACGCATTTTAAAGTAACCACTTTTATGCATAATAGTGTTTTGGTTAATGGCAATCCCTCTCAAATATCTCCAACATCAATCGAATCAACGGTAGATAAAGTAGCCTACACTTACGAAACCTTAGTTGCAAAAGGAGACACTTCTACGTTTCAAAAAATAGGTGGTTATACCGTTTCTTTAAATCATGACAATACACAAAGTGCTGCTGAAAAAGTAATTCAAGCCGCTTTAGCCAAAGGTTATGAAAGTTTGTTGAAAGAACAAGTTGATGCCTGGGCAAAAATTTGGGAAATGTCAGATATTACAATAGCGGGTGATGTAAAAGCACAACAAGGAATTCGTTTTAATATTTTCCAACTGAATCAAACCTATCTAGGAAAAGATTCGCGTTTGAACATCGGACCAAAAGGATTTACTGGTGAGAAATATGGAGGTTCAACCTATTGGGATACTGAAGCGTATTGTATTCCATTCTACATGGCTACCAAAGACCAAGAAGTGGCGCGTAATTTATTGACGTATCGTTACAACCAATTGGACAAAGCCATCGAGAATGCCAAAGACAATTTAGGATTCAAAAACGGTGCAGCCTTATATCCAATGGTAACCATGAATGGAGAAGAATGCCATAACGAATGGGAAATTACACATGAAGAAATTCACCGTAATGGAGCCATTGCTTTTGCCATCTTTAATTATTACAGATATACTGGAGATTATTCATACATACCAGAAAAAGGATTAGAAGTATTAATCGGAATCGCTCGTTTCTGGCATCAAAGAGCATCCTTCTCTACTGACAAAAACCAATATGTAATCTTAGGAGTTACCGGTCCAAACGAGTACGAGAATAACATCAATAATAATTTCTATACCAATTATATTGCCAAATGGTGTATTGATTATGCCTACGAACAAATTCAAAAAGTAGCCACTGAGTACCCATCAGACCACAAACGTGTGATTGAGAAAGTAAATCTTGCCGATGCTGAATTGCAAGATTGGAAAAAAGTTTCGGGCAATATGTACTTCCCAAAATCGGAAGCATTGGGAATTTACCTGCAACAAGATGGCTTCTTAGACAAAGATTTAGTTCCCGTAAAAGACCTAGACAAATCACAACGACCTATCAATCAAAAATGGTCTTGGGATAGAGTATTACGTTCGCCATACATCAAACAAGCAGACGTACTACAAGGATTCTATTTTTTCGAAGATCATTTTACTACCGAAGAATTAAGAAAGAATTTTGAGTTTTACGAATCATTTACCGTTCACGAAAGTTCACTTTCTCCATGCGTTCACTCTATCCAAGCTGCTAAATTGGACAAAATGGATATGGCTTATGCGTTCTACCTAAGAACATCTCGTCTTGATTTAGATGACTACAACAAAGAAGTTGAAGAAGGGTGTCACATCACTTCTATGGCAGGAACATGGATGAGCATTGTGGAAGGTTTTGGTGGAATGCGTGTAAAAGAAGACACTTTACACTTTGCTCCAAAGATTCCTAAAGAATGGGAAGGCTATTCGTTTAAAATCAACTTTAGACACCAAATACTTAAAATGGAAGTCACTCATAATGAAACCAAATTTTCATTAGAAGGCGATAAAGCATTGACTGTATTTGTCAACGGAAAAGAAGTAGTGGTGCAACCCAACTAGTTCAATTCACCAAATAACAATAACCCTTTCAAAGTCCGCTTTGAAAGGGTTTAAAATTTAAAAAAATGAGAAAAATAATCGTATTTCTGTTATTCAGCTCACTAGCATTAGCACAAAATGCTAATCGAAAGTTTGAAAGTTTCAAAAAAACCAATCAATCTCTTGAAGTTACTACTTCAGATGGTGTGTATACTTTTCAACCGTATTCTGATAAAATCATTTCTACTTCATTTGTTCCAAATGGAGAAAAAGCCAATTCCAAATCACATGCCATAGTAGCGTCGCCCCAAAAGGTCAGCCTCAAAATTACCACAACTCCAACTTCCATTCAAATGGCAACTGCTGGTATTGTGGTCGTTATTGAAAAAACACCTTTTAAAATAAGCTACTTGTACAAAAACAAAGAACTGATTTCGGAAAAAACAGGCTATTTCAAAAAGGAAAACAATGAAATTCTAGATTTCAACTTAGACGCTACCGAAGTATTATATGGAGGCGGCGCTAGAGTTTTAGGAATGAACCGCCGCGGCAATCGCCTTCAATTGTACAACAGAGCACACTACGGCTACGAAACGCATTCTGAATTGATGAATTTCACTATGCCTTTGGTACTATCATCCAAAATCTATGCGGTTCATTTTGACAATGCGCCTATTGGCTATTTGGATTTGGACAGCCAAAAAAATAATACGCTAGCGTACGAAACCATTTCTGGAAGAAAAACTTATCAAGTAATTGCGGGGGACTCTTGGATAGATTTGATTGACAACTATACCAATCTAACGGGAAAACAACCATTACCTGCTCGTTGGACTTTGGGTAATTTTTCTAGCCGATTTGGTTACCATACCGAAGCCGAAGTCAATAAAACTATAGATAAATACATTAAAGACGAAATTCCAGTAGACGCCATTATTCTTGATTTGTATTGGTTTGGAAAAACGGTACAAGGAACGATGGGTAACTTGGATTGGGACAAAGATAATTTTCCTAATCCCACTAAAATGATGGAGGATTTAAATAAAAAAGGAGTTAAAACAGTAGTGATTACTGAACCCTTTATTTTAACAACCTCTTCAAAATGGAAAGAAGCCGCAGATAAAAAAGTCTTAGCCGTTGACAAAGAAGGAAAACCATTTACTTATGATTTCTATTTTGGCAACACCGGAATAGTCGATATTTTTAAACCTGAAGGTAAACAATGGTTTTGGAATCTATACAAAACGTTAATCAACCAAGGTGTTGGTGGTTTGTGGGGCGATTTGGGTGAACCCGAAGTTTTCCCTTCTGCAGCAATTACAAGCGGTGGCTCGGCAGATGAAGTACACAATATTTACGGACACAATTGGGCGCAACTCATTGCAGAAGGTTTCCAAAAAGAATTCTCTAACACGAGACCTTTTATCTTAATGCGTGCTGGATATTCGGGTTCACAACGTTTTGGTATGATGCCATGGTCCGGTGATGTTAGCAGAACTTGGGGTGGATTAAAACCACAAACCGAAATTTCTTTGCAAATGGGAATGCAAGGAATGGGCTATATGCACTCGGATTTAGGAGGTTTTGCTGGCGATTATTTTGACAATGAATTGTATACTAGATGGCTACAATACGGCGTTTTTCAGCCTATTTTCAGACCTCACGCGCAAGAAGATGTGGCTTCTGAACCTGTTTTTAAAGATATTGTCACCAAAGCCAATGCCAAAAAACAAGTAGAATTGAGATACCAATTGCTGCCTTACAATTACACTTTGGCTTTCGAAAATAACCAAAAAGGTACTCCATTGATGCGTCCTTTGTTTTTTGAAGAACCCGAAAATCAACAATTACAAACTACCTCTGATACTTATTTATGGGGTAATGATTTCTTGGTACAACCCATAACCGATGCTGGAAAAACATCGGCTACGGTATACTTTCCAAAAAACAACAATTGGTTCGATTTTTACAACGACAGCAAATACATAGGAGGTTCTTTTGCCGAAGTAGCTACTGCAACAGATCATATCCCTGTTTTTGTTCGTGGAGGCGCTTTTATTCCAAGGATTAAAACCATTCAAAATACCACAAAATACAGCTTGGATACTTTTGACTTGCATTATTATATGGATGAGAAAACACCAAATAGCGAAGGCAAACTCTACAATGATGATGGCCTAACGGCCAATGCTTTTGAAAAAGGCAATTATGAAATGCTATCTTTCAAAGCCTCAACTAAAAATAAAGTGACGACTATAACCGTTGCAACACAAATTGGAAAAACCTTCGGTTCAAAAGACAAAAAAGCCAATCTTGTGTTGCACAATGCTACTACTATCACTCAAGTAAAAGTAAACGGAGTAGCAACACCATTCACAAAAGAATCGAACACTATAACTGTTTCAATTCCTGTAAACAAAGACAAATCAACCATCATTCAAATTCAATAAATAATGAAAAATAAAGCTTTAGCACTAACACTCGCCCTATCTTCCTTGTTTTGTGGTTATACTAATGCACAAAAAAAGAGTTCTCCCAAAAAAGAAACAACGCCCTTTATTTGGGAAGGAGCCAATTTGTATTTCTTGATGACGGACCGTTTTAATGACGACAACGATAAGAAAGAAATTCATTTCGACCGAACCAAAACTACAGGAAAATTGCGTGGATTTGAAGGAGGAACTATTAAAGGTATTACCCAAAAAATCGAAGAAGGTTACTTTACTAAACTCGGAATCAATGCTATTTGGTTTACGCCAATTGTAGAACAGATTCACGATGCTGTAGACGAAGGAACGGGTTTAAGTTATGGATTTCACGGGTATTGGGCCAAAGATTGGACGGCTTTAGATCCCAATTATGGCACCAAAAAAGACTTAGCAGATTTGGTTAGCAAAGCACACGCCAAAGGAATCCGTATTGTGTTAGATGGCGTGATCAATCACACCGGACCCGTAACAGCCAAGGATCCCGTTTGGCCTAGCGACTGGGTAAGAACATCTCCTCAATGCGATTACAAAACTTTCGATGGAACCACAGCTTGTACGCTAGTAGCCAATCTTCCAGACGTAAAAACCGAAAGCGAAAAAGAAGTAGCGCTACCTCCTTTCTTAATAGATAAATGGAAAAAAGAAGGCCGTTACGAAAAAGAAATGGCTTCTTTAGATGCATTTTTCAAAAGAACGGGCTACCCAAGAGCACCAAAATATTACATCATCAAATGGTTGACGGATTATATCGTTGAATTTGGAATCGATGGCTACCGTGCTGATACGGTAAAACACACCGACGCTAAAGTTTGGGGCGAATTCCAAAAAGAATGCCAATATGCATCTGAAGTTTGGAAGAAAAACAACCCATCTAAAGTGTTAGACAACAACAATTTCTTTACCATAGCAGAAGTGTACAACTATGGCATTAGTGGTGGACAAGAATTTGATTTTGGAGACAAAAAAATCAATTATTTTCAAAATGGCTTCAACAATATGATCAATTTTGAGTTCAAATGGGATGCTCAAAAAGACTATGAATTCATCTTTTCTAAATACTCTTCCAAACTGAACAATGAGTTGCAAGGGTATAGCGTTTTGAATTATTTATCCTCTCACGATGATGGTGGTCCATTCGATGCGAAAAGAGAAAAAACTATCGAAAGCGGGACAAAACTATTGCTTTCACCTGGAATTTCGCAAGTGTATTATGGTGATGAATCTGGGCGTTCATTGGTTATCGAAGGCACACAGGGAGATGCCACTTTGCGCTCGTTTATGAATTGGAAAGCCATCAAAACCAATCCTGAAACGCAAAAAACATTGGCACATTGGCAAAAATTAGGACAATTCAGAAAAAACCATCCTGCAATTGGCGCTGGAGTTCACAAACAAATTGCGGCAACTCCTTATACCTTTAGCCGTTATTTTTCAAATGGAAACTTTACTGACCAAGTGGTCATTGCTTTAGATGTGAATCTTGGAACCAAAGAAATACCCGTTGGCACCATTTTCGCAGAGGGAACGCTACTTCGCGATGCCTATTCTAATCAAGAAGCAAAAGTGACCAATGGAAAAGTGACTATCAATTCTAATTTTACTTTTGTGCTTTTAGAGGCTAAAAAATAGAAATTTCATAAGAATTCAAACACCGCAAATTCGCAAATTTTAATCCTCTGTTAGGAAAATAAATTTGCGAATTTGCGGTTATTTTTTTTATAAAGAGAGAGAAAAAATACTTTTGTACTTTGTATTCCTTGGGTAAGTCTTTGCGCACCTTGGGGTTACTTTTCCCACAAAGTAACGCTAGAAAATACTTTTTACCTTGCGTTCCTTGCGTAAATCTTTGCGAACCTTGCGGTTAATTTCACAAAAAACATAAAACAATGATAACTTACTATTTATCAAAGAAGTAATTGCTTTTTCCTATTTTAGACCAAAAGAAAAAAAATGAAACTTCCCGCCTATCTTTTGATTATCTTTATTTTAGTAAGTAGTTGTAAAACCATGCACAAACCACTCAACATAGGCCATAGAGGTGCTATGGGACACGAAACCCAAAACACCGTTCCCGCGATTAAAAAAGCAGTAGCGATGGGCGTCGACCGCATCGAGATTGATGTGTTTGTCATCAAAACTGGTGAAGTTATGGTGTTTCACGACGATATTTTGGACAGCCTCACCAATGCAAAAGGTCCGATAGAAAACTATACTTACGAAGCCTTGCAAAAAGTAATCGTAAAAGGCGGACATCACATTCCAACGCTAGAAGAAATCATCTCCACCATCGACCGAAAAGTCCCTTTAAATATCGAATTAAAAGGCAAAAATACTGCCGAAGCTACACACAAAATCGTCAAGGCTTTTATTAAAAAAGGTTGGAAGACAAAAGATTTTATCATCTCCAGTTTCCTTTGGAACGAATTAGCAACCTATCGAAAACTCGATTCCAAAATAGCCATCGACGTCTTAACTGAAGAAAATCCGCTAGACGCACTCCCAATAGCACATCAATTAAAGGCAACCTCCATCAATCCTTGGTTCAAAACCCTCACGCCCGAAAATGTAAAACGCATTCACCAAGAAGGATTTAAAATCAACACGTACACCGTAAACAACCCTGAGGACATTAAAAAGATGATCGCATTGGGTGTCGATGGAATTTTTTGTAATTTCCCCGAAAGATTACGATGATGTACGACTGTTTAATTGTGGGGGGTGGCGCTGCAGGTTTTTTTACTGCCATCAACATAGTAGAAAGAAATCCAAAAGCCAAAGTGGCCATTTTAGAACGTGGTGCCGAAGTGCTGGGCAAAGTGCGCATTTCGGGTGGCGGTCGTTGCAATGTAACCCACGCTTGTTTTGAACCTAACGAACTCGTAAAATTTTACCCAAGAGGCGAAAAAGAATTGCGAGGTCCTTTCCATCAATTTTGCTCTGGTGACACGATCGAGTGGTTTGAACGCCACGGTGTAGCCCTCAAAATTGAAGAAGACGGTCGAATGTTTCCCGTTTCGAACTCATCGCAAACCATTATTGATTGTTTTCTTAAAGCCACCCAACAATTAGGTATAAAAGTACTCACGGGCCAGAGTGTGCAATCCATTTTCAAAAAAGACAACTACTGGAAAATTGACACCCAAAATCAAAATTATCAAGCCGAGAAGTTGATTTTAGCTACGGGAAGTAATACCAAAATTTGGGACATGCTCCAAACCTTAGGTCATGCTATCATTCCACCCGTGCCCTCTTTATTCACCTTTAACAGCAAAGACACCCGAATCAAAGAATTGCCAGGCGTTTCAGCAAAAGTAACCGTGAGAGTAAAAGACACCAAACTCGAAGCCACTGGACCACTTTTGATTACCCATTGGGGTATGAGCGGCCCCGCTATTTTGAAACTATCCGCTTGGGGTGCCCGCATTTTGCACGACAAAAACTATCAATTTACCCTTTTGGTGAATTGGCTCAATACTATCGATACCGAACAAGCCATCTCGCAATTGAAAACCCTTAAACAAGAACAAGCCAAAAAAACAGTCGCCAAAAAATCACCGTTTGAACTCACCAATCGTTTGTGGGAAAGTTTGGTATTGGCTGCTGGTATCAGCGCTGAAACCAAATGGGCCGATTTGTCCAAAACGCAATTGCAACACTTGGCACAACAGCTCACCAATGGTGTTTTCCAAATCAATGGTAAAAGCACTTTCAAAGAAGAATTTGTTACTGCTGGCGGCATTGATTTAAAGGAGATCAACTTTAAAACCATGGAAAGTAAAATCCACCCCAACCTTTATTTTGCAGGCGAAATTGTCAATATCGACGCCATCACAGGCGGATTCAATTTTCAAAATGCTTGGACGAGTGGGTTTATTGTGGCGAATGCTGTGGGGTAATTGTTTTTACAATTATTTATTCAACCACCAAATACTTATATTTAATACAGTAGCAAAACTTACCCAAGCCAAATAAGGCAACAATAAATAGCCTGCCATTTTATTGATTTTAGCAAACTGAAGATAGGTTTCATAAATCATCAACCACAATAAGACAATCTCGATTCCTGCTAAAAAAGGATTATGCAATCCAAAAAACAAATACGACCACAAAGCATTTAAGGCCAATTGTATCGCAAAAAGCGTCAAAGCTTTTTTGACAATCGGTCGATTCCATTCAATTTTATCCCAAACCAAACCCGCGGCAACACCCATCATCACATACAACAAACTCCAAACGGGCGCAAAAACCCAATTAGGTGGATTAAAAGAAGGTTTTACTAATGTAGGATACCAATCTAAAATAGCGGCTTTGGTAACTGTACTTGAAAAATAACCTATTACCAAACAAGTGACTACTACGGTAAGAATTCGGGTAATTTTATTCATTAGAATGATTTTTAAAGATTCCAAAAATAGGAAAAAGGATTCAAAAGAATAGCCAATAAACAAATAAAGAAATAGCCAAAAAAAGTATCTTTGCGCAAATTTTATCTTCTATGACTGCTACCAACGATTTTATTCCAACAACGCCTTATACACACAACATAGAAAAAGGCATTTTTCAATGGAGTGCTCCAAGTAACATTGCTTTAGTTAAGTATTGGGGAAAAAGAGACGATTTGGGACATCAAATACCGGCCAATCCATCTATAAGTTTTACACTAAATAACTGTAAAACTATAACCAGTGTAGCTTTTGAAAAAAAAGTAAATCAAGACAATTGGTCTTTTGACTTGCTTTTTGAAGGGCAGCCCAAAGAAGAATTTAAGCCAAAAATTCAGAAATTTTTGGAGCGAATAGCACCTTATATGCCCTTTTTGAAAGACTATCATTTCACCATCAATACCCAAAACACCTTTCCGCACAGTTCTGGAATTGCTTCTTCGGCTTCGGGGATGGCGGCTTTGGCAATGAATTTTATGAGTATTGAAAAAGAATTACACCCTGAAATGACTGAAGAATATTTCTATCAAAAAGCGTCTTTTTTAGCTCGTTTAGGCTCAGGTAGTGCGTGTAGAAGTATAAAAGGAAATTTGGTAGTTTGGGGCAATCAAGAGAATATTGAAGGAAGTTCCAACCTTTTTGGAGTGCCTTTTTCAGGAAAAGTACACTCGGTTTTTGAAAACTATCAAGACACGATTTTATTGGTTGACAAAGGCGAAAAACAAGTATCGAGTACAGTGGGTCATGATTTGATGCATAATCATCCTTTTGCTGAACGTCGTTTTGAACAAGCGCATGAGAATATTGACCAATTGATTCCAATATTCGAAACAGGTGATTTGGAGGCCTTCATCAAAATTGTAGAAAGCGAGGCCTTGACCTTGCACGCGATGATGATGACTTCTATGCCGTATTTCATTTTGATGAAACCAAACACCCTACAGATTATCAACACCATTTGGAAGTTTAGAAAGGAAACCAACATACCCGTTTGTTTCACCTTAGATGCCGGGGCGAATGTACATGTTTTGTACCCAGAACATACCAAAGAAAAGGTTTTACAATTTATTAAGAATGAATTAGTTGGCTATTGTCAAAATGGTCAGTACCTTTGTGACCAAATTGGGTTTGGTGCCGCAACATTGTAAACTGTTTTTTGCTATCTTTGAAACCTATCTCTAATGCAACGGTTATGGATATCGAATTAGAAAAACTGGAATTAATCAAATTATTGGAAGCAACCAATGATGCGACTATTATAGCTTCTATAAAAAAGATTTTCAATGCTTCGAATAAAGATTTTTGGGAAGAATTGACACAAGAGCAACAGTTTGAAATCAATGCGTCATTGAAAGAATATGAAAATGGTGAGTTCGTTTCGTTTGATGAATTTATCAAACCTTATTTGAAGTAATGAAAAGAACGGTTGTAATCACGCCAAAAGCGCAATCAGAAATGAAAACTATTTTTGATTTCTTGCAATCAAAATGGAATGAAAACACCAAAATAAAATTTGCTAACAAAATAAATGATATTTTACAGCTACTAGTTGATAATCCAGAGTTATTTCCTGTTTCTCGTTTTAATAGAAAAATCCGAAAAGGAGTGATTACTAAGCAAACTACTCTTTTTTATCATTTTAACAATAAACATATCGTTGTGGTAGCCGTGTTCGACACCAGACAAGACCCAACAAAAATTAAGAAAATAAAATAATAGCACTATACGTATGAAAGGACCTTTATTTTACTCAAAAATATTACTTTTCGGAGAGTACGGAATTATTCAAGACTCGAAAGGATTGTCTATTCCCTATAACTTTTACAACGGTGCCCTTAAAAAAGAGGAGCATCCTTCACTAGATGCGATAGCGTCAAATGGTCATTTGAAACGATTTGTAACCTATTTGGAGTCCTTACAAACAGAGCAACCGGATTTGGTTCAATTTGATATTGCAACTTTGCAAAAAGACGTAAACGAGGGAATGTTTTTTGATTCTAGCATTCCGCAAGGCTATGGTGTAGGCAGTAGTGGGGCTTTGGTAGCGGCTATTTATGACAAATACGCACAACATAAAATCACGGTTTTAGAAAACTTAACGCGTGAGAAATTATTAGCCTTGAAAAACATTTTCTCTCAAATGGAAAGCTTTTTCCATGGAAAAAGTTCTGGTTTAGACCCATTAAATAGCTATTTAAGCATTCCGATTTTAATCAACTCTAAAGACAATATTGAAGCAACAGGCATTCCAACTCAAAGTTTTGACGGCAAAGGCGCTGTGTTTTTGCTAGATTCTGGCATTGTAGGAGAAACCGCTCCTATGGTAAACATATTCATGGAAAATCTAAAAGATCAAGGTTTCAGAACCATGCTTAAAACACAATTTGTAAAATATACCGATGCCTGCGTTGAAAATTTCTTGGGAGGTGATATCAAATCCTTATTTACCAACACCAAAAAGTTATCAAAAGTGGTGTTGAGTCATTTTAAACCAATGATCCCAGAAGAATTTCACAGAGTTTGGCAACAAGGAATAGAAACGAATGACTACTATTTAAAACTTTGTGGTTCAGGAGGGGGTGGCTACATCTTGGGTTTTACACAAGACTTGGAACGCGCTAAAACAGCTTTAAAAGATTACAAACTTGAAGTGGTATACCAATTCTAAAAAACTTTCAGAAGCCATTGATGATGCAACGAGAGCAAAAGCTATTGTTATTAAAAATCGTTAGTTTGTTCTCTGTTATTCGAGGATATAACATTCCCATCATTATTATAGCACAATATTTGTCTGCTATTTTTATTATGGCTCCTGAGCAACGTGCACTAGGCATTTTATTGGATTATAACATCTTTATTTTAGTTTTTGCTTCAGCGATTGCCATAGCCTCAGGATACATCATCAATAACTTCTACGACAGTCAAAAGGACTTAATCAACCGACCCAACAAATCGATGTTGGACCGATTTGTGAGTCAAAAGACGAAACTTCAAGTGTATTTTTCCTTGAACTTTATCGTGGCGTTAATGGCGCTATTTATTTCTTGGAGAGCTTTTTTGTTTTTTTCTTTTTACATTTTTTTGATTTGGCTGTATTCCCACAAGTTAAAAAAAATGGTTTTTATTGGAAATGTATCGGCCGCTTTGCTAGCAGTTTGGCCATTTTTTGCGATCCTTTTGTATTACTACAAACCTACTTCTATTGAAGATTTGGAAAGGCATAAAGACCATTTTGCGGTAATCTTTGCTCATGCTTCCTTTTTGTTTTTATTGATTTTGATTCGGGAACTAATCAAAGATTTGGAAAATTTGAAAGGCGATTTAGTAAATAGTTACCAAACCATTCCTGTGTTGTATGGAGAAAATTGGTCCAAAAAAATCAGCACAGCATTGACAGTTTTAACGTTGGTCCCTGTGTATATTTTGATTGAATTGTATGATGTGGGCTATATGGATAGTTATTTTTACAGTTGTTTGATTGCCCTACTATTTTTTTTGAGTTTTCTATGGCGTTCCAATAGCAAGGCTCAGTATGTTAGATTACACAATATCTTAAAATTTTTGATTGTAGCGGGCGTTTTTTGTATTGTATTGATTAACCCAAGTGTGCTTTGGCACGGTAAAAACTGGTTATTAAAGCAGTAATTTCTTTGGAACAAAACGTTCTTTAGTGCAGGATTCCTAGCCCTGATGGGAACGGCATCCTTTACTGCCGGGGTTCGGCAGTAAAGATATAGTGGACAGCAGGAAATAGCTCCTAAAGCAAATCGACTTACTAAAAAAACTACTTAACTACTAATAAATTAGTTAGTTATCGTTTTCTAATTATCGAAAATCGTTTCACAAGGATATAAATAGTATCTTTGCACCAAATTAAAGATTATTATGAATAATAAGGAAGGCAACAACAAACGAGGCGGAGCAAGGCCAGCAGGTTCAAGACCCAATTCGAATAAGCCAAAACCTGCGATGCAAAAAAGGGCACAAGGACCTAAAAAAGCAAAACCAACTGCCAAAATAGAAGAGGCCAACAAAGTGGTTAAAAAACCCAATCAAGTAGCTAAAAGACTTAAAGAAAAAGACGAAATTCGTTTGAATAAATACATTTCGAACTCGGGCGTTTGTTCGAGACGTGATGCGGATATTTACATTCAATCTGGTAATGTAAAGGTAAATGGTGTTCCTGTAACCGAAATGGGATACTTAGTAAAACCAACGGATGTGGTGAACTTTGACGGAAAAGTGTTGACTCCAGAGAAGAAAGTATACATCTTGTTGAACAAACCTAAAAACTTTACCACAGCCCTTGATGAAGGTCAAGAATACCGCAATGTATTGGAATTGGTAAAAGGATCTACTACCTCCAAAATTGCACCGATTGGTAGAATGGACAAAAACACTACAGGTTTGTTATTGTTTACCAATGACACTGATATGATTCGAAAATTCACTTTACCGAATCAGAAATCATCCAAAATCTACCAAGTTTCTTTAGATAAAAACTTAAAATTTGAAGATTTAGAAAAAATCAGCAAAGGGGTTGTTATTGATGGGCACCGCGTTTTTGTTGAAGAAGTGACTTATATTGAAAATGAACCCAAAAGCGAAGTAGGTTTAAAACTGCGTTCTGCGAATGTAAAAGTGGTGCGTTCTATTTTTGAACAATTCAGTTATGATGTGTTGCGCATCGATCGTGTTTCGTTTGCTGGCCTGACCAAGAAGAATTTACCGAGAGGCAATTGGCGATTACTTACGGATCAAGAAATTATCAATTTGAAAAACGTTTAAAACAGACAATCCCATTACAATCTAGTTGCAATGGGATTTTTTTAATTACAACAATTTATGACTTCAGAAAAACTAAATTCTATAGCCTACAAATGGTTTGATTGTTTTAACAATAAAGAATTAGAAAAAATACTTTCCCTTTATGATGATGAAGCCGTTCATTTTAGTCCAAAACTCAAAGTACGTCAACCTGAAACCCAAGGTTTGATTTCGGGTAAAGAGGCCTTACGATCTTGGTGGCAAGTAGCTTTTGAGAGACTTCCTAGTTTACACTATAAAGTAACATCACTCACCGCTAATGGCGATCGAGTATTTATGGAGTATATCCGAAAGGTAGAAAACGAGACTGATTTGTTAGTAGCCGAAGTGTTAGAAGTTAAAAATGAAAAAATTATCGCTTCGAGAGTGTATCATGGATAAAATTTTAAAAAAAATAAAGTAGCTTTACGATAATCTAAACTAATCAAAATGAGAAAAAAACTATTTCTATTTGCTTTTGCACTATCTATATTTTTAATTAGCTGCAATAAAAAAGTGAAGTCAACCGACTTTACGGCATTAACCAAGAGTTATTTTGATGACAAAAATGTGTTAAATCCACTAAGCGCTACTCAAAACGGTCAAAACGAATACAACGACCAATTGCAATTTGAAATGACCGATTCGTTCCGAAAAAAACAAGAAGCTTTTTATACAAAATACGGAACGGCATTACAAACTATAGACACCACGTCTCTTTCCGAAGAAGAACTCAACAGCTATGAGATTATGAAATGGGAAATTGCAATGGGCAAAGAAATGTTGCAATACCCTACTAATTTAATGCCTATTAGTCAGTTTGAAGGCACGCATTTAACTATTGGACAAATGGCTGGCGGTACTGGAGCACAGGCGTTCAAAACGGAGAAAGATTACGCCAATTTCCTAAAAAGAATGGAATTATACAGCCAATGGATCGATTCGGCAATGGTGTACATGAAAAAAGGCATCAAAGAAGGCGTGGTATTACCCAAAGCCTTAACCCTAAAAATGATTCCACAATTCGAAACTATGCCTACCAATAAAGTAGAAGACAATCTATTTTATTCCGCGGTAAAACTCATGCCCGCTTCGTTCTCGGCTAACACCAAAGAGGATATAGCCAACAAATACAAAACGGTAATCACCACAAAACTGGTTCCACAATATCAAAAAATGACTGCTTTTTTGAAAACCGAATACCTACCCGCTTCCAGAACTACAAGTGGCATAGGAAGTCTTGCTATTGGCAAGAAATTGTATAGCAGTTATGCCAAACAATGGACTACTACCACAAGCACTCCAGAAGCCATTCACGAATTAGGATTGAAAGAAGTAGCTCGAATTCGAGGGGAAATGGAAAAAGTAAAAGTACAAGTGGGATTCAAAGGAAGCTTATTGGCTTTTTTTGAAGAAGTGCGAAACAAAAA
The DNA here is from genome assembly GCF_051547125.1 of Flavobacterium sp. RSSA_27. Taxonomy (NCBI): domain Bacteria; kingdom Pseudomonadati; phylum Bacteroidota; class Flavobacteriia; order Flavobacteriales; family Flavobacteriaceae; genus Flavobacterium; species Flavobacterium sp. RSSA_27. The sequence continues at coordinate 162,001 of NZ_JBPTTN010000003.1, forward strand.
AGAGTTGATGCCTTTTAATCAACCTGAAGAAGTGATTGCTAATTTCAATCGCATACATAAAATCATTGAACCGAAAGTCAATCAATTCTTTTCCTTGCAACCCAAAACCAAATTTGAGGTAAGAAGAACCGAAGCGTTTCGAGAAAAAACAGCTAGTGCCGAATACAATCAAGGCACAGCAGATGGTAGTCGTCCGGGAATTTTTTACGTACCTATACCCGATGTTAAAAGCTATAATGTATATGGTGACGAAGATTTATTTTTGCATGAAGCCATCCCAGGGCATCATTTTCAGGTTTCGTTACAACAAGAAAATGAGAATTTGCCTGATTTCAGAAAATACAATTGGTTTGGTGCCTATGGCGAAGGCTGGGCGTTGTACACCGAAAGTTTAGGCAAAGAATTGGGATTGTATCAAGATCCTTATCAATACTTCGGAATGTTAGGCAACGAAATGCATCGCGCCATCCGTTTGGTAGTAGATACGGGATTGCACAGCAAAGGTTGGACAAGAGAGCAAGCTATTCAATATTCGCTAGAAAACGAAGCCGAGAGCGAAGCAAGTATTATTGCCGAAATAGAACGCTACATGGCCATTCCAGGACAAGCCCTTTCTTACAAAATGGGTCAACTGAAAATCATGGAGCTTAGAGAAAAAGCCAAAAAGAAAATGGGAAGTCAATTTGACATTAAAAAATACCATGAAAAAGTATTAGAATCCGGTTGCTTGCCTTTGGCATTACTAGAAACAAAAATTGATAATTGGATTGATAAAAAATAGAATAATTATGAAAAAAACAATTTTAACTGTACTAGCTATCTTGACTTATTCTATTTCAACTGCACAATCAGAAGTTCATAGAATAGAACAAACATCCCCAGGAGCATTATTTCGAAATCCCGATTACAATAAATTGGATTTGAAGAAAATTGAAGGATCACCATATCTTGATGAGGATTTTGTTCTTGCTGAAATTTCAGGTGTTCCAGAAAAAATTTTAATTCGATATAATATTTTAAATGATATAATTGAAGTTCAATTTGACAATTTGAAGAATTATAATCTAACCAAAGCAGATCCTTACTTAACCATCAATCCTCTAGGAAAAGCAAACAAAATCAAATTGCTAAGATACATTAAGAATGAAGTAGAAATTTTCGGGTATTTGATCCAAATTTTGGAAACCAAAGAAATTGAAGTTTACAGAAAAAATCAAGTGAAGCTTCAAAATGCAAAAGAAGCAACTAGTTCTTATCAGGAACCTTCTCCTGCACAATTTATAAAATTAAAACCAGAATATTATTGGAATTTAACAGCTAATCAAATTACACTTATTCCAGGAAACAAAAGAGGAATTCTTGAACTCTTTCCTACCAAAAAAGATGCAATCAACGATTTCTTCAAAAGCAAAAAAATTGATTTTGATGACGAAAAAAACATCATAGAATTAGCAAAATTTGTTCAGTCCATACAATAAAAAAAATAATAAAGGGATATTGAATGCTTTAATATCCCTTTATTATCCACACTAATTACTTACAAATCATAAACTTATACGGTACTTCTGTTTTTTTTTAATGAAGAAATAGTTTTATCAAAAGATTGTATCATATCATATGAATGAATAGCAACACCAATTCAATATCCTTTATTGTCACAAAAAAAATTGGCCTAATTGCATACTTTATCTGTTTTATATTTAAACTCTATTAATTTAAAATAAACTTTCATGGAGTAAATATCAAAAAGCATAAATCACCTAAATAAAAAATGTGTAATATTGTGTATCAGTTGGTAACATTAAAAAAAAATCATGAAACATCAGGCAATTATTTATGTACTTATTATGATTGGCAACTTTTCATTTGCTCAAACATTGGGTGGAACCGATCAAAACATTGCACCAATTTATTATAATTTAGGTGTGATGCAAGCCAACAAAGACTATAGAGCTACTTTCTTCAAAGATATAGAAGGCACGCCATATATTTACAAAGACTTTGTACCTTCTGAAATAGAAGGAATACAATCAAAAATGAATTTACGTTATAATGCATACGACGATGTCGTTGAAGTAGAAAAAGCTCCAGGAGAAATATACACCGTTTCAAAAGACCCAGCGTACGGTGTTATCTATATGAATTATGACCGAAAAAAACTTAGATTAATCACAATAGATGATAAATCAAATGAAAAAGTCTTAATTTATGCTTTTGAATTAATGAATAACAAAACAACCGCTTTGTTACGACATGACAAAATCGATTTTAAAGAAGGCAAAGTAGCCAAAACTTCATTTGAATTGAACAGTAAACCACGATTTACTTCCATTAATAGCACCTATCTATTGGAACAAAAAGACAAAAAAATCATTGAATTCCCAACTTCAAAATCCAAATTACTGGCTTTATATCCTGCACATGTCAATGAAATCAAATCCTACTTAAAAGAAAATAAAATTGATTTAGCTACTGAAAGTGACATGATTCGAACTACTCAATTTTTGAGTACACTTTAAAACATAAAAAAAGCTTCTCAAATGAGAAGCTTTTTTTATGTGCGGATAATAGGACTCGAACCTACACGCCTTGCGGCACCAGATCCTAAGTCTGGCACGTCTACCAATTTCGCCATATCCGCGTTGGTGGGTGCAAATATAAGCATAAGTTCCTATTTTCAAAGTAATATTTACAAAAAAATGTTATTCTATTTTTTGTACTTTTGAAAAGCTAAAATTAAACATCCAAATGGAAAACAGAACAAGTTACGTTCAAGAAAATAAAGAACGCTTTATCAATGAGTTAATCGAATTATTGAAAATTCCTTCTGTTAGTGCCGATACAGCTTTTTCACAAGATGTACTAGACACAGCAGAAGCCGTAAAAGTAAGTTTAGAAAAAGCAGGTTGCGATTTCGTTGAAATTTGCGAAACAGCAGGTTATCCAATTGTTTATGGTGAAAAAATAATAGACAAAAACCTACCAACGGTTTTAGTTTACGGACATTACGATGTACAACCTGCAGACCCAATCGAATTGTGGGCCTCTCCTCCTTTCGAACCCATAATCAAACCCACAGCGATTCACCCAGAAGGAGCAATTTTTGCTCGTGGTGCCTGCGATGACAAAGGTCAAATGTACATGCACGTAAAGGCTTTTGAATACATGATTCAAAGCAATACTTTACCTTGTAATGTAAAATTTATGATTGAGGGTGAAGAAGAAGTAGGCAGTGTCAACTTAAAAACATTTGTAGAAAACAATACAGAGAAATTAAAAAACGATGTGATTTTAATTTCAGATACTGGAATGATTTCTAATCAGCAACCCTCCATCACTACAGGATTACGTGGTTTGAGTTATGTAGAAGTAGAAGTGACTGGTCCTAACCGCGATTTACATTCTGGTTTATATGGTGGTGCGGTGGCCAACCCCATCAATATCTTATCCAAAATGATTGCTTCGCTTCACGACGAGAACAATCATATCACCATTCCAGGATTCTATGACAATGTCGAAGAATTATCTCTGGAAGAAAGAGCCGAAATGGGCAAAGCCCCTTTTAGCTTGGAAAACTACAAAAAAGCACTTGACATCAATGATGTCTATGGCGAAACTGGCTACACCACGAATGAGCGTAATTCTATCCGTCCAACACTCGATGTGAATGGAATCTGGGGAGGTTATACAGGAGAAGGCGCAAAAACAGTAATTGCAAGCAAAGCCTATGCAAAAATCTCGATGCGCTTAGTGCCAAATCAAGATTGGGAAGTGATTACCGATTTGTTCACCAAACACTTTATAAGTATTGCTCCAGCTGGCGTGAGTGTTGTAGTAAAACCGCATCACGGTGGCCAAGGTTATGTTACTCCAATCGACAGCATTGGTTACCAAGCAGCCAACAAAGCCTATACACAAACCTTTGGTGTACCAGCCATTCCGGTTCGTTCCGGTGGAAGCATTCCTATCGTTGCATTATTCGAAAAAGAATTGAAAAGCAAAACGATCCTGATGGGATTTGGTTTAGACTCCGATTCAATTCATTCACCAAACGAACATTTCGGAATTTTCAATTACCTAAAGGGAATCGAAACTATTCCACTTTTCTATAAATATTTTGTAGAGTTGAGTAAATAAATACTACAGACTGAAAGGCAATTGATTTGGTTTGATTTACTGAAAGTCTACGAGGTTAAAATAGTATAAACCGCAGATTCGCAAATTTTAAAAATTATACTAATTTGCGAATCTGCGGTTTGGATATTTAGATACTAAAGCGATATGTACTGAAACCACATAGTTTTCAACTCAATATGAGATTACTAAAAGCTCTTTTCACACAAACATCCGCTCGTTCTCCAGAATGAGCGGATTTTTTTTTGGATGTAACCTGCAGAAAAAGCGGGTCCAAAAAAGCCTAATGCTACTGCTCCAAAAAAACCGCTTCTCTTCAAGCACAAGTTTAGAGAAGCGTTTAACAAATTAAATCAAAAAAATAATTAAAAAGAAAACTAATTGAAAACTTTATCTGGGTTATAGCCCATATAAGGCATGACTTGTTCATTAAAAACAACGCCGTATGATTCTAATTCTTTCAGGATGGGTTCGTAAACTTCTTTTTGGATAGGAAGTTGTACACCGCTAGTTTGTATTTTACCATTTAAAATCAATAAAGCGGCCATTGCAACAGGAAGCCCAACTGTTTTTGCCATCGCTGTATACATTTGGTCATCGCCAATACATACCATTTTGGAATCGATTTGAGAAGTGATACCATTCAATTCGTAACCAAATTTGTGATACATAACTATCATATCTTTATCCTCGGGTTGTAAGGTCCAACTATCAGAAAGGATTTTTTCTAAAATTTGAGCTGGTGTAGCATTTTTTAAACCGACCTTTTTGATTCGGCTAAATAAATCCAATTCTACTAACTTATCCCACATAATATCGTCTTGGTCTATTTTGAGAATGTGTCGCATTTTCAGTTCAACGGAATCGGTGGGGTGATAAGGCAAAAAGGAATTCACAAACTGTCGATAGGTCATTTCTTCTGAGCCTTCCATTATGTAACTATCATCGGTCATTCCTAATTGCACAAACATATTCCAAGCCTTAGAAAATCCTACTCTGCGAATAGTACCTCTATATAAAGTAAGCACATCATCTAATCCGTACACCGAACGATATTTTAAAGAATCACGATTTGAATAAGCTTCGAATCTACCGTACCCCTCGACTTCTAAAAATTCGGTTCTGCGAAACAAATTGCAATACGGTATGTATTTGTAGGCACCTTCTTGAATGAATTTGGCCGCACCACCTTGACCAGCTAACACCACATTTCTTGGTGCCCATGTAAATTTGTAATTCCAAATATTGGTATCCGATTCTGGTGCGACCAATCCACCACAAAAGGACTCGAACAACAACATTTTTCCGCCTTTTTCTTTGATTTCATCAATAACTTTCATGGCACTCATATGATCGATACCAGGATCCAAACCAATTTCGTTCATAAAAATGAGCCCTTTGGCTTTGACTTCTGCATCCAAAGCTTGCATAGCTTCACTGATATAAGAAGCCGTAACCATATGTTTTTGGAACAAAACACAATCTTTCGCAACTTCTATATGCAAATGCGCGGGCAACATAGAGATAACAATAGTGGCATTTTGAATCGCTTCTTGTCGTTGTTGCGTATTAAAGATATCTAAAGCTATTGGAGTCGCATTGGGATGATTGTTGGTTTTTTTCTGAGCTAATTCTAGTGATAAGTCACCAATGATCAGATGCAATTGCTCTGTTTCAGACTTTGCAAGTAAATATTGAATCAAGGAAGAAGCAGACCTTCCTGCTCCAATAATGAGTATTGTTCTCATAAAAATATAATTATTTAACACAAACATACTATTTTGTTGTATTCATAACAAATAGATTGTGTTAAAACACGAAAAAATTAAAAATAAAACAGCAATACCCCTTTTTGTTTGAAATGTAATAAATACTTTTGCAGCAGATTCTAAATAGGAACTATGAGTAAAAAAGTAATTACGACTGCTGCCCTTTTAGGAATGATAGCTATCATTTTGGGTGCTTTTGGCGCCCATGCCTTAAAAAAAGTACTTTCAACGGAAGAACTCCTTACCTTCGAAACGGGTGTTCGCTATCAAATGTACCATGCTTTATTCCTTTTATTCATTGGCCTAAGTACTTCGCTTACTGAAAAAAAACAAAAAATCATTTATTATCTTACGCTTTTTGGAGTTCTATTATTTTCGGGTTCCATCTATTTTTTAGCAACAAATTCATTAACAACTTTTGATTTTAAAAAAATAGGCTTCATTACTCCCATCGGAGGTGTCCTTCTCATTTCAGCTTGGGCCGCTTTATTGTTTGACTTTTTTAAAAACAATAAAAAGAAAATATAAAACAAAAAATCGCTTTAAAAATTAATTTATACTTTTACATCCAAACAAATAAAAACTAACTACATTTTATGGACACTAACACCCTTTTTACGAAATCGATTTCGTTAGAAAAATTAGGAATTGAGAATGCCAAAATTCAGTATCAATTAACTCCAGATGAATTACACGATTTAACTATTGCTTCAGGTCAAGGGACAGAAAACTCCACAGGAGCCTTAGCCATCAACACAGGAACATTTACAGGTCGCTCTCCACAAGACCGTTTTATTGTAAAAGATAGTATCACTGAAGATAAAGTATGGTGGGGAAAAGTAAATATCCCTTTCGAGCCAGCTGCTTTTGATGCTTTATTCCAAAAAGTAACGGCTCACTTATCTAACAAAGAGGTTTTTGTAAGAGATGCTTATGTATGTGCCGATTCAAATTACAAATTGAATGTACGCGTAGTAACCGAAACTCCTTGGGCAAACTTATTTTGCTACAATATGTTTTTACGACCAACTGAACAAGAATTAGAAAGCTTTACTCCAGAATGGACTGTGGTTTGTGCGCCAAGTTTTGAGGCCAATCCAACAGTTGACGGAACACGTCAGAGCAATTTTGCTATTTTAGATTTTACTAAAAAAATAGCACTTATCGGAGGTACAGGGTATACAGGAGAAATGAAAAAAGGAATTTTCTCTGCCTTAAACTTCATCTTACCTGTTTACAAAAACACCTTACCAATGCACTGCAGTGCCAATGTAGGTAAAAATGGAGATACTGCTATCTTCTTTGGTCTTTCAGGAACAGGAAAAACAACTTTATCTGCCGATCCAGAAAGAAAATTAATTGGTGATGACGAACACGGTTGGACGAACGAGAACACTGTTTTCAACTTTGAAGGTGGTTGTTATGCCAAAGTAATCAACTTGTCAGAAGAAAATGAACCCGATATTTTTAGAGCCATCACTAGAGGGGCAATTTTAGAGAATGTTGTGTTTAAATCAGGTACTAACGAAGTAGATTTTGATGATGTTTCTATTACACAAAACACACGAGTAAGCTACCCAATTACGCATATTGACAATATTCAACCAGGATCTATTGGTAAAAACCCAAAAAATATTTTCTTTTTAACGGCTGATTCATTTGGAATTATTCCACCAATATCAAAACTAACTCCTGGCCAAGCGGCTTATCACTTTATATCGGGTTATACTGCTAAAGTAGCAGGAACTGAAGCTGGAGTAACAGAACCACAGCCTAATTTCTCTGCTTGTTTTGGTGCACCATTCATGCCATTGCATCCTACAAAATATGCTGAGATGTTGAGCAAAAAAATGAAAGACGCCAATGTTACCGTATGGTTGATCAACACAGGATGGACAGGTGGTGCCTATGGAACAGGAAGTCGAATGAAATTAAAATACACTCGTGCTATGATTACTGCAGCCTTAAATGGTGAATTGGATGCGGTTCCTTTTGTAAATCATGACGTATTTGGAATTGCGATTCCACAAGAATGTCCAAACGTACCAGCTGAAATCTTAAATCCAAGAAATACTTGGGAAGACAAAGCATTATATGACGTTAAAGCAGTGGAACTAGCTCAAAAATTCAAAGCAAATTTTGAAAAATTCGAAGAATTCGCCAACGAAGAAATTTTAGCTGGAGCACCAAAAGCATAAGCATACCAAAACAAAACCAAAATAAACCAACCTAAACCAAAAAGAGTTGTTCTGAAAAGAGCAGCTCTTTTTTTTGAAAAAAAATCATAGTCAGCCACAAACTATAACTAAAATACAATCAGTAATTTATCGTTTGAATTGTTTTTGGCGTTAAATTTGTACCCATCAATCAAAAAATCAATCAATCATGTTACAATCCTTTTTTATTTTATGTTCAGGAGCTGACAAAAACCTGCTAGAAGGTTGCTCCCAAGGCGAAAAAACCAAATTTGTGGGTATTGGAGCCACCGTATTTTTTACAGCTGTGATGGCTTTTTTGGCGAGTGCCTATGCCCTATTTACTGTTTTCGACAGTGTATATCCAGCAATCGCTTTTGGGCTAGTTTGGAGTTTACTTATTTTCAATTTGGATCGATTTATCGTATCGACCATTAGAAAAAGAGATAATCTTAGTGCCGAATTTTTGCAAGCCACTCCTCGTATTTTATTAGCAATTATCATTGCAATTGTCATTTCAAAACCCTTAGAAATTAAAATCTTCGAAAAAGAAATCAACACGGTACTTTTGAAAGAGAAAAATGCGATGGCCTTGAAGAACAAAAAAGAAGTCGCTGCTTATTTCAAAACCGATTTGGATAAAAACAAAGCCGAGATTACCAATTTGAAAACCGAAATCAGCAAGAAAGAGAAAGAAGTCAATACCCTTTATGAAACCTACATTGCTGAAGCCGAAGGAACAGCGGGCACCAAAAAACTAGGAAAAGGCCCAGTGTTTAAAGAAAAAATTGCCAAACACGATTTGTCTAAGAAAGAATTGGATACCTTACAAAAAAACAATCTGGCCAAAATTGCGGTGTTAGAAAAAGAAAACAAAAAACTGGAAGCCGACTTGGACAAAAAGGTAACTCAAACCCAACCCATCATTGATGGTTTTGATGGACTAATGGCGAGAATCAATGCTTTGAATAGTCTGCCTTGGCTGCCTTCTTTTTTTATTATGCTCCTGTTTTTGGCAATTGAAACTTCGCCAATTATTGCCAAATTATTATCTCCCAAAGGCGAATATGATTATAAACTAGAAGACCTCGAAACTGCGCTAAAAGCTACCATAGAACAAGATAAATACCAACGTACTCTTTTGGTACAAACCAGCGCCAGCATGCACGACAAAGTATATGCGGATATTGCAGAAGACAAACGATTGTATGAATTGCAACGAAAAAACGCAACAGACCTACTGGAATTACAATCGAATACTTTTGTAGAAAAACAAAAAAGTACTTTGTAATCTTAGTCTTTAATCTCAACAAAAAAACGCCCTTTCGGACGTTTTTTTTTAACCAACAACGAATTAAGGCAAAAAGGCATACCCTTTTTTACTTTTCCAAAGAAAATATTTTTCTAAAATCACTTTATTAAAATCGAAAATAATATTCGGAATCATAATGGCAAACGATCGTGGTTTGAACAAGGAAGTTGAAAAAATAATCACTTCTTTTTTTCCTGCATCCATGATACAAAGTCCAGGAATTCTACCCCATTCTTTTTTTACCAATTGGCTTTGACCTTTGGCTACTCGAACAATATTTTCAGCTACAATTTTCCCCGTTTCATCAGAAGGATACCCCGTTTTGGGAGACCCAAAAGGAACCGATTTAGGTGTAAAAGGTAATTTCACATCGACAGCGATTCCTGCTGCCCAAATATTCTTGTAATCACGATGACGATAATCGTCTCCTACAGGAATATAACCCGCCGGTGTAGCATGTAAATCAGGAGAATTGGTCACCAAATCTACTCCAATAAAAGGCGGCATCAACATAGTGAAATCACTAGGCAGTTCTTCACCATTAGACAAGATTACTTTGTTTTTCTGAACTTCTTTTACTCCTACTTCGGTTCTATAATGAATATTGAACATTTTCATAAATCCTTTCAGCATGGATTCGCCCATAGGCATACCGTCTATACCAAAATGTCCCAAATAATCTTCTGGTGTAATCCAGTACAAATCAACTTTTTTACGAATATTTTCTTCTCGCAACCATTTTTCGATATTGAATAAAAACTCATACGCCGCTCCCATACAACCCGCATTTTGAGTAGCACCAATAACGATTGGCCCAGGATTCTTTTTGAATTCTTGTAGCGCTGTTCTTATTTTCATCGCTCCATTAGGTGTACCCACATAATGCGAAAACTCTTCAACTCCAGGAGCTATGTCATATTTAACTTTTGGTCCTGTTGCTATAACGAGATTATCGTAGTGGTAAGTTCCTTTGTCTGTATAGACAACTTGCGCAGTGGCATCAATTTTTGTGGCTTCTTCATTTACAAAATCGATTCCCTTTTTGGTCAATATTCCTTCTTTCTTAAATGAAATATCCTTGATATCTCTTCTCCCAAAAGGAACCCAAATTAAAGAAGGGATGAATAAAAACAATGGTGATTTATCTATTAAAATTACTTTATGTTGGTCTTTCCCTTTTCGTTTTATTTCAAGTGCAGCAGTCATTCCAGCAAAACTTCCACCAATAATTACGGTTGTAGTCATAATGATTTAATTTAATATTACCCTACAAAGTTAGCCTTCAAACCGTTAGCGAACAGTAACTTATGTTACACAACAAAAAAATCATAAAAAAACCCTGCTTTGCATGAACAAAACAGGGCACTTCATTTTAATTCGATAGATTACATCTGACTCAAAATTTCTTTTTTGAAGGCATCGTACTCGCCTTGCAGGATCAAACCATTATCCAATAGCTTTTTATAGTTTTGTAATTTGGCAAACAATTCTTCTTGGTTTAACCCAACATTGCTAGCTGCTGTTTCAGTCTCATTACTAAAACTCACTTCATGAATAGTAGTTGCAGGTATAATTTCGGCAAAATTGGTGACTTCTTCTGTTGCTACCTCTTCAACAATTGCTGCTTCTGGAACCGATTCCATTGCAATAGTAGAAGTTGCATTGCCATTTTTCAGCATATCCAATTGTTCTTTGGCATAAGTATACATTTTGCGAGCTTGAATTTTTGGAATATAATCCATGGTTATTTGCAATTCGGTTTTGGTAGAGAAAGTAAACTCTGAACCTAAAATATTTTCTTTTACAAAAGCACCATCTACCTCATCCCAAGTATAATCAATAAAATGCATTGAAAGCCCTAGGTTTTTGGGTTGGCAAATGATGATTCTTTTATTGGTCAAAACGATACTATCAGGTAAAACAGTCAAAGCTGGTTTTTTTTGTACGGCAATATAACCTATCTCTTCGTTTTTCATCAGCAGATCATTCAACTTAGCCGTAACTTTTTCGATTGCTTTTGGGTCTTGTTCTTCGTTCAAAAACTTTTTAATGTGTTCTTTCATTATAATATTATGTTTCTAGAATAATTATTTTTTTGATAATCAAAACCTTATTTAGGTGCTTATTAAAATAGCGTAACAAAAGTAATGCCTAAAAAACGCTTTAGGTAATGCCATACCCAATACCCTTTTTCTAGCTGCTTTAACTAGAAGCGAATATAAATATTTATCAGCAAAAAGATTACAATAATTTAGCTATATTTGCTCTAAATCAATCTAAGCCACATATGATTCGATTATATCCAAACGAACAAATTAAAGAATTCGACGTACACGAATCTTTGCAATTGCGCTATGCAATCACATCTCGAGGTAGACTCATCAGTTTTAAAGACAATTTTGAAGATGGCCGCGAATTAAAAGGTAGCACTATAGACGGCTACCGTATCTTTCGCTACAAAATCAATACTGGAGAAAAACCCGTCAACCGACATCTCTTTTTTTACAAACTCATTGCGGAGCATTTTATCCCAAAACAATCCGAAGACCAAGTTCATGTACTGCATTTAGATTATGTACGTGATAACGACTCCCTTCGAAACTTGAAATGGGCGACACGCGAAGAATTTTTGGAACACAACCGAAAAAGTCCACACGTGATTCAAGCAAGAAAAAATTTGCTAGAACATAACATCAAATCTGATGGTAGAAAATTAACGGTGACCAAAGTGATGCGCATCAAAAAAATGCTACAAAATCCCAACAGAAAAACTAGGATTAAGATGATTGCCAAGCAATTTGGTGTCAGCGAAATGCAAATTTTCCGCATTAAATCTGGGGAAAACTGGGGACATATTGTCGTCTAATCAATAGGTAAAGCAGTAATTTCGGCCTGAATCTTTTTCGTAAGACTTTTAAAAACCAAGTCATACGAATGGTCGATTAATGCTTTGAGCATAGCATCTGGAACATCTTGATTAATCGCAACGGTGTTCCAGTGTATTTTGCTCATATGATACCCTTCGTTGATGGCGTCGTAATTGGCACGCAATTCTAAAGCGCGCTCGGGATCACACTTGAGATTCACCGAGGGTTCCTGTTTTTCCCATTGTTGTAACGAAGACAATGCAAACATTTTACCTCCTACTTTAAACACCAAAGTATCTTCATCAAACGGGAAATGCTCTGTTACTGCTTTTTTTGACAAGCAGTACTCATAAAATGTTTCTAAATTCATCGCTATTTATTTTCCAATTTCTCCTAAGTGCGTATACTTGAATCCCTTTTTATACTTCAACCCATATCCTAACATCCTATCCATAGCAGAATGAGCAAATTGAATCACTGCCAAAAGCTGCAAAATAGTAGTAGAAGTATATATCCCTACAAAATACAATACAATTGCAATACCTCTGTGATGTGCAATGTTATAACAAATCGCCCCTATCCTATTTCCAAACAAATAGCCAATCATCGAAAAATCAGGCGCTAAAATCAACACCAAAAACCACCACCACGCATACTCCAAATGATTGAATAAATAAATTCCAAGTAGCATTAACCCCAACTCTTCTAGTTTTATAACCTTTTCCATTATAGTATTTTTTCCATCATCTTTTCGGGATGAGCTAAGGATGAAAATCCAAATTTTTGATATAAAAAATGTGCATCTGTCGTGGCCAATCGCCAGATTTTCACTTGTTGCAATTGCGGTTCTTCCAGCATCGCTTGTATCAAAACAGAAGCATAACCGTTACCTCGATATTCTTCAGCGATAAAGACATCCATAACGTAAGCAAAAACTACATAGTCTGTAATCACTCTAGCAAAACCAATTTGGGTATCATCCTGATAAATCCCAAAACACACCGAACTATCAATACATATTTGAACCTCTTCGATCGTTCGACCCGCCGCCCAATAAATATCCTTCAAAAAATTTTGAATAAAAAGGACATCCAACTTTGTTTTATCGGTAGAAACGTGAATCATATTTGGTATAAAATAGGTTTACTCGGACTGGCATCATTTTCAAAAGATGCGATTTGCAAATTCAATACATAAGGACCATCAAGCACTTCATCGGGTACATAAATCATTTCGGTGATAGTGCAATTCAGTCTCGCATCTGCATTCAGATTATTCACATCTTTCACATTCCAAAACGCTTTGTGCGCCAATAATTTCCCTTCATCTTTCTCTTTGTCTACACTAGGCAAATCGATTAATAAATGTTGGATACCGTTTTCACGAATAAAATGCGCCGCTTCTTCCGTTAGATACGGCGGATTGGTATTTGAATAGTTTTGGTGTTTTTTAAGTTTAAAATTGGGCAAAGTTCTAATTACTAAAGCTTCAAAAGAAATACCCGATTGTAATGTCACCTCGAGCGCAGTCGAGAGGCTTTTTAATGTAATCACTAAATCTTCCCCCTGCATTTCTGGTACCACAGAAATCAATTCGGCTCGAAAGAAAAACTGTTGCAAACATTGATTCACACTGTAAAATTCACGGGTGATATGCCCCAAACATTCGGTATGCGTCCCGTGCCCGTGCGGATTGAAAAAGATGTTATTAAAATTGGTCGAAGAACTTCCTTCAGATACTTTCCCAATCCAATCGCCAAAAACTACTGGTTCAATGACAGGTTTTTCAATATACCAAGCAATAGGATTTTCGTCGGTATTGGTCAAAGGAATCGATATATCAATAGGTTTTGATAGGTCGATTGTAACAGTTTGGTCATTCAGTTCTATTGTGGCTTTCATTTATGCTGAATTTATTTCAGCATCTCATCTGGAGACGCTTTTATAAGTTCAAATATAAATCTTTTAATTCTGGATTTGAAAGTTTTGCAAGATTCCATTTCCACTCTTTATGCCAATTTTTAATTTGTTTTTCTCTTTTAAAAGCATCTGCTAAATCATCAAACACTTCAAAATATATCAAAATAGAAGCATTGTACTTTTTTGTAAAAACTGCACCTGTACCATTTCTATGACAATCTATTCTATTCTTTAGATTCTTCGTGGCTCCAACATATAGAACAGTATAATTTTTATTGGTCAAAATATAGGTAAACCCTTTTTCCATATAGTAATTTTATTAAAATCAAAAGATCCTGAAACTAGTTCAAAAGATCCTGAAACTAGTTCAAAAGATCCTGAAACTAGTTCAAAAGATCCTGAAACTAGTTCAAAAGATCCTGAAACTAGTTCAGGATAAATAAGTCTGACGCGATTCCATCCGTCAAGAATTTTCCTTTTGAGGTAGGTTTCAGAATATTGTTTTCAATAGAAAGTAACTCATCCTTTATGAATTTATCAGATTGCTTGATTAAATAATCCAAATAGTCCAGACCAAATTCTCTTTCAATGCTGTCCAATGAAACGCCCCAAATGGTTCGCAATCCTGTCATAATGTATTCGTTATAACGGTCAGCCGTCGATAAAATTTCAACTTCATTGGGCAATTGGTCTTGTTGTATGGCTTTCAGATACAAAGCATTATTCGCCACATTCCAACTTCTCGAAATCCCATCATAACTGTGCGCCGATGGACCAATTCCGATGTATTTTTTCCCTAACCAATAGGCCGAATTGTTCTTCGAGAAATAATTTTCTTTCCCAAAATTGGACAACTCATAATGAATAAAACCATTTTTCTCGAGGGTATCGACTAGTATTTGGAAATGCGCTTCGGCTACTTCGTCTTTAGGAGCGTCTATTTTACCCTTTTGAATGAGTGTATTCAAAGCCGTTTTAGGCTCTACCGTCAAGGCGTAACTCGAAATATGAGGCACACCAAAACGCAATGCAGTTTCGATATTTTGTTGCCATTGCGCATTACTCATCCCAGGAATACCATAAATCAAATCGATTGAAATGTTATCGAAATACTGAGTCGCGAGTTCCAAACATTTTTGAGCTTCTTCCGAATTGTGTGCGCGATTCATCATCGCTAAATCGGCTTCAAAAAACGACTGAATTCCGATGCTTAATCGGTTGATTCCTATTTTTGAAAGTTCGATTAAATACTCTTCCGACAAATCATCAGGATTCGCTTCAAGTGTGATTTCTGGATTTTGAGCAACTTTATAATTCTCATAAATTGTATCTATCTGCAATTTCAAATCTGCAATCTGCAATCTGCTCGGCGTTCCTCCTCCAAAATAAATGGTTTCCACTTCCGAGAATTCAGCATCATTTTTGTCACTTCGAGCGCAGTCGAGAAGCTCACTTTTACGCATTTGCAATTCTTTCGCAATAGCCAAAACCATCTCCTCTTTTTTCTTCATCGAAGTCGAAAAATGAAAATCACAATAGTGACACGCTTGTTTGCAAAAAGGAATGTGAATGTAGATGCCGCTCATAGATTTAGTGTTCAGTGGTCAGTATTTAGTAATCAGTGGTCAGAAAAAGTGGTTAGTATCCGGTAAATAATATTAAGTGAATAAACTGAATACTAAAAACTGAACACTGATTACTCCTTTTTCACTCCAAATTTTTCTGGATTTAGTATCATATAATTTATCAATCTTCCAACTTCTTTGGAACTTTCAGTTAAACTAGTAAACGACTCTATTGTTATATACTTGCAAGCTAATGCATATTCCAACCAGCCTTGTGTCTCAGAATTTTCGGCATCAGCATCGGTCAATTTGCTATGAAAATACTTAGGATATTCTCTTTTTCTATAGGCTTCAGCAATTGTAATTGTTACACTTCTCGAACTTCTTCTGATTTGATCAGTTAAAGAATAGGTTTCTTCTTTTGGAAAACTTTTCGATAATTCAAAAACGGCCATAGCAACATCAAACCCTTTTTTATAACTTAATAAATCTTGAAATTTCATCTGTTTTTTCTAACTAATTACCTTAAATGAACACTTAAAAACGAATCACTATTATTTTACATTACACCACCTGAACACTAAAACCTGAACACTGAACACCTTTTTTAGGTTATTAATGCCTGATCACTAAAAACTGAACACTGACCACTACTTCTTTATCCTATCTTCATTATTCTTCACGAAAGCATCCCAACCTGAATAGCTTTTTTCTCCGATTGTTTTTCCAGAATTGAAGAAATGACAAACTGCCGCAGCCAAACCATCGGTTGAGTCGAGGTTTTTAGGTAATTCTTTTAGTCCCAAAAGTTGTTGCAGCATTTTGGCTACTTGTTCTTTGCTGGCATTTCCGTTGCCGGTGATGGCCATTTTTATCTTTTTGGGTTCGTATTCGGTAATGGGAATATCTCTGGAAAGTCCAGCAGCCATCGCCACACCTTGCGCACGCCCTAACTTCAACATCGATTGTACGTTTTTACCAAAGAAAGGCGCTTCAATCGCGATTTCGTCGGGATGGTGCGTTTCGATTAGCTCAATGGTGCGCTCGAAAATGACTTTCAATTTTTGGTAATGGTTGTCGTATTTGGATAAAATCAATTCATTGAGCTGAATAAATTCCATTTTTTTATTGATAACCCGAATCAATCCAAACCCCATAATGGTAGTTCCTGGGTCGATGCCTAATATGATGCGTTCGTTTGACAATTTTTTTAGTTTCAAGTTTACGGTTTGCAATACAAAGTTTGTTGTTTCTTTGCAAAATAATTTACTCACAATAATTCCACGCCACGGCGGATTAAGGGCAGATGATTTCAATTCCACACAAAACTAAACAATTCCTTGTACTTCTAGTCAAACTTTTGATTGTAGGGGGAGCGTTTTATTTTATCTACAACCAACTCGCCAATAATGACCAACTCGATTGGGAGAAGTTTATCAAGTTGTTTCGCAAGAATCAATCCGTGGGAGGCATTCTTTTCATTCTCTCGTTTAGTGTCTTGAATCGCTATTTCGAAATTTTGAAATGGCAAAACTTAGTCTGTTTTTTGTATCCTATTTCGGTAGGCGAATCCACCAAACAAGTGTTGGCTGCTTTGACTGCGGGTTTGTTTACTCCAAATGGCGTAGGTGAATATGCTGGAAAAGCCTTGTATTTTGATAAGAAATCAACCAAAAAAATCATCTTTTTGAATCTGATTTGCAACGGAATCCAAATGCTATTGAGCATCTTTTTTGGGATTTTTGGTTTGTTGTATTTCAATGCCATTTTCGCCATTATCAAACCCAAAACCGTGCTGTTGCTCTTTGGAGGGCTTTTGTTAGTCGTACTGATTGTATTTTTTTCAAAGAAAATCAACATCAAAGGCTATTCTATCGAAAAACTACTTCACAAAATCAATGAGATTCCCAAAGCGATTCATCAAAAAAACATACTGTTAGGTACGTGTCGCTACTTGGTATTCTCGCATCAATACTATTTTTTGTTTTTGGCTTTTGATGTAGATTTACCCTATTTAACAATGATGGCTGCGATTGCTTCGGTCTATTTTCTGGCTTCGTCTTTGCCTACTTTTCAGTTTTTGGATTTTGCGGTAAAAGGAAGTGTGGCGGTTTTTTTCTTTGGAATTTTGGGCGTTAACGAGTGGATTGTGGTTTTCATTTCGACTTTGATGTGGTTTTTGAATGTAGTATTACCAGTAGCCATTGGAAGTTATTTCGTTTTGAAATTTAAAAGCCCCTTAGCCTTCGAAGATGGAAACATTAATATCAAAGAAAAACAATGATTTTTGTTTTACTCGGCATAGCAATCGTTTATGTGCTGACTATAAGTTGGCTCATTTATGGTTATACCAAAGTGTCCTTGTATAACAAAAAAGAGGTAGCTCCAAAAACTACCTTTTCTATTTTAGTGCCTTTTCGGAATGAAGCCGAAAATTTGCCGATTTTACTAGAAAGTATTGCCAAACTCAAGTATCCAACGGATTTATTTGAAGTGCTATTGATTGATGATGCATCGGAAGAAAAATTCCAAATTCCAAATTTCAAATTTCAAATTACCCTAACCAACATTATTCGACAATCGAATTCGCCTAAAAAAGACGCCATTACCACGGGAGTTCCTTTGGCCAACAACGAGTGGATAGTCACCACCGATGCCGATTGTATTGTTCCCGAAAATTGGTTGCTCAAGATGGATGCTTTTATTCAAAATCATACGGTCGAAATGATTGCTGGGGCGGTTACTTATGAGTGCAAGCCTTCGTTTTTACATCATTTTCAGCAATTGGATTTGACGAGTTTACAAGGCGCTACCATTGGAAGTTTTGGCATTAACAAAGGCTTTATGTGCAATGGTGCCAATTTTGCTTATACAAAATCTCTTTTTCAAAAGTTGAATGGTTTTGCTGGCAATGACAAAATAGCCAGTGGCGATGATGTGTTTTTGCTGCAAAAAGCCATAGCGCAATGTCCAGAAAAAGTACATTATTTAAAATCGAAAGACACGATTGTCCGAACACAACCCACGGATAGCTGGAAAGCCTTGTTTCACCAGCGCGTGCGTTGGGCTTCGAAAACCAGCTCCTACCAAAGTCGGTTTGGGATAGGATTAGGCCTAGTAGTTTTTGCAGGCAATCTTAGCTTGATTTTGGGATTAGTAGCAGGCTTTTGGGGTTGGATTCCGTTTCTCTATTTCGCAATGCTTTGGCTAGCGAAATTTATAGTCGATTCGGTTTTGCTCTACACCACCCATCGTTTTTTGAGACCTTCCAAAATGCGCTATGTGTTAGCCAGTAGCTTGCTCTATCCTTTTTTTAGTACTAGTGTAGCTTTGTATGCTGTTTTTGGTTCTTACGAATGGAAAGGGAGACGATTTTAGATTACCATATAAAAGACGTGTTTAGCCACGAATTCACGAATTAGTCTTTAAATTTTATTATTTTATTGAATTATTTTTTCAAAAGTATATTAATTCAGTGTTCATTTGTGAATTCTATCTAACTCTTTTTAAAACCTGTTAAATCCGTGCAATTCTATCTAACACTTTTTTTAATCTTTGAAAATCAGCGAATCAGCGGTAAACAAAGTTAGCCAAGCTGCCGTGAAAGTTTTTCCACTTTCTTGAAATTCGTGGCAAAAAAATCATTAGTAAAAATCAAAAATTATTCTACTTTTAGAATTACTGGTAAGATAAATTGTGTTTTTACAGGAATTCCGCGTTTAATGGCGGGATTTACTTTAGGAAAATCAACCAAACGGGCGCGAAGAATACTATCGATTTTGATGGTATCATAAGCCACAGAATCTTTGGGAAATTGGGGTTCAAATTTCAATGTCGAATTGGGATAAACAGTGACTTTAACTTCGATGGTATCCAGCTCTGGATACAGCACCGCCAAGGTATCTACGCTTAATTTTTCTTGAATCAATTGTGTCAATCGCTCAAAAAAGCATTGTTGTTGTTGCTTCTTGTCGGTCAAGCTTTCACAATCTACCAAAGAGGGATATTCGTCAACTTCTTTCCAATTGATGGACTTCAATTCTTTTTGCAGCAATTCCTTTTCAGAGGGAACTTGCTTCTCAAAGTATTGACAAGAGGCGAACATCAGCAGCAATAAATAGCAATAACTTTTACTCAAAGCAGAGTTTTTTGGATTGGACTTATTTTGGGATAAAAATACACTTATTATTTTTTATTTGGTTTGGATTGGAGATAATCTTCGTATCGTTCCGACATCCATTTCTTTTTATTCTCTTCAGCAATGGCTTTTTGATCCGGATACAGCGCTTTCAATCGGTCTGAAAATAAAGCAATTTGAACCGTATAGCTATAAAACGCTTCTTTGGACAACAGTATATTTGGGTCTTCTTTCTTGGTAAAAAATTCAAAAAACAAAGCATCAAATTCTTTTAAGTTAAAATTTAGTACTTTAGTCTTATATTGAATTGACAATTTTTCTTTTAAAAGGTCATCTTGAGTTTTCTCGTTTTGCGATTGTCCATGACAAAGCAAAGAGAAAAAGAGGCATAAACCAAACCCTATACAAGTTGAAAAAAGGTCTTTGTTCATAGTTAGATCGGACTAAAACACTACAATTTACTTTCAAAATTACTAAAAATAAATATATGGACATACTGCTTTTGGGAGTCGGACTGCTATTTGTTATTCTAGGAGTTTTGGGCAGCTTTTTGCCCGTCTTACCTGGACCTAGTTTGAGTTGTATAGGTTTACTTTTAGTGTACTGCACCGATGCTATTCCGATGAATTATTGGATTTTGGGAATAAGCTTAGTGATTACGCTTCTTTTAACCGTTTTAGATTATGTCATCCCCGCCAAGGGAACCAAAAAATTTGGAGGCAGTTCGTATGGCATTTGGGGAACGAATATTGGTTTGGTAGTTGGATTATTGGCGCCCATTCCTTTTGGATTCCTTATTGGTCCTTTTGTTGGTGCTTTTATTGGTGAAATGATCTACGACGCCAAAGATCACAATCGCGCATTAAAAGCCGCTACAGGCTCCTTTATTGGGTTTTTAGCTTCTAGTTTTCTTAAGTTTATTGTGTGCGTGATGCACTTTGGGGTTTTTGTTTGGATTGTTTGGCAGTATAGACTCGAACTATTTTAGAAAAAGGAATAAAAAAAACCATTACTAAGTGAGGTTCACTTAGTAATGGTTTGAAGAAAAACCAAACATTAAAATTAATTTGCTTTTTTCACCTGAATGTTGTCAAAACGCCAACGGAAACGATAGTCAGCTGCTGTTACGGTTTGGTTAACTCTAATAGCTACATAAAAAGGTGCTGTTGGACTTATACTCATAAGTTTTCTTTTAAACTCAGCTGGAGGCCCAACAGTACTATAATTTTCTGTACCCATCACATTCCAATCGGCTTCGTTAAATTCGCCACCTGTATACGTTTGAGACCAGTAGAATGTCACTATTGATTTATTTTGAGGAAATGCACTTACACTGCTCAAATCAATACTAACACTCATATTACCAGACCCGTTCATTAATGGTGAAACCAATACTTGATTAGCGACTCCAAATCCTGGTCCAGTTGCTGTTGCGTTATAAAAAACATTAATTCCATTATCAGATTTACCTTTTACATCATTAATATTAGTATAAAAATCAACTCCATTATTCATTTTTAAAATTTCAGCATCTTTGGCCGTTACAGCTGCATCCTGCCCAGTTGCTAATATTTTAAAACCAAGCCCAGCAGGTTTTGGTGCCGTTAAGTAAGTATTATTAGCATTTGAAGCTCCATACTCGAAAGTTTCTACATAACTAAAGGCATTAGGATCTGCATCATTATCTAAAATATCGAAAGTGTATTGCAAATTACCACTGTTTAAACTAATACCTCCTGAAGTATTGGCAAGGGAAAGAATTGCTTTTTCATTGCCTTCATACGTAGGATCGTCCACAACAATCATAGGTAATGTTACAGTTGCCGATGTAGCCCCTACTGGAACATTTAATACATAAGGCAAAGTTGAAGAAGGGCTGTTCAATTTAAAATCATCTCCACTGGCTGTAGAGCCGCTTGCTAAATTAAGTTCTACAGTTCCAGCTGAAGTCACCGTTCCTGAAACTAGGAATTTAAGTGTGACCGTACCTGCATTTTCGTTTACAGTTGCTGGATTGGTTGGATCAAAAGAAATCAGCGCATTTGGCGAAGCGTCGTCATTCACAATAGTGACCGTTGATACAAATGGCGATTTGAATTCTAATCCACCGGTTACTCCAGTAATCGTAAAAATAATGGTTTTATCAGGTGCAAATGCCGTATTGTTTATAGGTACAATTTTGAAACTAGCAGCGTTTGCTTTAGCAGGAACCGTTACATTAAAAGTTGCTGAAGAAGCACCTTCAATAGTGTAATCTGTACCATAGACCGCAGTACCAGTAGCTTGTACAGCGATTGTCCCTCCAAAAGTTGAAGCTTGTGTAAAGACAAAATTCATTGGGGTTGCCACAGCATCATTTTCTTTAATGGAAGCCGTTTCTTTTTCGAAAGAAACAATTCCTACTAAGGGGTTATCATCATCTATAAGTTTCAGGGTAACCGAATTCTTTTCCCCCAGTGTTAGTCCTCCAGTAACTTCGGTTATTTTTATGGTCAAAACCACACTTTGTTCTACTTCAGTATCATTAACCGGAGAAATGGAAAAATTGGACACTAATTGTCCTGCATTAATTGCAGTAGTAAAGGTATTACTACCCGTACTTGAAATATAATCTTGTCCATAAACGCCACCTGTAATTTCTATTTTAACCTCACCTTTGGCATGGTAATAATTACTAATTCCCATATTTATTTTAACAGGAATCGTAGCGCCTTCAACTTCAATTAAATCTTCTACTGAAAAATTGACTTCACCAATTTGATTGGCAGAAGTAGCATCATCTTGGATATCGCAAGCAGAAAAGCTAAATAACAAAAGTGCTACAAGCAATAGAGGTTTTCTTATTTTTTTCAACATAACTTATAAATTTTAAAGCAATTCATTTAAAATCACTATTTTACATCATTTTTTATTAAGTAAATTTATATATAAATTCTTCTGTAAGGGTATAAAAATTATCAAGAATGGTTTGAAAACAATCCCAAAAAACCTAAAAAATCGATTTCCATTTTTTCTATATTATTGTCTTCATTCGTCTTATTATACCACTAAATCTTCTAAATATGAAGAGGTTCTTTAAAAAAAGGTGGTTTTTATTCAAAAAGCACTATTTACAATCTAACTGTATTTTTTTTACAATTCAAATACAACCATTTCACTGTCCTGATAGCCAATTCTGTTAGCAATAACATAGATAAACTTACCCGGTTGTAATGCAATAGGTTTTGTATATAAAAGCCATGGGCTATTCAAATTCCATTTTTTGTCTTTGGTATCCGAAATAATATAAGACAATGAAGCCCCTTTGGTGGTGCAAGCGAGTGCCATGTGGTTTTGTTTTCTTTCAAAATTGGGCGATGCGGTTTTGGGCTGTACATTATTGGGCCACATTTGCAGAATCAAGTCGCTTTCAGGGATAGTGCCATAATCTTTTTTGTGTTCAAATTGCATTTGGCATTGTGTTCTTAATTCCTGAAGTTCCTTACTATAAGCAGGATCATTGGCTAGATTGACCAAACTATTGGGGTCTTTTTTAATAGCATATAGTTCTTCTTTTTCTTTGGTTTGAAACCATGACATTTGAATAGCATTTAATTTATTTTGATCCCTAAGGGCCAGCATGTCATTCATCATTGGCACTTTTTTGCGATAATTTACATCTTTGTATTTGGTCCACTCCGGGTGGTAATTTTTGACATATAAAAAATTCTCATTGCGAACCGTGCGGATTCTATCCGTAAATTCATCAAATCGATCTGAAGTTCCAAATACATATTTTCTGGGAGCCGCTTCATACTTTCCTAGAAACGCCATTCCATCAATGTCTTTGGGTGGCTGAATATTGGCTAAGCTCAATACGGTGGGGCCCAAATCAGTATAGGAAACCAAACGATTGGTCACTTGCTTTGTGGCATTGCCTGCCAATTTTATCATTAGCGGAGCGCGTAAACCATATTCATACACTTCTCTTTTTTGATGAGGTAAAGGACCACCATGATCGCTATAAAAGAAGAGTATTGTCGATTCATACAATCCATCTTTTTTGAGTTGTTCTATAATTTCACCAACTTTTTGATCCATTACTTCGATATTGCTATAATGACGGGCAATGTCTTTTCGAGCAATTGGGTTGTCTACTAAGTAGGGTGGCACGGGAACTTTAGCGGGATCTACGGTCAGTGGCAAATTATTATTTAACCACAAACGACTTTCGTGTGTGTCCCCAATATTAAATACTGAAAAAAATGGTTTCCCTTTTGGGGCATTACGCCAATGGGCTTTGGGGTCATTTTCATCCCAAGCTGAAAGTGGGGCGGCAAATTGATAGTCTGTTTTTTGATTATTGGTACAATAATAACCCGCAGCGCGTAAATATTCTGTAAAACATTTGATGTTTTCGGGTATTACTGCCGAGTATTCTCTAACATTTTTATGCTGTACATCCAGCACATCATTTTTAGTATCGCCTTCCCCTTTACTGGCCTTTTCTTGATAGGTTCTTTTACCCCAAGACATGACATCATTTCCTGTTCTGAAATGTTGGGTTCCAATTGAGGTTGGCAACATTCCAGTAATAATTGCCGATCGACTTGGTCCACATACTCCAGTCGTTGCAAAGGCATTACTATAGACAATAGCCTGCGAAGCCAAAGCATCTAAATTAGGCGTTTTGGCGGTGCTATCTCCATACATGGATAAGGTTGGGCTAATATCCTCACATACAATCCAAACTATATTAGGAGGTGTTTTTACTTGAGCGTTACTTATTCCTAAGAGTGCCAAAAAAAACAATACTGTTAGCGCTTTTCTCATTGGAGTTCTATATTAAAAGTTTTACTAGAGTTGGGATGCCATTCCAAAATGCCCTTATAGGTTTTTCCATCAATGGCTATAGTATATTCATAGGTACCAAAAAAAGCAGTACCAGTAAGGATTCCGTTATTGAGGCTATTGAAAGAGATTGTGGTAGTCCATTTTTTATGAATTAAATCATCGAATGCCTGTCCCATTTTGGTCAATTTAAAATTTTTGTCATACAAACCGGCTTTGGGGTTATTGGGTTCATAATAACCCCAAAACAAAAACTCGGTAACTGAAGGATGGCTAAATGCGGCAGTCACAAAGTCGGTAGTATATTGTGCTTTTAAATCATCATCGAGTAGGTCTAAAGTAAACTCAGAAATACTGATATTTTTTTTCAAATCACTAAAATAATCTAAGATTTCAATAACTTTTTCTGGAGGGGTTAAGTCGCTTCCAATATGACTTTGCATTCCAATTCCATCCACCAAATTATGGGTATTTTTGTCAATAGTTTTAATAAAGTCATGATACCATTGTTGTTTGGCACTATTGATTCCTCCACCACTAATAATTCCATATTCATTAATAAATCGTTTTGCATTTGGATCCAATTGTTTGGCTTTTTTGAAGGCATCAAAAAGAATTTCATCTGATCCGGTAATTTTTTGAAGATCCTTGTTGGTATATACTTCATTTAGTACATCCCAATGCGAAATACTTCCTTTGGTTGCATTTAAAATACTCGTTACATGTTGGTCAACCATGTTGCGAATCTTCTTTGGATCATTTTGATTATCGGCATACACAGTAGGCAAATAATTAAAACCTGGCCATAACAACACATGTCCTTTTACTTTGATTCCGTTTTGGTTCAAAATAGAAATCGCTTGCAAGGTAATAGGTCTGTTTTTTTCACGTATCCATCGCTTGGCTTTCAAATCGTTTTCAAAAACAGCTATCGAAAACAACTTTTTAAAATAGTCCAAATGCTTTGGATTGTTAACGATATCATCAGCATGAAGTGCCGCACCAAAAGGAAAATAATGTTGTACCAGATGCAATTCGCCTTTTGCATTAGTTACTGCTTTTCCGTTTTTAGTGAATGTAATACTAAAATCCCCTTTTCTAATTTTTTCAATTCTCTGTTGGGCTTCGCTTCGCCAGGGAGCAATTGCTTCCATTCCTGGATAAGTTATTTTGGTTTTGGGTAAATTATTAAAATTAAATGTTTTAGGATAGGCTATGAAATGTAGGTTTCGCAATTCAAATTTTTGAGGAGTGTATCCAAAACGCATTTGCAAAATAGCTTCGCCAATAGAGGTATGTAACGCTTGAAAAGGAACATAATACGTTTGCCATTTTGAAGACAAACTCACAGAATTTTCAACAATATCCTTCGGACTGTTTGACTTTGTTTGCTTGAAAACCCAATTGACTTTCGCTTCGGCAGTTTCTAAACTCGACTCTACTGTTCTGGCTTCGAAAACAAGAAGCAAGGGTTGGTTCGTTTCAATTTTTTTAGCCCTCAAGGGAATAGTAATTCCTAAATTGTAGACAAATTTGGGCTGCTTTATAGTTATGGCTGTAATCAAAACCGTAGGACTTTTGGAGTCTACCGTAAGCGTGCCTTCTTCTTTGTTAAGTTTTAGAAATTTGAGTTTTGAAGTATCGATTTGATCCACGCCACCCGCCGGAATTTCTTGTGCTAACGAGCTACAGTGCATACCCATTATACAAAAGAACACCCAAAAATGATTACTACCTACTTTTGGAAGAGCGTGGTAAACTTTTTGAAGCATGGTAATTTTCGATACAAATCTTGTGCTTATTTTACTCATTTCTTTGTGCTTATTTATTGTATTCTATTGCGGCTTTTACAACACTAAATGCAGGAATGGGTTGCAATTTCGAATCATAAATGGATTGAAAATAGCCACTACTATTTTTACGTTCGTCCAAATCCCAAAGATTTAAAGTAACTGTTCCTGTTTTGCTTTTTTCCTGAAGTACTGCAATAAGCTTTTGGTACACCATTTTTTGAATTTCTCGTTCGGAGGGGATATCTTTTTTATTTTTTACCACATAATCCAATTCGGTGACATGAAAAGCAAGCTTATTTTGATGGGCCCAATCTATTAAGTTGGCTAGTTTTACCATGGAAGCATCAATATTATCAACAAAATCTACCCGTTTAGCGCCTAATAACAAATGCGCTTGCCAACCAATTCCATCAACTCTCAATCCTTTGGATCGCAAATACAAAACCGTTTCTTTGACTTTATTCCACATAGGTTCTTCTAAGCCCACATTTTGATTGTAAACTAAGTGAATATTGGTAGCGTATTTTGTAGCGATTTCAAATGCTTTGACGATATATTTTGGAAAGCCTTTTGGATCTAAACCCATGGCTAACCATGGATTTTCCCAGCTATCAGTTCCTGGTTTGGGTCCAAACCAACTCCCATCTGCCAATATGGTTTCATTGACTACGTCCATGTATTTTACATTGGGCTCTTTATTGAATCGTTGTGCAAACGCAGTAGCATATTCTTCTAAATTTTGTTCTAACTCTTTGGGGGTTCGGTTATCTTCCTTAATCCATTTGGAAGCTTGAGGGCTAATGGGTCCATGAAGTCTGACTTTTAAATTGTTTTTCTTAGCAAATGCAACTACTTCGTCTACCTGCTCCCATTTCCAAACTCCTGGTTTTGGGTGTACGATGGTTTGTTTGGCATCATTAGCGGTTGTTACATACTTAAAATCTTTGAGGAAAAGTTTTCCTTTTGAAGTATATAAATCTGCACAAGATAAAGTTGCGCCGATTAATAACTTTTTATATACTTTGCTGCTATCTTGCAATGACAATACGGTCAGTTTATTTTTTGCAACAAGTGGATGGATTGCAGTGGATAGCAATAACACTAAAACATACGAAATAGTTAGTTTCCTTAAAAACATCTTGGTATAAATTTTATAGTTATACTATGCATTTTCGAACATCAATTCCTTTTTAATACATCATTTATTATTGCTTTGAAAAATTGACTTACTAGATCCTTTTCAATTTTAAAAAATACCAACCTGAAAGTAAAAAGACAACATGCAACTGTTGATGAATTATCTCCTTGGTTTGAACCAAGATTGTACATGAACTGTCAAAACTGAAGGTGTAAGAAAAAAAATCTGCTTCTATTGCAATGTTTTCTTTGAAAATATAGAAATACAAAACAGCAACATTTTTATTGACATTCCCTACACCCAACTCAATAATTGGCTTGAGTACCACTAGGGTATTACAAAACATCGGGATTCATTTGGGCTACTAGCTCCTTTTACGAAGCATCACTTCTCCAAGAACCGTTATCCAATCACTGCTTAAAACCAAGATCTAGAGCATTTTAGCATTTAAACTGCATGTAAAACCCTGAGAAGATAGCTCTTGTGTAATTAACAAAATAAGTCGCATAAAAAAGTAATTTCTCTTACAATGCTTTGCAAAACAACTTATGTCATTTGCTGATTTTTCCCCTATTTTGTTTTCTGTACTGTTTAAAAGTACCCTTTACTGTGATTTACAATGTTATAGTATTAATTTTTACTCGCTTTACGATTTGCCTTTTTTTCTAATTGTTTAGGGGTCAATTCAGAAGTGTCTTTTTTATTGGGCTTCATGGTAACGTTATACTTTTTCTTCCATTGATTTAATTGTGCAAGCATTTCCGTTTTTTTCTCTGGCATGGAAGCGGCTAAATCATTTTTTTCTGAAACATCTTCTTTAACATTGTACAATTCCACTTTATCTGTCTCTACAAAATGTAGCAATTTATAATCACCTACTCGAATGGCAGACGTTTTATGATCGCCTGTTTGAGTTGGTCTTGCTTTGTAGGAATTCCAATATACTGTGCGATTATTCCAGACTTCTTTTTTATTGATTACGTTTTTCAAACTTTTGCCATCAATCCCTTCGATTTGTTTATCCAAAGCCAAATCTACTAGCGTAGGGAAAATATCCATTCCTAAAACGATGGATTCTGTGTCTAAAATGGCCTTTGCTTGATTAGGCATATGAATCATAAAAGGGACTTTGATTCCTCCTTCATAGATCCAACCTTTCCCTGCACGCAATGGAGCATTGGTTGTCGCTAATTTTCTTTTTCCTCCACGAGTAGACAAGCCGCCATGATCGGAAGTTAAAACGATGATGGTATTATCATATAATCCATTCTTTTTTAATTCTTGGATTAATTTACCAATATTTTCATCGGTATTTTCAACCATTCCAGCATAATCAGCATCATCTTGACGCATTTTAGTTTCGGCATTTCCTTC
This sequence comes from Flavobacterium sp. RSSA_27, assembly GCF_051547125.1. Classification (NCBI taxonomy): domain Bacteria; kingdom Pseudomonadati; phylum Bacteroidota; class Flavobacteriia; order Flavobacteriales; family Flavobacteriaceae; genus Flavobacterium; species Flavobacterium sp. RSSA_27. Next base: position 191,035 of record NZ_JBPTTN010000003.1, read on the forward strand.
TTTTACATATTCAGGAGTAGTCCCAAAATCAATTTTGCTAATTTCAGCTTTGTTACGCTCTTGGTCTGCCTTTTTGGCTTCAATTGGAGTGTGAACGGCATAATAAGCTAGCACTCCAATAAAGGGCGTTCCTTTTTTGGTGGCTTTTATGTATTCAATAGTTCGTTTGGTCAAAACATCCGATAAATAATCACCCTCTTTTGCGTAGTTTTGAACATCTTCAATAGGTGCTTTTTCTCCTTTTGAGCCAGGTACTCTTTTAAGATTGAACGGATAAAAGTGAGTATCTGTTCCTCCAGCATCCCCAGCCGCAAAAGATTCATCAAAACCAATACCTGTTGGACTACTCCCTTCTGAACCTAAATGCCATTTTCCAACATAAAAAGAATGATAGCCTTGGGCTTTAAATTGTTTTATAAAATTTTTAGTATCTGGAATTGTACTCAAATCGCCATGATCTTCGTTTACAGGATAGGTCCCTGTCATTATTCCATAACGAGAAGGTACACATCGAGGATAACTAGCATAGGCATTTTGAAAAGTAAAGGCATTATCAGCTAAATTGTCAATATTAGGGGTTTGATACACTTTTGAACCATTTTTGCTTATATCATGATATCCAAAATCATCCACTATTATAAAAAGAACATTAGGTTTCTTTTGAGCAAATGTGGTACTGATTATTAAATTGGTTACTGCGAAAATCAACAACTTTACTATTGAATTCTTCATTGGTTTATACTTTAAAATTAATTAAGGTTTTTAGATAGAGAAACACCTAAACAGTTTTAGTTGTAGGGTTTAAAAGCGACTTATTGCTTTACTATGTTTAGAGGTATTTAGTTGTTAAAATCAGATTTCGTAAATCCTTCTGCATTTTTGTTTTTACCTTTTTTACCTCCATTTTTTTTCACAGCAGGTTCTTTTTTCTCTCCTTCACCTTCTTCTTCATTATTCCCTCCTTTTTTGGTAGATGGATGCGTTTTATAAATATTTCTTTTATTGATAGCATTTAATTTACCTTCCAATTTGGATTGCAACTCTTTAACTAAAGATGCATAACTTGCCTCTTGAGCATGGTTTTTTTGTTCTGTGGGGTCTTTTTCAAAATCGTATAATTCTACTGCTACTACATTAGCTTTATCGTAGGGTTTTTCTGTGTTGTATTTGTTTGCATGCCATTCTGTGTATCGATATTTGTCCGTACGAATGGTATATCCCATTTTATCACCCTGTCTTGGAAATTGGCTCAAAGCAAAAGTGGCATCAATATTATTTTTAGGATTACTATCCAGTAAGGTAACCAAAGATTTCCCGTCCATTTGAGCAGAAGGAGAGACATTACATAATTCAAACAATGTTGGAAAAACATCAACTAATTCAACGGGATTGCTCACTTTGACATCTTTTGCAATTCCAGGACCTGAAAACATAAATGGAATTCGAGTAGCTTGTTCGAAATTGGAATGTTTGTTCCATAAAGTATGGTCACCTAGATGATATCCGTGATCACCCCAAAGCACAATAACGGTATTGTTCGTCAAATTCAATCTGTCCAATTCATCTAACAATTTTCCTAATTGTGCATCAATATAGGATATACTTGCCATATAGCCATGAATCAATTCGCGTTGTTTATCTTCGGGTATACGGTCTCCTATTTTCAAATCATCATCTATATCTGAAAAAGCTCTTAATTCACCAAAAGAATGGTAGGCAAAATTGGGCGCTCCATCAATAAGGTTTTGATTTTCGGCTAGTTTTATTGCGTTTCTATTATACAAATCCCAATATTTTTTTGGCGCTACAAAAGGTAAGTGGGGACGTTGAAAGCCAACTGCTAAAAAAAATGGTTTGGAACCTTTAGAAAGCGTTTGTAATTGTTTTAGAGCAGCAACTGTATAAATTCCATCTTGGTAAGCTTCATCTGAAACGTCAGCGCTTTCAGTACTTGGTTTTAGCCTTTTGAAGGCATAATTACGTTGTGCCATTGGTTTATTCATTCCTTTATCAGCGGCCTCTTTCATCAAAGTCACCATTTGGTTTTTGGTTTCTTGACTTTGATAATAGCCAAAAGCTGGCTCGCCGTATTTAGGATCAAAATTTTCAGGTTGAATATGAGGAATGCTCCAGCTTTTTCCGTCATGTCCTGGGGCGGTTGATCCTTTATGGTATATTTTTCCAATGGCTGAAGTTTCATATCCTTGTGAAATTAAATACTCAGGCATAGAAATCAATTCAGGCGCAGCTTCTCTAAAATCCGTATGCAAATCCCAAACTTTAGAACGATCCGGATAGGTTCCTGTCATTACACTTGCCCTTGAGGGACCACATACCGCTTGCTGCACTTCTGCATTTTGAAAAATCACACCACTCTTGGCCAATCGATCAAAATTGGGTGTTTTCATTTCCTTGTACCCATAAGCGTTTAGTAAGGGTTTCAAATCATCTACTGCGATAAAAAGAATATTTTTTTTCTTAGTATCCTGAGAGAACATTGTATTCCAACCAAAAAATGTTAGAAATACTATAAAGAGTAGCTTTTTCATTTTCGAATCTAATATTTATTTACCGCTATCCTATTTTTAATAGCTGCAAGTGTTATTTTTTTTCGTTTAAGATAGAATTGACATCTTCGTCATCAGATCGTTCTATAATTGCACCAAAATTTTTATCGGTAATTGATCTGAATTCGGCCAATGATTTATCATTATTGTATTGTTTCATTAATCCTTTCAATTTTGCTTTTAAATCCACAACAACTTTTTGATATTTTGGATCATTGATTACGTTATGCAATTGTTTTGGGTCTTTTTCTAAATCGTATAATTCCCAAACGTCCATTGAGTAGTAAAAATGTGCCAGAGTATATTTGTCAGTTCTTATGCCATAATGAGGTTGGACATGATGCCAATATGGAAATTCATAATAATGATAGTACATGGATTGTCTCCAATTTTTTGGCGTTTGCCCTTCAAGAACCTTTTTAAAACTTTTGCCTTGTAATTTTTCAGTTGTTTTAAGTCCAGCTATATCTAAAAAGGTAGGTGCGAAATCAATATTAGAAACAATATCATTGCATTCTGTACCTGCTTTTACAACTTTTGGGTATCGTACTAAAAAGGGCATTCTTAAGGATTCTTCATAGATAAATCGTTTATCAAAAAAACCATGATCTCCTAAATAAAAACCTTGATCCGAAGTCAAAACAACCATAGTATTTTCGGTCAAATTATTTTTATCCAAATAGTCTAATACTTTTCCAATATTATCATCAACCGATTTTACGCAAGCTAGGTAATCTTTGATATAGGTTTGATACCTCCATTTACGACCTTCTTCTTTTGACATTCCTTCAGGTTGCACAATTTCATTGTTTTTTGCGCCATAAAATTCCCATTTCAATTTTTCTTTCCCAACTAATCCTTCTGGAGTTTTCATTTTCATGTCTCTTCTACTGAAATGATCCATAGTCATTTCAGTATCTCCAGCTGTTTTTTCTCTTCCTTTGTAATCGTCATTGAATGTAGCAGGATATGGCATTTCGATATCTTCCCATAGGTTGACATATTTAGTATCAGGTTCCCAAGGTCGATGAGGGGCTTTGTATTGCAAAACCATCATAAAGGGTTTTGATTTATCGCGATCATTTTCTAGCCATTTCAAAGCAAAACCCGTTTCTAAATTGGTAGAATAGCCTTTTTCTTTTACTTCTTTTCCATTGTGGTTATATAATGGATTCCAATACAATCCTTGTTGAGCAGCAGCAGCATGTATTTTATACTCGTCAAATCCTATGGGATTAGAGCCTAAATGCCATTTACCAAATAAGCTTGTTTGATACCCTTGTTTTTGGAATTCAATTGGGAAAGTCCATTGATTTGCATTAAACTGCCCTCCATTTTCATTTTTATAAAATCCATTAACGTGGCTATACTTCCCTGTTAAAATTGCAGCTCTACTAGGGCCACAGATAGCATTAGTACATAAGGCATCTTGAAATTTCATACCTTCATTGGCCAAGCGATCGATATTTGGTGTAGGAGCAATGTCTTTATAAATACCGCCATATGCACTTATCGATTGAATGGTTAAATCATCGCACATGATATAAATGATGTTTGGTTTTTGAGCAAACCCATTAAAGGGTGACAATGACATTCCAACAACTGTTAGTAATGCCCAAACATATCCTTTGCCTCTTTGAATTAAATTGGCCATACTTTATTTTTTTAAGTTAATTTTTTGAGAAACTGTAAAATTTGTTTTTTTCAAATTCTTATCATCCGATGAATTTCCAACAAAAATGGTAAAATCACCAGGTTCAACTACATAATTGAAGTTCAAATCATAGAAGCCAAAACTTTCAGCGTTTAATTGTAAAGTAACTGTTTTAGATTCTCCTGCCTTTAAATGTACTCTTTGGTATCCTTTGAGTTCTTTAACTGGGCGTGTTACAGAACTAATTTCGTCGTGAATATACAGTTGGACTACTTCGTCTCCAGCAACATTTCCGGTGTTTTTAACTTCTACACTGACCGTAACACTATCTGTATCATTGGAAAGTGTACCCGTTACTTTAGGAGCTGATATTTCAAAAGAAGTGTAGCTCAAACCATATCCAAATGGATATAAAGGTGTTTTTGCTAAATCGTGGTATTTATGAAAATATTGTGAAGGTTTGTAATTGTAAACCATCTGTAATTGTCCGACACTTCTTGGAAAAGTTAGCGGTAATTTTCCACCTGGGTTAAGATCTCCAAATATAGCCTCTGCAACGGCCTGGCCCGCAAAACTTCCTGCTTCCCAACCAAAAATTGTCGCATTGGCATTTTTCTCAATGTTGGGTTCAGAAATTAAACTTCCACTTACATATACTACAACTACTGGTTTTCCTGTTTTTTTGATGGCATTAAACAATTCTAACTGTCTCCCAGAAAGTTGCAAAGTTGAACGATCAATATTTTCTCCTGTTGTTTTATTGGCCCAATCATGGCGAAAAGAATTTTCTCCTAAAACTAATACCGCAACATCGGATTGTTTGGCAGCCTCTACAGATTGCGAAATTTCACTATCGCTTATTTTTTTAGAGTTTTCGCTAACTGCTACATAAGAGACTTCATGACCTTTTGCCTTGGCCAATGCGGCCAAACCTTCATAAACGGTAGTTACCCTATCTTCAGGTTGTGGTTTAACCCAATCTCCTAAAGTGGTTTGGTTATTCGCATTAGGTCCTACCACAAATATTTTTTTATATTGGGACTGCAATGGTAAAATACCATCATTTTTTAATAATGTGATGGCTTTTCTTGCTCCTTCTAATGCAGTTGCTTGATGTTCTTTTGTGAAAACTTTCTTGTCAATGTTTTTTAAGTTGACGTATGGGTTTTCAAACAAACCCAATTTAAACTTGGCTTCCAAAATTTTGGCACAAGCAAAATTAACTCGGTCTACAGATAATTTTCCTTCATTTACTAGTTCCAAAACATATTTGCCAAATAGAGGGCCGTGCATGTTCATGTCCAAACCGGCATCTACAGAAAACAATACTGCTTCTTTGAAATCTTTGGCAACATGATGTACTGAAAAGATTCGTTCTACATCATTCCAATCGCTTACATAAAAGCCTTTAAAACCCCATTGATCTCTCATGATTTCTGTCATCAAATGCTTATCCATGTGAGACGGTATGCCATTTATTTCATTATGAGCCGCCATTACTGAAAACACTTTGCCTTCTTGTACCGCTTTTTTGTAGGGAGGCAAATGCATTTCAAGTAAGGTGCGTTCAGAAACATCAGTGGGTGCTAAATTCAATCCATTGATTGACTCACCACCACCAATTAGGTGTTTGGCACAAGCAATAACTTTTTCGTTTCCTGTAAAATCGCCTTGTTGAAACCCTTTAATCATTTCTGTTCCCATATTACCAACTAAGAAGGGATCTTCTCCGTAAGTTTCTCCTGTTCTTCCCCATCTTGGTTCTCTTAACACATCAATGTTTGGTGTAAATGCCCAATGTGATCCTGTCGCGCGCATTTCAATTGCCGATTGTTTTCCACAATCATAATTTAAGGCGTCCTCAAAAGTAGCAGCCATAGAAATAGGGCTAGGATATATAGTAGCTCCGTTATACAATCCGTTTCCATGAATGGCATCAATTCCGATTAAAACAGGAATCTTAAGTTTGGATTTCATGGCTAAACTTTGAATATAATTGGCTTCCTCTGCTGTCACTACATGCAACATGGATCCAATTTGTCCATCTTTAATAAGATTTTCAATATCGCTTACTTTAAAACCTGGATAAAAACCACGGTCATCCATTTTTTTTATTTGTTCAGCCGTTAGTTTGCCTTCATTTTCTTTGATATGTTCTAAACCAACATACTGACACATTTGCGCAATTTTCTCCTCTAGTGTCATACGACTCATCAAATCATTCACTCTTTCTTGAGCAGAAAGTTTTGGATTTAAATAGGGAGCATTTTTAATCGATTGAGCAAAGGAAAGCGATAAACTCCCTATCATTAAAAATGAAAGTAAAAATTTATTTAGCTTATTGAAATGATTCATAATTTTGTTTATTTTCTTATTGAAATTTTAGTAGCCTGGGTTTTGATCGGCAAAAGACATGGCATGATTTCCTGATAACTCTACCGATGGAATAGGTAATAGCATGTTTTTTACACTTACTGGATAAATAAATTCTTTGTTCAATATATTTGGCGCATAATTATTGTGGTTATACACAATTTCGCTCAAAAAGTATTGATATCCTCTTCTTCTAGTATCAAACCAGTCTTGCCCTTCGCTCAACAATTCGTATTGTCTTTCTTTCAAAATGCGAGTTCTAAAAGTAGCTTGATCTAATCCAGACCAATTGGCGGGTTGAACAGCATCACTTATACCATCTCCATTTGTATCTCGCGCTCTTTCTAATACCTTATTTACAAATGCATAAGCAGCACTTGGGCCTCTTAATTCGTTTTCGATTTCTGCCATCATCAATAACACGTCAGCATATCTAAAAACAATGGAGTTTCTAATGGTAGTGGTTCCATTATAAGTTGGTTCAAGCCATTTTTTGATATAGGCATACGAAAAATTACCTGTTTTTTGTGCAGGGTAAATTTTTTGTGTTCCCGAAGGATATCTTGGATAACTATCATAAATGAATGTCGCCTCAATTCTTGGGTCACCAGGATATTTAGTGACATGACTATCAAAAACTTCTTTGTTGGGCCTGATTCTTCCAAATGTAGTTACCGTTGGCGCCACATAAGTACTATTACTTGGTGTGTATAATCGAATCACATCTGAATTTCTTTCAGAGCCTAAATTAGTGTATTGAATTTCAAAAATAGATTCTACCGTATTTTCGTTACCAGGCTTAAATAATTCAGCATAGGTTGGTGTTAAATTATATTTACCAATTACCGGAAGTAACTCATCGTAAGCTTTTTGCCAATTAGTGGCATCACCACCATCAGCACCAGCTAAAGTCATGTACACTTTTGCTAAATATCCATAAGCCGCCCATTTGCGAGGTCTTCCTTTAAAATATTCATTTTCAGGAAGTTTGGCTTTTGCTATTTCAAAATCTTTGATGATTTGTGCATAAACCTCTTGTCTAGAACTTTTAGCCAAATTATAATTTGAATTATTTGTAGGTGTTATACGTAATGGAATTCCACCAAAATAACGCACTAAGTCGAAATAAGCCACCCCTCTTAAAAAATGTGCTTGCCCCAAAGCTACATCTTCATTTTTTAAGTCAACATTGTTATTTTCGATATTATAAATCAAATTATTGATTACATTAATTGCTGTATAACTATCACTCCACAATCTTGGTAAATAAGTATTTTCAGGAGTACAGTTTAATGAAGTTGCATCATTACTCGCAGTTTGATTAGAATAAAATCTGCCCGATACAGGGTTAATTAATCCGTGTATTCCAGACCCATAATACCCTGGCGAAGCCATAGAAGCATACATTCCATTTACAGCAGTTTCAATTCCTGCTTCTGTTGAAAAAACCTGTTCAGCATTATAAAATGTAGTAACTTTTTCATCTAAACTATCATCACAACTTGTGATTAAGAAAGGAAGACAAAGTAAAATAAAGACCTTTATTGCATATATATTTTTCATAATTTTTTTTATTAGAATGTTACATTTAGTCCAAAAGAGAAAGAACGTTGATTTGGGAAAGATTGCCAATCCAATCCGGTTCTCAAGGCATCAAAATTGAAACTATTAACTTCTGGATCATATCCATCATATTTTGTTAACACAAATAAGTTGTTGGCTGCGATAGAAACATCAAAAGCGCTTATGGTTTTACTTTTAATAGGTAATCTATACCCTATAGTAATGTTACTTAATCTTAAAAATGAAGCATCCTCTACGATTCGATCTGTGAATCCTGTACCTTGCACTAATTGATTATCATAACCAATTCTTGGATAATTACCATTTGGATTTGTGGGAGACCAAGCACCATAATAGGCTTCTTTTCTAATATTATCTGGGTTTCCGGTAGCATAGGCTTCGCGTAATAAATTCCCGTTGGCTACATCAAATCCTGCTTTACCATTGAAGAAAATGTTCAGTGTAAAATCTTTATAGGTTAGGTTGGTCCCAAAGCCATATGTGAAGTCAGGATTAGGGTTTCCAATAATGGTTTTATCAGTTTCATCAATTACACCATCCCCGTTTTGATCTACCAAATTAACATCACCTAATCTCGGAGCAATACCCCCAAAACTAGCTGCTGAGGCTAAATCTTCATTGGTTTTAATAATTCCTTTGGTTTGGTACCCCCAAAACAATCCAGCCTCTTTTCCTTCAATAAAAATATTGGCCGGTGTTTTAAAAATATTACCACCTGAAATTTGTCTTCCTAGAAAAGCTACATAAGTGTTTGTACCAAATTGAGAAGGTGGCAATCCTAAATTTGCCAATTGATTTTTATTTCGTGAGAACGTACCATATACGTTCCAAGTAAAATCTTTGTTACGAATGATATCTCCTGAGAAAGAGAACTCGAATCCTTTGTTGATAATATCTCCTTGATTAGCAGTAATTGTGGCAAAACCAGCTGATGGCCCAATTGAAACTGTTTGCAACAAATCGGAAGTATTTTTGTAATACACATCAAAATTCAAGGTCAAACGTTTTTTATAGAAGGACAAATCCAAACCTGCATCATACTGATCGGTTGTTTCCCAAATCAAATCAGGGTTTGCTAAAGTAATAGGAACTAATGAAGTTAATCCGCCTCCATTGCTATCAGGATAGGGATTTGCTGTTGAACTATAGGGAGAAATAGTCTGATACGGATTGATGGCTTGATTACCTGTTTTACCCCAACTTACTCTTAGTTTGGCTTCATCTAATTTGGAAAAATCTTTCATAAAGTTTTCTTTATGCATTTGCCAAGCCGCAGCAAATGCAGGGAAAGTAGAAAATTTATTACCTTCTCTAAATTTACTAGAACCATCCGATCTTACCGTTGCTGTTAAATTGTATTTGTTTTTAAAAGTATAATTGAAACGTCCTAAAAATGACAACAGCTCTTCGGGTGTATCTTGATACCCTAATTGTGAGTAAACTTGTCCCGTTGAAATTCCATCCGCTCTTAAATCCTTTAAAGCAAAATTTGAGGCTTGGTAGGTAACTTGATTTTTCTTAGATTGATCCATTACAACCCCAACTGTTCCGTCAATTCTGTGATTAGCATTGAATTTTTTATTGAACATTAAGGTATTATCAATATTGCTTTTGAAACGCTCATATTCACTTAATCCTGCTTCACCATTAACCTGTGCCCCACGTAAAATACTTGTACCATACCAAATTTGACGTTTAATCCTTCTATAATCCATACCCACCAATAATCTGTATTTAAAAACACTATTAAATGAATATTCCAAATTAAAAGAAGCCAATCCACGCAATTCTTTTCCTATATCATCATAATCTTTGATCCAAGCATTAGGCCCATCAACTGTATTATCTTGATTGGTAGGATCTCCAAAATAATTTGCATTATAGCTTGCAAAAGGGGCTGCTGAAATAATTTGACGTACCATACTTGAATTGGTTCCTCCTAAGTTTTCGGTACCTTTTGAAGAAGAATTTTTAATAGAAGAAAAAGCCAATTTGGTAGTTAATTTAAGCTTGTTGCTTAATTTATTATTCATATTCAATGAAAAATCGGCCTGATTTGAAAAAGCATTTGGTACAACCCCTTCTGATGAAGTGTATCCCCCGGCTATATAATAATTATTGTTTTCGGATCCTCCTCCTGAAACCGACAAACGATGGTTTACACTCAATGAGGATTGATAAATATCGTCACTCCAATTGATCCCTTGTAAGGGAGTTCCATCTGCTGCAGATGTCACACTATTTCCATTTACAATAAAATTAGGGTTAAAACCTAATTCAGCTCTGGCTGCATTTATATAAGAAGCATATTCGGGTGCATTCAGCACATCGATATTTCGGACTACATTTCCAATCTTAACATTACTGTTATAATTAAATTTAGTAGCTCCAGCTTTACCTTTTTTGGTAGTAATTAAAACAACCCCATTGGCACCTCTAGATCCATAAATTGCTGTTGAAGAAGCGTCTTTTAAAATCTGCATGCTCTCAATATCTCTTGGATTAATACCTGTTAATCCATTTTGAGCTGATAAATAGCTATTGCCGCCTTGAAGTGGATTACCTGCACCATCAGCTACCGATCCCATAATAATACCATCAACAACATACAATGGTTCTGTATTTCCGGTTAAACTACTAACCCCTCGAATTTGAACACTAATAGGCGAGGTTGGTTCAGAACCTTGAGCAGAAACAGCAACCCCAGCTGCTCTTCCTTGTAATAAATTCTCAATTCCTTGCGCTTGATTTACATTGGATTCTAATAAATTTACTGAAGTCACTGACCCAGTAACGTCTTTTTTACTTACAGAACCATAACCAATTAATACAACTTCTTGAAGTTGCTCAGTCTCAGAAACTAACACAATTTTTAATTTGTCTTGGTTTTTATTGGTTATATCAACTGTTTTAGTTTTATAACCTACAAAAGAAACAATAATCTGAGATTGGTCTTGGTTTAGCCTTAAAGAGAATTTACCGTCTATATCAGAAATAGTTCCAACTGTGGTTCCTTTTACTACAATACTTGCCCCCGGCAAAGATGCTCCAGTTTCATCTAGAACAGTCCCTTGTATTGTATACTGAGAATAGGAACATAAGGGAAGTAAAATGAAAAATAATAACTTATAAACTGATTTCATAAATGTTAATTTTTATTTGTTTCTACACAAAATTAACATCACTACTCAACATTAGAGTTTGTTAAGTATCATAAAAAGTTCAATAATTGTCAGACTGTAAGAAAAGACCAAAAAAAAGTTGAAAACAAACACTTGTTTATTATGTAATATTTAACAACTGTACCATCTTTCCAATTTATTATTACTTTTTTAATAGAATAGACTGCATATTTATTGCATTTTCACAAATTTACCATACAATCATTACAGCCACGAAATCGTAATAATTAACTAAAATACAACATAAAAAAAGCCATCCTATTCGTTTTTACTCACCTTATTCCTTACAAATGTTTACTTATAATTAAAATAACACTCTTTAAAATTACAGAAAATACCTATTTACATGATTCACATCGCATCTGAAAATACACATCATACCTAAACTACTTTCCTATTTTTTTACGACATATTGCAAATTCATTTCAATTGTTTTGAAGAGTGTTTTATTGATCAAAAACATTCTTTTTTGCTTTTAGTAAAGCAAGAACATAGGGGCCGTTTTTATTCAATCATTTAAGTGTAGTCTAAAGCCTAAGGCAAATCTTGGTTAAACGACCTATTATACACCCTACGCTTTATACTTTTAGGCAAACAAACCCTTTTAAATTAAATAGATTTAGTTGAGTTTTTCTAGACTTTTCACAAACTCGGTTGGAGTGATTCCGAATTGTTTTTTGAAGGAAGTACTAAAATATTTTGGATTTGAAAAACCACAGGAGAAAGCAGCTTCTTTTATGTTATGGTTACCTTCAATCAATAGTTTTTTGGCATATTGTAATTTTGTAATAATGATAAAATCTTGAGGTGATACATCAATAAGACGTTTTAACTTCATGTAAAGAGAAGTTCTACTCATGCCAATGATCATACAAATATCATTAAGTGAAAAGTTTTCATCTATAATTTTATCCAATACAATCTTCTCTAATTTTTCTATAAAATCGGAGTCTTTTTTAGATTTAAACCTATCCGATTGTAATATTTCGCCTTCGTGTAAATATTTTTTTTTCAATTTACTTTGCCATTGAAACACATTATTGATTTTGGCAAGCAAAAGATTACTGTTTAATGGTTTCTCAAAATATTCTGTTATACCGCTCTCTATGGTATCTTGCATATGAGCTGTATCATGCAATGCGGTCATCATGAAAATAGGAATATGATTTAAGTTGATATCCTCCTTAATAATAGAGCACATGGTGATTCCATCCATAACTGGCATCATATAATCGGTTATGATCAGATTTGGATATACTGATAATGCCTTTTCGAGCCCTTCTTTTCCATTTACTGCTTGCTCAACAACAAAAAAACGCTCTAATAACGACACCAAACTGGACCGCAACAAATCATTATCTTCTACAACTAAAATACAATAATCCTTAAACACCCTCAACTCAATTGGATCAATTTCAGGTGCTGCAGTAACCTCCTCTTCTAAACTATTCATTTCATAAAGCTCTTCCTGATTCGGCAAGACTACCTTAAAAGTTGTTCCTATGTTTTCAATACTTTCAAAGGATATCTCTCCTTTTACTTTGTCGATTACATTTTTAACGATCATTAATCCTAATCCAGAGCCATTAATTCGTTTATTCAAGATGTTACTAGCTCTAAAATAACGGTTTAAGATATATTTCTGTTGATTCGTTGGAATTCCTACTCCATGATCTTTGATAGTAAATTCTAAATCACCTTTTGAAGTAACTTCTAAATGAATTATTATTTTCCCATTGAGTTTGGAATACTTTATTGCATTAGACAGCAAGTTTTGAACTATTTTATCTAACGATTCTTTCCAAAAACAAAACTGAATAGCATTATTTTGCGCATTAATTTCAACTGACAAATTTTTATCTTCAATTAAGGGTTGAAATTCATGAATGCAATTTTGAAAATAAGTTATAATATTAATTTTTTCAACTTTTTCTAAAATTTCAGAACTGGAAACAACTAAATGTAAGTTGAGCATTTGTTCAATCAGATTGTTCAATCGCGCAATTATAGGCTCTAAATTACTCCTTTTGTTCTTGTCTGGGTCATTGTCAATTTGAGAAATTAAAATGCTTAATGGTGTTTTAATCTCGTGAGAAATATTATTTAGCATGGCTACTTGTTCCTCCTTATTTTTTTTAATTTCGATCAGTTTTGTAAAATATATTACAAAATAAATCAACATAATTATCACAACACCATAAATAAACAAAGCAATATAAGAAGCCCACCAAGGTCTTTGTATCGTAATTTTTAATTCTCTTGGTTTAGACCAAATGCCATCTTTATTCGTAGCTTTTACTTTAAAAACATAATCCCCATAACTTAAATTTTCATATTCAACTATTCTTTGAGAGGAAGGATTTGACCATTTAGAATTAAGCCCTTCTAACATCCATGAATATTTTACATTAGAAGAAAGTCCAAATAAAACAGCAACAAATTTGATATCAAAAGAATTATGTTGATATGGAAGCGTCAAATGTTGTGTTTCATTAATATGTTGAGGCATAAGGGACGACCCAATTTTAACAACTTCATTATCGATGGCCAATTCTTCAAAAACGATGTTGGGTAAATATTTTTGAGAAATAATATTTTTAGGATTAAAATAGGTGATCCCATCCACTCCTCCAAAAAGCAATTCTCCATTTGACAAGGCCAGCTTAGCATTAGTATTAAAAACGGCACTCGAAATACCATCATCAAGAGAATAATTTCTAATTTGAAATTTACGCCCTTGATCTTTAATCAAAGTAAGTCCTTTTGATGTACTTACCCAATACTGTTTAGGCTGAAATTCTATGATACTTTTAATCAAGTTGGATGACAATTGCTCTTTTGTTGTAAGCACTCTTTTTTGAGAAGTAGTAGGATTAAAAAAGATAATTCCCGAACCATTAGTTCCAATAACTAATTCTCCAGCTGCATTTTCTGTCAAAGATGTAATACTATAATGAGCAGCTTTTGGCGACTCAGTACTTAAGTCTACAGCACTTGGAATTGTTGAATTGGGTAGTATTGCAAAAAGGCCATCTTTACTTCCAACATAGATTGTTCCTGATCTTGATTGGAGTATGTCTTTGACATTTTTAATAGTATATGTTTTTATTTGGCCTTGATTTGTAATTTGTACCAACTTTTCATCCGCTCCCCCTAGCCAAATAGCATTATTGGAATCTTTGAATATTTTGAATATTTTTTTAAAATGTAGTGTATTACTATTTTCAGAACCTACATAAGGGGTTATTTTTAAAGTGTTTTTATTTATTTTGTATAAGCCTTGATTGTACGCACTTACCCATACAGTATCGCCATCCAAAGCCATGCTTAGAATGATAAATTCACTAAATTTTGTTGATAATGAATTTATAGATTTCCATGTATTATTGCTTTTATTCCATATACTAATTCCTTCATTGGTACCAACCCATATAGAATTTGGAGCAACCTCCAGAAAGGAAAGGCAATAATTATTTGACAAACTATTTTTGTCATTAATTTGATGTTTCAATATTGAAAAATTACTTTTTTGGAAATTAAAAAAATTTATTCCCCCACCATAAGTGGCCACCCAAAGTAAATTTTGCTGGTCAACAAAAAGATCATACACACTATTATTGGATAATGATTCTACTTGGTCATCATTATGGGTGTATTGTTCTAAAAATTGGAAATTTTTATCAACTATCACAATTCCTCCTCCATCAATACCCAAGTAATAATGTTCTTTATAGGATACAATATCTTTTAAAGGAAAAGGATTTTGAGAAGGAGCAGCATAAAGCAACTTGAATTTGGAAAAGGAAGCATCCGTTTTGTATAATTTCCCATCCATTGTCCCAATAAATATTGAGGCCTCAATTTGTTTGATAAAGGATATCGAAGCATAATCAAATAATCCTACTTGTTTCTTATGAATTGTATTTTTGGGCAATTGTAAAGCGTAAACTCCCTTTTTATCCGCAAAAATCAATTCGGAATTGATGCTACTTAAGCTCTTTGGATTTATTTTACGGATAGCTTTACTAAGTACATACTTGGTTCCATTCCACACACATTTCCATACTCCATTGTAAGTAGCAACCCATTTCACTCCTCTATAATCTTCAACTATTTTGAGAACGGCAAAGGGTTTATTGTTTTGATTTGCAATGTAGTGAAACCGATCTTTATGAACATCATAAACGCCCAAACCTGTTTCTGTTCCTATCCAAACTACAGATTTTGAATCAACAAAGACATATAAAACACGCTCGTCTAGTCCTTCAGCAAACCCATTATATTTGTTATAAACTGTAAAATCTTTTGAATTACATCGAACAACACCTTCTTCGGTCGCTAGCCATAAATTATGGTATTTATCCTGATCTATTTTGTAAATAATATTTTGTGAAAGACCAATGCTATTGTTCAATTTTTCAAACACAACATCAGATTGAGCCTGCAACATATTGCTAAAAAACACCAATACTAAAATCACAAAAAATTTACAATTTTTCAAAATAAACAGATTAATAAGCGTTAAATTAATATACTATTCAAAAATAACACAATAAAATTAATAAACAACAACATTATCATCACTTATGAGATGAACTGCCTTAAGTAATTTCGTCCTCTTTTTATTACACACCTAGTGTCTTAAACAGTTCTTGATAAGAAGGATTATTAGGGTCTAATTGTTTTAACTTAATTACGGTTTGTTGCGCCTTAATTCCATTTTTAGATTGTAAATACACATAGGTAAGAGCGTAATACAACTCAGAGGACGCTGGACTTATAGCTATGCCTTTCAACAGTACTGCCTCTGCTTCTTTGGCCTTGTTCTTTTGATTCAATAACAATCCATAATTGTAATACACTCTTGGATTTTTGGACTGTAAACTTACTGCCTTAGCAAAGGATTGCATTGCTTCATCGAATTTATTTATTTCTACATAAACCAACCCGAGGTTGTAGTATATTCGATCGTTTTTAGGGTCATTTTTTATGGCTTTATGTAAGGATTCTATAGCGAGTTCATTTTTCCCTTGAATAGAATAAACAGTAGACAAATTCAACAATGCATAATTCATAACTCCATCTTTCTTCAATCCTTTTTCATAAAAAGCAACGGCATTATCGTAGTCTTTTAATTTCAGAAAATAATCGGCAAACATCACATTACCCACTGAAAAATCTGTCTGGTAGCGCAAATGTTTACGCAGTTCTTTATGTGCATTATCAAATGATTTCTTATCTTCTTGAGGAATTTGATCGTATGGGATTGTAATAAATAAATCTGCCGCAGCAATTCTAACAGCCCTTACTTTGTCATTCAACAATGGACCTACCTTATCCCTCCAAAGTTCTTGTTGAAAATTGGACAAACTTCTTAAAGCATGATAGCGAACAACGGCTTCCTTATGGCTTAAAGCGTTTAAAAGAGTGGCTAAACTTTTTTCTGTTACTATATCGCCCAAATAAAACAAACTGGTTGCTTTTACAATAGGAGGAACAAGTGGATTGTTTACTAAATTGATTAAATGGGATTCACTAGCTAACTCTTTTTTGCTTCCAATTATCAAATCTTCTGCAAAATGTGGTACGCGTTTTGGGCCGTACCATTTTTGGATGGCTTTAGCTAATTCTGAATTTGATTTATCTTTATGACAAGATGTGCAAGCATTAGGAACCCCATACTTTTCAGATAAATCAGGACGCGGTACCCTAAACACATGATCATGACGTATATCATTACCCATGAATTTTTTACTTGGCATATGACAATTTACACAAGTAGGCTGTGAGGATAAATTTTTATGAAAAGTATGCGATGGCACACTATATTTGCTCGCCACATGGCATTGTGTGCACGTTAAATTACCCGGTCGTTTCAAAGTAATACTATGAGGGTCGTGACAATCACTACATTTTACACCCTTTGCATACATTTTACTTTGAAGAAAAGAGGTATAATTATAGTCTTCATTTTCAAATTGCCCATCGGGATGAAAATTTTCGGTACTAGGAATTTGAGGAATATAATTATCGTATAGCTCTTTACTTTGAATGTGAGTGTTGCTAATTTCTGTAATCAATGCATGACATGGAGCACAAGTGTTGATTTGTTCAATTTGATTGGTATTTTTGGTAACAAAATGCAACTTATTCTTATAATCTTCAGCATTATAATTAGGTGAGCTTACTAGACTTATATGGTTTTTACCTGGACCGTGACAACTTTCACAACTAACATTTATGACACTATAGGTAGTTTTATAGGTATCCGTCTTGGTGTCATAATTTTTTTGCAAATTAGTTGAATGACAAACAGCACACATCGTGTTCCAATTTTGAGCATTACCTGTCCAATGCAACCAATCATGTGAGGGAATGTTTTGACCTGGATATTGATTAAACCATTTTTTATCTCTTGAATCCCAACTCAATCTTGGCACTTGCATTCTTCCACCAGGAAAAACAATTAAATATTGTTGTAAAGGATAAAATCCAAAAATATACTTCACCAAAAAATCATGATTTTTACCATCTGCTCCTTCTGTATTGATATAAAACTCTTTGCCTTTTTTATAAAACCGACTCGTTATCCCATCTAGGGTAATTGTAACATTATTGAAATTTCCTTTCACAGTACTATCATTAGCCGGTAACATCGACATATAATGATGTGATTTTTGCCATTTCTTATATTCTACCGTATGACATTTTTGACAAGCTTGATCACCCACAAATATATTTTGTGTTTTTTCTAATTCAGCATAACTCTTATAATCCGAACTATACTCATCGCTTTTAAAAAAGCGAAGTGCCAAAAAAACCACTAACACTACCATTACTGCAATTAGACCTTTACGCATCATAGAATTAAATTGGTATATTTTAAAAATGAAACTTTCAGTGTTATAGTTCTTATTTCTTCCTTAATTCATTCCTTATAAATGAAAAAAAACCTAAGAACATTACAAGAACTATTTCTTAAGTATAAAAGATTCTTATCTCACTTTGACTAATAGAAATGCAGAAATCTACAAACTAACCTTAGTTGTATTGGAAATACACTTTCAAGTAAAATTAACAAAAAAACGGTGTAGTAGTGCATTAAAATAAAGAAAAATCTTAATTGAAAATCGTTGAAACAAAAGTAATTTACAGTAAAAATTAAATACTTATAAATGTTTCACTATTTGAGATAGGTCAATTGTAAATAAAAAAAACAGAAATGCCTAAAAATAAAAAAAGCCATTCGCCGAGGCGAAAAGCTTTCCATTGGTCTAACTACTAAACCACGCTACGAGTTACAAATTCGTAGCAAACAACACAACTAATTTTAGATACCGTATTTGGGCAAAAAAGCACTTCATTACTGAAGTGCTTTCCCCAATATTGCGGTCTGGACGGGACTCGAACCCGCGACCCCATGCGTGACAGGCATGTATTCTAACCAACTGAACTACCAAACCTCTGCGTTATTGCGGTGGCAAAGATACAATAGATTTCTAGTTTTCCAAGCGTTTTTGAAAAAAATTTTCAATTAAAATCGACACCTCTACCCAAAGTTTTGTTTTTCAATCAAGTAAGTCGTCAAAATTTTTTCAAAATTATCCCCCACACTCACTGGAACGTACTTAATCTTGTTCTGTGCACACGTCATTGCTACTTTAGTAAAGTATTCTTGCATCTTTTTCTCATAAGACTCCTTAACATTGTCTGCAAAAACAGCAATTTCTTCGCCAGATTCCAAATCCACAAATCGCCTTGGTGCCGAATCGAAGTCAAAATTCAACTCCGTTTTATAATCCATCACATGAAACAACACTACTTTATGCTTGTTATGCTTCAAATGTTGTAAGGCAGCAAATAACTTCTCATCGGAAGTACTCATCTCATCCGACTGAAACATGTCCGTAAAAAGCAAAATCATCGACCTACGGTGCATTTTCTCTGCAATTTGATGCAAATACGTAACCGTATCGGTCGTTTTCTTTGGCTTTTGATTTTCAAGCAAATTTTCGAGTACATTCAACAACATTCTATGATGACGCTCACTTCCTTTTTCAGGCGCATAGTATTCATACCGATCTGAAAAAACACTCAAGCCCACCGCATCGCGTTGCTTTTTCAAAATATTCATCAAAACCGCGGATGCCAAAACCGAGAAGCCAATTTTATTCTCATAAAACAACTGCTCATTAGAAAGTTTCGGGTAATGCATAGACGACGAATTATCAATAATAATATGACAGCGCAAATTCGTTTCTTCCTCATACCGCTTAGTATACAAACGATCCGTCTTAGCATACAATTTCCAATCCATATGCTTAGTACTCTCTCCCGTATTATACACCTTATGCTCCGAAAACTCAGCCGAAAAACCATGAAACGGACTTTTATGCATACCCGATATAAAGCCTTCTACAACTTGATTCGCCAGCAACTCCAAATGCTGAAACTTACTTATCTTATCTATTTGTGATTCCATCTTCATCTTTCAAATATATCAAAAATCAACGTTAGATTCTTTTTTTGAAGCAGAAACAAAGGCTTTTTTGCCATTAGTAGTCCTGCTGTCCGTTATATCTGTCGCGCTGAACCCCAGCGCCACAGGATGCCACTCCCATCAGGGCTAGAGAGAAACATCCTACCCTTTTGGAAGCAACCCGCGCTAATTATTGGACACAAAAAAAGGCTTGACTCACATCAAACCTTTTCTAAGTATTCCAATCGTTAGATTACAACAAAGCATCTAAACTATCTGCATACGTTTGTTTTGGAGCCACACCTACTTGTTTTCCAACCACTTCTCCATTATGAAAAACCAATACTGTTGGAATGTTACGAACTCCGTATTTGGCAGCGAATTCTTGATTAGCATCAACATCTACTTTTCCAACTACCACTTTTCCTTCGTATTCATTACTCAATTCATCAATGATTGGTCCAACCATTCTACAAGGCCCACACCATGCTGCCCAAAAATCAACCATTACCGGTTTGTCTGATTTCAAAACTACTTCTTCAAAAGTAGCATCTGTTATTGCTAAAGCCATCTTTTATTTGTTTAATTTATCCCTCCTCTACTGACTTGGGCATTGGTTTATATATTTTTTAATAAAGCACAAATTTAGGAATTTATAATCAATCCCAAAGCAACTACAAATTAGTTTTGGCTATCACTCTATTGTTTGTGCTTATTTCCAAAAAAAGAGTTGCTCTATGCGAACAACTCTTCTTTTTGGTATATCTATCCCAAAGCAGGATTATAAACTATATTTTAAACCTATAGTCATTCCTAAACCGCTAATCCCAACATAAGAACTTAACTCATCCATAGCTTTTGTCTTATCCAGCCCATTTGGATTAGTTAAGGCATTATTAGAGCTTGTAGTTAATTTATCTCTATAATTAGTATGAATATCTGCTTTAGATTTAGTAGCTAATGCATCTTGTCCATTGATAGTATAAACGGTGGTTTCTTTGGTTTTTCCATGAACCGTAAAATTACGGTATTCTAATTCTGCAAAAGCCGAAAGTTTTTTTCCTAATTTGTAGGTTGTACCCATAGTAGCAGTAAATCCAACAGTTGGGTTTGGCAATACTTTGTCTACTTGATAAAGTGTAGCAGTTGCTGGAGAAGCAACTCCTGTTGGAATCACAGCATTAGTTGTAATTTCAAGATCCCCATGAACTGGCAATAACACCCCAACTTTAGTATAAGGTTCAAAACCATTTTTTTCACCTAAAAACAACACTAGTGCAGGAGCTAAATCAAAAGCGGTAATTTGACCCACAGATGAAAAGTTAAAAATAGGTCTTCCACCTGAAATAAATATTTGATCTGTTTTAGTTTGTGCCATCGTTTTGTCATTACTACTATAGTAATTTACCCCCATTTCAACTCCAACACGTGTAGAAAAACGGTAACCCGCTGTAAAACCAGTTCTAAATCCTTGACCGAAAGATCCTGTCACACTTTCTTCAGATACTAATTTTCCTCCTTGATATACTTTACTCAAGGCTGCATTCCCTCCAACAGTTGGAAACTCAGTAGATGCCGTTTGATTAAAATAGGAACCTCCTAATTTAAAATACCAACTTTCTTGTTTTTCAGTTTGAGCCATCATTGTAGAGGCCATCAATACTATTCCTAATAAAAATAAATGTTTTTTCATAATTTCTTTAAATTGTGGTGCAAAAGTATAGCTTATATGTTTTTATAATTTTTTTATATGCATGCATACCATGAAAATTTATTAATGATTCAATCAATTTATGATACAATTTTTATTCTCCTAATTATTGTGTAACATATATACTATTATCGCATATTTTTAACTCAAAATTATCAATTCAATTTGAAGTTGATTTGCATTTTCTCTAATTCAAATAAAAGCTCATTCGAAATCTTTACTTTCAATTTTCTACTAGGCATTGACAATTTAGTTACGACTTTGATTTCTTCTATTTCTTCAACTTTTGCTGCTGTTGTTACTGGATTTTCAAGATTTTCGCCTTCTTCATTATCTACACTATCTGCGAAATCTGCATCGTCAATTTCCTCAATGACTGAAGTTCTTTCTATTATTCTGCGTACTCGTTCCAACTCCATTACTTCAAAAGATACCGTATGATCCCCTTTATTTTCCAAAAACAACTGATTGAGCTTGTAAATAAATTCCGCTTCTATGTCTCTAATATTCAACAACAAGACCAATTTTTTAGCATACGCCTCCAACACATCTTGTAATTGCTTCACCTCAACAAACTGAATTCTAGGCTCTGTTAATTTACCCGTTTCTTTATTGGCCCAACCTTCTTTTACCAAAACCTTTATAAAGGTAAAGTTATTTTGAATAAAGAAATGGCGAAACTTCAAGTATTCTTCTCCAAAAATTCGAAACTCAAAATTTTCATCATAGCCTTCGAGCGTAAACATCCCCCAACCTTTTCCGTTTTTGGCGACTCTATGTTGCACATTATTAATAATCCCACCAAAAGTCAATGTTTTTCCAACATACTGTTCCAAATTTTTAAGCGCTTCTAACCTCACATTACAGAAGTATTTCATCTCAAATTTATAATCATCCAATGGATGTCCAGAAATGTAGATACCAACTACTTCTTTCTCTTTTGCCAATTTCTCCATTGTGCTCCAATCTTCGCACGGCGGCACAACAGGTTCTGCAATTTGTACTTCGCTGGTTTCTCCAAACAAACTCACTTGGGAGGAATTCTCATTCTCTTGGTATTTCGCTCCATAACGCATTGCTTTTTCATAAAACGTAATACCATCGCCATCATCATGAAAATATTGTGCTCTTGTAGCACCTTCAAAAGAGTCAAAACCACCTGCCAAAGCTAAGTTTTCGATGGCTTTTTTATTGGCCGCTCGCAAATCAATGCGTTTGGCCAAATCAAAAATAGATTTGTATTTACCGTCTTTCCTGTTTTCTACAATTGTTGCTACCGCTCCAGAGCCTACACCTTTGATGGCTCCCATTCCAAAACGAACGGCATAATCTTCATTTACAGTAAATTTATAGAATGACTCATTCACACAAGGGCCAAGCACTTGTAGTCCCATACGCTTACACTCTTCCATAAAAAACGACACTTGCTTGATATCATTCATGTTATTCGAAAGTACCGCAGCCATATATTCCGCAGGGTAATGCGCTTTCAAATAAGCCGTTTGATAGGCAATCCAAGCATAACAAGTAGAATGGGATTTATTAAACGCGTAACTCGCAAAAGCTTCCCAGTCTTTCCAAATCTTCTCTAAAACCGTTGCATCATGACCTTTTGCAGCTGCTTGCTCCACAAACTTCGGCTTCATTTTGTCCAAAACATCTTTTTGCTTTTTACCCATTGCTTTACGCAAAACGTCGGCCTCACCTTTGGTAAAACCAGCCAAAGATTGAGATAAAAGCATCACCTGCTCTTGGTAAACTGTAATTCCGTAGGTCTCAGACAAATATTCAGCACAAGCCTCTAAATCGTATTTGATTTCTTCTTCGCCATTTTTTCTTCGAACGAAAGACGGAATATATTCTAACGGTCCCGGACGATACAAGGCATTCATCGCAATCAAATCCCCAAAAACAGTAGGCTTTAAGTCCTTCATGTATTTTTGCATACCAGGTGACTCGTATTGGAAAATCCCAACTGTTTCTCCTCTTTGGAACAACTCATAGGTTTTAACATCATCAATAGGAAACGTATCGGGGTCGAGCTGAATTCCTGTTCGGTATTTGACCAACTTAACGGTGTCTTTAATCAACGTAAGGGTCTTCAACCCCAAGAAGTCCATTTTCAACAATCCTGCACTTTCAGCCACCGAGTTATCGAACTGGGTAACATACAAATCCGAATCTTTGGCTGTAGTTACTGGAACGTAATTGGTAATATCTGATGGCGTAATAATCACCCCACAAGCGTGAATCCCAGTATTTCGCATCGAGCCTTCCAATATCTTGGCTTGTTGAATCGTCTCTCCAGCCAAATCTCCTCCATTGGCAATGGCAATCAGTTCTTTTACACTATCAAACTCATCCGAACGCAATGCTTTTTTTACATCCTCTTCTTTTTCAGAAATAAAACGAGCCAAATTCCATTTTGATGGCATCATCCCTGGAATTAACTTCGCAATTCTATCGGCTTCAAACAAAGGCAAATCCAACACACGAGCCGTATCTCGAATAGCCGACTTCGTCGCCATTTTACCATAGGTAATAATTTGCGCTACTTGATTGGCGCCGTACTTATTGATTACATAATCCATTACACGACCACGACCCTCGTCATCAAAATCGATATCAATATCGGGCATGGACACACGATCCGGATTTAGGAAACGCTCAAAAAGCAAATCGTATTTAATAGGGTCAATATTGGTGATTCCTAAACAATACGCTACTGCCGAACCCGCTGCCGAACCACGCCCAGGTCCCACAGAAACATCCATTTTTCTGGCTTCGGCGATAAAATCTTGTACAATCAAGAAATAACCAGGATAACCCGAATTGGAAATGGTCAATAATTCAAAGTCCAATCGTTCTTGAATTGACTCCGTGATTTCACCATAACGTCTCTTTGCTCCTTCAATTGTAAGGTGTCGCAAATAGGCATTTTCTCCTCTTACTCCGCCATCAACTTCATCTTCTGGCACCACAAATTCTTGTGGAATATCGTATTTAGGTAACAGTACGTCACGGTACAAGGAATAAATTTCAACTTTATCTACAATTTCTTGAATGTTAATAATCGCATCAGGCAAATCGGCAAAGAGTTTTTTCATCTCCTCACCCGATTTATAATAATATTCCTGATTGGGCAATCCATAACGATAGCCTCGACCTCTACCAATAGGTGTGGCTTGTTTTTCACCGTCTTTTACACACAACAAAATATCGTGTGCATTAGCATCTTCTTTATTTAAGTAATAGGTGTTATTCGTCGCAATAAGTTTGACTTGATGTTTCTGAGAAAATTCAATGAGTGTTTTATTTACCCTATTTTCATCTTCTTGATTGTGACGCATGATTTCGAGATACAAATCGTCTCCAAATTGTGCTTTCCACCAAAGCAAAGCATCCTCAGCTTGATTTTCCCCTACATTCAGAATTTTACTCGGAATTTCTCCGTATAAATTTCCAGACAAAACCATTATGTCTTCTTTGTACTGTTCGACTATAGTTCTATCAATTCTAGGCACATAATAAAAACCAGCCGTGTAAGCAATAGAAGCCATTTTGGCCAGATTGTGATAACCTTTTTTATTCTTCGCCAATAAAACCACTTGATAACCATTGTCTTTCTTGGTTTTATCCAAATGATTATCACAGATATTAAATTCACAACCTACAATGGGTTTTATTTCGGTTTCAGTTGGTTCTTCTCCACTTTCTACCAATGCTTTATTTTTAGCCGATGCCGATTTGTTGTGATTCATAACAGCGCTCACAAAATGAAAAGCACCCATCATGTTTCCTGTATCCGTCATCGCTACTGCAGGAAACTTATTTTTGGCCGTAGCTGCCACCAAACCACCAATTGAAATGGTGGATTGCAAGACAGAAAACTGTGTATGATTATGCAAATGTGCAAAAGCTGCTGCCGAAAAATCTTTCTTTTCTGTTTCGGTCAAAATTGGTGCATCAGAAACAACGCCAGAAGCTTTAAGTTGTTCTCGAATCGCATCAGAAGCCTTCTTAAGATTAATGTGTTTTAATCCAATTAGCTGAAAAGGGTCTGGATTTTTACTTTGAAATTCTTTAAAATAATTGGATTCTACTTCCAACTCTTCTTTGGTAAAAACTTCTTTTCTAATTAACTCCAAAAAACATCTTGTAGTCGCCTCAACGTCGGCCGTAGCGTTGTGCGCTTCTGCAAAAGGTTGGTCAAATAAATACTGATGCAACTCGGTAAGCGTTGGTAATTTGAATTTACCTCCTCGACCTCCAGGTAATTTCAGTAAGGAAGCCGTAACCTCAGTACACGTGTCTAGAATTGGCATTTCACCCATAGGCGAAGCAACACCCAAACGATAGAACTCACAGCCCATAATATTGACATCAAAACCTACATTTTGACCAACAATAAATTTGGCTTTGCCTAAAGCTACATTGAACTTCTCCAATACTTCCGCCAATGGAATTCCCTCTGCTTGAGCCAATTCGGTAGAAATACCGTGGATTCGCTCGGCATCATAAGGAATATTAAATCCTTCTGGCTGCACCAAATAATCTTGATGCTCCACCAAATTTCCCATAGCATCGTGCAACTGCCAAGCGATTTGTATACATCTTGGCCAGTTATCGGTGTCAGATAAGGGTGCGCCCCAACGCTTGGGTAATCCGGTAGTTTCGGTATCAAATATTAAGTACATAAGTTAAAATAACAAAGATTAAAATTCCAAAATCCAATTTTGAAACTCCTTAAAACATTGGTTTTATGGAATATAAAAAACAGTACAATACAAATTGGCGGAAGTTCAAATTTAGGTTTTTTTTAAAGAAACTAGAGGCAATTTGTCTTTTTATTCCAATCTAAATCCAGGTTACAATTGTAGCACCAAAGCCAAAAAAATCTAGAGCATTTTCATCAAAAAAACGCTAAATCTCATTTTTGGATGTCGTAGTTTTTAAGTAAAAAAAAAGTGTTTTAAAGAACTCATTTTATCAATTTTACTTCTAAATAGCAGCATTTTCATTAGATGCAAAAACAACAACTTGTTGACTATTTTTAATCAAAAAACAAGAATTAGATAGAAAAAACGTAGTGAAATCATTGAAAAAATGGTTTGTTTTAAAAATAACACAACAAAATTACCATTTCTAAAAAGGATTTTAATTTTAAAAAAAGATGTTCGCTCTTTTCAAATGAATAGTAAAACCAATCCAACTTTTTCCTTAAAAAAGATTTTTTTTAATTCTAATCTGCCGTAGAAAAAGAATTTGGGTATCGTATATAATGAAATTTCAAAATTGACACTTTTTATTCGTTTGCTACATTTGCCTTCCAAGTTATACTTTTTGGGTAGCAACCCAACAAAAAAGACCAATACACTTAAAAAAATAGTTAACAATGAGTACTACATTATTCGACAAAGTATGGGATTCGCACGTGGTGCGCAAAATTGAGGATGGACCAGACGTGTTCTTTATTGACCGTCATTTCATTCACGAAGTGACTAGTCCCGTAGCTTTTTTAGGTTTAAAAGCCAGAGGCGTTAAGGTATTATATCCAGAACGTACTTTTGCCACTGCCGATCACAACACCCCAACAATAAACCAACATTTACCAGTAGAAGACCCTCTATCTGCCAATCAATTGAAAGCATTAGAAGATAACGCTACAGAATATGGTATTTCCCATTGGGGCTTAGGACACCAAAAAAATGGAATTGTTCACGTGGTAGGACCTGAAAACGGAATTACTTTACCAGGTGCTACTATTGTTTGTGGTGACTCACATACTTCAACTCACGGTGCATTTGGAGCCATTGCTTTTGGTATCGGAACTTCAGAGGTAGAAATGGTGCTTTCTACACAATGCATTATGCAACCGAAACCTAAAAAAATGCGTATCAACGTAAACGGAAAATTGAGTAAAGGTGTAGGACCAAAAGACGTGGCTTTGTATATTATTTCAAAACTAACAACTTCTGGAGGAACAGGCTACTTTGTTGAATATGCTGGAAATGTTTTTGAAGAAATGTCAATGGAAGGCCGAATGACCGTTTGTAATTTAAGTATCGAAATGGGTGCTCGTGGAGGTATGATAGCTCCAGACCAAACTACTTTTGATTTTCTTGAAGGCAGACTATATGCTCCAAAAGGAGAAGCTTGGACGAAAGCAGTTGAATACTGGAAAACATTGAAAACGGATGTTGATGCAGTTTTCGATGCAGAATTAACTATTGATGCCGCTGATATCGAACCAATGATTACTTATGGAACCAATCCTGGAATGGGAATTGGAATTTCTGCATCTATTCCAAGTGCAGACCAAGTAGAAGGTGGCGAAGAAACCTACAAAAAATCTTTGGCATATATGGGCTTCAATGAAGCTGATACGATGATTGGTAAAACAATCGATTATGTTTTCTTAGGAAGCTGTACTAATGGCCGTATAGAAGATTTTAGAGCTTTTACAGAAATCGTTAAAGGCCGCAAAAAAGCAGATAATGTTACGGCTTGGTTAGTACCTGGTTCACATGTTGTTGAAGCACAAATCAAAGAAGAAGGACTTTTAGATATTTTAACCGAAGCAGGTTTTGTATTGCGTCAGCCAGGCTGTTCGGCTTGTTTAGCCATGAACGACGATAAAGTTCCAGCTGGAAAATATGCCGTAAGTACTTCTAACAGAAACTTTGAAGGCCGTCAAGGTCCTGGTTCAAGAACGCTATTGGCTAGCCCAATTATGGCAGCTGCTGCTGCTGTTACTGGAAAACTGACAGATCCTAGAGATTTAATGATTTAAGAATGTAGATTAACGATTTTTGATTTGCTTCGCCTGTTCGCTAGCGCTCGAGTCAGATTTCGTTGGAAAACTAAATTCTTCATCACAATGACTTTTTACAATATATTTACTACAAAATTAGCGGACAAGATTTGATTTCTACACATAAATCAACAATCTAAAATCGTTAATCTAAAATCTAAAATTACCATGGCATACGATAAATTTACTATACTAACCAGCAGTGCAGTGCCACTACCGATAGAAAACGTAGACACAGATCAAATCATACCAGCTCGTTTCTTGAAAGCTACAAAACGTGAAGGTTTTGGCGACAATCTTTTCCGTGACTGGAGATATAATGGAGACGATACCCCAAAAGCCGATTTCGTTTTAAACGATGCTACTTATTCTGGAAAAATCTTAATTGGAGGGAAAAACTTCGGTTCTGGGTCTTCAAGAGAGCACGCTGCTTGGGCAGTTTATGATTACGGATTTAGAGCCGTAGTTTCAAGTTTCTTTGCAGATATTTTCAAAGGAAACTGTTTAAATATTGGGGTTTTACCAGTGCAAGTAAGTCCAGAATTTGCTGATACTATTTTTAAAGCAATAGAAGCAAATCCAAAAACAGAACTAGAAATCAATTTACCTGAACAAACCATTACTTTAATATCTACTGGTCAAAAAGAATCTTTTGACATCAACGGATATAAAAAGAACAACATGATTAATGGTTTTGATGACATCGACTATCTAATCAATATCAAAGAAGAAATTGTTGATTTTGCGAGTAAACAATTGATATAGAACCTTAAGTTACTTACAACCCAATAGTACTGTCCTATATCGTTTCTAAAATGATATAGGATTCGCTTTAAATAAAAAAAGGATACTTTAATCCGAAAATAATTCCCCAATGGAACAGAAAAAGATTGAAATAATGGATACAACCTTGCGCGACGGAGAACAAACTTCGGGCGTGTCGTTTTCGGCTGCAGAAAAACTAACCATTGCTCAATTATTATTAGAAGAATTACACATTGATCGCATCGAAATTGCATCGGCACGCGTGAGTGAAGGAGAATTTCAAGGCGTGAAAGGTATTATGGATTGGGCGGCTATCAAAGGCTATACCGATAGAATAGAAGTTTTATCATTTGTTGATGGAGGAATTTCTATTGAATGGATGAAAAAAGCTGGAGCCAAAGTTCAAAATTTGTTAACCAAAGGTTCTTTAAACCACTTAACCCACCAATTAAAAAAAACACCTGAACAGCATTTTGCAGAAATTGCACAAGCAATCGAACTCGCAAATCAAAACGGAATTGCCACAAATGTTTATCTAGAAGATTGGAGCAACGGTATGCGCAATTCTCCTGATTATGTGTTTCAATATCTGGATTTCATTACACAACAACCCGTAAAAAGAATTTTACTACCCGACACCTTGGGCGTTCTAATTCCTTCGGATACTTTTGAATTTATTTCTAAGATTACACAAAAATACCCTGACATTCACTTTGATTTTCACGCTCACAACGATTATGACCTTAGTGTAGCCAATGTTATGGAAGCCATAAAAGCAGGAATCAGCGGTTTACACGTAACTGTAAATGGAATGGGAGAACGCGCCGGAAATGCTCCTTTGGAGAGTACCGTTGCCGTTATCAATGATTTTTTACCTCAAGTAAAAATCAATATCAAAGAAACTTCTCTATACTCAGTTAGCAAACTTGTAGAAACTTTTACTGGATATAGAATTCCGGCGAACAAACCCATAGTTGGAGATAATGTTTTTACTCAAACCGCTGGTATTCATGCTGATGGAGACAACAAAAACAATCTCTATTTCAACGACTTATTGCCAGAGCGTTTTGGAAGAAAACGAAAATATGCGCTTGGAAAAACATCAGGCAAAGCCAATATCGAAAAAAACCTTCAAGAGCTAGGGCTACAACTTAATGCAGAGGATTTAAAACTCGTTACGCAACGCATCATCGAATTGGGTGACAAAAAAGAAACAGTAACCAAAGAAGATTTGCCTTATATCATTTCTGATGTTTTGGACAGTCAGTCGTATCAAGAAAGGGTTGTGGTGCAATCCTATGTTTTGGTTCATGCCAAAGGTATGCGCCCTTCAACCACACTTTGTCTTAAAATTGATGGAGAAGTAATCGAAGAAAACGCACAAGGAGACGGACAATTTGATGCTTTTATGAATGCCCTTAATAAAATTTACAAAAGCAAAAAAATGACTTTACCTAAGCTCATCGACTATGCCGTAAGAATACCTCCAGGAAGTAGCTCCGATGCTTTGTGTGAAACGGTTATCACCTGGACAGCCAACGGAAAAGAATTCAAAACACGAGGATTAGACTCCGACCAAACTGTGGCAGCCATTGTAGCTACGCAAAAAATGTTGAATGTAATCCATTAAAAAGCCACTTAGAATCTAAGCTTCTAAGTTTTCAAAAACAGACTTAGAATCTTTGAAACTAAAAAAAATTAATACCATACTAAGTTACTAATTTTTTGAAAAAACCTTAGAAACTTAGCTTCTCAGATTCTTAGAAACTTAAAAATAAAAAACAATGAAATTAAACATAGCCCTTTTAGCCGGAGACGGCATCGGACCAGAAGTCATCAACGAAGCCGTAAAAGTAGCTGATGCCATTGCCAAAAAATTCAATCACGACATCACTTGGACACCAGCCTTAACAGGTGCTTGTGCCATAGATGCTGTTGGCGTTCCTTACCCAGACGAAACACACGAAATATGTATGAAAGCCGATGCGGTTTTGTTTGGCGCCATCGGACACCCAAAATACGATAATGACCCAAGCGCTCCCGTTCGTCCTGAGCAAGGTTTGCTTTTAATGCGTAAAAAATTAGGATTATTTGCCAATGTACGTCCAACGTTTACTTTTCCTTCATTGATTGACAATTCTCCTTTAAAAAGAGAGCGTATCGAAGGAACAGATTTGGTTTTCTTGAGAGAACTTACTGGTGGAATTTATTTTGGCGAAAAAGGAAGAAGAGATGATGGAGAAACTGCTTTTGACAATTGTGTATACACCAGAGCTGAAGTACAACGTTTGGCTAAAAAAGGTTTCGAGTTAGCGATGACGCGTTCTAAGAAATTATGTTGTGTAGACAAAGCCAATGTTTTAGAAACCTCTCGCCTTTGGAGAGAAACGGTTCAAGCTATGGCCAAAGACTATCCAGAAGTAGAAGTGAGTTATGAATTTGTTGATGCAGTCGCTATGCGTTTGGTGCAATGGCCCAACTCTTATGACGTATTAATTACTGAAAATTTATTTGGAGACATATTAACCGATGAAGCTTCAGTAATTTCAGGCTCTATGGGATTAATGCCATCAGCTTCTGTTGGAGAACACACTTCATTATACGAACCTATTCACGGGTCGTACCCACAAGCTACAGGTTTGAATATTGCCAATCCATTAGCCACCGTTTTATCTGCCGCAATGATGTTTGAAGATGCCTTTGGATTAAAAGAAGAAGCGCAAGCTATAAGAGCCGTAGTCAACAAATCTTTAGAAGAAGGTATTGTTACCGAAGACTTAGCTGCAAAAGGAAGTAAAGCCTATAAAACTAGCGAAGTAGGTGATTGGTTAGTGGCCAATTTATAACACTTCATTACTTATAGTTCAAAATTTTGAACAACAAAAAAGGGAACAATTTTTCAATTGTTCCCTTTTTTTATACTAGAAAAAAATATTAATATCTTCCTCCTCTGTCACCACCACCGCGGTTGTTTCCGTAACCTCCGCGTGAATCACCACCACGGTTGTTGTTGAAACTTCTTCTTTCGCCTTCTGGTTTTGGCTCAGATTTGTTTACCACAATTGCACGTCCTTGAACGGTAGCTCCGTTTAATTCGTCAATTGCTTTTTGAGCTTCCGCGTCGTTTGGCATCTCTACGAAACCAAAACCTTTACTTCTACCAGTAAATTTATCCGTTATAATTTTAACTGAATCTACTGCTCCGTAAGCTTCGAAAGACTCTCTTAAATCTGCTTCCTCAATACTGAATGGAAGACTTCCAACAAAAATGTTCATATGTACTTATTTAAATAATGTGACAAATGTAGTCTTATTTTATTCTAAACTACTATATAACAAAACATTTAAGTTATAATTATGAAAAGGGAAGCATCTCAAAAAGCCCTTACCCTATTAAAAGCCAGTCTATTTCGTGCTTATTGGTGCTTCTAAAACCACTGGGACTTTGTAAAAAACACCTTGCGAAAAATAAAATTCTTTTTGGGTAGTAGCATCACCAGTGCTTATAGGAATAATAAATTTAAAGGTACCGCTAATAGTCCTATTGGTAGTATCGTATTCGGTGACACTAATTTTCCCAGTACCTTTTCCGTTTGCAGTATAATAGGTGATTTCTGGAGTGTTTTCACGAGAATAAAAGGAGGCATAATCAGCTCTATTATTGTCTAGCACAAATGTTTTAACTTCAGTTGATGACAAATGCAAGCTTAATTTTTCTTTTAATGTTGAAGCTTCAATTACAATTGAACCATCTTGCAATAGTGTCGCACCATTTTGTAATGACCGCCAAAAAACACCATTTTTTAGTCCTTGAATTGACGGGTTATTGAAAACAACATCATCAACACAGGAGCTTGCCAATAGACCCAAAACGAAAACAATCAGTACTTTTCTCATCTACTACGATTCATTGAATTTAGAATACAAATCTATTGTTTTTTTTACTTGCTAGCTCCAAAAAATATTGCGCCATCCCCCTCTAAAATTCTATCTCTTAATAATATAAGTTCGTTTTAGTTTTTTTAAATAAAAAATGTATCTTTGCACCCTTAATTAATCGAGGTCGTGTACCTCAAAATTTAATCACAAGATTATGTCAGTAAAAATTAGATTACAAAGACACGGTAAAAAACAAAAACCTTTTTACTGGGTTGTAGCAGCAGATGCTCGCTCAAAAAGAGATGGTAAATACTTAGAGAAAATCGGTACTTACAATCCAAACACTAACCCAGCTACTATCGAATTAAATTTGGATAGTGCAGTGAAATGGTTGCACAATGGTGCTCAACCAACTGATACTGCGAGAGCAATTCTTTCTTACAAAGGTGCTTTATTGAAACACCACCTTGATGGAGGAATCCGTAAAGGAGCTTTAACTCAAGAACAAGCAGATGCAAAATTAGCTGCTTGGTTAGAAGCTAAAGCTGGAAAAGTTGATGCTAAAAAAGAAGGTTTGACTAAAGCTCAAGCTGCTGAAAAAGCAAAAGCTTTGAAAGCAGAACAAGAAGTAAATGCAAAACGTTTAGCTGCTGCTGCTAAAGCTGAAGCTGACGCTATTGCTGCTGCAACTCCTGCTGAAGAAGTTGCTGAAGTTGAAGCTGAAGAAGCTCCAGCTGCAGAAGAGAATAACGAAACAACTGAGGCTTAATTTTAACAAGCGACAATGCGTAAAGAGGACTGTTTCTATTTAGGTAAAATCGCTAAAAAATTTAGTTTCAAAGGGGAAGTCCTAGCTTATTTAGACACGGATGAACCTGAGTTATACGAAAACTTGGAATCAGTGTTTGTTGATCACAACAAACACTTGGTTCCTTTTTTTATTGAAAGTAGTTCGCTTCACAAAAACGACTTTCTGCGCATCCGCTTTGAGGATATTACTACCGAGGAACAAGCCGATGCACTGCTTGGATGCGACCTATACCTTCCTCTAAAAATGTTACCCAAGTTGAGCGGAAACAAATTCTATTTTCACGAAGTAATTGGTTTTGAAGTAGAAGACAAACGTCTAGGATACGTTGGAGAAATTCAATCTATCAACGACACTACAGCACAACCTTTATTTGAAGTACTTAAGGGCGACGCCGAAATCTTAATTCCAATGATTGACCATTTCTTGGTAAAAGTAGACCGAGAAAACAAAAAAATCATTATGGATTTGCCTGAGGGATTGATTGAGATGTACCTTTAATCGAAGTACTCAGTCTACAGTTTTTAGTATTCAGTAGTTCAAAAATCTGAAATCGTTATGTCTAAATTCCAATTCAAACAATTTGCTATTGAACAAGACCGTTGCGCTATGAAAATTGGTACCGATGGTGTTTTATTGGGCGCTTGGACTCCTATTGACAATCATCCTTTCAGCATTTTAGACATCGGCACTGGAACTGGCATCATCGCTTTGATGTTGGCACAAAGAAGCGCAGCACAGCAAATTGACGCTCTAGAAATAGACGAAGCCGCTTACGAACAAGCGACAGATAATTTCGAAAATTCACCTTGGAACGATCGTTTGTTCTGTTTTCATGCCGGTTTGGACGAATTTATAGAAGAACCCGAAGATGACCCGAGCGATAGCGAACTGGCGCAGCAATATGATTTGATTGTTTCCAACCCTCCTTTCTATTCCGAAGATTACAAAACTGAAAATGAATCACGCGACTTAGCCCGATTTCAAGACGCGATGCCCTTTGAGCAATTACTCGAAGCGGCAGATTTATTGCTTACTGAAAACGGAATTTTTGCCGTCATTATTCCCTTTAAAGAAGAAGAAAACTTTATGGCTTTGGCCAACGAATTCGAATTGTATCCTTTGAAAATAACACGTGTCAAAGGAACACCTACTACAGAAATCAAACGTAGCTTACTGGCTTTTAGCCGAACTGAAACTACTGATTTACCAATTGACGAATTGGTTATCGAAACCGCAAGACACATTTACACCCAGGAATATACTGCCTTGACTAAGGATTTTTATTTGAAGATGTAGTTGCTTGACTTTGTTACTTAGTTAATGAGCAATGATTTTTCTCCTAGTGACTCTTTCAATTCGAAATTAAGATGTAAGTTTATGTTCATCTTCAAAAAATATTAAAAATACTTCGCTTTTTTAAAATTATAACATTTTTAAGTAGTTTTGTTATATTTCTTTATGTAGATTTGTTGCCATAAAATTTTCGAACCATGAAACCAGACTTATTTCAATCTCCTGATTACTATAATCTTGACGATTTATTAACCGAAGAACACAAGTTAGTGCGTGACGCAGCAAGAGCTTGGGTAAAAAGAGAAGTATCCCCTATCATAGAAGACTATGCTCAAAAAGCAGAATTTCCAAAACAAATCATCAAAGGCTTGGGAGAAATTGGCGGTTTTGGCCCCTACATTCCTGTTGAATATGGTGGTGCGGGATTGGATCAAATATCCTACGGACTCATCATGCAAGAAATTGAACGTGGTGATTCTGGCGTGCGTTCTACTTCATCTGTACAATCTTCTTTGGTAATGTATCCCATTTGGAAATACGGTAACGAGGAACAACGCATGAAATACCTACCCAAACTAGCTACTGGAGAATTCATGGGCTGTTTTGGATTGACGGAACCTGACCACGGTTCAAACCCTGGCGGAATGACCACCAACTTTAAAGATAAAGGTGATCATTATTTATTAAATGGTGCCAAAATGTGGATTTCTAACGCACCTTTTGCAGACATTGCTGTAGTTTGGGCAAAAAATGAAGAAGGACGAATTCACGGTTTAATCGTAGAGCGTGGCATGGAAGGATTTACCACTCCAGAAACGCATAACAAATGGTCTTTGAGAGCTTCAGCTACGGGAGAATTGATTTTTGATAATGTAAAAGTTCCAAAAGAAAACTTGTTGCCAAACAAATCAGGATTAGGCGCACCTCTGGGTTGTCTTGATTCTGCTCGTTACGGAATTGCTTGGGGTGCCATTGGCGCAGCTATGGATTGTTATGATACGGCTTTGCGTTATGCCAAAGAGCGCATTCAATTTGACAAACCTATTGCAGGAACCCAATTGCAACAAAAAAAATTGGCTGAAATGATTACTGAAATCACCAAAGCGCAATTGTTAACATGGAGATTAGGCGTCTTGAGGAATGAAGGCAGAGCGACTTCGGCTCAAATCTCTATGGCCAAAAGAAATAATGTGGATATGGCCATCCATATTGCAAGAGAAGCCAGACAAATGCTAGGTGGAATGGGAATTACAGGAGAATACTCTATTATGAGACACATGATGAATTTAGAATCCGTAATTACCTACGAGGGTACCCACGATATTCATTTATTAATTACTGGAATGGACATCACTGGAATTGCTGCTTTTAAATAAGATAAACAAGTATTAAAGTATTGATAAAATCAATTATAGAAGCTTCTTGGTAACAGGAAGCTTTTTTAATTTTATAAAAAATTACATTAATTGGTTACACCAATTCAAAATAGTTGGGCAAAAAATTGACTTTAGGAAAAACCCAAAGAATAATTGAAATTCAAAATGGAAATTACTTAATAAACAAACGATGAAGACTTTTATTAGCAAAATAACAAAAACTTTTCAGCTATTCGTTTTATCGTTTACTATTGTTGTTTTCAGCCAATGTTCTAATGAAAACACAACACTTGCTCCTCAACCCGAAACTACCCCTGCACCTTCTCCTCAGCCACAACCCGCGAGCAAGAAAGTTTCTTATCTCGCACTTGGAGACAGTTATACCATTGGCCAAAGTGTATGTGTAACTTGTCGTTTCCCAGAGCAACTAAAGAAAAAATTAGAAACCACAATTCCTGGATTATCGGTTGACTTAAAAATCATAGCACAAACAGGTTGGACTACTTCTAATTTAATCAATGCTATTAAAGAACAGCAACCCACTACAGATTACAACTTGGTAACCCTACTTATAGGCGTCAACAATCAATTTCAAAATAGGGAATTTGGAATTTATGAACGTGAGTTCCCCCAATTGGTACAAACAGCCATCTCTATAGCCAAGGGTTTTAAGGAAAATGTTATTGTAGTTTCCATTCCTGATTATGCCTTCACGCCATTTGGCCAACAATTTGGAAGTCCTACAAAAATCTCAACCGAAATTGATCGCTATAACGCATTTGCTAAAAGGTATTGCGATGCCAATGGCGTTACTTTTATCGATATCACCGACATCAGCAGACAAGGACTAAAAGAAACCTATTTAGTAGCTATCGATGGACTTCATCCTTCGGAAAAGGCGTATTCCTTATTTGTGGATAGGATTGCACCAAAGGCTAGTGTAATTGTTCAAAAATAAAAGCCCTATCATATGACAAGGCTTTACCATTTAATTTTCTGGAGCCAATTCTAATTCCAATCCATCAAGACTTTCGGTTATTGGAATTTGACAACCTAAACGACTATTGGATTTTACATAAAAGGCTTCGGACAGCATGGCTTCTTCATCATCACTCATTGGCGGTAGCTCCACATCATTGAGTACATAACATTGACAGGAAGCACACATGGCCATGCCTCCACAAGTGCCTTCAACTGGCAACTCGTAGGCTTTGCACAATTCCATAATGTTCATTGCCATATCGGTTGGCGCTTGTAATTCGTGTACAACCCCTTCTCTATCTTTAATCTTTATTAAAACATCCATTAATTAATTCTTTTCCGTTTTATTTGACCTCGAGGTCCAAAATATATTGTTTACTGTTTTTGAAATTATTTATTTTCAAACGAAGGATATCGGCTTGATTGATAGTATACACCACTGTAACATCTGGAGCATAAACCCCATCAAAGGTTTTAAAAACTAATTTACCTTTATAGGTTGTACTAACTAACCCATTTTTTTCACTTTTGGAGCTCACCAATTCTTGATTGGTTAATTCAGCAGTCTCATAGGCTGTATTAGCCTCTAATTTTGCCTTGTCTCCACTTAAATCGATTAAAAATTCTGCTCCAGAAATTTTTAAAAAACCTAATCGATTGGAGAATATTGTAACTGGTGTTTTAAATGATGTATTTTGCCATTCTTCACCATTTCCTACATAGGCTTTTGATACTTCAGCTTCTTGAATAAGTTCTTGTGCATAGCCATTACATAATGACATAAACAATATAAATAAAAAGTAGTGTTTTTTCATAATTGGTTATTTTTTATGGTTGCTATCTCAAATTTAATTTTTTTATTAAATAAAGAAAGAAAATAAAAATGAAATATTTGCGTATTTTTCTAATAAAAATAGAAAAAAAACAACCTGAAAAACAAATTCAATAAGAATTTATAGCTATATCGTTATATTTATTGAATTCCCAAAAACAACCTATTGTCTAAATTATGACAATAACACTTCAAAATTTTATATAAACAAAGAACTTAAAATAGTATTTTCCTGAAAAACTATTTCATCACATTGACTACAGTCTCAATTTGTGGTGCAAATTTTTTGATGGTTGTTTCTACACCCGCACGAAGTGTCATTTGATTAACACTACAGCTAGTACAAGCGCCTTCGAGTCGCACTTTAACGTGTTTGTCATCTTCGATTGAAATAAGTGTTATGTCGCCACCATCCGATTTAAGAAATGGTCTAATTTCATCTAATGCTTTACTTACATTCTCGGTTAATTCTGCTGTTGTCATACTCAATTTTTTAATCTTTCAACCTTCGGAGAAAACTCCTGAAGGTTAAATTTATTTATTATTTTTTTACGGCTGAGCAACCTGCCATGGTTGTAATTTTAATAGCTTCAGTTGCCGGCAAATGCTCATTTCTGTTTACAGTTTCTTGTACTACATTTCGAGTAATAGTTTCGAAAACAGATCCAATAATAGAATTGGTTTGTAAAGCTGCTGGTCGTCCATAATCGCCCGCTTCACGAATGGATTGTATTAGTGGCACTTCTCCCAAGAAGGGCACATTTAAATCTGTAGCTAAATTACGAGCTCCTTCTTTACCAAAAATATAGTATTTATTTTCAGGAAGCTCTTCAGGCGTAAAATAAGCCATGTTTTCAATAATTCCCAAAACCGGAACATTAATCGCTTCTGAAAGAAACATGGCTACCCCTTTTCTTGCATCAGCCAAAGCTACTGCTTGTGGGGTGCTCACAACAACTGCTCCAGTGACAGGCAGCGATTGCATGATTGACAAATGAATATCACCGGTTCCAGGAGGCAAATCGATTAGCATAAAATCCAATTCTCCCCAGTTGGCATCAAAAATCATTTGGTTCAAGGCTTTAGAGGCCATCGGTCCTCTCCAGATTACAGCTTGACTTGGCGAGGTAAAGAATCCAATCGAAAGCATTTTTACTTCATAACTCTCGATAGGTTTCATTTTTGATTTTCCATCAACTTCAATAGAAATTGGCTTCTCGTTTTCAACATCAAACATGATAGGCATGGATGGACCGTAAATATCGGCATCTAAAACTCCCACACTAAATCCCATTTTAGCCAAGGAAACCGCTAAGTTAGCCGTTACCGTAGATTTTCCAACCCCTCCTTTTCCAGAGGCAACAGCGATTATGTTTTTGATACCCGGAATGGCCTTGCCTTTAATTTCTGGTTTGTCTGACACCTCAACTTTACTGTTAATTTTGATTTTGGCTTCAGTAGAAATTTTTTCCAATATTGTTTTTTTAATATCTTCCTCTGCTCTTTTTTTAATATGCATGGCTGGTGTATGCAATACTAGATCAATTACTACTTCATCGCCAAAAGTGACAACGTTTGCAATGGCACCACTCTCTACCATGTTTTTTCCTTCTCCAGCTATAGTAATGGTTTCTAATGCTTTTATTATTTCTTTTCTATCTAATTTCATTTTAAAAAATTTATTCCAATATCTAACTTTAATAAGACTGATTCTGAATTGCAAAGATACTAGGAAATTAATGGAATCTCTTACGATTGAATTGAAAAAATTGATATGGAAATAGACAAAGTTATGACACAAAAAATATCCAAAAAAAGTGTTAGAACCACATCAAAAGTAGTAGTTCACTTAATTATACCGTCTTTGGTTGCCAAAAATGAGATTCAAAGTTTACAATTTGATTGTTTTTCACTTCAATCCCTTCACTTTCTAATAATTGCTGCATCAAATGGGTTCCGTCGAAGTGGAGCTTTCCGGTTAACAATCCTTTGCTATTTACAACTCTGTGCGCAGGAACGTCTTCTAGATGGTGTGAGGCATTCATCGCCCAACCCACCATTCGAGCGGATCGTGCAGTCCCAAGAGCTTTTGCAATAGCACCATAAGAAGTGACTTTACCATATGGAATTTGCCTTACAACAGCATAAACACGCTCAAAAAAATTGGCTTCTTCCATAACAATCTAAAAAAAGGTAAAACCATAGTACTTCATGATATTCCAAAAAGTTACTAAAGCTACAATGCCCGTAATGGTCCCAATAATACGATTCATATTCTGAATCAAAAAATTGGCTTTGGCAATAATTTTATTAAAAAAAGTCACATAGCCATAAAAGACCAAAAATGCGCCAGAAACCACACCTAAATTAAATACAACTATAGAAACATTGTCAAAGGCAAACAATTGATAGGAAGCAAAAGTAATCCCTAAAAAAACATAATAAGGTATTGGAAAAAAATTCAAGGCAGACAACAATATTCCGAGAAAAAATCGAGAGCTTTTACTGTATTTTTTGATGCTTCCCTCTTTGAGTTTTGGCCTTTTGGCAATACAAAGAAAATAAACCGTAAGCAACGCAAAAATGACACAACCTATTTCTCTTAACAACAATAAGAGGGATGGACTTTTGTCAATGACTCTAGCAAACAAAAGTGCTAAAAAAGTTTGAAAAAAAATAATGATAACAGCGCCAAAAACAAACCACAAAGCTGTACGTTTTCCTTCTTTTAGGTTAACTTTTACCGCGGTCATATTAATTAATCCCGGTGGTGATATTCCAACGAAGGCACTACTAAACCCAAGAAAAAAAATTCCTAATGTATGCATAGTATCACTAAAAGAAGCCTGACTTTAAATCGCCTTGCTTAGGGTTTAATTTTAAAACGAACAAATGTAATTGCTTTGTTTACAGCTAAATATTGTTTTTCATAAAATGTTTGAAAGGCTGTTACCTCTTCTGGACTTCCTTCGTTTTTATACACATTATGATTGGCATACAACACTTCATGTCCTTCACCATGCAAAAGCCCTAAGGTGTAGCCATGCATGAATTCTGAATCGGTTTTTAGATTGACTATTCCGTCTTTTTTAAGGATTTTTTTATACAATTGCAAGAACTCTGAGTTCGTCATACGATGCTTGGTTCTCTTGTATTTGATTTGTGGATCGGGAAAGGTAATCCAAATTTCGTCTACTTCATTTTCGGCAAAAATGTGATTGATCAATTCGATTTGGGTTCTTACGAAAGCCACATTGTGTAGTCCTGTTTCCAACGCAGTTTTAGCACCTCTCCAAAAACGAGCCCCTTTAATGTCGATACCAATAAAGTTCTTATTGGGATAGCGTTCTGCTAAACCAACCGAATACTCTCCTTTTCCGCAACCTAATTCAAGTACTAATGGATTGTCATTTTTGAAAAATTCTGTATTCCATTTTCCTTTTAAAGGAAACAACTCCCCTACGACTTCTTCTCTAGTTGGTTGAAATACATTATCAAATGTTTCGTTTTCTTTGAACCTTTTTAATTTATTTTTACTTCCCACGGTATTTTTTGCTATTTCGGGCAAAAATAAGCAATTATATTAGAAGGCTCGCTTTAGTTAACAAAAAACAAGGACATTCGCTTATAAAATTTTCGCCATGAATTTCAAGAAAGTGGAAAAACTTTGATGGCAGCTTGGCTAACTTTGTTTACCACTGATTCGCTGATTTTCAATGATTAAAAAAAGTGTTAGATAAAATTCATTAATAAATCAAGA
This sequence comes from Flavobacterium sp. RSSA_27, assembly GCF_051547125.1. NCBI lineage: Bacteria > Pseudomonadati > Bacteroidota > Flavobacteriia > Flavobacteriales > Flavobacteriaceae > Flavobacterium > Flavobacterium sp. RSSA_27. The sequence continues at coordinate 233,096 of NZ_JBPTTN010000003.1, forward strand.
ATTACAATGTGCTTTAATGACACGAATTATTATAATTGATGGTATTCGTATTATTCAATATCAATTTCGATGGCAATTAGTGGTAATTTGTGCTTTTAGTAGCTAACATTTTTTTAAATACTAATTCGCTAACAAAAACGTTTTATTCTTTGGTTGTCAATTTTTTCATAACACCATCTTCTATAGGCGTTTTGATTTTCACCACTTCGTCTACATTTTCGTTTGGAATGGTCATAGAAAGCACATAATGTTTTATTTTCCATTCCTTACCTACTTTTTCTACTACTCCAGAACCTCTACAAATTTTCATTTGCGTACTCAGCAACTCGTCAAACCAAGCCAATTTACCTGTGGGATCTAAAAAAATATGACGCTCAATAGCCGTAAAACTCCAAGCTTTTCCTTTATCAAAATAAGGTTTTGCAAAAGCTTGAAAAGCGGTTTTGCTCCAATTCTCTTTGGCATCGGTTCCAATAAAGATGGCATCATGGCTCATTAATCCAAAATAAGCCTCAAATTTCGCTTGTGCTGCTGCTTGGTGCCAAGCATCGAGTGTAGCGGCGATTTTTTCCTTTTCTAAGACTTGAGCTCGCACCGTAGTGGAACAAATTCCGATAAACATCAGTAGAAAGATTGAAATTTTAGTTGTCATATTTTTAAGAAGTTAGTTCGTTGATTGTATCACAAAAGTATATGGTTTTCTTGAGTATTGGCAATAAATATAAAAAAAGGCAACTCATTTGCATGATATTGCCTTTAGTAACTAAATAGAATGCGATGGATATTTCGCTAGTATGCTTTTTGTTTTTCGAAAGTAGATGTTAAAGTACGTTTCACTTTATCTAACGCACCATGAAATGCTTTTTCTAATGTACTGGAATGATCCGTTACAGCAATAGGTTGGCTATTGGCCACACGAACCTCAATCAAGCAACGTTTATCATCTACCCCAAATTTAGTACTATTTTCGTCTCCAAAATGCACTTCGATACGGGTAATTTTATCTTCAAAACGTGCTAAAGATTTTTTTAATTCACCAGAAAAGTAAGCTTCTACTCGCTCGTGTCCTTCGATATTTTTGTCGGTGTTGATTTGTACTTTCATCTTTAGAATAAATTAATGTTATTTCTCAAATATAAGAAAATCTTAAGAAAAAACTCCTGATTTAGCATAATTTTAGCGTACAAAAAAGTGCTATTTTATAAAAAAGTACCTTCTTCATTGGACTGAACACGCTTCACGGTAGTTTTTCTAGCAAGTAAAAGCGGGAGCGCTACACCAATAGCCAAAACTATTAACACAAAGAGTGTGGTCAGCCCATTATTAAAGGTTTCAAAAAATAATTTGGAATATTTTTCAGGGTCTTTTTCTGCCGTTAATTGAATAACACCAATCATAGCTTTATAGGCAAAAAAACCAGGAATCATAGGGATAACGGCTGGGATAGCAAAAGAAATGGGAGGGGTTTTCCAACGATGAGCTGCCGCAACACTTAAAAAGCCAATTAAAGTAGCTCCACAAAAAGTGGGCAAAACAACTATGGTTAGCTCATCCATCATAAAAAATTTCATTAATCCGCCTGAAGAACCAATAATAAAAACAGGAAACAAAGCTCTTTTGGGAACATTAAACAATAGCGCAAATCCCAAGGCTGCTATTCCTAACCAAAGTCCTTTTTCAAAAAATAATACCAAGTCCATCCTTTAAAAATTATAAATTAACACTGAGAGCAACAAACCTAAAGCTATAGCAAAGGCAATAATCAACACATTTACCCCTCTAGTAATCCCATTTAAAATATTACCATCAATTAAATCAGAGAAAGAATTAATCATGGGAACACCCGGAATTAAAAACAAGACTGAGGTTGAGAGCGCATGTATATAGGTAAGTCCTGGATTGAGATAAAAGTAAAAACCAGAAAGTAATGCAGCAGTTGTAGAGGCAAAAAAGACGCATAAATAAAAATTGAATTTCATTTTCATAGCTTCTTGTCGTACATATAATCCAACAAAAGAGGCTACGAAACAAGCTACCATTTCTACCCAATCCCCTCCAAACAATCTACAAAAAGACGCCCCTGCTAATGCTACAAGTGTCAATACTAAGAAACGTGGATACAAGGGCTTTCTATTCAAAACGGCAAGTTCCTGATTAATTCGCTCTACACTCCATTTTTCGAAAACAATTTTCCAACTCATAATACTGATTTCAGAAATCAGATTGAAATTTAGGTGCATGTTGGGCACCCATTTTACGTTGGTAAATGTTTTGTTTTTATCGTGATAATTCAAGGTAATCATTAATGCGTGATTCGTTATCATAAGTTCCGAATCACAACCAAAAGCTCCAGCGATTCTACTTATGGTTACTTTCACTCTTTCGGTATTCGCTCCTGAAACCATCAAAATGGAGCCGATTTCTAAAAGCATTTCACCTAATTCATATTTACTGGGTTTATTTACTTCTTCCATAACCTTTAAGTTTGAGTGCCTCAAATTTACCACTTTTTAAAAGCAATAAAAACAGTAACCCCTTAATTATTAGAAAACTTACTAACGCAAACGATGGATTTTTTAGTCCCAATACTTTTGATAAATTACAATAAAAAAAGCGCTGCAAAATGCAACGCTTTATACGCTTTTGAAGTGACAAAATACTAATTCACTACAGCAACCGGAAAAGTAACTAAAGCATCTGTAGCTCCACCAGCATTAGTGATATCACCTGCTGCTACACCTGAAGCACTTTTGGCTGGTAGGTGTCTCAAAACTACGGTAATATTTCCTGTAGTAGCAGCGGCTCCAGTTTTTAAGGTAAAAGTCAAACCAATTGGTTTTCCATTTTTATCGGTATCAGTGTAAGTAAAAGTTCCAACTGCCACAGGAGCCTGATAAAACAATTGGTGCTCATCACCCTCTTCTTTCACCTCAACAGTAATATCATCAGCAGGAGTAACTGTTTCATTCAAGAAAGTGGTCGCTCCAGTATAGGTTGTGTTGATTTTTAAATTTCCTGAAACGGTCACAACTGGTGCTTTTGGACCATCGCCATCTAAATCTCTTGAGGTTAAAGTGATTACCGAGCTACCTGCTGTAAGTGTAGTGGTAACTGTTGTGATTACTTCTTCTTCATTTACTACTTCTGGATCATCATTGTTACAAGAAGAAAAAGAAAATACTGTAAGTAAGGCTAAAGCTAAAATTTTTGAATTTTTCATTGGTTTAAAATAAGTTATAATTAGTAATTAAATTTTATTTGAATTTGAAAATTGCGCCCTACTTCATCTGCGAAGAAGCGTTGGCGATTGAGATAATCCCTGTAACTTGTATTGAATATATTTTGAACAGAAAACCCAAGTGTAGTCGTGGTTTTGTAAAACGTATTGAATTTCATTTCACTGTAAAAATGAAGCAAATGATACCCTGCTGGCGGCGTACTGATGTCTAATAAAGCTGGCGTTAAATTCCCATTTCCATCTACAATGTTAATATCGAAATTGTTGTTAGGAAACGACTGTTGTCTCATCACAACCTCACTCTTCAACTCCAACAATAACTCATGCCATTCTTTTTTCTTGAACTCGATGGAATTGGTAAAATGAAAAGGAGGCATATCGATCAACGGTTCGACATTGTCTAGATCATCCCCTTTGATGTAAGCCATCGTAAAACGATGTTGCCATTGCGAACTGATTGTCCAATTGGTTTGCACATCAACTCCTCCCAAAAGCGCTTTGGTTTGTTGGTACTCCCAAACTGGGAAAGCCCCTCGAATGGTCGTTTCGGCACCAATCGGACGAAGAAACATATAGTTTTGTACCGCATGAATGTAAGGATTGAATTCGAATGAAAAAGCTGTCCAAGCTTTTTGTAATGTTGTGGACAATTTTAACGATTGCTCTTTTTTCAGTGCCAAATCCCCTAATTCAATGATCCCTGTAGAGTGATGCAATCCATCACTGAAAAATTCCGATGGATTGGGATTTCTCGTAGCCAAACTAATATTAGTATACCAGTCCCATTGCTTGTCAAACGTTTTTCTAAAACCAAGACTAGCCGATAGGTTATGGAAAATAAAACTAGGGTGTGCCAAAATTTGGTCTCCCTCTTCTCTTACCACAAATTGTGGAAAAAGAACATCATAACCTCTTTCGGTCCATCTGCTTTTATAATAAAACTTTTTGGCAGCTACTTTTGAAAAATCATAGCGCAAACCACCATCTAGAACCAAACCGTCTGATAAAGAAACACTTGCTATTCCATAAACTCCAGCATCTAGCTTTTCGTAATTGGGAATCAACGGACGAATACCCGTAGCAGGACTAGCAAAGTTATTTTGGAAACCTGCATTTACTCCAGATTTCAAATGCCAATCGTGGTAGGTTTTCTTGAAATCTACATTCAGATTGTGTGTAGACAATTCCAAATCCAAAGCCGCTAGATTATTGTAGGAACCTCTTCTTACATCAAATTCCAATCGTTTGTTAAATTGAAAAGAATATTGCGAAGAAAGAGAAGCCGTCTCATCAAAATAGTACTGATAATTCAACTTCGCCAAATGGTGTTGCACTTCTTGTTTTGGATTGTCGATAGTATAGGCAAAATCCTTGATTACCGAAGGTTTTTGGTTATTGATTGAGTTATACAAATCATTAATACTTCCCGTATGAGAAGCGCTCAAAATTCCGATAGTAGCATTGTAGTAACTATAAAATCCTGACAGGAAATAGTCTTTTCCAGTATACTTTACATCGCCCGTAAAATTCGATTCACGGTTGCCTGTATTCGACAAAACATAATCCGGTGCTTCACGATCTCCCATATATTTGAAGGTACCGAGTACGTTCCAGCTCCAGCCTAGGTCATTGCCTTTGTGTAAACTTGATGTAACCGACCCACCTCTTCCGTTGGAAGCCAAATTGAGCATCGTTCTTCCAAACAAAGTGTCTTTTCGGACTTGAATAGGTTCTAAAATAACCAAACCTCCCACAGCGTCGCCACCGTATTGTAAGCCTGAAGCGCCTTTAATGACCGTTATTTTTCCCGCGGCATTGATGTCAAAATTGGGAGCGTGTTCTGTTCCCCACTCTTGATCTTGCATACGGACGTTGTTGTTGATGATAGGCACTCGGCTTCCGAACATACCGTTTACGATAGGTTTAACCACGGTGCTTCCTGTCTTTAAACCCGAAACACCAGCTACTTCTTGCAAAACATCGCCCAAGGACTGATTACTAAACTTCTCAATCGTAGCAGCTTTTACTTTTTGTTCCAGCACCGACTGATTGGGTGTCGTGTTTTTTTGCTTCACCAAAACTTCATACAAAGCCTCTGTATTTTGCTTCATAACAAAATTCAATTCCCTATCCGATGCCAACGTAATCACCGTGTCAATAGTTTGATAGCCCACATAGGACAACGACACCTTCAACGTACCAGAAGGCAAGTCTTTGATTTCGTAAAACCCTTTTTTGTTGGTGTTTACCGTTTTATTTCCAATGTGTACGTGACAACCTTCAAGGTTTTTTTTCGTTTCAGTAGTAATGGTACCGCTCAGTTTGTTTTGTGAAAAAACCAAAGCCGTAAACCAAAAGAACACGAAAACACTATAGCTTTTTGCTCGCATTTTGATATTCAAAAAAAATTAAAATAGGATTATTGTCATTCCCGAGTCTCGAAAATGACGTATTAAAGTGAAGTAAACGCTATTGAATTGACTACAAAATGTTCTTTAATCACAAATTATAGACTACCAAAGGTCCGTTCACTTCCTTAAAAAAACTATATTACAGGCGGTGCCCGTAACGCAAATAAACTTCCTGAGTAGCAAGTAAAGGTTGAAGATAGATAAAACTTAGTCGTTTTACTATAGGTTACAGCCTCGCTATTTTCCCAAAAAAAGGAAGAAGGCGGTAAGAAACTGTTAACAGAATAAGCACAAACCGAACAAGGTTGCGCATAATGATGCGCGTGTGTGATTTGTTTTTTTGAAGTCGTGTTTTCGTGATGACAAATCGGAGCTTCTAGCTGCTCTATCAAATGGGCATAACTATGCTTGGTTTGAAAAACCATAGTCGCCAACAAAACCAGCAAAATGAGTCTCGATATGAAAGCTTTGTTTGTCATCTGTTGCAAATGTAAAGAAAGAAACACGAATTTCAAGAATTGACACAAATTAAAATAAAATTAAAACTTTGCGTCCTTGAGAGAAAAAACACGAATTTCACGAATGGTCACGAATTAAAACTTTGCGACCCTTGCGTAAACCATTGCGAACTTCGCGGTTAAAAAAACTATTTTAATCGAAACACTACCCTCACCAACGCTTTAAGAAAAGGCATTTTTGGACATTTCCAGATTACTTGTAAGTCCTCGAAAAAAGAAGTCTCTTCGTCTAAAAATTTAAAAATCAAATCGGGTTTTCCTTTTTGGAACAACTTGGAAAAAATAACACTTCCCAATTCGTTCCTGCGGTCTAGTATATCCAACAACAACAAATCGTACCACCAAAATTTAGTTCTTTTTCCCAAGGCGGTAAATGGCAAATCGCGTTGCAAAAACTGTACTAACGCATCCGATTTTTTATCCGAATTTCTAAAAGTATAGCCCGTACTCGCTTTCGTCCAGCCTCCAGCGGTGCCGATATTCAGGACATTCTTCGTATTTGCTTTCCAAAACGGATAACAGGTCATTGGAATGCTCCCTTGCTCTTTTTCTTGAATGGCATAACTCGTCACTCCGAGTTGCTGTAAGTAGTCTTTGATGGCGGTTTCGTATTCGTCTTTCGGCAAGAGCGTAGCCGAAAAAAGCGTGTATTCTACCAAAGCCTCGGTAGCCGAAGTAGGCAACACATACATAAAACGCGTATTCCCTTTTTGCGCCACCGAAAAATCCATAAACGTAGGTTTCTCTGCGGTGAAAACCGGCTCGTTCGTTTGCACAAACCACCCCACAAAATGCTGTTGCAGCACAGGATATTCTTTTTGATGCGCCACCAAAGCAGGATTGTAAATACTGTTCAACACGCGCTTTCCGAAATAGACCGCTTCCGTGGTTTTTACAAAAATTTGCTGTTCGGTTTCTTCTATGTCGGTTACTTTTTCCTGCACAAAAGTCACCTTCGGATGTTGCTGCAACAAAGCCAACACTTGGAGGTAAAAATCAATTCCCCGAATCATTTGATAGCGATACGGCTGCAAAGGCAAGTTCCGACTGTAAGCTTGCGAAGCAAACCAAGCCACGTCCCAATGCTTCGCCACGGCACCATCCCAAATACTGGGCGAAGTACTCCAAAAACACCAAGTACGATCATTCGCTTTTTTGGCATCTTCGTCAAGTAACAAAAGGGTTTGGTCTTGGAAAGCAGGAGACGATACCATTTTGTAGGCCGTCATCAAAGCCGCCAAGCCTGCACCAGTAAAAATATAATCGTATTGCACAGTAGTCTCTGAAGTCATGCACCAAAAATAAGGAAAATAAGCGCAAGTCACAGCAAGCCCCCTACGGCTATTTTACCCAGAATAAGTATTAGAAATCTACAACAACTTAATTACTTCACCATGATTATATTTTGCAGTGTAATTCAGTGAATGAATTTCATTTGTTTTTGCTATAGTTATTTTGGTCAAATGCAATCTTTGATGTCTTTTCAAAAATAATCCCTTAGCTCTTGCTTTAATTGAATACTTCTGTTTCGCTACGAAGTCTAATGCAGATTTAGAGTTTATTCGCTATTTCGGCTGTTTATGTATCGAAATCTTAAGCGCAAAAGTGGTTTTATTGTAAACTAATTTTTAACCCCATTTCATTTTTCATCATCAAAAGAACTTCGGCATTTCCCATTGCATCATCAACTGGATTATGTGTATGAGCGGTTTTTCTCAAGTGTTTCCATTTTGCAAATGTGTCTTTTTCTATGCCACAATATAAATCAGCAAGACGTCTTGACGTAAATCCAAATGGATTTTCATTAATAAAATGATGAAAATACCAACATATAAACATCCAGTCAAATCCGTTATTATCACTTATAAATATTGGCCTCCCTTTTGAATTACTTTTTATCCATTTGTTAAATTCATTCATAACATTTTCAGGTTCATCAAATTGTAAAGTAGCTTCTCTTGTGTGACCTGAAACAGCCAAAGCATTGGGATCCCATTTTTCAGATATCGGTTTTAATTTGCCATAAAATGTTTTGTCTAATTTTTCATCAACAAGAACAGCACCAAATGAAATCATGGAATAATCACCTGGTATTGGTCCATCAGATTCTATATCAACCATTATATAACTCATACTATTGGATTATAATAATCATTAATTTCCTGAGCAAAACCGATATTTGGTGGTAGTGAACCAATTATAAATGCGAACATAAAAACTTTAAAATTTCTCATATCACTATTTTTTTAATTAATTTTTATGCATTTTGGAATGGTTTATAGTTATCAGCAGTCTGTGAAAAGCAGTCAAAATTTGTTCCTTATACTTATCAAAATCCAAAACCGATACTATTACAAAATAGCATCGGTTTGAACAAAGGGAATCGAGTTATGGTATCAACCCGTACTTTTTAGTCCACTTGAGATAGAATTGATTAATGACAATAATTTAGTGAGTATTTTTTCTGCTTTTTCTGGTTGTTCCTCTTTCAGTTCACGCCATTCTTTGATGTACTTTACTTGTAGATGATGTAAAATACTCAATTCATTTTTTCTTTTATTCAAATTCTCTAATTGGTTAATTCTTCTTTTCTCTAATGGTTCGTCGAACAGGAGTTCTATTTGTTTTTTACCATCATTATGTTCTTGAAGAATCATAGTTAAGAAGTGATCTTTAATGCCCGAATCTTTTACTAAAGCGGCATATTCTTTCATAATCTCAGGATCGGCAATAATTAGATTGGTTTCAATATGTATGAGCATGTATTTTAAAAACGCCCACTGATTTAAGGTATTTTTTAAAATTTCATATTCACTTGGAACTTCTTCTTTTAGTTTTTTGATGGCATACCCAAGCCCAAACCAACCGGTAATATTGAAGCGTGATTGGTTCCAACTAAAGACCCATGGAATAGCTCTTAAATCTGCTAACGAGCGTTTGCCTGTTCTTCGAGCTGGTCGGGATCCAATTTTATTATGTTCTAAAACATCAATAGGTGTGGCTTCAGAATAAAACGTGATAAAATCAGGATGCCCAATTAATTTTTGAAAATATTCTTCAGACCATGTGGCCAATTTTTCAATAGTTGCAAAGGGAAAGTCACTTCCTTGTGAGGTCATTCTTCCGCGCATGGTTTGTCTTGCGGCTCCTGAAAGAAGCATTTCAAGATTATAGGTAGCATTTAAGGGATTGGCAAATTGTTGGGCGATGGTTTCACCTTGAATCGTTAGTTTTATGTTGCCAGAAACAGCTTTGGAAGGCATACTTTCTAGAAATCGATTATATTGTCCACCACCACGACTTATGGTACCCCCTATTCCGTGAAAAAAGCAAAGTTTTACCTTGTTTTTGTCGCCAATTTCTGTTAGTTTTTTTTCTGCTTTATGAATGTTCCATCTACTCGCTACGATTCCTCCATCCTTGTTACTGTCACTATAGCCAAGCATGACTTCTTGAACTTTGCTCATGAATTGCATTCGTTTCAAGGTAACGGGATGATTTAAGAAAGTGTCTAAAATATCATTTCCATTTTCTAAATCTTGTATGGTTTCTAATAATGGAGCTACTTTTATGTCTCTATATAAAATTCCTACTTCTCGCATAAAAAGATACACGACCAATAGGTCACTCAACTGTCTTGTCATGGAGACAATCAAAGTACCGATACCATCAGTCCCATACTGATCTGTATGTTGACGTAGCACTTTAAAATACCCCAAAACGCTATCTGCTTCAGTACCACATGTTGTTCCTGCAACCACAAAGGGTCTATTGGTTTGTAATTCATTGGTTAAAAATGCTATTCGTTTTTCTTCTGTCCAATTGCTGAAATTAGCATCTTCATACCCAGCTGTAGTTAACATCTGATTGACTGCAATTTCGTAGTATGTACTATTTTGTCGAATATCTAATTTTGCGAGATGAAATCCAAAACATTGCAAATGGCGCTCTATAGGAAACAAAAGTTCATCCGCAATTTTATAAGCATTTATTTCTTCTAGGGAAGTTCTAATGATTTTTAAATCGGCTTGTAATTCACTTGTATTTTTGTAGTAGTTACTCTGTACATCATTTTTTTCAGATAGGGTATTTTCTACTTTTAGTAAAAGTAAATTGATAAATTGTCTCCAAGGCTCCATAGGATTTCTAGCCACAGCGTTTATTCCGTCTTTGCCTAGTAGCGTTACTTTTTCTTCAATTGCTTTTTCTAATACAATTGGCACTTTATTGTTGGTGCTCGATAAGGTCATACTTGCACTGAATGCTATGATTTTTTCTTGTAATAATTTCAGTGCTGTGTTTCTTAGGAGTTGTAAGGTGCTTTTGGTTACTTCTGGTGTAACAAAGGGATGACCATCTCGATCTCCGCCCACCCAATTTCCAAATTGCAATAATGGAAATTGCTCAGGCTTGCTAAGTTTATTGGGATTTAGACCCATGGTTTTCCATGAGTTTTTCAATAATTCATCACTTCGTTGTAAGGCCAGTGGTAAAACCTTGCTGAAATAATACAGTACATTATTTCGTTCTGCTATTAAATCTGGTTTTTCAAGATACACTTCACCAGTACGCCACCAACGCTCTAATAAAAATTTTATTTTCTCTTTAATGGTATTTCGTTCTGTTGCCGTCCAAATAGTATTCTCGTTTTTTACTAGCAGAAGGTATAATTCGCGATGTAATTCCAAAACCGAAACACGTTTAGCTTCGGTAGGATGTGCGGTTAAAACAGGCATGACATTTAAAGAAGAAATAACGTCTATCATTTCTTCTTCACTCAAACCTTGTTCTTTCCATAGGGTTAATGTTTCTCCCCAAGATCCACGAATAGCGGCAATGCCAATTTCTTTTTCTAAATTTCGCCTAAATTGGGTAGCTGCATTTTCTTCGACTAAATTCGTCAATTGAAAGTAAATGCTTAAGGCTTGGATTAATTTTTCATCGGCAACTTTTAGATTTTTGTTGTCTAATCTTTCCGAAGATGAATTTTGAATTAAATTGGCAATTTCATTTTCATATAAATCGGTAAGCATTTCTTTGTAACATGACATTGCAAAACGCAAATCATCTCTTGTTTTCTGGATTCCAATTGCTTCTATTGCTGACTTCATAAGTTGTAATATTGGTAATTTGTTGTGTGAATCTAAATGATAAAAGCATCACTTTTTGTTGTCACTAAATTACAAAATGTAAGATCGAAAACCTATGATTTTTTATACTAAATTAATTGTAAATGAGATTATTATGATTATTGAATCACTATATCGTTTTCATATTTTCTATTCTACAAAGTGTTGTGTTAAAGCTTGTTTTATTGTTAGTTTTCATGATTGTGTATAAAAAAAATGAGGAGCTTAAAGCCCCTCATCAAATACTATTTGGATAAATTTTATAGTAAATCGATTATTATCGATGGGAAAAGACCAAGGACAATGTTTGCTACTAATGCGAATAGCGCAACAGTATAAATCAAAATTGGTGTTCCAGTTCTAGTTTGGTTAGGTTCTTTGCTGTACATCGCCAAAATTAATTTGAAGTAATACCCTACACTTATGATAGAGTTGATTACGGCAACAATAACTACCACTAAATAGCCTGCTTCGATAGTTTGATTGAAAAGAGCCAATTTTGCGAAGAAACCTGAAAAGATTGGAATACCTGCCATAGACAATAATGAACCGGTTAAAACAGCTGCTAACAAAGGATTGGTTTTTCCTAAACCATGGAAATTAGTAATATCTTCGTTGTTTTGGTTTTTGCATACATATAGAAGCACGCTAAAGGCACCAATACCCGCTAAAGAATAAGCAGTTGCATAGTACAATAAACTTCCAGCAGCTGTTCCGATACTTAACAAAGTCATAATCATAAAACCAGCATGAGAAATACCTGAAAAAGCCAACATTCGTTTTACATTACTCTGTTTAAGCGCCATGATATTACCTACTGTCATCGAAGCAATTGATAATATGACAAGTACTAATTGGAAATTATAATTTAGATCGGCATTCAATGCTGATAGTAGTTTAAATAAAGTTGCCATAGCTACAACCTTTGCTAAAGTGCTCATGGTCGCCGTGATCATTGAAGGAGAACCTTCGTAAACATCGGGTGCCCAGAAATGAAACGGTACGGCAGCGACTTTAAACAACATCCCTATAGTCAATAGTACAATACCAATAGGGAACCAAATTGGCAATTCGGCAGAAGGTGATAATTCACTGATCTCGTTTATATCAAAGCTACCCATAGCACCGTAAACAAGGCAAATACCAAAAAGAATGATTCCTGAAGCAAAAGAACCCATCAAAAAGTATTTCATACCGGCTTCATTGCTTTTCACATTCATACGGTTACTTGCTGCGAGTATGTATAATGAAATAGATAAAACTTCTATGCCTAAAAAGAACATAGCTAAGTTTCCAAAAGAAACCATAGCAACCGCTCCTGACAATAAGAATATTTTAATGGCAATGAAATCAGATAACTTCGTTTGATGATTTTCGTAAAAATTATGGCTTAATGCCACTAAAAATAGGGTAAGTACAATAAATAAACTCGAAAAAGTAACAGAGAAATTATTGACCGAAATCATGTTGTTGTAATAAGAAGCAGGTGCATTGTAATCGGCAACGGTTAAGCCAAGTACACCTAATAATCCAATGATGGTTACAGGAATAATTGCTTTTCTGAAATCAAGAATTTCAAATAAAAGGCATAAAACACCTAATCCTATTATAGCTATTAATGTATTCATTTTTGATTTTTTGATTCAGGATTTTTGATTTAAAAAGTAGTTGACAATAACTCGTTTTATCTCAAAATCCCTAATTATTAAATTCCTAAATCTTATTGATTTGTTTTAAAATTTCATCTAGACTTGGTGTAATTAAGTCTGTAATTGGTTTTGGATACAATCCAAAAAAGAACAGTACAACAACTATACTTAGTAACGTTATGGTTTCGCTTAATGAAAGAGGATAAAACGTTTTGGTATTTGTTTCACCTAGCATAACATATTGGAACATTTTAAGCATATAATAAGCTCCAAAAATTATGGTTGTACCACCCAAGATGGCAAACCAAATGTTGATTTGAGATAAGCTATACAAAACGGTAAATTCCCCAACAAAGTTGAAAGTAGTAGGTAAAGCAACAGAGGCCAACACTAAAATTAAAAACAAAGAAGTAAATTTTGGTGCTAAAGCACGAATACCTCCCATTTCTGAAATGGCTCTTGTTTCATATCTTCTGAAAATAATTTCAGCAGCAAAGAAAAGACCTACCACTACAAATCCGTGAGCAATCATTTGCAAAACAGCTCCTCTAAATCCATCGATGGTTAAAGTGTAAGCTCCAGCAGCGATTAACCCAACGTGAGCTAAGGAAGAATAAGCCAATAATTTTTTTAAATCCTTTTGTCTTAGCGCTACAATTGAGCCATAAACAACACCAGCAATACCTATAGCGATAAAAATTGGCATATATTCTTTAGCTGCAATTCTAGATAAAGGCAATTGCCAACGCAGTACGCTGTACAATCCCATTTTTAGCATAATACCTGAAAGTAACATCGTACCAACAGTTGGTGCTTTTTGGTACACATTAGCTTGCCAAGTATGGAATGGAATTAATGGTATTTTGATAGCATAAGCTCCGAAGAAAGCTAGGAAAATCCATTTTTGTTCAGAAGCAGTTAAGTTTAATTTATATAAATCTTCTAGTAAAAAGCTTCCCGCTTGTTGGTACATATAAACAAAGGCAACCAACATAAACAAAGAACCTGCAAGTGTATAGATAAAGAATTTAACTACTGCTTTTTTGCGTTCCTCAGCATCACCATTACCCCAAACTAAAGCAATAAAGTAAATAGGTAACAATGCTAGTTCCCAGAAAATGTAATATAAAAGTCCGTCTGAGGCTAAAAACGTACCCACCATTGCAAAAGCCATAAATAAAACTAAGGCATAAAATGATTTGGCATTTTTTAGGTCATTCCCAAAAGATGAATAAATAATTATAGGAGTTAAAGCTGTAGTTAATAATAGCATAGCTAATGATAATCCATCTGCTTTTAGAGCAAAAATCACTTTAGGTTGATTAATCCAATTTGCTATTAAACTAATGTTTTCACCTGCATTATACTGATTCAAAAGCACAATTGAAGCTCCAAATGTAGCTAGTCCAAACAACAAGGCTACCTTTGAAGCGAGTTTGTCACCAGCCAAATAAGTGACTAAAGCGCCAATTAAAAGTAATAGTAATATAAGAGATACGTTCATAGTATGTGTGTATTATTGTGCTAAAAATAAAAAGGAAATAATCGCGCAAAGCCCCAAAACAAAAGCAAAAAGGTATAAACCTACACTTCCATTTTGTACTTTTCTTCCATAAAATCCTAATTCGTTAGTTACTTTTCCAAGACCAAAAACAAAGCTAGAAATACCTGTTTCAACATAATCTCTAAAGAAGCGAGACAAAGCATTAGTTGTTTTTACAAAAAGCGTATCATACAATTCATCAACATAATATTTGTTGTACACGACTTTTGTAAACCCAGTGATTTCAGCATCCACTGGCGGTACTGTGTCATTTTTGATGTATTTGAAGTAAGCAATTGCAATACCTACTAATCCTCCAATTACTGCAACAGCCATTAAAGTATATTCTGTTGTACCTAAATGATGTTCAGCAGTAGCTAACTTTGGTAGTATTGGAATCAAATAATGGTTCAACCAGCTATCTCCGGGTAAACTTATCAATCCACCAAAAGTGGCCAAAATGGCTAAAATGATCAAAGGCACAGTAATTAAGGCAGGACTTTCGTGTAAGTGATGTTTTTGTTCTTCGGTTCCTCTAAACTCCTTGAAGAAAGTTAGGAAAAGCAAACGGAACATATAAAAAGCAGTCATAATAGATGCCACAGAACCAATTACCCATAAAGGAATGTTGTGGTGAAAAGCAGTTAACAAAATCTCATCTTTAGAGAAAAACCCTGAAAACAAAGGAACACCTGAAATCGCTAGAGAAGAAACTAACATCGTTATGAAAGTTACTGGCATAACTTTACGTAAACCACCCATGTTGCGCATGTCTTGTTCGCCATGCAAAGCATGAATTACAGAACCAGAACCTAAGAACAAACAAGCTTTGAAAAAAGCATGAGTGATAACATGGAAAACGGCTACTTCATAAGCACCTAATCCCAAAGCCAAGAACATCAATCCCAATTGAGAAACGGTAGAATAGGCCAATACTTTTTTGATATCATTTTGTGCTAATCCAATAGTTGCGGCTACAAGAGAAGTTATAGCACCCACTATAGCAATGATGTTTTGAACGTCTGGAGCTAAATCAAAGATGAAATTCAAACGAGTAATCATAAAGATACCCGCAGTTACCATCGTTGCAGCGTGAATCAAAGCCGAAACTGGTGTTGGTCCAGCCATCGCGTCTGGTAACCAAGTGTACAACGGAATCTGTGCAGATTTACCACAAGCTCCAATAAATAGAGCAAAAGCAGCTACTGCAACAGCATATAAGTTGATTTCTGAAGCACCTGAAATAATAGTTTTTAAAGAAGTGTAATCTAAAGTATTGAATTGTCTTCCTAAAATAAAGATTCCAATCAATAAACCTAAATCACCAATTCTGTTCATAATAAAAGCTTTTTTGGCAGCATCATTATAGTCTTGATTTTTATACCAAAAACCAATAAGTAAGTAAGAGCAAAGCCCAACACCTTCCCATCCGATGAATAAAACCAATAAGTTACTTCCAATAACAAGAGTAATCATGAAAAACACAAACAGATTCAAATACGCAAAAAACTTGTGCATATTTTCATCATCATGCATATAACTAATAGAGTATAAGTGAATCAACGAACCAATACCCGTTACAAAAAGCAACCACAATACTGAAAGTTGGTCAATTAAAAAACCTAAATCAATTTTAAATGTTCCTATCTGAATCCAATCAAATAATGAAATTTGTATTGCTTCTTTTGATGAAGAAACTGTACTGAAGAAAAAGCAAGTAGCGATAAACGATACTAAAACGGTCAAAGTTCCAAGAGCTCCCGAAACTGTTTTTCCTAAATTTTTTCCAAAAAACACATTGATTAAAAAGCCTACTAAAGGAGCTAGAACTAAGACTAATGCTATGTTGGTATTCATTTCCATTTATCCTTTTAAGTTTTTTAAATTATCGATACTAATCGACCCTAGATTTCTAAAAATAGAAACTAAAATCGCAAGTCCAACAGCTACTTCTGCTGCCGCTACCGCCATTGAGAAAAACACAAAAACTTGTCCTTGCGCGTCTTGGTGATACGTAGAGAAAGCTACAAAAAGTAAATTCACGGCATTCAACATAATCTCAATCGACATAAAAACAATGATGGCATTTCGTCTGTATAAAACTCCAAAGATGCCGATACAAAAAAGTATGACACTCAAAAAGATGTAGTTTTCGATACCAATCTGGTTTAAAATATTATTCATCTTACTTTTCTAATTTTTCTTTTTTAGACAATAGAACCGTTCCTATCATAGCTGTCAATAACAAAATAGAGGCGAATTCAAACGGAACCATATATTCGTTTAATAGAATTTTACCCAAAACATTGATGGACTGGAAATCTTCACCTGTCGCCACATACTCTCCAACGATTGGTTTTGAATTGGTAAAAATAGCAATCAAAATCAAACAAACTAAACAAAAGGACACTATGGCACCTAATCTAGTTATTCTTGGTTTATGTACTTCATCCTCATTGTTCAAGTTCATTAACATGATGGTAAACAAAAACAAAATCATGATAGCCCCCGAATAAACAATAATATGAACTATGGCTAAAAATTGTGCATTCAATAATAAATAGTGGCCTGCAATAGAAAAGAAACAAATGACCAAATAAATGGCACTGTGTATCGGTTTTCTTGTAAAAATGGTTAAAAATGCACTTGACAAAGTGATAAAACCTAACAGGCAAAAAACTAGGAGTACTGTAGACATTAGTTAGGGTTTTTAAGTTGAGTGTTTTTAATAGCCATTTCTAAAGGCATTACTAATTTATCTTTACCAAAAATGAAATCTTCTCTTTTGTAGCTAGCTGGCACTAATTCTTTAGAAAGGGTTAAATAAATAGCGTCCTTTGGACAAGCTTCTTCACATAAGCCGCAAAAAATACAACGCAACATGTTAATTTCATAGATTTCGGCATATTTTTCTTCACGATATAAATGCAGTTCATCTGGTTTTCGTTCAGCTGCTTTCATGGTAATCGCTTCTGCAGGGCAAGATAAGGCACACAAACCACAAGCGGTACAGTTTTCTCTACCTTGTTCATCTCGCTTAAGCATGTGCTGTCCTCTATATACAGGACTCATAGTACGCACTTGCTCTGGATAATGTATTGTTGCTTTTTTCTTAAAAAAGTGTTTGATGGTAATAAACAACCCTTTAACGATCGCTACAAGATACAAGCGTTCCAAAAAGGTCATCTCCTTATTGGAAACCATCTTTTTTCTACCCGATAATGATATAGTTTCTATTGACATTTTTTCTTTTTATTTAAAGCTAATCCTGCTATCCGCTATATCTTTTGTTTTTTAAAGAAAAAAACAAAAGGATGCCGCTGCTATCAGGGCTAGGGCTCTTCGTAATTAAATTAGAATCCTAAATAAGCAGCAATATCTGCTCTCAAAATAACAATTCCAGTAATGATAATATTGATAATCGAAAGTGGAATCAAAATTCTCCAACCTAAGTGCATCAATTGGTCGTATCTAAATCTTGGGATGGTCCATCGTACCCACATATAGAAAAAGATGAATCCGAATATTTTTGCAAATAAAACAACTATTCCGATACTATTACCAATATTCACTCCCCAGTTTTCAACAGCATACGCCATTCCTGGATAATTATACCCACCAAAGAACAAAATAGACAATATAGTCGATGAGATAAACATATTAGCATATTCAGCAAATAAGTAGAATCCCATTTTCATAGAAGAATATTCCGTATGGTAACCACCAATTAATTCACTTTCACATTCTGGTAAGTCAAATGGAGTACGATTACTTTCTGCAAAAGCACAAATCAAAAAGATTAAAAACGAAAGCGGTTGGTAGAATACATTCCAGTTCATTCCAGCTTGTTGATCCGAAATTTCTCTTAAACTCAAAGTTCCTGTCATCATCAATAAAGCAATCATGGATAATCCCATAGCCACCTCGTATGATACCATTTGAGAAGCCGCACGAACAGCTCCCATCAATGAGAATTTATTATTAGAAGCCCATCCACCAATCATAATTCCGTATACCCCAATTGAAACTACTCCAAAAAAGTATAAAAGACCAATATTGATATCTGTAGCTTGAAGTAAAATGTCTTTTCCAAAAATATGCAAACGGTCGCCCCAAGGAATAACAGCACTGGTCATTAAAGCAGTTCCCATAGCAATACCAGGACCAACAAAAAACAAAAAGCGGTTAGGCGTATTAGGCTCAAATTCTTCTTTAGCAAAAAGTTTCAAACCATCAGCCAAAGGTTGAAATAAACCACCCCATCCGGCTCTGTTTGGACCTACACGGTCTTGTAAAAATGCTGCAACTTTACGTTCTGCCCATGTAGAATACATAGCCACAAGCATAGTAATTGCAAATACAACTACGATTACAACACTTTTTTCTATTATAAAAGTACTATCCATTTTTGTTCGAATCTATTAAATTGCCATCAATTTTTTCATTGTAATCAATCTCAGCCATACTGATTTTTTTACGGTCTTGAGCTCTACCTAACAAGATATTTTCTTCTGTATTGATGATTACTTTTTCTGTTTTGGTGTAATTATTTTGGTTGATTACAGAATCTTTTTCAAACACTCTTGGTCCTTCAATTACCCAATCATTTACATTTTTCTTATCAAAACGACAAGTGTTGCAAATGAAGTCTTCTACTTCGTGGTACTCGTCTTTTCTTCCTGTCACACGTTGAATTTCGCCACCAAACATCCAAACTGTAGTTTTACCACAACATCCAGGTGTAGTACATTCTCTGTGTGCATTATAAGGTTTGTTAAACCAAACTCTCGATTTAAAACGGAAGGTTTTGTCAGTCAATGCTCCAACAGGACACACATCAATCATGTTTCCTGAGAATTCATTGTCAATCGCTTTAGAAATACAAGTAGAGATATTAGCATGGTCTCCTCTGTCTACTACACCGTGTACGCGATTGTCTGTTAGTTGGTCGGCAACTTGTACACATCTTTGGCACAAAATGCAACGATTCATATGTAGTTGAATATTTGGACCAATATCTTCTGGTTCAAATGTTCTTTTTTCTTCAATATAACGAGTTTGAGATTTTCCGTGTTCAAAGCTTAAGTTCTGTAAATCACACTCTCCAGCTTGGTCACATATTGGGCAATCTAATGGGTGGTTGATGAGTAAAAACTCCGTTACCGCTTTTCTTGCTTCGGTAACTCTTTCAGAAGATTTGCTGTTTACTTCCATCCCGTCCATACAGCCTGTTACACAAGATGCCATTAATTTTGGCATGGGTCTTGGGTCAGCTTCACTTCCTTTGGATACTTCAACTAAACAACAACGGCATTTACCACCGCTCCCTTTTAGTTTAGAATAATAACACATCGCTGGCGGAACTACATCTCCACCAATCATACGAGCGGCTTGTAGGATGGTTGTTCCTGGTTCTACTTCTATGGACTGACCGTCTATTGTTACTTTCATTTTTTTTATGTTTAAAAGTTTAAAGTTCAAGTGTCATGCACTTTTACCTTCTAACTTCTGACTTCTAACTTAAACTGTTACTTTACCAACTAAGTGCTTCACCTGTTCAAAAGGTTCTGCAACAAAATGATCTCTGTTCTTTATTTTTTCTGGGAAACGAATATGGTATTCAAATTCGTCTCTAAAATGGCGAATAGCCGCAGCTACTGGCCATGAGGCCGCATCACCTAATGGACAAATAGTATTTCCTTCGATTTTGCTCTGAATACTCAACAACAAATCAATGTCTTCTTCGCGTCCGTGTCCGTTTTCGATACGGTGCAATACTTTTTCTAACCAGCCAGTACCTTCACGGCAAGGTGTACATTGTCCACAACTTTCATGGTGGTAGAAACGAGAAAAATTCCAAGTATTTCTAACAATACAACTAGTATCATTATACACGATGAATCCACCAGAACCTAACATAGAACCCGTAGCAAAACCACCATCACTCAATGACTCATACGTCATCAATCGGTCTTCGCCTGCGGCAGTTTTGTAGATTAAGTTAGCTGGCAAAATTGGCACCGAACTTCCTCCTGGTACAAATGCTTTCAAAGGACGGTCAGAGCTCATTCCTCCTAAATATTCATCAGAATTCATGAATTCGTATACGCTTAATCCTAGTTCTATTTCATAAACCCCTGGGTTTTTGATATGTCCAGAAGCGGAGATTAATTTGGTTCCTGTAGATCTTCCTACACCTATTTTAGCATAATCAGCACCAGAATTGTTCACAATCCAAGGCACTGCAGCAATAGTTTCTACATTGTTAACTACGGTTGGATTAGCCCAAAGACCAGAAACCGCAGGGAAAGGTGGTTTGATACGTGGATTACCACGTTTTCCTTCTAAAGATTCAATAAGAGCAGTTTCTTCTCCACAAATATAAGCTCCACCACCACAGTGAACGTGTAGCTCTAAATCGTAGCCTGTTCCTAATATGTTTTTTCCTAACCATCCTGCCGCTTTTGCTTCAGCAATGGCTCTTTCTAAAATTTTGTAAACCCACATGTATTCACCACGAATGTAGATGTAAGAACGATTAGCGCCTAGTGCATAACTAGAAGTAATCATCCCTTCAATTAACAAGTGAGGAATATATTCCATTAAGAAACGATCTTTGAAAGTTCCTGGCTCAGATTCGTCAGCATTACAAACTAAATGACGTGGTTTACCTGATTTTTTATCGATAAAACTCCATTTCATTCCTGCTGGGAATCCTGCTCCACCACGGCCTCTAAGTCCAGAAGTTTTTACTTCTTCAACTACTTCGTCAGGTGTTAATGTTTTTAAGGCTTTCTCAACAGAAGCGTAGCCTCCATTCGCACGATAGACTTCGTAGGTTTTTATTCCTGGAATATTGATTTTGTCTAATAATATCTTTTGTGACATCTTATTTATCGTGTAATATTATTTTATTATCTCGGCAATCAGTAATGATTTGATCGATTTTTTCTTCAGTCAAATGTTCTTTGTAGAAATCACCCAATTGCATCATTGGTGCATAGCCACAAGCTCCTAAGCATTCCACTCCTCTTACTTCGAACAAGCCATCTGCTGTAGGTTCTCCAACTTTAACACCTAATTTATCACAAGTGTAGTCCATTAAATTTTCTACGCCATTCAAGCAACAAGGCGAAGTTTGGCAAAATTCAAACATGTATTTCCCAACAGGTCTTTGATTGAACATGGTGTAAAAAGTAACCACTTCATAGACTTCGATGGGTTTGATGTGAAGAATTTCAGCTACTTTATTCTGTAGTTCAATGCTTAACCAGTTGTCATGAGCATCTTGAACTTCATGTAAAACAGGCAATAGCGCTGATTTTCTTTTGTCTTCAGGATAATGACTGATGAGTTCATTGATGCGTTCCATCAATGCTTCAGTCATGTTTATTTCTTGATTGTACTGTTTTCTTTCCATTTTTATATTGTTTGCCGCAAAGGCTCAAAGTCACAAAGTTTTTTTAAATCTTAAATCTAAAAAAGCACTGCTTTAAAATCGTTAAGCATCTAATTCTCCTGCGATAACATTTAAACTTGATAATATTACTATCGCGTCCGAAAGCATAGAACCTTTAATCATTTCTGGATAGGCTTGATAATAAATAAAACAAGGCCTACGGAAATGCAAACGATACGGTGTTCTACTTCCGTCTGATACTAAATAGAATCCAATTTCTCCATTGGCTCCCTCAACCGGATGGTATACTTCTCCAACAGGAACTGGAACTTCACCCATAACAATTTTGAAATGATAAATTAAAGATTCCATGGTTGTGTACACATCTTGTTTGGGAGGCAAATAATATTCAGGAACATCAGCGTGGTATTCATTACCAGCTGGCATTTTAGCTAAGGCTTGTTTGATGATGCTCAAGCTTTCCCAAACTTCGGCATTACGAACACAAAAACGGTCGTAAGTATCTCCTGATTTTCCTACTGGTACAATAAAATCAAAGTCTTCGTAAGAAGAATAAGGTTGCGCCACACGAACATCATAATCTACACCTGCTGCACGTAAATTTGGACCCGTAAATCCATAAGCTAAAGCTTGTTCAGCAGTTATGGCACCTACGTTTACAGTTCTATCAATAAAGATTCTGTTTCTTTCGAATAAGTTTTCAAATTCTTTCCAAGCAACGGGGAAATCTTCAAGGAAAGTGTTTAATAATTCAAAGGCTTTTGGCGACCAATCTCTTTCGAAACCGCCAATTCTTCCCATATTAGTCGTTAAACGAGCACCACAAATTTCTTCGTAGATTTCATATACTTTTTCTCTAAATTGGAACACATATAAGAAGCCTGTATAGGCGCCTGTATCTACTCCTAAAATCGAGTTGCAAATCAAGTGGTCCGTAATTCGAGCCAATTCCATTACAATAACTCTTAAGTATTGTGCTCTTTTGGGAACTTCAACACCTAGTAGTTTTTCTAAAGTCATCCACCATCCCATATTGTTTATAGGAGATGAACAATAGTTCATACGGTCGGTAAGTGTTGTAATTTGGTAGAACGGACGATTTTCGGCTATTTTTTCAAAGGCTCTATGAATGTATCCTATGGTTGGTTCAGCATCCAATATTTTTTCTCCATCCATCAATAAGATGTTTTGAAAAATACCGTGTGTAGCCGGGTGAGTAGGCCCTAAATTCAGAATCGAAAGTTCACTTCCGTCTTCATTATGACGCTCTTTGATCATTTTAGCATAGCGATGCTCTGGAGATAATAATAGTTCTGACATTTATTTAATGTGAAAAATTATAATTTTTTTTAGCAATTTGATGGTGTTCTTCCGAAGAATCTGTCGTCTTTATCCGTTCTTCCGCTGTCTTCCATTGGGAATTCTTTACGCAAAGGAAAAGAAATCATTTCATCCATATTCAAAATTCGTTTCAATTGAGGGTGGCCTATGAAATTGATTCCAAAGAAATCGTAGGTTTCACGCTCCATCCAATTGGCACAAGGAAAAATATTTGTAATTGATTTTACTTCTGGTTGATCGGCATTCAAAAAAGTTTTAATTCGGATGCGTTTGTTCTCATACCAGTTGTGCATATGATATACTACTGCAAATTGTCTTTCAGTTTCATTGTCAGGGTAGTGAATACCACATAAATCGGTTAAAAAATGAAAACGCAATTGTGGGTCATTTTTTAAAAAAAGCACCACAGCTTTGATAACATCTGAAGAAACTTCAAAGGAAAAAATGTCTTTATCTTGATTGAATTCATAAACAGCCGTTCCAAAAGCGGCTACTAATTTTTCTTGTATGTCGGTTGTTTCTAATGCCATCTTTTATTTGATATTATAAGAAGCTAATAATTCTTGATATTCTGGGGAACTTCTTCTTCTTACCGATTCGTTTTTTACGAGTTCTTGCAATTGCATCACACCTTCTACGATTTGTTCTGGTCTTGGAGGGCATCCAGGAACATACACGTCAACAGGAATTACCTTATCAATTCCTTGAAGCACAGAGTAAGTGTCGAATATACCACCTGATGAAGCACAGGCACCAACAGCAATTACCCATCTTGGTTCTGACATTTGTTCGTAAACTTGGCGTAAAATTGGGCCCATTTTTTTGGAAATAGTTCCCATAACCATCAACATATCGGCTTGTCTTGGAGAAAAACTTACTCTTTCAGATCCAAAACGGGCCAAATCATAATGAGAAGCCATAGTTGCCATGAATTCGATACCACAACAAGAAGTAGCAAAAGGCAATGGCCATAATGAGTTAGCTCTAGCTAATCCTACAACGTCATTCAATTTAGTTGCAAAAAAACCTTCGCCAACAACTCCATCTGGAGGAGCAACCATATTTGTGTTAGAATTTGTCATAATTGATATAGTATTCAATTTCTATTATTTATTCCCACTCAAGGGCTTTCTTTTTGATAATATAGAAAAAACCAACTAATAACAAAAGCATAAAAATAAGCATTTTTACCATACCTTCTATACCTAACTCCTTGAAATTGATAGCCCAAGGATATAAAAAGATAACTTCTACATCAAAAAGTACAAAAAGAATAGCTACTAAAAAGTATTTTACTGAAAATGGAATTCTGGCATTTCCAACCGATTCAATTCCACACTCGAAATTTTTATCTTTATTAGCTGAATTTCTTTTTGGTCCTAATTTGCCAGAAATAATGATGATAGCAGTTACAAATCCTACTACTAGAAGTAATTGCATTAGGACAGGAACGAAGTTTATTTGTTCAGTTTGCATAGTTGTTTTTTTTCTTGCTTAAACAAGCCACAAAGATAGGTTGCAAGGAATTAAAACACAAGTGAAATGCTTTTTTTCGGTTCTAAACGATTGTTAATCTATTCTAATTTTTATTGATTATAAATAAAAATTGGAAATGTGTTTAAAATATCCATTAAAAATAAAAAAAAACGCCTCGAACTTAATCGAAGCGTTTTGCTTTTTTGCAAAAAATAGTGTCGTATTTTTATGCTTAAAGTACTACTACTTGAGCAGCAACTTTTCCTTTTCTTCCTTCTTCTTCTTCATAGCTTACTCTGTCACCTTCGCGTAATTCTTCCGCTTTGATGCCTGATGCATGAACAAAAATGTCTTTTCCTGTTTCTTCGTCTGTAATGAATCCGTAACCTTTAGATTCATTGAAAAATTTAACTGTACCTGTACGCATTGTAATAATAATAATAATTTATAATGCGACAAATGTAATCTTTAATACAATACAAAAGCGATTCCTGTCTTACTTTTTTTTCAAAAATATTGATATACAGACTATTCAGGCTTTATTTTGAATGTAATTGAATGTGCAATTCGTTTAATTGTGAAACATCTATAGCTGATGGGGCATCAATCATTACATCGCGACCAGAGTTGTTTTTTGGAAAAGCAATAAAATCGCGAATGGTTTCTTGTCCTCCTAAAATGGCTACCAATCGATCCAATCCAAAAGCTAAACCGCCATGAGGTGGTGCTCCAAATTGAAACGCATCCATTAAGAATCCGAATTGTGCTTTGGCTTCTTCTTCTGTGAAACCTAAGTATTTGAACATTAATTGTTGAGTGGCTTTATCGTGAATACGAATAGAACCTCCTCCAATTTCGTTACCGTTCAAGACCATATCATAAGCATTGGCTCTTACTTTTCCAGGATTGGTTTCAAGCAAGTGCATGTCTTCGGGTTTTGGTGAAGTAAATGGATGGTGCATGGCATGGTAGCGTCCGCTTTCTTCATCAAATTCTAATAATGGGAAGTCTACTACCCATAGTGGTGCAAATTCGTCTGGTTTTCTTAAGCCTAAGCGTGTTGCCAATTCCATACGCAAAGCAGAAAGTTGCGCTCTTGTTTTGTCAGCAGGACCCGACAATACAAATAGCATGTCTCCAGCTTTAGCACCGGTAGTTTTTGCCCAATTCGTTAGATCGTCTTGATCGTAAAATTTATCAACAGATGATTTATAAGTGCCGTCATCGTTGCATTTTACATAAACCATTCCGCTTGCACCCACTTGTGGACGTTTTACCCAGTCAATCAATGCGTCAATTTCTTTACGCGTATAGTTTCCTGCACCAGGCACAGCAATACCTACAACTAATTCGGCCGAATTGAAAACAGAGAATTCTTTGTGTTGTGCAAAAGCATTCAATTCTCCAAACTCCATTCCAAAACGAATGTCTGGTTTGTCGTTTCCGTAGGTTTTCATCGCATGATCGTAGGTCATTCTTGGGAATTTGTCTACTTCGATGCCTTTTACTTCTTTTAATAAATGACGAGTAAGTCCTTCAAAAACATTTAAAATGTCTTCTTGTTCTACAAATGCCATTTCACAATCGATTTGTGTAAACTCAGGTTGTCTGTCGGCACGTAAGTCTTCATCACGGAAACATTTTACAATCTGAAAATATTTATCCATGCCCCCCACCATCAATAATTGTTTGAAGGTTTGTGGGGATTGTGGTAACGCATAAAACTGTCCTTCATTCATTCGAGATGGAACTACGAAATCTCTAGCGCCTTCTGGAGTAGATTTTATTAAATAAGGAGTTTCCACTTCGCAAAAATCTAAATCAGAAAGGTATTTTCTAACTTCCATCGCTACTTTGTGACGGAAAAGTAAACTATTTTTTACTGGATTTCTTCGAATGTCTAAGTAGCGGTATTTCATTCGAATGTCTTCGCCACCATCGGTTTCGTCTTCAATAGTAAATGGAGGCGTTAGTGCTGCATTTAATATGTTTAACTCAGTTACTAAAATTTCGATATCCCCAGTTGGGATATTGCTGTTTTTGGCCTCGCGTTCGATCACGGTTCCTTTCACCTGAATTACAAATTCTCTTCCTAAGGTTTTGGCTAATTCAAAAACAGATTTTTCAGTACGACTTTCGTCAAAAATCAATTGTGTAATTCCATAACGGTCTCTTAGATCGACCCAATTCATGAATCCTTTATCACGCGATTTTTGTACCCATCCCGCTAGCGTTACTTCTTGATTGATATGTGAGGCGTTCAATTCACCACAATTATGACTTCTATACATGTTCCCAATTTTAGACTGCAAAAGTAAACACAAAAATTAAATTAACGTCAAAAGTTTGCAACATCCTTTTCATTTTAAAAAAAATGTTAATTTTTCAATTTACTTGTTTTTTACTGCTATGTTTGAAGTGCATTAACACAAAAAACAACTTTATGAAAAAACTATGCATTATTGTTCTTTTGGCTTTGGGAATTCAAGGAAGTCAGGCTCAAAAAAAAGAAATGTTTACCCTTCAAGCTGAAATTGCCAATAGAAACACAGACACCATTCGAATTTTGAATAGAAGCAATGGGAAAGCAATTTTAAAAATTGGTGTGGATAAAAAAGGAGTTTTCAAAGGAAATGTTCCTGTAGAAAAGGGTTTCTATATGTTGTTTGACGGTAAAGAGTACACCCAATTGTATTTGAAAAACAATTTCAACTTGAAGTTAAAAATGGATGCCAAACAATTTGATGAATCTATAGTTTATACTGGAGTAGGAGCCGCAGAGAATAATTTCTTGGCTCAACATGCAGTATCAGACTCCAAATTTGATTACAATTCTTTATTGGCCGCAGATGAAGCCAGTTTTGCCAAACGTATCGAAGAGAAAAAAACAGCCGATTTGGCAAGTTTAGAAGGTAAAAAATTAGATCCTGAATTTGTTGCGCTACAAAAACAAAGTATCGAAATGAATTTGGCTTCCTTAAAACAATACCATCAACAAATAGTGGAAAGTAATAAAATGAATGGTGGTGTTTCCCCAACTTTTGAATATGACAATTATAAAGGCGGAAAAACGAAGCTAGAGGATTTTAGAGGAAAGTACGTTTATATTGATGTTTGGGCTACTTGGTGTGGACCTTGTCGTCAGGAAATTCCATTTTTGAAAAAGACTGAAGAGAAATATCATGGTAAAAACATCGTATTCTTGAGTATGTCTATTGATAAAGCAAAGGATGTTGAAAAATGGAGAACTATGGTGAAAGAAAAAGAATTGGGTGGTGTTCAGGTTTTTGCTGATAATGATTGGAATTCTAAGTTTGTACAGGAGTATAAGATTACTGGAATTCCAAGGTTTATATTGATAGATCCTAATGGAAATATTGTAAAAGCGGATGCACCAAGACCATCTTCTGCAGAATTACCTACATTATTGGATTCTTTGTTGAATTAAACAACATTTTTAATAATTACATATAAATCAGCTGTTTACGGCTGATTTTTTTATTTTCAAGTTTTTCCAATGTTAAGTTTTCACTTCATGTTACGAAATTGTTACCAAAAAGTTTTTTTAATGTAAAGTATTCTCTAATTTTGATAACAGTAAGATTTAAATCATTAAAAACTAGCGATATGAAAAGATATTTAATAGCAGTAGTATTGGTGTTCTCAGGAATGCTATATGCACAAGATGCTAAACCAGTTTTAGAACCTTTTGGAAAAAAAGTAAAAGCTACCTATTTCTATGATAACGGACAAGTACAACAAGAAGGTTATTTTGAAAATGGTAAGCTAGAAGGATATTGGGTTTCTTATAACGAAGATGGAACCAAAAATGCCTCTGGATTTTATAAAGAAGGAGCCAAAGTTGGAAAATGGTTTTTTTGGAAAGATGTAAATTTAAGCGAAGTAGATTATTCAAATAATGCTATAGCAATGGTTAAAACTTGGAAACAAGAAGCTATTGCAGTGAAAAATTAGTTTCTTTTTTTAGTTAATTAAAAAGGCCGTCTCAATCAAATTAGACGGCCTTTGTGTTTATAGAAAACAAACACGTTTTGACACATAAGTAAGTTGCAAATAGCACTGCTTTTTGGTCGATAAGTGACGCTTATAATGAGCTGTATCTTAATATTATAAATTAAAAACGTACTAGTATACCAATGGTATAGTAGTACGTTTTTTTGGCACATCCTTTTCTAGTAATGTACATTTTGAGTTACATCACATTAGTCATTAGCTGCTGCTAAAGCTCTTTTGTCACGCAACCAATATTTTGTTCTTTTGACAAGATAAAACATTACAGGGACCATTACCAGTGTTAACACCGTTGCATAGGTCAAACCAAAAATAATGGTCCATGCCAAAGGGCCCCAGAATATTACATTGTCTCCACCAATAAAAAAGTGTGGGTTTAAGTCAGTGATTAAAGTAAAGAAATCAAAATTTAGTCCGATGGCTAATGGGATCAATCCCAAAACAGCAGTCAAGGCTGTCAATAAAACAGGACGAAGTCTTGATTTTCCACTTTCAATAATTACTTCTTTGATTTCTTCCAAAGTTAAATCGTCATGACTATTTACTTTTTTATCGGCTACTTTTTGATCCAACAGCAATACAAAAAAGTCCATTAATACAATACCATTTTTTACAACAATACCTGATAGTGAAATAATTCCCATCATGGTCATCAGGATAACAAAATCCATGTTGGCAATGACATAACCATAAAAGACTCCACTAAAACTCAATAAAACCGTAAAAAGGATTACCATGGATTTAGACACCGAATTAAATTGCAAAATGATAATTAAGGCAATTCCTGCTAAGGCTAAGAATAGCGCATACATCAAGAAACTTTGATTTTTTCCTTGCTCTTCTTGTACACCAGAAAAAGAGTAAGTGATTGTTTTGGGCAATGTATAATTCTTTAATTCAGATGCAATTTGTTTCGTGATTTCATCGCCATTGTAGCCTGTAAGCACATTCGAATAAATCGTCATAATTCTTTTCTGATTTTTACGCTTAATCTGGTTATAGGTTAGCGTTTTTTCAGTTTCGGATACCGCCGAAATTGGCACTTGCATCATTTGTCCAGTGGCTGGATTTCTAAAAGTCAAGGCTTGATTGAACAATACATTTTCACTTTTGCGTTGATCATCTTGCATACGCATGGTAATGTTGTAGTCGTCGTCTCCTTCTTTATAGGTAGAAATTTCTTGTCCATAAACAGAGCGACGTAAATTGAACCCTAATTGCCCTGTTGAAACCCCTAAACTACCCGCATTTACTCTAGCGACTTTTACTTCAAGTTCTGGGCTTTCTTTGTTTACATCAACACTAAGTCGCTCAATACCCGGTATATTTTTAGAATTGATGAAGGCAATGATCTTATCGGCTTCTTGCAGCATTTCTGCATATTCAATTCCTGTTAATTGAATACTAATTGGGTATCCTGCTGGTGGACCATTAGCATCTTTTTCAACAGTTACTGTTGCTCCAGCTATCCCTTTTACTTTGGCACGAATTTCTTCTAAAATGTCGGCAGTGTTGATTCCTCTTCTAAATTTAAATTCAGAGAAACTTACGGTTACTTTTCCTTTATGAGGTGTTTCTGAGGCGGTTCCTGCATCCACATTTGGATTACCTGCACCAACTCCCACTTGCGACACGATAGATTCTGCGATGAAGTTGTCATTGGTTTTGGGGTCTATGTATTTTTTTAAAATGTCGATTACTTGTTTCTCGACAAATAAAGTGGCTTTGTTGGTTTTTGAAATATCGGTTCCTTCAGGATATTCAATGTAGGTTATGACTTGATTTGGGATATTGTCTGGGAAAAACAGTACTTTTCTTGGAAAAACACCTAATAGAATAAAAGAGAAAAACAACATTCCAATAATTATTCCTAGGGCAATCCAAGAACGCTTGCCAGTTAAAATTTTGGCCAAAAAGCTTTTGTATTTTTCTTCCATTTTTGGAAAGAAGGAATGCTGGAAATCTTGGGTCCATTGATAGATTTTGAAGCGGTATAACCACATTAATAGAAATGAAATAATGGCTAAATGCCCAATGGCACGTGCCAATTTTGAGTCGTATACATTCCCCAAAATCACAAACACAACTGCAATAATTGTAAAAATGATGGAGTACAATTTAGCCGATTTTTTAGTTACATTTTTGTCTTCAATGTCCATTGAACCTCCAGTCATGGCAGCATTAACCACCATTGCTACAAATAAGGAAGCCGACAAGGTTACGGTTAAGGTGATAGGAAAGTACTTCATGAACTTACCCATGGTGCCTGGCCACAAAGCAAAGGGCAAAAAGGCCATCAAAGTGGTAGCCGTTGAAGAGATTACCGGCCAAGCAATTTCGCCAATTCCAATTTTGGAGGCATCCAAACGGTTCATGCCTTTTTTCATGTTGGCAAAAACGTTATCAACTACCACGATACCATCATCAACCAGCATTCCAAGTCCCATTACTAAACCAAAAAGCACCATCGTATTTAAGGTTAGTCCAAATGCTGATAAGATACTAAAAGCCATTAGCATTGAGAGCGGGATGGCAGCTCCTACAAAAAGGGAGTTTCGTAATCCCATGGTAAACATCAACACAATCATTACTAAGATGATCCCAAAAATAATATGATTGGAAAGTTCGTCTACTTGGTGTTCTACTCTAGACGATTGATCATTGGTTAATTCGATAGATAAATTGGAGGGCAAATACGAGTTTTTTGCTTTTTCCAATTTTTCTTTTACTTGTTCTATTGCTGAAATCATGTTTTGATTCGAACGTTTTTTCACGTTCAGCATAACTACTTCTTTTCCTTTTTCACGGGCATAAGTGGTTTTTTCTTTTTCTTTGAAATTGATACTGGCAATATCTTTCAAATACACTACGCCCCCATTGTGCTTTACAATTACATTTTCTAATTCTTTTGGATCTTTGATTTCTCCAATAATACGGATGTTATTTCGAGAGCCTTGAGAAATTAAATTACCACCAGACAAGGTCATGTTTTCATATCGAACGGCATTTTGGATGTCGTCAAAACTTACTTGAGCCCCTGTCATTTTGAAAATATCTACCGCAATTTCAACTTCTTTATCATCTACACCTAGAATATCCACTTTTTTTACTTCGGGAATTTCTTCAATATCATCTTGAAGTAATTGACCGTATTTCTTTAGTTGTTGGGTGGTGTAATTCCCTTGAAGATTGATGTTTAGAATTGGTACTTCTTCCGAAATATTCAATTCGAATACGTTGGGTTCAACTTTGCTGCCATTGTCTAGATTAGGCCAATCTGTATCTGCTTTTACGACATCAACCTTGTCTTTTATTTTTGTTTTGGCAGCTTCGATACTTACTTTGTCTTCAAATTCTACGATGATCATACCGTAATCTTGAAAAGAACTAGAAGTAATTTTGTCGACACCCGTAATGTTTTTAAATTCTTTTTCTAAAGGTTTAATGATTAGTTTTTCTACATCTTCTGCTGAATTTCCTGGAAACACAGAAGAGATATAAATTTTATTTTCGATAATTTCTGGAAAATCCTCGCGAGGCATGGTAACGTAAGCAATTAAGCCCGTTACAACAATAAGTAGTGTCACAATATATACCGTAACGCGGTTGTCTATCGCCCAGCTCGAAATGCCAAATTCTTTATTTTGATGGCTCATTTGGTTGTTGTATTAAAGTTGTGGTTTAAAAATTAAGTTTCATGCCTTCAGAAATGGCATTCATTCCTTCGGTAACAATTATCTCATTTGCATTTAATCCTGCCACTATTTCGGTAACATTATTGGAAGATTGACCAAGAGTGACGATAACTTTTTTCGCCGTTCCAGTGTTTCCTTTCGCATTAGCCACAACAAATACATATTTGTTTTTTTGTCCATCTTCTTGAATGATGTTTGAGGGTACCACAATAGCCTTATCTTTCTTATAATCCACGACTTTTAATTGGGCTACTTGATTAGGGCGCAACAATTTTTCTGGATTCGGCACACTTACTTCAATGCCAAAACTTCTGTTGTTTGGATTGATAAAATTCCCTATTTGTCGTATTTTACCTTTGTATGATTTTCCTAAAGCTGATAAATAAACTTCGACTTCGGTACCAATTTTTAGTTTACCAATGTAGGTTTCTGGAACCGAAGTAGAAATATACATGTTGTTTAAATTAACGATTCGCATTAAACCCGTTGGGCTTGGAGCCACTACTTCTCCTTTTTCTGCAAAAACTTCGTCAATAGTTCCTGAAAATGGAGCGCGAATGATTGTTTTTCCGATTTGAGCTTTAATTTGAGATACTGCCTTTTGAGCCGAAATCATTTGTGTCTGCGCTTGTAAATATTGCATTTCAGAACCAATTTTTTGATTCCACAAGTTTTTCTGACGGTCGTACATTGTTTTGGCAAGAGCATATTGGTTTTCGGCGCTTGCCAATTGCTGGCTCATTCCGCCATCATCGGTTCTGCCTAGGATTTGGCCTTTAGTTACATTTTGACCGGCCTTTACATTCAAGGCAATTAAGTTTCCTGGCATTTCTGGTTGTACCAAAACGTTTTGATTGGTATTAACATTACCTTGTATTTCTAAGGAATGACTGAAAACCGTATCTTTTAAAGTTGAAACAGTCACTAAAGCTTCAATGGCATCTACGCCTTTCAATGCTTTCATGGCCTCATCGAGTTGGGCCAATTGGGTTTGTAGCTCGGTCTTTTTGGCATTGATGGCTTTGATATCTTTGGAGGCAATTATGGTTTCTATAGACGTGGATTCGCTTCCTGAGTTGCAAGCTATAAGTAGTAATGATACAACAGTTGCAGTGAGTATTTTTTTCATGATTCCTTTTATTTGCTGATTATGGTTTCTAAATTGGCTCTTTTATTGATGACATAAATCATCGATTGTAGGTATTTCTGTTGTGACGCATACAATTGTCGTTGGGCATCATTAAAGTCAAAACTCGTGGAGAGTCCTTCTTTAAATTTTATTTGTTGTTTTTTTTCTATTCTCTCGGCAAGCTTCAAATTTGATTTTGCAGAGAGGTAATCTTCTACACTGTATTCGTATTCACTCTTGGCACTTGCGTATTGCAGTTTTAGTTTTTGTTCTGCCTCTTGTAGTTGCGTATTGGCTTGATCTAAGGCAATTTTGGCTTGTTGCGTTCTTGAAGTTCGAGCCAAACTACTAAATATAGGCACGTTCAAACTAATCCCTACATTAGAAAAATTCAACCATTTTTGGTTACTGGTGAAAAATTGAAATTGATTGCCAAAAGCATTGTATCCAAAGTTAAGGTTGGCACCCAAAGACGGCAAGGCTTTACTGCGTTCTAATTTGTATTCTAATACTTTTTGTTCTTGAAAATTGGTTGCGATTTTAAAATTGATATTATCCTTTACTTCAAAATTGTTTTGGGCAAGGGTCATATCAAGATTCTGTGCCGTTAATTGATCCAGTTGATCCGTTAATGTAATTTCTTGATTAATATCGACACCCATATTTATTTTCAACATTTTGGAAGTGATGTCCAAAAGCCTTTTGTTGTATTGTAAGGTACTTTGCAGATTGGTGAGATTGATTTGCAATTGCTCTACACTTTCTTCTTCGATGAGTCCGTTTTTGAAAGTTTGTTTCGTGTCATTTAAGGTTTTTTCCAAAGAGGCAATGTTTTTTTCAATGATTGCAATGCTTTCTTGGGCAAGTAGCACATTACCATAGGAATTGATAACCATTTCTTTGATCTCAATATCGGTTTTGTTTTTGTTGTTTTCGTAGTATTTTAAATACACTTTTGAGGCTTGTAAAGCTACAATATAGGAACCATCAAAAATCAACTGACTCAATGAAGTTCTAGCCAGCATAGCGTGTTTTGTGCCGAAGGCTATTTCAACAAAATCCCCTTTGTTTCCACCAACTAACTCAGCTGGCAAAAGTGATTTTTGAAGTTCAATATTGTTTTGATAGTCTAATCCAGCATTGATTTGTGGCAAACCCATAGCGGTAGTTTCCCACTTTTTTTGTTTTGCTTTTGCAATGTCTCTCCCCGAATTAATTACCGCGTAATTGTTTTCTAAGGCATACGAAATGGCTTCGTTTAATGTAAAACTGGTTTTTTTCAGGTCGTTTTGTGCCATGCTTGTTAACGAAAGCATAGAAAAAAACAATAGGAGCAATCTTTTCATAATGTAGCGTGGTTTTCAAGTTGTTTTTCAAGTTCAATAATCCCTGCTGGTGTAGCCATGGCACGGGTGTGGTATTCTAAGGCTTCTAATTCTAAGGATTGGGCTTCTGTTTCAGAAACCGTATTTCCATTAATATCAAAAATTAAGGTATAGTAAAATTGGCCGTATTTTTCGATGGGAATAGTAGCACGATAAAGGCCTTCTTGTATCCCTTTTTCAATGTTTTGTTTGAAAAAAGTAATACATTCGTTCACCTCACGATTAACTAATTTATGATATATTTCAGGATAGTGCTTTTTCAATTGATACATAGTTGAAGTATCGCCTACGCTAAACATTTCTTTGAACATTTGTCGAATTTCAAAGTTCTCTTGGATGGCGTTGTGGTTTTTTTGAACGATAGCTTGTATTCTTTCATGTACTACTTTGTGCATTATTTCAGTACTTTCCTCTATCAGTACTTCTTTGTTACAAAAGTATTTGTATATGGTTTTTTTAGAAATACACATCTCACCAGCAATATCATCCATAGTAATACTTTTGAAACCCAGTTTCAAGAATAACTCGGATGCTTTCGCCATTATTTTTTCTTTCATAATTTCAACTTTTTATCTCCCTTTTGGTTGTATTCAGTCAAGCTTCAATGGGTTTGTAAGTAGTGATTGAGTACTACTTACATGGCAAATTCTAAATTGGCTACTAATTTAATGTCTTGGCCAATTGCAATACCGCTGTGTGGGTTGCTTTGGTATCCAAGATCAAAATCACTACGTTTTATTTTGGTTGACAACTCGAACAAAGCCTTTTCATGACCATCATAATTTGTCATTCCCATAAATTCTGTATCCAGTTCTAACGTTTTGGTTACATTTTTTATGGTTAATTCCCCTTTAATGAAATTGATGTTTTTGTTGACTTTTTGAAAAGAGGTTGACTTAAAACGAATGGTTGGATCTTCTGTTTGATCAAATAAATCACTTAACCGAGAATAAGAGCTCATCGGTTCTATTTTCTTGTAGTTATGATTCACATTCAATGAAAACTCTACTGCGGCATCTTCGACAATGTTGTCATCCATAACCACATAACCGTTAAATTCATTGGTTCCGCCTTCTAAATAGGCAAGCACGGAATGTCTTGCTTCGATTAGAACATCGGAATGTTTCGCATCTATGGTCCACTTTGCATTCATTACTGTATTTTTAATTGGTAAAGCGTTAATTATTGGAGTTAGTGTCTTTTTTAGACAGTGCAAATATAGAAAGGAAACTTTAAATACCAAACAAGTTTCCATTGTATTTTTAATTTCCGTTGTTCTTTAAGTAAATGAGGTAGTAGGTAATCATAATTTAACAATTGTGCACTATTTTTTTAACGAAAGTCAACTATTTTTCTGTCGAATTTCGATTCTTGAATTGTATCTTTGAGCCTTTGCTAACCGAATTTTTAAAACCATGCAGTCAGTTTCAGCGTATCAAACCTCTTTTATTGCTTATTTAGAAAGTCAAATCACTCCAAAAGAGCCACAGCATCTATACAATCCTATTATTTACATTTTGTCCTTAGGAGGAAAACGCATCCGTCCAGTTTTGACGTTAATGAGTACAGAAATATTTGATGCTAATTATAAAAAAGCACTCCCTGCTGCCTTGGCTGTCGAGGTATTTCATAACTTTTCATTGGTGCATGATGACATTATGGATGCGGCTCCCTTGCGACGAGGCCACCAAACCGTGCATGAAAAGTGGGATACCAATACTGGAATTTTGTCTGGTGATGCGATGCTTATTTTAGCCTACCAATATTTTGAAAAATACGAACCCAAAACCTTTCGAAAATTGGCCAAATTATTTAGCAAAACGGCTTTAGAAGTGTGTGAAGGTCAGCAATGGGACGTAGATTTCGAAACCAGAATGGATGTCACGATTCCTGAATATTTGAAAATGATTGAATTCAAAACCGCTGTTTTAGTGGCAGCTGCCATGAAAATGGGGGCGATTATAGCTAAAACGTCTAAATCGAACGCCAAGTTGATTTATGATTTTGGATTGAATTTAGGAATTGCATTTCAGCTACAAGACGATTTTCTGGATGCTTTTGGAGACCCTGCTACATTTGGCAAACAAGTTGGTGGCGATATTATAGAGAATAAAAAAACCTTTTTGTTTCTCAAAGCAATGGAATTTTCCACTCCCACTCAACAATCACGATTACTGCACTTATTTTCAGAGCACCTTGAGAACTCTGAGGCAAAAATCGAGGAAGTAAAACAAATTTTTGATGAGACTGGCGCTTCACAAGCAACCCAAAAAGCCATAAAAGAGTATACGCATCAAGCTTTTGAAACCTTAGAAAAGATGAAAATTGATGCTGAAAAAAAAGCAGTATTGAGAGCCTTTGGTGAAAACCTTATGGGAAGAAAAGTATAATGTAGTAAGCTTTAATTCCTTACTTCTAATGGGAAACAAAGCAAGATTGAAATCATAATCTTTACCTTTGATTTATGTATGTAGCACCTTTAAATACTGATCATTTACTTTCTGAAGCAGAAAAGGAAAACCTGTACATAAAATTGGTAACTCAAATAAATAAAGATTTTAATTTGGCCAATGAAGGTATTGATTTTCCTATGAGTATATTGCCTGAAGAACTCAAAATTCAATTGCAAGAAAAAATATACCGGCTCATTCAATATAAATTTGCCGAATATCTAAATCTACTCTACATTATTGATGTACCAGAACACGAAATCAAGCAACTTGACGGCACTGATATTGTAGCCTTAGCAGGTCAAGTCTCTTTTTTGATTCTGAAGAGAGAATGGCAAAAGGTGTGGTTTAGAAATTATTATCGTTGATTTTCTATGTAACTTTTCTTCTCAGAAACATAGTTTCTCAGTATCTTAGAAATAAACCCTCACAAAAGGCATAAAGGCTTCGCTGTAAATACTTTTGTTATCGTCGTGCAACACATCATAACGAACACCAATAGTAACATGATTGGCTCTATAACCCGCTCCAAGATACAAGGCGGTATTCCAAAAATTATCCGATGCCAAATTGCCTGTAAAGGTTCTATATTCCGTGTTGAATCGCAATTGTTCTAGTTCAGCAGAAAGTTGAATTTGAGGAATGGGGTTGGCTAGTGCAATCAAACTACCTCCATAAGTATACGTTTCATAGTTATTTCTGGCTTTTATATAGCCAAATTGTGCACTTGCTCCCATAGCGAAATAGGGATTAATATTATAAATTGCACTTGGAGAAAGGGAAATGTCAGTAAATCCTGAGCCAAAGTTAAGTCCAACACCACCTCCATATTGCATTTTTTTCCCAAAATTGTTCGAATTGGACAATTGCGAATACATCGATTTCGTAAACAAAAACAAGCAAACTACACAAATTACTTTAAGTGGGGTAAAAAAGGCGATTTTTTTCATGATATTACGTTTTATTTAACAAAAATATAAGTAAAAGTAAGCAAAAAAATAATCTAATTAGGTCGGTTTATTGTACTTTTGTCGGACTATTTTAAAAATACATTCAAACAATATTATGGATAGGTTTTCATTTTTAAACGCAGCACATACCGAATTTTTTGCACAATTATACGATCAGTATTTAGAGAATCCAGATAGCGTAGAGCCAAGTTGGAGAAGTTTCTTTCAAGGTTTCGACTTTGGGATGACAACCTATAATGAAGAACAAGCCTCAGCTCAAGGCAACCCTGTTGTTGTTCAAGCTTCAGGTGATTCTTATTCCGCTTCTAATGCCGAAGTTTCTGAAAAATTACAAAAAGAATTTAAAGTTATACAATTAATAGAAGGCTACCGTACTAGAGGCCATCTGTTTACCAAAACGAACCCTGTACGCGACAGACGTCATTATGACCCTACTTTGGCAATCGAAAATTTTGGCTTGTCTGCTTCAGATTTAAATAGTGTTTTTGATGCGGCCAAAGTGATTGGTGTTGCTCCATGTACTTTACGTGAAATTATCGGTCATTTAGACAGAATCTATTGTCAGCATATTGGTATTGAGTATGTGTATATTCGTAAACCTGAAGTATTGGAATGGATACGTCAAAAAATTAGAATCAACGACAATCAACCTAATTTTACCAAAGACGAGAAGCAACACATTCTTGAGAAATTAAATGAAGCGGTTTCTTTTGAAAACTTTTTACACACCAAATATGTTGGTCAAAAACGTTTTTCTCTTGAAGGAGGGGAATCCATTATACCTGCTTTGGATGCTTTAATCGAAAAAGCTGCGGAACAAGGTGTGGAGCAATTTGTGATGGGTATGGCTCACCGTGGTCGTTTGAACGTTTTAGCTAATATCTTCGGAAAATCAACCCAAGATATCTTTGGTGAATTTGATGGTAAAGATTATGATCAAGAATATTTTGATGGTGATGTGAAATACCATTTGGGTTTAACAGCCGACAAAGTTACACGATCTGGAAAGAAAATCAACATCAATTTAGCACCAAATCCATCGCATTTAGAAACTGTAGGTGCTGTAATTGAAGGGATTACTAGAGCGAAACAAGATAAATATTACGCTGATGATTTCTCGAAAGTATTGCCAATCGCTGTTCATGGGGACGCCGCTATAGCAGGACAAGGAATTTTGTATGAAATCATTCAAATGGCCCAACTCGATGGTTATAAAACAGGTGGTACTATACATATTGTAATCAACAACCAAGTTGGATTTACTACCAATTATTTAGATGCACGTTCTTCTACTTACTGTACTGATGTAGCCAAAGTAACCCTTTCGCCAGTATTACATGTCAATGCAGACGACGCAGAAGCAGTGGTGCATGCCATGACGTTTGCTTTAGATTTTAGAATGCAATTCGGTCGCGACGTATTCATCGACTTATTAGGGTATAGAAAATATGGTCACAACGAAGGTGACGAGCCAAGATTTACGCAGCCCGTTTTATATAAAATCATTGCTAAGCATCAAAATCCAAGAGATATTTATGCTATGAAATTATTGTCTGAAGGTATAATTGACGCATCTTATGTGAATCAAATTGAAAAAAAATACAAAGAGTATCTTAATGATAATTTAGAGGCCTCACGTAAAAAAGAGCTGACCATCATTACCCCTTTCATGCAAAATGAATGGAAAGGTTTTGAGCAAGTTTCTGATGATGTGATGTTGCAAAAAGTAAAAACAACTGTAGCCAAAGCAACACTAGATTCAATTATCAACACCGTTTCTAGCTTGCCTTCTGATAAAAAATTCATCAACAAAATCACCAAAATTGTTACCGATAGAAAAACAGGCTATGACAACAATACCATCGATTGGGGTACTGCCGAAACACTAGCATATGGTACATTATTAACGGAAGGTTTTGATGTGAGAATCTCAGGTCAAGACGTAGAACGTGGGACTTTTTCACACCGTCACGCAGTAGTGAAAGTAGAAGATTCAGAAGAAGAAGTAATCCTTTTGAACCACATTGAAAACAAAAAAGGGAATTTCTATGTATTTAATTCTTTCCTTTCAGAATATGGCGTTTTAGGATTTGATTATGGATATGCCTTAGCAAATCCAAATGCCTTAACGATTTGGGAAGCACAATTTGGGGATTTCTCCAACGGTGCCCAAATCATGATTGACCAATACATTTCTTGTGGAGAGGATAAATGGAACAATCAAAACGGTATTGTAATGTTATTGCCACACGGATATGAAGGACAAGGAGCCGAACATTCTTCTGGAAGAATGGAACGCTACTTACAGTTGTGTGCTCGTCATAATATGTATGTAACAGACTGTACTACTCCTGCCAACTTTTTTCATTTGTTGAGAAGACAGATGAAAACCAAATTCCGTAAACCCTTAATTGTATTTACACCAAAAAGTTTGCTTCGCGACCCAAGATGTGTGTCTACAGTAGAAGAATTCACTACCGGAGAATTCCAAGAAACTATTGATGACACAACAGTAAACAAAGCAGACGTGAAAACATTAGTTTTCTGTACGGGTAAATTCTATTATGATATTACAGCAGAAAGAGCTAATAATGGTAGAAACGATGTTGCGGTAGTACGTATCGAACAATTATTCCCATTACCAGTTGAGCAGTTAAAAGCGATTATTGCTCAATATCCAAATGCTGATGATTATGTTTGGGCACAAGAAGAGCCAAAAAACATGGGAGCTTACACGTACATGTTAGCTAATTTTGATTTGGTAAAATGGAGATTAGCATCGCTTAAAGCCTATGCGGCACCAGCAGCTGGAAGTTATACTAGAGCAAAACGCAGACATGCTGATGCCATTAGAATGGTATTTGATAAAAATTTATTTAGATAAAAATGGTTGTGGTTTTTAGTTTTTAATAAAAAACGAACCAGAAACCATAAGCCTTAAACTACAAACAATAAACTAACAGAAGATGATTTTAGAAATGAAAGTCCCATCACCAGGGGAATCCATCAAAGAAGTAGAAATAGCCACTTGGTTGGTAAAAGATGGTGATTATGTAGAGAAAGATCAAGCGATTGCTGAAGTAGATTCAGATAAAGCTACCTTAGAGTTGCCAGCAGAAGCAAGTGGAGTAATTACCCTAAAAGCCGAAGAAGGCGATGCAGTAGCAGTAGGCGCTATTGTTTGTTTAATTGATACTGGAGCAGCAAAACCATCAGGTGCAGCACCTGTGGCAGCAGCAG
This sequence comes from Flavobacterium sp. RSSA_27, assembly GCF_051547125.1. NCBI lineage: Bacteria > Pseudomonadati > Bacteroidota > Flavobacteriia > Flavobacteriales > Flavobacteriaceae > Flavobacterium > Flavobacterium sp. RSSA_27. The sequence continues at coordinate 274,723 of NZ_JBPTTN010000003.1, forward strand.
CACCAGTAGCCGAAGCTCCAAAAGCAGAGGTAAAAGTTGAAGCTCCAAAAGCAGCTCCAGCAGCTCCAAGTTATGCAGCAGGCACTCCATCGCCAGCCGCTAGAAAAATATTAGACGAAAAAAATATAGCTCCAGAAACCATTGTTGGAACTGGAAAAGCAGGTAGAATCACTAAAGAAGATGCCATTAATGCAGTGCCATCTATGGGAACTCCAACAGGAGGTTCTCGTGGTGTAGAGCGTACCAAATTATCTATGTTGCGTCGTAAAGTATCTGAGCGATTGGTTGCTGCCAAAAACGATACGGCAATGTTGACTACATTCAACGAAGTAAACATGACGCCTATCAACAATTTGCGTAACGAGTACAAAGATGCTTTCAAAGCAAAACACGGTGGGGTAAGTTTAGGCTATATGTCTTTCTTTACCAAAGCGGTAACTAGAGCATTGCAATTGTATCCAGACGTAAATTCTATGATGGATGGCGATTACAAAGTGGCCTACGATTTCTGTGATATCTCCATCGCAGTTTCTGGACCAAAAGGCTTAATGGTACCCGTAGTTCGTAATGCTGAAAACTTAACGTTCAGAGGCATTGAAGCCGAAATCAAACGTTTGGCCTTGAGAGCACGCGACGGGCAAATCACTGTAGACGATATGACAGGAGGAACTTTTACAATCACTAACGGTGGTGTGTTTGGTTCGATGTTGTCAACTCCAATTATCAACCCTCCACAGTCAGGAATCTTAGGAATGCACAACATCATCGAGCGTCCTATTGCTGTAAACGGAAAAGTAGAAATTCACCCAATGATGTACGTAGCGCTTTCTTATGACCACCGAATCATTGACGGACGTGAGTCAGTTGGTTTCTTGGTAGCAGTGAAAGAAGCACTAGAAAATCCAGTGGAGTTGCTTTGCGATAACAATCCTAAAAAAGCATTTGAGTTGTAATTCAATCCATTTTAAATACACAAAATCCCAAATTCCAATACTGGTTTTTGGGATTTTTTTTTGCAAACACCGTCCTGCCCTCTGCTCGATTTCACTTGTACCTTCCATAGCTTCGGGACTGCACAAGAGGAATTACAAAGCCAATTGGGCTAGAAAAGAACGTTTGCTTTTTATCAGCTGAGGAGTACTAATGGTAGACTTGATTTTTAAATGATTTCCCAGTTGTTTTTCCTGCAAGGTTTTCAAAACCTTGTAGGTATTATTTGAATCCAAGTACCTATAAGGTCAAAAAAAGACTTTGCAAATCATTGCTAAACAAACTAAATAATTATTTGTTTGAGAGTTAGATACAAATAGTCAACTAATGTCATAGTGTATTTGTCGTTAAAAAAATAAACTTTTTTAGGGTTGTAACCACAAAATATTATATTTTTATGTGATTGTATTCATATTTATCATCCTATAATGGTTTTTATATAAAAAACACATTATTGGAGAAACACACAGCAAGCCGAGATTGATTTTTTAGAGATTTTAGAAAATGAAATTGCTGCATATGAAATCAAATACAATCCCAACAAAAAAGTACTTTTCACTAAATCATTCACCGAAAAATATCACCCAAAAAACACCTATGTGGTCAATAAAGATAATTTTTGGGAGTATTTGTAATTTAAGATAACTGGTGATTTTTTACCCCAACAAAAAACCCATCAACTTAAGCTGATGGGTTTTGGTATTTATAGCAAAGTAAGTCTTACCAGATTTTTACTCTTTTCTCTGGAGCGATATACATTCCGTCATTCGGTTGAATGTTGAAGGCATCATAGAATGCATCTATGTTTTGTAAAGGCACATAGGCTCTGTACATACCTGGCGAATGCGGGTCGGTTTTTACTTGAGATTTCAAGGCTTCGTCTCTCATTTTAGAACGCCAGATGGTCGACCAAGAAATGAAGAAACGTTGTTCTGGAGTGTAGCCATCAATCAATCCTGGGTTGCCGTTTTCTTTTAAGTACAATTGCAAGCCATCGTAAGCAGCATTTACACCACCTAAATCTCCAATGTTTTCACCTAAAGTAAATTTACCATCTACAAAAGTACCTGGAAGCGGTTGCAAAGCGCTGTATTGAGCAGCTAAAGCACCGGTTAAAGCACCGAATTTTTTCAAATCTTCTGGTGTCCACCAGTCTACTAAATTACCGTCGGCATTGTAACGTGCTCCTGAATCATCAAATCCGTGAGAGATTTCGTGACCAATAACCCCTCCAATTCCACCATAATTTACCGCTTCGTCAGCTTGGTAATTGTAAAAAGGCGGTTGCAAAATAGCCGCAGGGAATACAATTTCGTTGTTCGATGGATTGTAGTACGCATTCACTGTTTGTGGTGCCATACCCCAACGGTCTTTGTCTACAGGTTTGGCCAAGTCTGCCAAGTTTTCTTTATTACGCCAAATAGCAATGTTTCTTACGTTCTCAAAAAACGTTCCTCCTTCTGCTGGACTTTTGATAGTCAAAGCAGAGTAGTCTTTCCATTTGTCTGGATAACCAATTTTAACTCTTAGTTTGTTTAATTTGGCAATGGCACTTACTTTTGTTTCAGCCGACATCCAAGGTAAGTTGTTGATGCGGTTTTCGTAAGCACGGAAAATGTTTTTGATCATTTTGGCTGCCTTTTCTTTAGCTTCGGCAGGGAATTTTTTCTCTACGTATAATTTTCCTAAAGCTTCACCCACAGACCCTGTTACGGTTTGTAAAGCTCTTTCTTCAAAAGGTCTTTGTTTTACAGCACCCGTTAAGGTTTTGCCATAAAATTCCCAGTTGGCTTTTTCAATTTCTGTAGATAATTGGCTTGCAGCTCGGTTCAATAAAGACCAACGCATATAGGCTTTCCAGTCGTCTACTTTGTTTTCTTTGAAAAGGGTTTCTAAAGCCGTCATATATTTTGGTTGCGACACGATAATCGTTTGATTCGTAGGCAAACCAATTTTAGTGAAATACGTTGTCCAATCGATAGATGGCGTTAGTTTTTGTATTTCGGCAACAGTCATTGGGTTGTACGATTTACGACGGTCTCTTCTTTCTACACGGTCAAAACGAGGTTTAGACATTTCGATTTCTAAAGCCAAAATTTTCTCTGCGTTGGCTTTCGCTACTTCAGGTTTGTCGCCTAAGTATTGCAACATTTTAGCCACGTGCAGTACATATTTTTCTCTTTTTTCTTTAGAATCTTTGTCTTCGCCTACATAGTAATCACGGTCTGGTAAGCCTACGCCTCCAGGTCCTAAGTTAATTACATTGACATTACTATTTTTAGCATCGGTACCTACACCAGCGCCAAAGAAACCAATACCTCCTGTAGGTTCCATTTCGATTAATAAAGCTTGTAAATCTTTTACGTTTTTTACCGCGTTGATTTTTTTCAAATAAGGTTTTAGGGGAGCAATACCTAATTTGTTACGGCTTACGGTATCCAACATGGTTTTGTACAAATTGATGGCTTTACCTTGGTCGGTATTCGATTTGTACGCTGGGTTGTTGGCGGCTTCTTTTAGAATCGCCAAAGCGTCAGTATCGGTGCGTTGACGCAATTCGTCAAAGCTTCCCCAACGAGTTTTGTCGCTTGGGATTTCGGTAGTGTTCAACCAGGTTCCGTTTACATATCGGAAAAAATCATCGCTTGGTTTGATGGTTTTATCCATATATTGGATATTGATTCCTGGTTCTTTGGTGGCCGAAGCGGTTTGTGCTTGGCTCCATCCAAAACTAAAAACTGCTGGTAGTGCAAACAGTAAGGTGGTGGACTTTTTTGGGTTCATATTACAATTTGAATTAGTTACGATACATTCGTGTCAAAAAGCAAAAAATAGTTACATCATAATGGCTTTTTTAAGCATAAAAAACACATTATTAAGAGAATTCATCATAATAGAATTCCTTTTTTTGATTGCATAAAATTAGCATTAAAATAATGAAATCTCTCGAGTTTTTTACTCTTGAAATTTTTATGCAAAGGGCAAAAATACCCTATTGGACTTCAAAGTCTACTAAAGGTTTAACGTCTTGTGAAATTTTTTTTGCGTGAGTTTAATGTCATTAGGTTAAGAGATTTTTGATTGTAGATTAACGATTCTAGATTTTAGATTTTGGAGCAAGTGAGTAAAAATTATATGATTTTCAGTATCTTAAATATCAGCAATCAAAAATCGTTGTTCAAAAATCAGCAATCAAATTATTGATTATTTCTTAACTTAATGACCTTTTGCGTGAGGGGTGGAGTGGAGTTTTTTTTTTATCCCGTTTTTTCGCGGGATAAAAAAAAGCGGGAACGGAGACCCGACCCTTTGCCTCGTTTTTTCTACGAGGCGAAGGGGCACGCCCAAATTATTTTAAAAAGCGTAGTGTAAGGCAGACCGTTGTTTTGTAATTTTGCGCGAAATTCAAATTTTGCCTTTCTATTTTATTTTAAAAACCTACAAATGAAAGCTTTCTTCTATAAGTATCGTATATTTTTTGGTGTTTTATTGGTATTTTCGGCGATTACTATTGGCTTGTTTTACAATGCGTTGAAGCCAGAAAAGACCTTGCCTATTTACAATCCTGCCGACGTGAATCCTGAATTGGTGGACAGTACGGTGCAATATGTGAGTAAGGCACACACGATTGCTGATTTTTCGTTTGTGAATCAAAACGGGAAAACGATTACCCAAAAGGATTATGAAGGGAAAGTGTATGTGGCCGATTTTTTCTTTACGACTTGTGGTTCGATTTGTCCTAAAATGACCAAGAACTTGGCCGAAGTGCAAGCGGTTATCAAAAATAATCCCAAAGTAATGCTGTTGTCGCACACCGTTTTTCCTGAGACCGACAGTGTGCCTGTTTTGAAAAAATACGCTCTTGAACACGGCGTGATAGACAGCAAATGGAACTTGGTTACAGGTGATAAAAAGGAAATTTATACAATGGCTCGAAAATCGTATTTGGCCGTTAAATTGGGGAAACCCGAAGAATTGTACGATATGGTACACACCGAGAATTTTGTGTTGGTGGACCAAAAAAGACGCGTTCGTGGCTTTTATGATGGAACCAAAAAAGAAGATATGGCGCGATTGATAGAAGATATTAATTTTTTGTGCGCTAATTAGTTGGGTGAAAAGGGAACACGAATTTGACTAATTTTCACGAATTGGGCAATGGTTATTAGCTTGATTTCCAGTTCTGAAATGGAACACAGATGACGCTGATTTAAACGGATGAAAACGGATTTTTATTGCTCTCAAATAAAGTTTAACGCTATGTACTTTCGGGGCATTTCGTTTTAGTTGCTAAAAAAATATCACCGCAAATTCGCAAATTTTGAAATATTTATAATTGGAATAATTTGCGAATTTGCGGTAAAAATTTACTATCCAACCTTGCAGACTTTGAGTTTGCGAAATCAAATCTATGAACTTTAATCCATAGTGGTTAAGTTAAAACCGGGAAAATGGAACACGGATGACGCTGATTTAAACGTATGAACATGGGTTTTTATTGGTCACAAATAAAGTTTTAAGCTATGCATTTTCGGGGCTTTTCGTTTTAGTTTCTAAAAAAATATCACCGCAAATTCGCAAATTTTAAAATATTTATAATTGGAATAATTTGCGAATTTGCGGTAAAAATTTACTATCCAACCTTGCAGACTTTGAGTTTGCGAAATCAAATCTTTGGACTTTAATCCATAGTGGTTAAGTTAAAACCGGGAAAATGGAACACGGATGACGCTGATTTAAACGTATGAACATGGGTTTTTATTGGTCTCAGATAAAGTTTAACGCTATGTACTTTCGGGGCATTTCGTTTTTATTTCTAAAAAAAATTACTGCAAATTCGCAAATTTTAAAATATTTATAATTGGAATAATTTGCGAATTTGCGGTAAAAATTTACTATCCAACCTTGCAGACTTTGAGTTTGCGAAATCAAATCTTTGGACTTTTAATACATAGTGTTTAATTAAAATCAGCGAAAATCCGTTTCATCCGTTTCATCCGCGTGCCATTTAAGTTGTTAGTTCACTTTACAGACAGTCAGATTCTTTTTTACAATTGTGATAATTATCATTTGAATTTCTATTATAATATGTATTTTTGTAATCTAAATTCAATCTAAATAAGGTTTGCCAACAACGATACAGTCACTCAAAAAAGGAGAAAAAGCCATTATCAAAGACTTTGATATTGATGCCATTCCATTAAAATTGCTCGAAATGGGCTGTTTGCCTGGTAATGAAGTAGAGTTGCTGCAAATCGCTCCCTTCGGAGATCCGCTGTACCTAAACATTAACGGGTCACACGTTGCCATTCGAGTAGCAACGGCTCAGGAAATAGAAGTGGAACGAATCCAATAAAGCTAATGACCAGCAATCACAACATCAATGTCGCTTTGATAGGGAACCCGAATGTGGGGAAAACCTCTGTTTTTAATCAACTAACAGGTCTGAATCAACAAGTAGGGAATTATCCTGGAATTACGGTAGAAAAAAAGGTGGGTTTTTGTAAGTTGCCTTATAATTTCAAAGCCAATATTCTGGATTTACCGGGTACTTATAGTTTGAATGCCAGCTCGATTGATGAAAATGTAGTAATTGAATTATTACTCAATAAAAACGACAAACTCTATCCCGATGTTGCCATTGTGGTGACGGATGTAGAGAATTTAAAGCGAAATCTATTGCTTTTTACTCAAATCAAAGACCTTGAAATTCCAACGATTTTGGTCATCAATATGGCGGATCGAATGGAATACAAGGGCATCAGTTTGGATATTCCTTTTTTAGAAGAAAAGCTAAAAACTAAAATTGCGTTGGTAAGTTCTCGAAAAGGATTTGGAATTGAGGAATTGAAAAATTTAATCGTTTCGTATAAATCCATTTCAAAAGAACCTTGCTTGAATGCCTCGGTAATAGATTCCGAATATTTTGAAAATCTTCGCAAAGCATTTCCGAATCAGTTGTTGTATAAGTTATGGTTGGTGATTACTCAAGATGTGAACTTTTTGAATTTAGAGCGAAAAGAAATCCAGAGTACATTTACCAAATCGCATTCGGATTTGAAACGATTGCAGCAAAAAGAAACCATTAAGCGCTACCAGTTTATCAATGATGTGTTGAAAGTGGGAATGACCATCGACCAATCTATTGCTAAAGATTTTAGAGCCCAATTGGATCGGGTGTTAACACATAAATTCTGGGGCTATGTGATTTTCTTCTGTATCCTTTTTGGTATTTTTCAATCCATTTTTGTGTGGTCCGAAGCCCCAATGGATTTTATCGATAGCTCCTTTGCCAGTTTGAGCGCTTGGTCTGCCGAGGTTTTGCCAGCAGGTATGTTGACCAATTTGATTTCGCAGGGGATTGTTCCCGGAATTGGCGGAATCTTAATTTTTATTCCACAGATAGCCTTTTTGTTTTTGTTCATTTCGATACTCGAGGAAAGCGGCTATATGAGTCGTGTGGTATTTTTGATGGATAAAATTATGAGTAAGTTTGGTTTGTCGGGCAAAAGTGTGGTACCATTGGTTTCTGGAACGGCTTGTGCTATTCCGGCGATTATGGCGACTCGTAATATCGAAAATTGGAAAGAACGCTTGATTACCATTTTGGTTACTCCGTTTACGACTTGTTCGGCGCGTTTGCCAGTGTACGCTATCATTATTGGGTTGGTGATTCCGGATGAAAGGGTGTTGGGTATTTTCAACTTGCAAGGCCTTACCTTGATGTTGTTGTATATGTTGGGATTTGGAATGGCCATCTTTTCGGCTTATGTTTTGAATAAAATATTGAAGATCAAAGGGAAGTCTTATTTCATTGTAGAAATGCCCAACTACAAATTGCCTTTGTTTAAAAACGTAGGTATCAATGTGATTGAAAAAACCAAAGCCTTCGTATTTGGTGCTGGAAAAATCATTTTGGCGATTTCGATTATTTTATGGTTTTTGGCTTCGTATGGTCCAGGTGAAAACTTTAGTAATGCGGAGCAAATTGTAGTAAATAAACACGCTGATAAACCGCTTTCAGCAACCGAGTTGGAGAACGAAGTCGCTTCGCAAAAATTAGAGAATTCCTATATCGGACTGATGGGTAAATCTATTGAACCTGTTTTGACGCCTTTGGGTTATGATTGGAAAATAGGAATTGCCATTATCAGTTCATTTGCAGCCCGAGAAGTTTTTGTAGGTACCTTGGCCACGATTTACAGCGTGGGCGACACCGACAATGAAGATACCATCAAGAATAAAATGCAATCCGAAATCAATCCTTTGACAGGCGAAAAAGTCTTCAATTTTGCCTCTGGTATATCATTACTTCTTTATTATGCATTTGCGATGCAATGCGTGAGTACGCTCGCTGTCACTCGTAAAGAAACCAACAGTTGGAGATGGCCTTTGGGGCAACTCATTTTTATGAGTGCTTTTGCTTATACGGTGGCTCTACTAACCTACCAATTATTGAGTTAAAGTAGCAGAACAAATGTTAAAAGTAATTTTTAATTTGTCTAAATAAGAATCCAAACCTACCTTTGCAGTCTAGAATTAATCTAAATAAAAATGAAATTATTCTTTTCTGCGCTTGTACTAGTGACAAGCGGTTTGGCTTTCGGACAACAAGACACTAATGATGTTGCTTTAAACGATACTGTAAAAAAACTATATCCCGTAACCGTTTATTACAAAAAACAGCCTGTAGAGCGCTTAAAAGAAGTGCAAGGCAATAGTTTGTTTTCTGGAAAGAAAAACGAAGTGATTTCATTGCTAAACACCAATGGAAATGTAGTGACGAACAACGCAAGAGAGATTTTTGCGAAAGTACCTGGTGTTTCGATTTGGGAAAATGAGGGGTCTGGAATACAAATCAATGTAGGGGTTCGTGGGTTGAGTCCAAACAGAAGTTGGGAATTGAATACACGTCAGAATGGCTATGATATATCCTCGGATGTGTTTGGCTATCCAGAGGCGTATTACAATCCGCCATTGGAAGCGGTAGCCAATATTCAATTGGTTCGCGGTGGTGCTTCACTACAATTCGGATCTCAGTTTGGTGGAATGCTCAACTACGATTTGAAACGCGAAACAGAAAAGGCTTTCTCTTTCGAAACACAAAACACGGTGGGAAGCTATGGCTTATTTAGTTCTTATAACGCTATTGGTGGCACCACAAAAAAAATAGACTATTACGTGTACAATCATTCCAGAAACGGGGACGGTTGGAGAGAAAACGGACGCTATGCGGTGCGCAATACCCACGCTTACTTCGCCTATAAGTTCAACGAGAAAACCAAACTTTCGGCAGAATATACCAATATGGATTATGATATGCAACAAGCGGGAGGTTTGACAGATGCGCAATTTGAAGCCAATCCACAGCAATCTTTTCGCAGTCGTAACTGGTTTGGTACGCCTTGGAATGTAGGCGCTTTGATTTTGGATACGCAATTCAGTGACCGTTTGACTTTTAATGCGAAACTTTTTGGATTAATTGGCGAGCGTAATTCGGTAGGTTTTTTGGCAGCTCCCAATGTCGTGGATGCAATTAATCCTGCTACGAATGCTTATGCCAATCGTCAGGTGGACCGTGATTTTTATAAAAACTTTGGTTTAGAAACCAGAAGTATTTTCAAATATAGATTCGATCAGGAAGAACAAAAATTAGCCTTCGGTGTTCGTTTGTACCAAGCCAATATGAACCGTTTGCAACAAGGAAGAGGAACAACGGGTTCCGATTTTGATTTGAGTATTGAAGGTCGTTACAACCGCGATTTGGATTTTACCACGGACAATTTTGCCGCTTTTGCAGAAAATCAGTTCAAAATTACCCCAAGATTAAGTGTGACTCCTGGTGTGCGTTTCGAGTCGATTCGTTCTACTAGTGAGGGAAGAATTAACATTACTAATGGTAATGATGTTATAGCGACTCCGCAAGACATTACTCGAAATGTAGCATTGTTTGGTTTGGGAGTAGAATACAAATGGGAAAGAACAAACTTTTATGCAAATTTCTCACAAGCCTTTCGCCCGGTTTTATTCTCAGATTTGACGCCATCGGCCACTACAGATGTGATTGACCCGAACTTGAAAGATGCTAGCGGATACAATTTGGATTTAGGGTATCGTGGTTCGCTTTTTGGATTTGTTAATTTCGATGTGTCTTATTTTTATTTATTGTATCAAAACCGAGTGGGAAGCATTCGTCAATTTACCAATAACGACCCAACACAAAGCACTTATTTGTTCAGAACCAATTTAGGAGAAACCATCCATAAAGGTTTTGAAGGATTTGTGAATGTGAATGTGACCAAAGCGTTTCAGGTTAATGAAGCCATCGGGGATATTAATTTCTTTGCGACTATGTCTTTTATTGATGCTACTTACTCTGATTTTAGACTGACGCAAGTATCGGGAACGGCTCCAAATATTGTGATTACACAAAGCAATTTGGCTGGAAAACAAGTGGAAAACGCGCCACGCTACATCCACAATTTTGGGATTAGCTGGGATTTCAAAAATGTATCTGCCACTTTTCAAAACCGCACCACCAGCAAAATCTACACCGATGCCAACAACACCGAAACGCCAACAGCAAACGGTGTAACGGGAGCATTAGCGGGTTTTAGTGTCTATGATTTTTCTATGAAATATGACTTTTTAGGGCATTACAATATCAAGTCGGGAATTAATAACCTAACGGATGCAAGTTATGCTACCCGTCGTGCCGGTGGGTATCCTGGGCCAGGGATATTGCCTAATGATGGTCGTACTTTTTACATTAGTATTGGTGCTAAATTTTAAATAAAGCCTACCTTTAATTCTTTAAAATGAACCTACTATGTTGGTACAAGAAATCATCGCTTTTTCCTTATTGGCTATTGCCATTGGTTTCCTCATTCGAAAGTTTTTCTGGAAAAAGAAGTCCAAAAAAAACTGTGGAGACGGGAATTGTGGGTGTGGTTAAATCCGCTTCACGTACAAGTTTCCTGCAATTTTTGACGATACGGTAAGTGGCGTATCGTTGATGATTAAATGTAAAGACGCATCAAAATTTTCTCTTCCCAATACTTTGATAACGGCTCCTAGAGCAATTTTTTGTTTGTTCAAGTATTGTAAGAAATCGGCGGAGGAATCTTTTACTCCCACACAAATGGCAGTATCCTTTTCTGCCAATTCTGAGAGCAGTAGCTTTTCTGTTTTAGCAATTCGACCTTGTGCATCTGGAATGGGATCTCCGTGAGGATCTTCGGTGGGGTTGCCCAAAAAATCATCGAGTTTGTTGATGAGTTGTTCGGATTTGATGTGTTCTAATTGCTCGGCAATGTCGTGTACTTCGTCCCAAGTAAAAGCCAATTTTTCAACCAAAAAAACTTCCCACAAACGGTGTTTGCGAACAATCATTTTGGCGGTGTGCGTTCCTTTTTCAGTCAAGGAAACGCCTTGGTATTTGATATAATGGATTAATGCTTTATCAGCCAATTTCTTCAGCATGTCGGTTACCGAAGAAGCTTTGGTTTCCATCATTTCGGCAATGGCATTCGTAGGCACTTCAGCTTCAAGCTGTACGGTCAAATGATAAATGGCTTTGAGGTAATTTTCTTCGGAGTGGGTCATCATACAATGTTTAATCAACCCTTTCAGAGTTCAAAACTCTGGAAAGGTTTTTAAGTGTTAGTATTATTTTTTAGCATTATTAATCAAGACCAACGGAATGGAAATCTTGTGACGCAAACGGTCGATGGTGGTGCCCAACAACAAATCCTTAATGCCAGTATGTCCGTGAGTCCCCATAATCAGTAAGTCGAATTTGCCTTTGTTGACCAATTTCGGAATCACTTTGTTGGGTTTTCCAAAACCTAATAGGGTTTTGATACAAAAGCCCTTTTCTTGAAACATGTCTTTGTATTCTTGTAATAACTTTTCGTCGATGGTGGTTTCGTGATCGTCGGTTTGTTTACCGTACATCAAGGCGCCCACCGTTTCTACCACATGTATTAGGGTATATTCAGCTTCTTTACCTCCTAAATTGAAAGCGTAATTAATAGCAGTTTCATCAGCAAATGAAAAATCAACTGCGATGGCAATTTTTTGCGGAGGATGCGCTGTGATGGAATGAAATTGCAACGCCAAATGATGGGGCGAGTGGTTTTGAATGTTCATTTTTGATTGCGCCCAAAACGGTCGAAATACGATGTAAAGGAGTAAGAGTAAAAAGCCAAAGGCCAAGGGTACTACCGTTAGCCAAAGGATGATAGGATTTTCGGCGGCGGCCAACCAACCTTGAATCTCATCAAAAACCAATTTGGCGTTGAGTGAAACTATAATCAAAGCAATGGTCCAAGCAGCTATTTTCGTTAGTGTATTGATATGAAAACCGTTCATTTTGTTTTGGTCGCTTACAAAATGGATCAATGGAATAATGGCAAACCCCAATTGCAAACTCAAAACGACTTGGCTAAAAATGAGCAATTTACCGGTGACACTTTCGCCATAAATTAAAATCACTACAACTGCTGGCACGATGGCTATCAGTCTTGTAATAATGCGTCGCACCCAAGGCTGAATGCGTAAATTCAAATAGCCTTCCATCACGATTTGTCCTGCCAAAGTTCCCGTAATGGTTGAGCTTTGTCCGGCAGCAATCAAAGCTACGGCAAATAGGATAGAAGCCCATTTGGTACCCAATATTGGCGCTAGAAATTGATGAGCATCTTGAATTTCGGCCACTTCATACAATCCGTTTTTGTAGAAGGTGGCTGCAGCCAAAATCAAAATAGCGGCATTGACAAAAAAAGCCAAATTTAGGGCAATAGTCGAATCAATCAGATTGTATTTTAAAGCTTGACGGATGCCTTTGGGACTGCGATCGAATTTTCGGGTTTGCACCAAAGACGAATGCAAGTACAAATTGTGGGGCATAACGGTGGCTCCAATTATTCCTATGGCGATATACAAAGCGGCTTCGTTAGGAAGACTTGGAATCAACCCTTGTACGACACTGCCAATTTCAGGTTGCGCAAACAACATTTCGAATACAAACGAAAATCCTATGATGGCTACCAAAGCAATAATAAAGGCTTCCATCTTCCGAATGCCTTTATTGATTAAAAACAACAATAAAAAAGTATCCAAAACCGTAATCAAAACACCTTCAATCAACGGAATGTCAAACAGTAAATTGATCCCAATCGCCATTCCGAGCACTTCGGCCAAATCGCAAGCGGCAATCGCAATTTCGGCCAAAAAATATAAGATGTAATTCACAAAAGGCGAATAGGTTTCGCGGGAGGCTTGTGCCAAATCGCGTTGGGTGACAATTCCTAAACGCGCACTCAAACTTTGCAACAGCAAGGCCATCAAATTACTCATCAAAAGTACCCATAAGAGCGCATAACCAAATTGACTTCCACCCGCAATATCAGTGGCCCAATTGCCAGGATCCATGTAGCCTACACTTACGAGATAAGCGGGGCCTAGAAAAGCCAAAATCTTTCTAAAGGTTGTTCTTTTATTTTGCGTAGCCACCGATTGGTTGACTTCTTCTAAGGAATGACTCAATTGTATAGTGTTTTATTATCCAAATATATACAAAAAAAGTTCTCCAAAACTATTTTTTTAGACATGTCTAAATACTTCGCTGCTTTCTTCCAATTTACCATAAAGCAATCAGGGCATTCGCTCTAAAAAAAAAGTTAGCCACTGATTTCACCAATTGACACTAATTGTAATTCAAATTGAAATTAATGTCATGAATTACAACAACAGTACTAATTCGTGATATTAAAACACATTTTTATATGTGAATTCATTAGTGAATTCGTGGTGGGTATTTTAAAGCGAATGCCCTGAAATCAATCGAAAAAGAATTATAGTCTATTCCTCTTTTTTTCCTCTTAGTTATCGTAATTTTGCGCGTTGAATAGCGACAGTTGCTTTTGTAAGCTGTTTATTTTTTTAATCCATGTCATTTTATGAGTAGTAGTTATACCTTTAGTTCACAAGAAGTAGCTCTTTTATCCCAAGTTCAAAAAGGTAGTAAAGTAACCGCTGTGTTTTATCATTTGTGGGTCAATTTGGTACAACCGGACAATAAATTCATTTTTATTGATACGGTAGAATTGCATTTTGAGAACGAACAAAAATTGTTTTTCAAAATCAATGAGGAAGATACTGGATTTTCTATTGTGACCGATTATGATTTCGAAAAAGAGCAACAACAATTAGAAGAACAATTTAACGGTAGCTTGTCTTTAAAACGCATAGATGTTGCTGCTGCGCCTTTGTGGGTTGAAAACATCAAAACACCATTGCTAGGTATAAAAGTGGAACGTGAAGATACACCTGGTTCAGGCGATTATGTCAGCATCACTTTCGAAGCGGGAGCTTTGGAGATTGATTATGATCAAGAAAGTGGTTTGACCGTTCAAATTTTTGAAGATTTGTAAGCTAAGCAATGAAAACAAAATAGTGTAAGTCCAAATTGGATTTTAATAGGACAATTTATAATGCCCGCAATTAATCAAGAAAAATTATAGGTCATACCAAGAGATTAAAAAATGAAGAATTTCCTTTTCGACGCTGCGCCTTTGCGAGCCAAATTTCACGCAAAGTCGCAGAGACGCAAAGAACATAGAGAATAAAGTTTAATGAAAAACATTCCACAATTAATTTAATCGCCAAAATGGCACTAGTCTGGGATAGTCAAGTAAAATTATAGTAACATCCAGTATTGAAGTTCGATACTGGATTTTTTTCGTTTGTATGTATTTATTTTTTAGATTTGTCTAAAATATTATTTACTCTAATGAAATTATTATATAGCTGCTTGTTTTTCTTTTCGTTATCTCTTGCTTTGGCACAAGAAAAAGCCACCTTGCGTGGACAAGTCATCTCCGAAAATCAACCTGTAGCACAAGCACAGGTCGAAATTGTAGGCACTGCTTTTGGAACGCAAACCGATAGTTTGGGTTTTTTTGAAATTCCTCAATTGCCGCTCCAACGCTACACGCTTCGCGTTGCTGCTATGGGAATCAAAACCCATCAGCAGTCCATCAGCAGTGCGGATTTTAAGCATTTACTAAAAATAAATGTGGTGACCAACGAACAACTGCTCGACGAAGTAGTGGTTTCGGGTACGATGAAAGCCGTACGTCGTTTAGAAAATCCAGTTCCTGTAGAAATTATTTCGACCACTTTTTTGAAACAAAACCCCACCGCTTCTGTTTTTGAAGGTTTGCAAAACGTGAATGGTTTGCGTCCACAGAACAATTGCAATGTTTGTAACACCGGTGATATTCGCATCAATGGGTTGGAAGGCCCTTATACGATGGTCACGATAGATGGCATGCCCATAGTGAGTGCCTTGGGAACGGTGTATGGTTTGTCTGGAATTCCGAATGCGATGATCGACAAAATCGAAATCATCAAAGGTGCCGCTTCGAGTTTGTATGGGAGCGAGGCTGTAGGTGGACTCATCAATATCATTACCAAAAAACCACAAAACGCTCCACAATTTACTGCCGACTTGATGACTACTTCTTGGCTGGAAAACAGTCTCGATTTGGGTTATCGCACCAACATTGGTAAAAAATCTAATGCGCTTTTTGGACTCAGCACATTTTACAATGATTATGCTGTCGATAACAATGGCGACAATTTTACGGATAGTTCCTTGCAGAAAAGAGTTTCCTTTTTTAGCCGCTGGCATTTTGAACGCCGTTCCAAAAAAGAAATGAGCCTCGTCGCCCGTTATTTATATGAAGACCGTTGGGGAGGCGAAATGCAGTGGAATTCCAGCTTTCGAGGAGGCGACCAAGTCTATGGCGAAAGCATTTACACCTCGCGCTACGAAATCTTGGGCAAGTACCAATTGCCTGTTTACGAAAAAATGAGCCTGCAATTTTCGATGGTGGGCCACGACCAAAATTCAGTCTATGGTACTTCCGTTTTTTTGGCGAACCAAAAAATTGCGTTCGGGCAATACCTTTGGGACAAAGAGCTCCAAAATCATTCGCTTTTGTTCGGTGCCGCGGCGCGTTTTACTTGGTATAACGACAACACGCCTGCCACGGCCACTTCCTCTCAAACCGCTATTTACAGTGGATTTCTCCAAGACGATATCCAACTTTCTAAGCAAACGGGCTTGCTGTTGGGCGCGCGTTACGATTACCACCCAGCACACGGCTCGATTGTCACGCCACGTCTCGCCTTGAAATGGAAACCCACCGCCACCGATATTTTGCGACTCAATTTGGGAACGGGATTCCGAGTGGTGAATTTATTTACCGAAGACCATCAAGCGCTTTCGGGAGCTAGAGAAGTCGTCCTAAAAGGCGATTTAGACCCCGAAACTTCGTATACCGCCAACCTGAATTACCTCAAGAAATTCGATACCAACACGGCGGGCGTGCTCACCCTCGAAGCTTCGACTTGGTACACCCATTTCAAAAACCGCATTATTGCCGACTATGATACGAATCCCAACCAAATTATTTATGCCAATCTCGAAGGTTTTTCTAGAATTTTCGGAAGTAGTATTTCCTTGGATTGGGTCAGTCCGTTTGGGTTGAAAGGAACTTTGGGCGGTAGTTATTTCAATCCGTTGACCGAGCAAGAAGGCCGTCGTTTTGTGCCTCTGTTTACCGAAAAAGTCAGTTTGTCTTGGGCTTTGAGCTACGAAATCCCCAACTGGTTCCTGAGTTTGGATTATACCGGAAGTTATACCGGCAGTATGCGTTTGCCCTTGTTGTCCCCACTCGATCCGCGCCGCGAGTATTCCTTGCCGTACAGCATTCAAAACATTCAAATCACGTACAAGAAATTCCACAACGTAGAGTTGTTTGGCGGCGTCAAAAACCTCCTGAATTGGACACCCAATCGCGGCAATCCTTTCTTAATTGCGCGTGCCCATGACCCTTTCGACAAGCAAGTCACCTTCGATAGCAACGGCGTTGCACAACCCACTCCCGACAATCCCTATGCACTCACTTTCGACCCGACCTACGCCTACGGACCCAACCAAGGCATTCGCGCTTTTGTGGGCTTGCGATGGCATTTGGATTAATGTTTAGGAGCTAATCCTGCTGTCCACTATATCTCTTGTGTCGAACCCCGCCACAAGAGGATGCCGTTCCCATCAGGGCTAGGAACGTTAGCACGAGGAAATTCCAATTTTTAAATTCCAAATTCCAATTATAGCAGAGACTGCTCCCCTCTAGAGAGGGGCTGGGGGTGTGTTTTTGTCGAACCCTAAATCACAATAATTACACCATTATTCCCCTCTTGAAATCGAAGATTCAACGACTCCAAAAATAAATAAAATAGGGAGTTAGAGGGGCTGGGGGTGTGTTTTTGTCGAACCCTAAATCATTATAATTACACCATTATTCCCCTCTTGAAATCGAAGATGCGACGACTCCGATTTAGAGGGGCTGGGGGTGTGTTTTTGTTTATTACTCCTCACTTTTCATTAATAACTTTTTTTTATATCTTTAAGGCTCTAATTATAAGCCTTATGCGTTGGAATGCCCAATTGATTACACACCGAAAAGAAAAGCGGATTGCCGTTTATTTTGAAAAGAAACCGGAGTTAATTGCCCGAATCAAGCAATTGGAAGGCTCCCGATGGAGTCAAACTTTGGGGGTTTGGCATTTGCCTGACACCTTTGAAAACCGAATTCGATTTAAAATTCACACTTCCTCCCCCAATGTACCTTCTGATGAAGGCATCGCACAAATCGACAAATTCAAGCAATGGATGCGATCCAGACGGTATAGTGAAAGTACCATTACTACTTACAGCGAAGCATTGAAATCATTTTTGGTGTTTTATCCCGAAAAACCCATTTCCGAAATCACCAACGAAGATGTAATCCGATACAACAACGAGTATGTTTTGGAAAAAAAGTTTTCGACTTCCTTTCAAAATCAAATTGTGAATGGTATCAAGTTATTCTTTGCTACTGTTCGTGATACCAAAATAGAGATCGACAAAATTCACCGTCCGAAGCGCGAAAAAGTACTCCCGAATGTGTTGAGCAAAGAAGAAGTGAAATTAATTTTGAATGCTCATACAAATATCAAGCACAAAACAATGCTTTCGTTGATTTATAGTTGTGGGCTGCGTTGTGGCGAATTATTAGCCTTACGCCCAATGCACATTGACTCTAAGCGAAATATTGTTTTACTCAAAAACGCCAAAGGCAAGAAAGACCGTATTGCGCCTTTGTCTCCCAAAATTTTAGAAATGCTTCGAGAGTATTATAAAGTGTGCCAACCCACCACCTACTTATTCGAAGGACAAATCAAAGGACAGCCCTATGATGCTCGAAGTTTGCAACTTGTACTCAAGCAAGCGCTACAAAAAACAGGTATTACCAAACCGGCTACTCTGCATTGGTTGCGACACAGTTTTGCGACACACTTATTAGAAAGTGGTACCGACCTGCGGTACATACAGGAATTATTAGGGCACAATAGCAGTAAAACCACAGAAATCTATACGCATGTTAGTACGAAAAGTTTGCAACAAATTAGAAGTCCTTTTGATGATTTATAAGAAATAAATAATATATTTGAAAATCAAAAAAGCGAAACCAACCTTCGCCTATCCGCCCATCTTGGGGTGTATATACGAAAATTTGTTTCGCCTATAAACTAGTTACCACTCATTTAAATGAAAATAGCGAAAATATTAACAATTACGTTTTTATGTCTACTTATAACGATATTCTTTGCAGGCGGTGGACACGGTACATATATTCCGGCAAAAATAATTTTTCCTTTTACAATGTTATCAGCAAAGTTAACCAACGAAATAAATTTCATTGGTATTATACTCGCTTTACTTCAAATCCCCATCTATAACGGAATTTTAATGAATAAACCGAAATGGAAATACCTTTTGATTGGAATACACTTATTTGCAGTTCTTTTATGCTTTTACTTTAATAATGACTCATTTTGAATATACGTAAATTCGCTAAAATAAAGACGGAATATAAAAGTATTGTAATTAGTAGTGCGTTACTTTTTGCACTTCTTATTTTATTGTTCGTAATCGAATTTTTTGTTTTTTGGGGAATTTTTGGAGAGGGAGCTACTGCAAGTAGAATCTCAGAACTTTGGTACGTTGAAATAATTTTGGACTATTTACCAATCGTACTAATCGGAGGTTATTTAATGTTTACAACTTATACAAACTATAAAAATCAGAAATATGTTGAATCCAAAACGAACATAATTACATTAGTGATTTTGATTGTTTTATTCTTAATCCGAAATAAGATTCAACAACAAATATTCTAAAAATAAACGAGTGGTAACAGCTACTACAACGGATTTGGGCAATAGGCTTAATGGAAAGTTGGTTTTGTATTTGGTATGATTTGGCAAATCCGAAGAATGGGCTTAATTTAGTCCCAAACCCGCTGTAGTACCAGAACGTTAGGCGTCATTGTAAGAGAAGCTAGGAACAAAAAAACATAAAAAATGAAAAGAATATTATTTATTTGTTTGATTTTCCAATTCCAAATTTCATTCGGACAAAATGTTAGTATAGAGATTTCTGATCACTATCGTGAGCTTGATGGAAAAGCCTATGCAACATATCAATTTGTTAGTTCAAGTTATAGTGCTTTGAGGCCGACTATAGTTTTCATTACAAATAAAGATTTATCATTCGAACTTTCAGATAAATTATCAACTTTATACAAAGCAAAACAGGAATATACAGATGTTTGGATATTAGGAATAACTAGTTTCAACCAAAAAAATATTTCAGAAGTCGATAAGAAAATAATTGACAAATTTTTACAACAAATAATTAAATATCGTGCAGACAATGATTTGCCGCTTATAGAGGGGGAACCGCCATATACTCTTGAAGAATTGCAGAGAGACAAGATTATTATTGAAAAGAAAGATGATATCTGTAAATACTTAGTATGTAAAAGCAAAATATAAAAGCGCTTACAAAAATGAGAAACAATAAAAACGAAAACATAAATTAATACTGAAATCGCTTGGCCGAATTGCGTCAATTTTGAAAGCATGCACACCTTACGTGTCACAACGCCGCCTAACACACGCTACAAGCAAGCTGGGCAATTGGCTTAATTTGAAAATAGTTTGTGTTTGATGCATTTGTTTTTAACCGAAAGATTCCGCATCTTTAATCCCAGCCTGCGTGTAGCGCGGGAACGTTGGCGGTAATTATAAAACAGAAACATGAGCGAAAATACAACAGTTGAGATTGCAATAAAAAGAGGAAAATGGTTAATTGATTATCCCGCAAAAACAATTTTATTTACCTCCCTTATAATTGGTATAATTCTACAATCACAAAATATAATTACTGGTTGGACAATTATTCCAATCACTTATATTCTTCCCTTTTTTTTAGCTTGTCTTTATTGGTGTATAACAATTACAAAATGGCGCATTTGGGCTTTTAAAAATGTTAGAAATGTACATGAATTAAAAAAAAGAGCAATTCAAGAAAGATTAATTGGTGCTGATAATAGTATTTATGAAAAGTTTGAAATTAAAAGTCAAAACGACCACAAAGAATGGGAATTACTTAAATCAAAATTTGACAAAGATGACATTTTTCAAAATGACCCATCTATTTCTGAGCAAACTATTATTTACTATTCTAAAATAAAAAATCTTTTTCAAACTTTATTGGGTTTTTGCGGAATTGCTATTGGAATATATTTAACATCTGATTCAAATAATATAATTTTTGGAATACTAATTTTAGTGTTAGGTATATATTTATGCTATAAAGAATTTAAAGAGGCTTTTAATACAACTCCACAAATTATTTTGAACGATAAAGGTATCGAAACTGTAAATACTAAATTTTATAATTGGGAAAACATCAAAAACGAAGAAGTAATTCGTGATGGTTTTGGAAAAAATACACATTATTATTTAGTATATGATTATCCTAATGGAAAAGAATATCTAAAGATAGATGACTATAATACCAATATGAAAATATTGAATAAATTATTAATTCTTTATAGAGGTCGTTCAGTGAACAAATAACTACCGCCAACACACGCTACAAGCAAGCTGGGCAATGGGTTTAATTTGAAGATAGTTTGTGTTTGATACATTTGTTTTTAACCGAAAGATTACGCATCTTTAATCCCAGCCTGCGTGTAGCGCGGGAACGTTAGCGGTTATGCTGCAAAACCAAGAACTTTATGAAAATATCGAATAAAACAAAACTTATCTTCTTTCTAGTTTTTTGTACTTTAAAAATAATCGGACAGAATAAAATTGTAGTAACTAAAATCGATATTAACAAAATTCCGAAAGAAATTAAATATAATGGAAAAGTCAATAGCGCAATAACTTGGAATGACAAACTAGGCGAAAACTTTGTCTTGACTTGTGAAACAGGAGAATTTAAAACTAAACACTCCGAAAATGATGGTCGGGATTCTGAAATTTACGCATATCATTACATTCGTTCCAAAAAGGTTATTAAACAGAATTGGAAAATATACGATTTCATAAAGGATTGTCCAGTTGATATCGAAGCTAGTTTTTTAAAAAACACGTTGAATGTTACGGACTTAAACAATGACGGAATAGGAGAAATTTGGATAATGTACAAAATCGTTTGCCACGGCGATGTAAGTCCGTGCGAAATGAAAATTATTATGTACCAAGACAAACTGAAACTAGCAATGCGTGGTCAAAATCGTGTAAAAGTTTCAGATAATGAATTTTATGGTGGAAATTACACTTTTGATAAAGCATTCAATGAAGCTCCAAACTATTATAAAGACTACGCGAAAAAATTGTGGAATAAAAATATAAATCAGAAGTGGTAGTAAGCACAACCGCTAACACACGCTACAAGCAAGCTGGGCAATTGGCTTAATTTGAAGATAGTTTGTGTTTGATACATTTGTTTTTAACCGAAAGATTCCGCATCTTTAATCCCAGCCTGCGTGTAGCGCGGGAACGTTATAGCCAATTTTAGAACGACCAAAGTAACCAATGACGACACGACAATTTCAAATCATTTTCTTTTCTATACACGGACTTTGTATTCTGACAATTGTTCTATCATCTACCTCGTTTGACTTTATTGAGGTTGACATTGCGACAATTTGGACAATGAAATATTTCGCTTTACCAATTCTCGTTGCTATGACACCGAGTTGTTACTTCATTTATTTAAGGTTTATTAGACAACACGAGAAAAAGGAATATAAATCAAAAATATGGACACAACTTCGGACAATTTTCAGAATATTCATTTTGACTTTAGCAATGACCGGAATTCTTATCGGGACAACGCTTTCAATGATAATTTTGACCAACGCATATATTGGAGACAGCAAGACAATAAATCTAAACGCAAAAATTGTTGACTACTATACTTTGACAAGCAAGGGACGAACAAAACATTATATTAAAATTCAAGACCAACAACTTGACAGAATAATAGACCTAAAAGTTCAAGAACCATATCAAGTTGGACAAACATTTAACAAGACAATGCAAATAGGAAAATGGGGACTACTTTACTCGGAGAAATAAAAACTGGCTATAACAGCTACTACAACGGATTTGGGCATTGGGCTTAATGGGAAAATGGTTTTGTACTTGGATGTTTAGTGACAACCGAAAAATAAATCTTAATTTAGAACCCAAACCCGCTGTAGTGCCAGAACGTTATAGGGCAGTTGAGCCGAAATTACGCAGACAAATCCAATTTGAAAATTAACAGTTGTTTCCGCCGAATGTTTTCAAAGCAGAAACGTGAAAATTGGAAGCGCTAACAAACGTTGGAAAATCGGATTCTAACGACAAGCAAACGAAAAACTGATGTGTGAAAATCGAACTTTGCCAACAGAAGCGTGAAAAACAGAAGCGTGAAAAGTGGAACTTGCCAAGAGAAACTTGAAAAGCAGACTTTAAAGAAAGTGAACAGGAGAAGCAAACCTAAAATTGGGGCTCTCCTACTCTAACGGGAAAAAGTGTGAAAGCTAGAATTGGCCAACAGAAGCGTGAAAAATTTGTGGTTTAATAGTAATTTCGACTAAACAACCGCCCTATAACACACGCTACAAGCAAGCTGGGCAATTGGCTTAATTTGAAAATAGTTTATATTTAAAACATTTGTTTTTAACCGAAAGATTCCGCATCTTTAATCCCAGCCTGCGTGTAGCGCGGGAACGTTATAGCCAATTTTATGAACGACACACTTAACGACTTTAAAGTAACGGACAGACAAACTTTCATTAAGTTTCTTGATTTATTACGCAAGGACTTTTTGAACAATCCTGAAAGTTGGGAAAACAAAACTTTGCCTGACTTTTTGGAAGCACTGAGTGCATATACCGAAGATATTCAAGGCTATTACGACAATATGAAGCTAAATGCAAATGCTGACAAAGCAGACTGGTCAATATTTGCGGACATTTTAAAAGGTGCAAAAATCTATGAATAAGCAAGCGACAAAAAATTAATTTTAAGCTGTGGCTAGAGTTTGAAGAAGTTGACCCGAATAATTGGGACATTGAAAATCAATTTTGCAATATTCACGTTGACTTGGAAGACGGACGACATTATGGAATTAATGTTTGGACTTATAAGTTTTTAAAAACAGCAATTGAAGAAGACAAGAAATCAGGACAGAATTTAAGCGGACTTTATCAAATTCCTCCAGACTTATTTGTAAAGGAGCTAACAAGGGAGTGTATTCAGCAGACTATCGAACATCTATTCAAAATTGGCGATTTAGAAAAGGTTTTGAATCCCAGCATTTATGACGGCAGAAATAACGATTAAAAAAACTGGCTATAACAGCTACTACAACGGATTTGGGCAATTGGCTTAATGGAAAAATGGTTTTGTATTTGGCAGTTTAGTGATAACCGAAAAATAAATCTTAATTTAGAACCCAAACCCGCTGTAGTACCAGAACGTTATAGGGCAGTTGAGCCGAAATTACGCAGACGAATCCAATTTGAAAATTAACAGTTGTTTCCGCCGAATGTTTTCAAAGCAGAAGCGTGAAAATTGGAAGCGCTAACAAACGTTGGAAAATCGGATTCTAACGACAAGCAAACGAAAAACTGATGTGTGAAAATCGAACTTTGCCAATAGAAGCGTAAAAGCAGAAGCGTGAAAAGTGGAACTTGCCAAGAGAAACTTGAAAAGCAGACTTTAAAGAAAGTGAACAGGAGAAGCAAACCTAAAATTGGGGCTCTCCTACTCTAACGGGAAAAAGTGTGAAAGCTTGAACTGGCCAACAGAAGCGTGAAAAATTTGCGGTTTAATAGTAATTTCGACTAAACAACCGCCCTATAACACACGCTACAAGCAAGCTGGGCAATTGGCTTAATTTGAAAATAGTTTGTGTTTGATACATTTGTTTTTAACCGAAAGATTCCGCATCTTTAATCCCAGCCTGCGTGTAGCGCGGGAACGTTGGGTGAGATTTTAACGAAGAAAACCGAAAAAACAACACTATGAATATTTACAAAAATGTCATTTTAATATTTACTTTATTTTTACTAATATCTTGCGAAAAATTTTATATCGCGTCGATTGTAAATAATTCGAAAAATAAAATTACGGTTAAAATAAAAATAGATAATGATGCGGTTGATAAAAAACGTAAAGAATATTTAGAAAAGGGTTTAATGTTTGACAAACAAAACCCAAAAGACTATGAAGTCATAATTGACTCTTCAGAATCATATGATCTCGATGGAAGTATGCATGTCAAACCTGATTTTTATGACATTAAAGAAATGGAAATTTATTCCGGAGATACATTAATTTTAAAGTGCAGAAAGGACCAAATGAAAAAACTCTTTTCAGATGAAGGTCCTCGTTCCCCAGGCTTCTTGGATTTAATAATTAATTGAAATTGGTTTGACAAAATAAATTAGACATAAATTTAAAATTCAATAGTTGAAGCTTGAAAAACTAACCCAACGAAATAAAAATGTAAACCGATTAAACCAAACAGAAATAAAAAAACCGCACCCAACACACGCTACAAGCAATTTGGGTATTAGGCTTAATGGAAAAATCGGTTTGTATTTGGAAGATTTGGCAAATCCGAATAATGAGCTTAATTTAGTCCCAAACTGCTTGTAGCGCGGGAACGTTGGTGGCAAGTTGCGCCGAAATTACGCAGGCAAATCCAATTTGAAAATAAACAGTTGTTTCCGCCGAATGTTTTCAAAGCAGAAGCGTGAAAATTGGAACGTACCAACAGAAACTTAAAAAGTTGAAACTTGGAAAACGGAAGCGTGAAAATTGGAATCTACCAACAGACTCGAACAAAAGCGAACAGGCGAAGCAAACCTAAAAAGCAGAAATTAACAATACTAAAAATCAAAGAATGAGCATAATTTTAATTTTTTTGCCATTATTATTTCAAATTATTTTTGGCAGAAAAGCTATAGGTGGAGATATTAAATTAAGCTTTGGAACAGTTTGCTTGATTAGTTTTTTAGGCCAAATCCTTACAACCATTTTGGAGCATAACATAATTCTATCTAACCTTCAAAAAAACAGTAATTTTTGTGGATTACCATTAGT
This sequence comes from Flavobacterium sp. RSSA_27, assembly GCF_051547125.1. Taxonomy (NCBI): domain Bacteria; kingdom Pseudomonadati; phylum Bacteroidota; class Flavobacteriia; order Flavobacteriales; family Flavobacteriaceae; genus Flavobacterium; species Flavobacterium sp. RSSA_27. The sequence continues at coordinate 300,289 of NZ_JBPTTN010000003.1, forward strand.
TGGACTTATAATGGTTTCATTATTTCTTACTTTCATCTTAATTATTACAATATTTATTCAAGACCGAATTAGAAAGTCTTATGGCTATGTTGAAGAAATTGATGCTAAAGATGATGATGAATATGAAAAGTATCAAGAAGATGAAGAAGATATCACTTTCTTAGAATAAGACAAGTTAAAATATAAAGTGAAAACAGAAGCGTGAAAAATTTGCGATAATTCGTAATTTCGACAAAACAACCAGCCACCAACACACGCTACAAGCAAGCTGGGCAATTGGCTTAATTTGAAAATAGTTTGTGTTTGATACATTTGTTTTTAACCGAAAAATTACGCATCTTTAATCCCAGCCTGCGTGTAGCGCGGGGACGTTACAGGCAAGTTGCGCCGAAATTACGCAGAATATCATAATCCGAAAAGATACATTTGTTTACGTTGAAAATTTCTAAGTAGAAGCGTGAAAGTTAGAACTTGCTAACAGAAACGTGAAAACCTAAAGTATAAATTTAAAACTATAAAGTGAAACAATTATTAATTTTCATATTGGCTTTATTTGCTATTAATTCATATTCAAATGATTGCAAAACTATTTCAAAAGAAAAAGAGTATAATAATTCTGACTGTATTCTTTTAGGAAAAATCACTTATGTTAATGATAGTTATTTTGAAATTAAAGTACTAGAAGTTTATAAAGGTGAAAATTTCAAGAAAATCCGTTCATACATAGGTCATAACAGTATCTATCCAGATTTAGGAGAAACATGGCTTTTATATTTAAATAAAAGTGATAAAAATGATTTTTATGTTAGCGGTTGTGGTAATTCAAGAAGTTTTGAAAGACCGTTTATAGACATACCTCCTCCTCCTTTACCAAAAACTGATCCATATTTGAATGAATTAAATTGGAAAACCTATTTTAAATTAGCCATTTTAGAACTCAATTTAGATATAAGTAAATTGAGACAAGTAAAAACCCAAAATAAATTAAGGTCAGTCATTAATAATTATGAAATTTTAGAAAAACAAATGACATTGATAAGATTACTTTTAATAGTTATAGTTGTTCTTTTGGGTTATTTATTTTTCAGATGCCGTAATTACCAAAAAGAAAAGTAAGACCGAAAAATTGAAAATTGAAAGTTGAAATGTGCAAACAGAAGCGTGAAAAGTTTGCGGTTAAATTCATAATTTCGACAAAAACAACCAGCCTGTAACAGCCACTACAACGGATTTGGGCATTTGGCTTAATGGAAAAATGGTTTTGTATTTTGTAGATTTGGCAAATCCGAAGAATAGGCTTAATTTAATCCCAAACCCGCTGTAGTGCCAGAACGTTAGCAGCAAGCATAACACACATTCAAAATCTAAAGTAATTTTAGACAAAAACAACTCGTAAGTTACATAAAAATATAGTTATAAATGAACAACCAAAAATCAAGTCTAGAAAATAAATTGAAATTCGTTATCAAAGAGTTTGGTCTTAACTTCATATTATTTTTTGCAATAACATTCATTGTAAGTTCAATCTTTTTAATTATTGCTTCTCCAAATCAAGATACGTTTTGGTATATGATTTCTTATGTATCATCTGGAATATTTGCTGCAAGTTTTATAACTGCAATGTCAAATTTACCTGCCGATATTTTCATAAGAAACAAAAGCATTAATTTAAGTTTATCATTTTTCCCATTTGTTGCTATTTTACTGATTTTGATTGTTGGCGATAAAAAAGATATGTTACCTGAAAATATTATCAAATTTTCTATTGTTTTGGGATTGATATGTTTGACAGTAAATTTTTTAAGATTCAAAAGAATAAAGAAATACTATGATTCTGTACTGAATAAATTAGAATAATATATCTAATGCCTGCTGCTAACAGCTACTACAACGGATTTGGGCAATTGGCTTAATGGGAAAATGGATTTGTACTTGGCAGTTTAGTGATAACCGAAAAATAAATCTTAATTTAGAACCCAAACCCGCTGTAGTACCAGAACGTTGTATGCTATAATAGAAGAACAGAACGATGAAAAAATACTTATTATTTATTTTTGTCTTAATTATAATTTCTTGCACAAAAAAAGAAAGCACCAAAAAAGCAAATATTGAGAAATCAACAATAGACAAAACGGAAAATAGAATTGTAGAAACCGTTTCTGAAAAGAATACAGATATTGAAAATGTTCAAAATATTGAACAGCCGAAACAGAGTAAAATAATCAACCCGAAATTTGATTCAAAATTACTTTTTGGAATTTGGACATATGACCCAGAAGGTCCGCACGCTGACTTCCAATTGACAAAGAAATCATTTTATGTTGTAGATTATGATGGAAATGGAGATATGCCTTACCTCATAAACAAAGACACAATTAAAGTTTACTATAAAGACTTTATTAGTGTTGGAATAATTAAAAACGCTACAAAAGACACTTTGAAAATTGATTGGGACGAAAACGGAATAACTAATTATGTCAAGTGGAAAGAATAATTACAGCATACAACACACGCTACAAGCAAGCTGGGCAATTGGTTTAATTTGAAAATAGTTTGTATTTGATACATTTGTTTTTAACCGAAAGAATACGCATCTTTAATCCCAGCCTGCGTGTAGCGCGGGGACGTTAGCAGTCATTCTGAGAGAATCTGAAATCAAAAAAATATTATGAAAAAACAAATGTTATATTTTATTTTATTGTCTGTATCTTTTCTTTCTTGCAATAAAAAAGAGGAGAAAAGTTCTGAAATTTTATATAATAAAACAGAGAATGAAACTTCTAAATTTTTAAAAAAATATGACATAATCAGACTTATCTCTTATAACAAACACAGAAATGTTTACACACCAAAAAATGAATTAAAAATAGAAAAAGACACTATTAATATACCTAACATAGAAGTTATTGATAATATCCTTTTAGACAAATACTTTTCAAAAAAAATAGCAGGAATTTTACTTTCGACAGATAAAGAATGTTCAGTTGCTGATTGTTACACTCCAAGACATCTAATCTTATTTTACAAACATAATAAAATCGTTGACTTTTATGAGTTTTGTGCAGAATGTGGAGGAAGTAGACAATCGAAAAATATAAATTTTCCACATTTTTGCTCAGATAAAGGAGACAAAATAATTAAGGTTTTTAAAGAAATGAAATTGAAAAATGACGGAGAAGACAATGGAGTCGACTACAAATATTACTAATAAGAACGACTGCTAACACACGCTACAAGCAAGCTGGGCAATTGGTTAAATTTGAAAATAGTTTGTATTTGATACATTTGTTTTTAACCGAAAGATTACGCATCTTTAATCCCAGCCTGCGTGTAGCGCGGGAACGTTAGCAGTCATTCTGAGAGAATCTGAAATCAAAAAAATATTATGAAAAAACAAATGTTATATTTTATTTTATTGTCTGTATCTTTTCTTTCTTGCAATAAAAAAGAGGAGAAAAGTTCTGAAATTTTATATAATAAAACAGAGAATGAAACTTCTAAATTTTTAAAAAAATATGACATAATCAGACTTATCTCTTATAACAAACACAGAAATGTTTACACACCAAAAAATGAATTAAAAATAGAAAAAGACACTATTAATATACCTAACATAGAAGTTATTGATAATATCCTTTTAGACAAATACTTTTCAAAAAAAATAGCAGGAATTTTACTTTCGACAGATAAAGAATGTTCAGTTGCTGATTGTTACACTCCAAGACATCTAATCTTATTTTACAAACATAATAAAATCGTTGACTTTTATGAGTTTTGTGCAGAATGTGGAGGAAGTAGACAATCGAAAAATATAAATTTTCCACATTTTTGCTCAGATAAAGGAGACAAAATAATTAAGGTTTTTAAAGAAATGAAATTGAAAAATGACGGAGAAGACAATGGAGTCGACTACAAATATTACTAATAAGAACGACTGCTAACACACGCTACAAGCAAGCTGGGCAATTGGTTAAATTTGAAAATAGTTTGTATTTGATACATTTGTTTTTAACCGAAAGATTACGCATCTTTAATCCCAGCCTGCGTGTAGCGCGGGAACGTTAGGCGATATTTTGCCTAAAAAAACGTAAAAATTAAACCAAAATAAAATGAACAAAAGAGAAGTTACTTTTTCAAACCTTATTAAACTAATTAAAGACAGAAGACCTTTTTCAATCATAGGAATTGTATTTGTCTTTTCATCAATTTTTATTTTACTTCCAAGCGTTATATTTATGACAAACTCATTTGTTGAAGCGTATCAAAAATATGATTTTAAGAAAATTGAGCAAAATGGAACTGAAAAAAACGCAAAAATTACTGATTTAAGACCTGTATATAATGTTACAATAAATGGAGAACATCCATTAAAAATAAGCTATGATTTTTTAGACAATGGTGTAACTAAATCTGACAAATTCCAAACTATGGATTTAGAGAAAACTAATGAAATGAAAATTGGAAGTGAAATAAAGATTAAAACTTTTGAAAATCAAACAAAAATTCAAAATTTGGAACCATTTACTTTTCCATTTTATTTATTTTACATTTTACCATTTACCTTTTTTGTTCTCGGTTCTATTTTTTCAGCTATAGGATTAATTCCTGCTTTGAGAGATTATAATTTATATAAAAATGGAATTGTAAAAGAAGGAACTATTATTTCACTAACGCCAGATTCAGGTTTGCCAATAACAAATATTGGGCAAAGTATTCTAATCAACTATTATTATTTAGGTGCAAACGGACAAAAGATATTTGGAAAATCTAAAACAACAGATTTTTCAATATTGACAGAGAAAAAAGTAGATGATAAAATCAAACTTTTTGTTTCTGAAAACGACGAAACTAAATCTTGCATAGTTCCGAAATTGGAAGCTATGAAAAATAATTGGGAAATATAAAAAAACATCGCCTAACACACGCTACAAGCAAGCTGGGCAATTGGCTTAATTTGAAGATAGTTTGTGTTTGATACATTTGTTTTTAACCGAAAGATTCCGCATCTTTAATCCCAGCCTGCGTGTAGCGCGGGGACGTTATACGGTATTGAACTAAAACTAAATAAGTTTCAAAATAAAAAATTAAAAATGAATCCCACGGAAACTAAAATGATTAATGCCGAAGTTGTTTTAATAAAAAGCAAGGTTAAAAATACGAAAATTTTTATAGTTGCTTTTTTTGCATTTGTTTCTATTTGGTTTTGGATTTGGAATAGTCAAGAATCCCCTTATTCAATTTTAAACAACTCAATCAACATTGGTTTGATATCATTTTTATTATTGCTCATTTATTCTATATCAAAAAAAATTATTACTACGAAGACTGATATTAAAAATCAAATTAAAATTATTGATGAATTAACAGTGACTAATAAATATGTAGATTATGGACAGAAGCGCGGAGTAAGATATTTTATTACACTTGATTCAAAAGTTATAAAAAAATACGAAGTCACAGAAAATGTATTTAATGATTTAAATATAAATGATTCTGTTTATATCGAATACTCAAAGTATGCCAATTGGATACTAAAAATTGAACATAACGGTATTGATATTGAAAACAAACAGATGATATCTTAAATATATTGCTTGATAACTAGACTTCAAATCAACACCGTATAACAGCTACTACAACGGATTTGGGCAATTGGCTTAATGGAAAGTTGATTTTGTATTTGGGATGATTGGGCAAATCCGAAAATAGGGCTTAATTTAGTCCCAAACCCGCTGTAGTACCAGAACGTTAGTGGCAAGTTTAGACGACGAAAATCAAACGATATAAATATTGACAACAATTAATGATGACATATTAAAAATTGCAAACCAAGCCTGCTTGAAAATTTTAGCGGACGACAAACTAGTGGAAATAAAACACAAATTCCGCTTAGGAGACAAATCAACGTTAAGTGTTATTTTCTTCTTGTTTGGCGGACTATTTCTAATCATTGCCCCATTCATTAAGACATCTGACACAACTACAAAATTTATTGGAATTGTATTAGGACTTTTATTTTTGGTTTTATCAATCTTGACTTTAATAAGACAAGTAGCAGATAGACTTCAAATCACAGACCGAACAATTACGTTTCGACACAATCTTAAACAATCAATAATTCCTTTGAGTAGTGACCTAAAAGTAAAAATGAAAACAGAAGTAATGAATATAAGACGAGTTGGGACTTTAGGTTCTGACTTTATTGTTGTTACTCATTTTCTTCAAGACCATAATTCTGAAACTCCAATATTGAAGTTTCAAATGGACAAAGAAAATGCAGACAATGCAAAGAAACTAGGTAACGAACTAACAAGAATGATAAATGCAAACTTTCGACAATATCGTAACTAGAAATAGCGGACGGACAAGAAAACCAGCCACTAACAGCTACTACAACGGATTTGGGCAATTGGCTTAATGGGAAAATGGTTTTGTACTTGGATGTTTAATGATAACCGAAAAATAAATCTTAATTTAGAACCCAAACCCGCTGTAGTACCAGAACGTTGGTGGCAATATAACCGCCGAATCGTAAAATAAGAAAATTTAAAATTCTCTCACTTTATGGAATTACCGAAATTCAAATATAGTCCAAACGCATATCAACTAAATGTTTTTGAAAAAGTTGACGGAATTTGTTCGTGTTGTAACGAAAATAGAAGTTTAAAATATACAGGTTCATTTTATAGCAGAAAAAAACCCGATTATATTTGTCCGTGGTGTATAGAAAATGGAAAAGTTGCAGAAATGTTTAATGGAGTATTTAACGATTACGATGGAATTGAAAATTATGAAAATATTGACAAAGAACTACTATTAGAAGTGAGTAAATGTACGCCGAGTTATGTAAGTTGGCAACAAGAAGCTTGGCTAACTCATTGTAACGAACCTTGCAAATTAATCGATTATGCTGACACTAAAACTATTGAACCATTACTTGATGAATTAAATGATGATATTGAGAATAATGGGTATGAACCTGAAATGATTAAAAAATATTTATCAAAAGATGGAAGTTTAGTTGGTTACTTGTTTCAGTGTGTGAATTGCGGACAACATAGATTGCACGTAGATTGTGACTAATAAAAATACTGCCACCAACACACGCTACAAGCAAGCTGGGCAATTGGCTTAATTTGAAAATAGTTTGTGTTTGATACATTTGTTTTTAACCGAAAGATTCCGCATCTTTAGTCCCAGCCTGCGTGTAGCGCGGGGACGTTGGTGGCAAGTTGCGCCGAAATTACGCAGGCAAATCCAATTTGAAAATAAACAGTTGTTCCCGCCGAATGTTTTCAAAGCAGAAGCGTGGAAATTGGAACGTACCAACAGACACTTAAAATGTTGAAACTTGGAAAACGGAAGCGTGAAAATTGGAACTTAGACAAAAGAATAAGTTTATGTTAAACAGAAAATAATCTGTAATGTTTAAAATATGAAAAGAATATTGGCATTTGGTTTTTTGAATAGTATTGTACAAACTGTATTTTATTCTTTACTTCTTGCTCTAGTTTATTTAACGATAACTCCAAATCAAAAACTAATTATAGGAACTGTTTTCCCTTTTATTATACTCGCTTTTTTCATCATCGTCTTTATTCAAAACGTGCTAACTTCAATATTGAACAGAAAAACATTTAGTCGAATATTTTCTATCTTATCGGTTGGAATATTTTCATTTCCTATTTTTAATCCATTTAGAATATGGCTTTCGCTGTTGTTTTGTTTACTAATCATTATGATTTTATTAATTCCAAATTTTATAAAAAAGCATTTCCTCAGAATTGAAACGAAAACTTGAAAACAACTAACCGAAAAACAGAAGCGTAAAAACTTTGCGAAAATTCGTAATTTCGACAAAACAACCAGCCACCAACACACGCTACAAGCAAGCTGGGCAATTGGTTTAATTTGAAAATAGTTTGTACTTGATTCATTTGTTTTTAACCGAAAGATTACGCATCTTTAATCCCAGCCTGCGTGTAGCGCGGGAACGTTAGGTGCTAGCCGATCGGTGCGCAACAAAAACTGAAAATAAATCGAAAATATAAATTAAGATGATACTTTTACAAAGTAGAAACTTAAAAACCAAAAATAATGGCGTTAGGATTTGAAAACGAAATTGAAATCATTGAAGTAATGGAAGGCTACTTAATAAATTCTCGTCCACCAGAGGAAGTTAGAAACAAAGTAGACATCAATTATAAAATAGTAGGTCAAAGCATTATTGTTTTTGAAATTCGTCCTGTTTGGAACAATCCAAGCAAAAAAATGGAATCTAATGTAGCAAAAGCAACATTTACGAAAACCGTGAACAAATGGAAAATATATTGGTTTAAGTCTGATATGAAATGGCATATTTACAAACCAAATGAAAAAGTAAATAATCTAAAAGAGTTTGTGAAAATTATTGAAGAAGATAAACATTGTTGTTTTTGGGGCTAAACAAGAACATTGAATTTCAAAATAAGACCAGCACCTAACAGCACTACAACGTTAGGTATAAGGTTGACAGAGAGTCAAGAATCTAACGCAATTTTATAACCAAAAAATATCGTGGACAAAAATTTTAACTTTCACATTACAAATAAGGACTTTATAATTGGCAAAATAGCCTTAAATAACAAGACAAAACAAGCGGACATAGATTTAATTGGCTATGAATATTATAATAACTACCAAGACAAATTTATTTATACACTGAAAGAACGACTAATCTTTAAAAATATAAATTTTAAAGTTACTGTTGTTTTCAAAAGTTATAAAATATGGTTAATTGAAATCAAACACGTAAACGACGACATTACGGACGACACATTAATTAAAGAATTACATCAATATATTCTCTCGACAAATTTATCGGGAAGAACTAAAGCTGAATTAATTCAAAAAAAATTGTTGAGACTAGAATTTATAAATAGCTAGCTTTTGATAATGAAATATTATACAGCATCAAACAGAAAAGGCCAGCACCTAACACACGCTACAAGCAATTTGGGGATTTGGCTTAATCGAAAAATTGGTTTGTATTTGGAAGATTTGGCAAATCCGAAGAATGGGCTTAATTTAGTCCCAAACTGCTTGTAGCGCGGGGACGTTGGGCGTCATTTTAGGGCGACCGTGCAGACAATGAACATAGTAACAAACAAGGACAAAAATTCGTAACTTTGTAATATGGAAAAAAAGCCACTTTATACCATCGGACACGGTAACAGAAAGCCAGAAGATTTTCTCGCTTTACTGAAAGACTTTGGCATTGAATATCTCATTGATGTTCGTTCCCAACCGTATTCAAAATTTAATCCTCAGTTCAACCAAAACGACCTTAAATTCTTTTTGGAACGGAACGGAATTAAATACGTTTTTATGGGTGACACTATTGGTGGCAGACCCAAAGACACTTCCTGTTACGACAATGAGGGCAAGGTTGATTATGAAGCAGTAAAAACGAAAGAGTTTTTTCTAAACGGTATTGACAGACTAAAAACCGCCTACAATAAAGACATTAATGTTGTAATAATGTGTAGTGAAAGTAAGCCTTGCGAATGCCATAGAAGTAAATTAATCGGCAAAGTTCTAATCACAGACAACATTGTTTTAAAACACATTGACGAAAAAGGAAAACTCAAAGACCAATCAATAGTAATAAATGAATTAAATAAAGGGCTTTCAGAATATGACTTATTTGGAAATCCAATTAACGCAACATCAAGAAAAGCTTATTTATAAAATATGGAATTTTTTACAATCGGAGTTTACAACTCTAAGGAAAAGGAGTTTTTTGAAAAACTTACTCAAAATAATATTGACACATTTTGCGACATCAGACAACGTAGAGGTGTTAGAGGTGCAAAATATTCATTTGTAAATAGCAACAGACTTCAACAAAGACTGAATGATTTAGAGATAAAATATGGCTACGTTCCTGATTTAGCACCAACAACTGAAATCAGAGAACTCCAAAAAGAAATTGATGAAGAAAAGGGAGAACTTAAAAGAGAAAGACAAGAGCTAGGTAAAGTATTCATAATTGAATATAAAAATCGAATTCTTAAAAATTTCGACTTCGATAAATTTTTTGAAAGCCTTGACCAAATTGGAGCAAGTAGAATTGCATTGTTTTGTGTAGAAGAACATCCCGAAGCTTGTCATCGTTCAATTGTAGCCGACAAATTGATGAATAATTTTAACTATAAAATCACACACTTGTAGAATGGAAGTATTAATCGTTTCAAAAACCCATATGTCAAGTGCTGCTTGTGTTGGTGGTTTAGTTCTATCAAACAATCGCTATGTTAGATTATTAAACCCTGGCAATTACAATCAGCCAACAGACACGGATTTTGAAGTGGGTGATATTTATGAATTAACATTTACTGCCAGAATAAACATCCACCCTCCACACATTGAAGATGTTATTATTTCTTCAAAGACATTTGTTCGCAGAGTTGATAATATGCCCAACTTTCTAACTCAGAGAAATATTATTGATTGGAATGGTCACATAAATAATTTGTTTGGAGGTTTGTTAAGTTGGACGAACAGCGGAACTGGATACATCCCATTGGCTGGACAAATGCCAATTAAAAGTGTTGGATTTTGGATTGCAGATAAAGACCTCATTAGAGTTTCATTTGAAAACAACAAAGTTCGCTTTCGTTATCCAAATGGGACGAATTACAGAAATATAAGTTACGTTGGTTATCAAGACACATTAGCAACAATTCCAGCGGGAACAATTTTACGTGTTTCACTTTCAAGAATATTTCCACCAGAAAATTCGGAGATTACAGCACCTCGTGGCTACTATCTTCAATTATCAGGTTGGTATCAAGGCGGACAACAAGCAAATCAACCTAACAGACAACCAATAGTTGACATTGATGACGATTTGCCATTTTGACGAAGAAAAAAAACGAACGCCCAACACACGCTACAAGCAAGCTGGGCAATTGGCTTAATTTGAAAATAGTTTGTGTTTGATACATTTGTTTTTAACCGAAAGAATACGCATCTTTAATCCCAGCCTGCGTGTAGCGCGGGAACGTTAGCGGTCAGTTGCGAAAAACCGAATAAAAATCACATATAAATACACTAAAAAAAATCTTGATTTAAAGATTAACTCTGAAGTTAATTACAAAAAAATGAGTAAAAAAAATAAATCTTGGTCTGAACACACTTGGTCTGAAAAGAAGGAAAAATTTTCAATATTTGCTTTTATTTTTTTATTCTTGTCTATTTTCTCTTTTTTTTCTACACCACATCCAAAAAGAGGACAATTAAAGGAAATTGAAATTAAACTTGATAGCGAACCAGAATTCAAAAAATCAAAAGGAAAAAATTCGAGTAATTGGTTAGAAATTTATAGTGAAGATATTAAATACAAGTTAGAAGGAATTGATTATAAATATCTGAAACTAGAAACTTTCAAAAGCAACATTCATAAAGACACAATTTTAAAAATCAAAGTATTAAAAGATAATATTTACGAAATGATTTATAAAAATGAGAATTTATTAGATTATAATTTAGCACAAATACATAAAACAAAGAATAAAACTTTTAGTCAAATAATTTTTTTCTCTGGATTTATCTTGAATTTATTGCCTCTTTTTTTTAAACAAAATCCAGTATACAAGAATTATTATTCAGAAAAAGAAGAAATTGATTTTGTGAAATTATTTGTTATTGTTTGGTTTATTGCAATCATTATTGCTATTATTTATTTGGGAGATTTTAAATATATTTCAGGTTCAGAATTCATAAGTAACTAAAGATATAGCTGTAATTAAAAAATGAGATTTTTAGTCTAGGATTTAAAATTATTTGCTATTCTGAAGGAAAAACAACCGAACCGCTAACACACGCTACAAGCAAGCTGGGCAATTGGCTTAATTTAAAGATAGTTTGTATTTGATGCATTTGTTTTTAACCGAAAGAATACGCATCTTTAATCCCAGCCTGCGTGTAGCGCGGGAACGTTAGCGATTATTGTAAAATGAAAATAAATCAGTAATGGGAATATTCAATATTTTCAACAGAAAAAAAACACTTTCTAAAGAAGACATTAAAAATGATGGTGAGAAAACTCTCGATGAATTAAATATAAGCTTGAATTCAATTGAAACGGACTTTACTAAAAATTTAAATGAAGTTTCAAATCATAAAAAATTCACTCCAAACAGAATTGAATCATTATCATTTAATGAAATATTTGTTTTTGGAAGCAATCTTGAAGGTCATCATAATAGTGGCGCAGCTAAGTTAGCATTAGATAAATTTGGTGCAATATATGGCAAAGGTGTAGGCTTGCAAGGCCAGACATATGCAATTCCAACCATGCATGGAGATATTGAGACAATTATTCCATATGTCAATGACTTCATTGATTTCGCTATAAAGAATTGCGATAGATTCTATTATGTAACTCGAATTGGCTGTGGTTTTGCAGGATTTAAAGACGAGCAAATTGCACCATTATTTGCAAAAGCATTAAACTCTGGTCACATTTACCTTCCAAAATCTTTTGTAGATTTCTTAAATAATACACAAGATCCAGATATACTAAACGAATTGAATAAGACTATTAAAGATGAACATGAAAATCATATGCTGGAGTATTCATTTGGATATTTAAAATTTAATAACGATTTCAATTATATTCAAGATGCTTGTCCTGGTTATTTGAATGAATTAATTGTATTTGAGAATGAACTCAACACAATACACAATTGTCACTTAGGGATGAGATTTACCGACAATCATTATAGTTCTCGCTTACATTTTTGGATTCAAAAATCGGAAGATAGTTTGTACGATAATGATATTATTTCGGACCTCAAAAAAAAACTTGATAGATTTGAAGACACTCTAAATGTTACATGCAGTCAATGCGGTTCTCAAAAAAATGTCTCGTTTCGAGATAAGTTGTATCATTGGAATTCTCACTATGTAAATCAAATGTATTTATGTGATGAATGTTTTAATAATTATAACAAAGAAGAATTTAGTATATCAGTATCGTCAAATTTGTATTTTTTAAATAATAGAAATCTAAACAAAGTTCACATTGAAAATAATAGACACTTTGTAAGAAAAGATATAAGATTTATAAATTCACTAAATGAATTTGATTACGCGAAATTTGGATACTTCTTTTTTGATAAGGACGATGTTTATATTCTTTCAGATAATCCTCGATATAAAGAATTAGACCTGAAAAATACAATTACCAATACGGTTTATACCCCTTTTAGAAAGCCTAACTATTATGAGATTAAGGGATTATATGCTGGTCACGATACTGGGTTTAAAGATGACTTTAATAAAAAGATTTACACAGGTGATATAGTTCGAGTAAAAGGTGCTCATTCAAATGAAAGAGATCCTTTTAAGTATTTTGAAAAAAATAGATTAGACTCATCTAATAATAAGAATTTGTTTGAGGTCGTTGGCATAGTAACTTCTTCCCCTGAATGCTCAAATACATATCAAGTTATATTATTTTATGATGGCTGGGTGCCTCTTGGAGAATCGCAATATCATTCATTCTTTTTATGCCATGCTACAGAATTAGAATTAATGGGCAACATCATGTTTAATTTAGAACCAAATAAAAGGATTGATATAAGAGGAGCAGCCTATTCAACGGATAGACAAGGTGCTCTCAATATCACAAATATTAAAAGTATAAGAGAAGATTTGATGAACATCAAAACTCCGAGTTTTAAGTCAACAGAAGAGTTAACTGAAACATAAAACAACAAATCGCTAACATTTTGTATAAGTAGTGGCAGGAAATATGCTAACTTTCAAGGTTTGCAGTCAGTTCAAACTGCATAGAGTTTTGACAGGAAAGTACCACGCAATCTGCCACTACTCATACAATTTACCGTTAGGCATAATTTTATAAAGTAATATGAAAATTGGAATACAAACATGGGGAAGCGAAGGAGATATTAACCCTTTTATAGCTCTCGCTTCGGGATTATCAAAGGCTGGACATAATGTAACACTTGCCGTGACTTGCTCAGACAGAAAGGATTTCAAAGCACTTGCAGAAAAACTAGGCTTTAAATTAGGGACTGTTGATTATATCGGTGAAAATGAAGAAACATTAAATATGCTGGGCAAAAAAATGATTGAAGAAAAAAATCCTTTAGTACAGTTAAAATTCATTTTTGAAAAAATGTTTTTACCAGGTGTTCATTCAATGTTTGATACAGCCAATCAACTAGTGTCCGAAAATGATTTAATTATTGGTCATTTTATACATTACCCGCTACAGTGTGCTTGTGAAAAAGCAGGTAAGCCATATATTACCGTTTCACTGAACCATGGTGCAATACCCACTAAACATTATCCGCCAGTGCCTTTCCCCAATTTGGGTAAAACCATTAATACTTGGTTGTGGAAACTGACCGAAAAGATGATTAACAAGGCAATACTCGGCCAAATAAATACTTTTAGAATTTCACATGGTTTAAAGGAAGTCAACACTTTCCGTACAATTTGGGAATCACCACTATTAAATCTCATCGCAGTAAGTCCTGTTTTATCACCTCCTACCGATGATTGGAGTAAGAATAATAAAGTATGTGGTTTCTTCAACTTAGATGATTATGCAAGCAAATGGGAACTACCAAAAGATTTTGAAATTTTTCTGGATAATGTCGAACCGCCTGTTTATTTCACGCTTGGCAGTATGACCGGTACAGAAAACAATGCTCTTTATATCAATGAAACAACAAAACTAATGTATGATGCAGCTAAACTAGCCGGCTGCAGGGCCATTATTCAATCAAGATGGGAGTACGTTAAAAACATACCTGAAGATAAATCAATTTTTAAAGTTAATTCCGCTCCTTATACAAGGGTATTTCCAAAGTGTAAAGCGGTAGTTCATCATGGAGGTGCAGGGACTACACAAACCGCAACTTTGTGTGGTACACCTTCAATAATTATAGCACATATTCAAGACCAATTTTTATGGGGCCATCAATTAAAAAAACTTGGCATAGGAGGTAAAGTACTAAGCAGACAAACTGTTACATCTGAGAAAATTGCAGCTGAAATTAGAAAAATCACAAATGATCCTAATAAGAAAGAAAAAGCAATTGAGATAGGTAAAGTACTGGCTACAGAAAATGGTGTCAAAAATGCAATTAAATATATTGAGGAAATATCAATTATATTAAAACAAAACTATACCTAACAGCGGTTTGGCAATAGGCGGTGTTTCATGCACCGCAGACTCTTTTTGTAGTGGGTTCAATATTTCTTCTCCGCTTGAACATTTGTGGCAAAATACACGCCCATCGCCAATCCGCAAAACGTTGTAGGTAATTGTACGAGAACCGTGCTAAAAAGAAAATAAAGTGTAAAAAATGAAAATAACTTTATGGAGAAAAAAGATTGGATTATTTTATTAATTAATTCAAGTTGCTAGTTAGTGTATTAAAAATACAAAGCAAAGGTTAAGTAAATTTGTTTTGCTGACCAATAAACAAAACCGATGCTTTGCAAAGACAAAATTATTTCAATTTTTTGTTTAATCGATGATATTTTACAAGGAATTGAGCACAAAGATGATATAAGAAGACAAGTAAGTGATAGCGAGATTATTCTAACAGCAATTGTTTCCTCAACAAGTTTTTACGGGAATCATAGTTCTGCTATTCAATTTATGAAGCAGTATGGATTTATTCCCAATATGTTAGACAAAAGCAGATTTAATAGGCGTCTTCATAAAATAGGGAAAATCCTTTATAAATTATTTGAGATTGTAAGTTCATATTTTAAAGATTTTTGTTGTGAAATGCAGTATATCATTGATTCTTTCCCTGTTGCTGTATGCAATAATATGAGAATCGCAAATTGTAAAATAGTAAAGGAAAAGAAGTGGAGAGGATATACAGCAAGTATGCGAAATTATTTTTATGGGGTTAAAGTGCAATTAGTCACGACAAAAGATGGAATTCCAATTGCTTTTCATTTCACACCAGGAAAAACAGCCGATGCAAAAGCTCTTGGAAAAATGATAGATAAATTACCTGTTGAAGCCTCTATTTATGGCGATAGTGCCTATTTAGATTATGGTTTAGAAGATACTGCTTTTGAGAGAAAATGTATTTTTTTTGAAAATTCAACGAAAATCAAATTCTAAAAGAATTGACACTTTAGAACAAAAAATGGAGAAATTAAAAATGAGAAAAAGAGTAGAAACAACCATTAGTGATATTAAAAAATTATTCCCAAGAACCATACATGCTGTTACTTTGGATGGATTTTTAATAAAGCTAACATTGTTTGTATTCGGATTGCAATTAAGTAAATCAATCAACTAGCAACTTGAATTAATTAACCGAAAAGTCTAGGCTTCCTTAATCCGCCACATCCACAGTAGTGCCAAGAAGTTAATTAAAAGTATTCGAAAGAAATGGAACAAGAACTCAACAGATTTATTAAAGCACAAGAAAACGCATACGAACAAGCACTTTCTGAAATAAAATCTGGAAGAAAAAGAAGTCATTGGATGTGGTTTATATTCCCACAATACAAAGGATTGGGATTCAGTGAGACATCAAAATATTATGCCATCAACAACTTAGATGAAGCCAAATGTTATTTAAATCATCCTATTTTAGGGGATAGATTAAAGTTACTTACAAAAGAACTTTTAGCCCTTAATGAGAATAACGCAACCAAAGTGTTTGGAAAACCGGATGACTTAAAGCTAAAATCAAGCATGACATTATTCGCAGCAATTGATGCATCGCAAGAAAATATTTTTAAAGCGGTGTTAGATAAATTTTTCAATGGACAAACTGATTATAAAACCTTAACCCTAATAAAGGAATAATTATGCCAAACCGTTAGAGTATCGTTGCATGGAGCACGAACAATGAAACTTTTATGGATTGGCTCCAATTCCACATCAATCAACCACTGTACTTATCTTGAGAATTGTAGACTGAATTACAAGAAAATATTGTGTCCTCTATTTTTGAAAGGTTCGATTACGAATTTTAAGTATATTCGTAGAGTACTAAATCATTCCATTGGTGCTACCGAAGATTTAGTGCAATACAAATGCATTTAAAAATAATGGATATAAAAGAGAAAACAATCCGCTGGGGAATTATTGGTTGCGGTAATGTGACCGAAATTAAAAGTGGCCCCGCCTATCAAAAGACAGAAGGTTTTACCATCGGAGCTGTGATGCGTCGTGATGAAGAAAAAGCCGCGGATTATGCCAAAAGACACGGCATAGCCAAATACTACACCGATGCCGATGCCCTAATCAACGATCCTGACATTGATGCGGTTTATATTGCAACGCCTCCAGATGTTCACAGATATTATGGTCTAAAAGTAGCCGAGGCTGGAAAACCCTGTTGTATAGAAAAACCATTAGCCCCCAACTATAAAGATTGTGTCGCCATCACTGAAGCATTTGCCTCTAAAAAAATTCCGCTTTTTGTTGCCTATTACAGACGAACTTTGCCAAGATTTGAGCAAATAAAAGAATGGGTTAACACAAATAAAATTGGCACAATTAGACACATTCATTGGCATTTGAGCAAACCCACCTCAGCACAAGACCTTTCTGGAGAGTACAATTGGAGAACCGATAGTAAAATTGCTACAGGAGGCTATTTTGATGATTTGGCCAGCCACGGATTGGATTTGTTTGTGCATTATTTTGGAACTATAACCAATGTTTCAGGCATCAGTCTCAACCAACAAGGATTATACACTGCAAAAGATGCCGCAACCGCTTGTTGGTTGCACGAATCAGGAATCACTGGAAGTGGTTGTTGGAATTTTGGCACCTTAGAACGGGAAGACAAAGTAGCAATTTATGGAAGCGAGGGTACTATTGTTTTTTCAGTTTTTGAAAACGAACCTATACTACTCACAACTTCAGAAGGCACAACAGTACACGAAATAGCCCAACCAGAAAACATCCAATTGCATCATGTGCAACAAATGAGAGACCACTTGTTAGGTCACTCACAACATCCCTCAACCGGAGCAACAGCCACACATACCAACTGGGTTATGGATCGAATTATTGGAAATGAAATATAAAAACTATTTTTTTAAGTATTTTTAGATTACTCCAATCCCATCTATTAACCAAACCAACCATTATGGCAAAACAAAACGGATCCAAAATGCCGGCCTCTAGAAAAAAGGCTTTTGAAAAACTCAACATCAACCCCAACAAAAGAGTTATTTTATGCCTAGATGGTGGCGGTATGAGAGGAATTTTAACCCTTCAACTGCTCAAAAAATTAGAAGCAACCGCTGGCATTCCTTGTTTTGAATTGTTTGATATGGTTTCAGGAACTTCTACTGGAGGCATCATCTCGGGACTCATAGCTTCTGGCTATACCGCTGCGATGATAGAAGAGAAATACAGTACACTAATCGAAGAAGTTTTTGACAAAAAACCCTTGGGCGACCGTTTTGTAAATCCTCCAAAATACCTAAAAGGCAATTACCGAAAATTACTTTTTAAAGAAATTCAAAACACTACCCTAGCCGAAAGTTGTGCCAAAACCGATATTGATTTGATGATTACGGCGCACGATATGACTGCTTCTGAAGAGACTTTTTTTAGTTGTTTCAAACAAAAAGACGGTAGTTTTTATGGAACCTACAAAGACGTATTACTCCGTGCCGTACTCGAAGCCACGATGAGTGCTCCTACTTATTTCAATCCACTTGAACGTTTTGTAGATGGTGGAACGACTACCTACAACAATCCTGTTCTTGCTGGATTTATGGAAGCCATTTCCTATAGCTTTCCCAAAGGCAAGGAAGAAGATTCTGCTTATGATATCACCAAATTATGCATTTTCAGTTTTGGTACCGGAATCTCCAGACAATTTGTACAACCCGATGCTACGCTCAAAATCAAAGGACTAGATATTACCTTTTGGCTGGAATGGCTGATGACACAAATGGGACAAGATTCTAGCGCTATGCAAGTAAACACCTTGCGCTCTCCAATAATTAATAAAATTATCGATTTTCGACGATTCCAAATTTCATTAGACCCTCTCTCTATCAAAAAAATACCAAACACCGACGGATTAGACCCCAAAAAATATCCTTCAAAATGGTTGCACGATGTAGATTATTCCATCTTGAACTCAATTGATATGGCCGATATTAATCGCTTTGATTTGATGCAAGTCATTGGTCAACAAATGGCCGAATACATCATCCAAAAAGGCGGCGCTTTTCAGAAAGATTTGGTCGACAGCAACAACAACGACGCTTTGGTGACTACGTTTGGCGACATTGAAAGGATTCAAAAACAAATGAGCGACCCCAATTGGTTGGATAATTTTCACGCCTAAAAGGAGTGGTTGTAACTTATCAACAGCTACAAAAAATTAACTATCGTTAGCTACTTACAGCAGTTCGAATGCTGTAAATTTGTGCTATGTATGCTTTAGTCGATTGTAATAATTTCTATGCTTCTTGCGAACGTGTTTTTCAGCCGAAACTCAACGGAAAACCCGTTGCGATATTATCCAACAACGATGGTTGTGTGATTTCTAGAAGTAATGAAGCCAAAGCCATTGGCATTCCTATGGGCGCACCTGCCTTTCAAATCAAAGACTTAATAAAAGAAAAAGAAGTCGCTGTCTTTTCTTCCAATTATCCTTTGTACGGCGATTTGAGTAATCGAGTAATGAACATATTGAATCAGTTCACACCAAATATAGAAATTTACAGTATAGACGAAGCCTTCCTGAATTTTGATGGCCTTTCAATTAAGGACTACCACAGCTACGGCCTTCAGATGAAAACCCGAGTACAAAAATGGGTGGGAATTCCGGTTTGCATTGGCTTTGCCGAAACCAAAGCACTCACTAAAGTCGCCAATAAAATTGCTAAAAAATTTCAAGATCGCACCCAAGGCGTCTATGTTATTGACTCCGAAGAAAAACGCATCAAAGCCCTAAAATGGACCAAAATTGAAGACGTTTGGGGCATTGGGTATCGCACGACCAAAAAAGCCAAACTGCGCAACATACAAACCGCACTAGATTTTGTACAACCGCAACACGAAGCTTGGATAAAAAGAGAAATGGGCGTTGTTGGCCTTAGATTGAAACAGGAATTAGAAGGCAAATCCGTATTAGATTTAGAACCTGTTGTGCTTCAAAAAAAGAGTATTGCCACTACAAGAAGCTTTCCAAAACAAATCGCAGAATTTGATTTACTTAGAGAACGCATCTCTACTTTTGCCGCAGTTTGTGCCGAAAAATTACGCAAACAACATTCCTGTTGCCATACCATTATCGAGATGTTGGTCATTGACAAACACTCGGTCAACGCCTCAAAATACTATTTCAATAAAGCCATAACATTACCTTATGCAAGCAATTCGACACTAACCATTTCCAACGCTGCCATCGCTTTACTGAAAGAATTGCACCAAGGCAACGAAGGCATTAAGTTCAAAAAAGCGGGAGTAATTGTGACCGAACTGATTGACGAAAACAAAAAACAACTGCATTTGTTCGAAGAAGAAAATCCAAAACACTTGGCTTTGATGCAAACCATCGATCAGCTCAATCGCAAAATTGGAATGACAAAAGTAAAATTGGCTACCCAAAATTTGAGTCTGACTTGGAACATGAATCAAAATCATTTGTCACCAAAATACACCACAAAGTTTAAAGAAATACTCGAAATACAATGTCTGTAAACAAAGAACAAAAGCTCACTTTCTTCCGTCCAGACTTCGAAAGTGAACTTCGAATACCGTATATCAATGAGGGCGTTTCGGCAGGATTTCCTTCGCCGGCAGCAGATTTTATGGAAACCAATATTGATTTGAACAAAGAATTGAGCGAAAATCCATTGGCTACATTTTACATCAAAGTCAAAGGCAATTCTATGATTGATGCCGGTATCAATGACAAAGATGTATTGGTCGTTGACCGAAGTTTGGAACCCAAAAACAACAAAATTGCAATTTGCTGTATTGATGGTGAATTTACCGTAAAACGCATTCAAGTCGAAAAGGATTGTATGTATTTGCTACCCGAAAACCCCAGCTATAAACCCATTTTAGTTACCGAAGAAAACCAATTGATCATTTGGGGTATGGTAACTTATGTGATTAAAAAAGTGTAGCGCTATTTTTTTTGAAAACAATTCTATTTTTTCCAAAATTAATTCTTGAACGCTTGCAAAACAGGTAACGATTTATTGTAAAAATCATAAAAAGCTTGATTTTCGAAAGTAGAACCATTAGTAGCTTGGTTGCCTTTGAAAGCTACCCATTCGCCTCCCCAATACGCAAATCCTTGTCCGTAAGTAGAGGATTTTACTAACTCTTTAATCGCCAAAATAAAGTTTTTTTGCCCTTCTGCCGTAGCTGGATAACCGGTAACCAATTGTGAATCTAAGCCAACAATATTATTCGTCCAGTCATTGAATCCTAAAGTAAAGGGATAAGCAGTTTCTGCAATCACTACTTTTTTAGAAAAGTTTTTTCCTAAGGCATCGATAGTGGTTTTTACCGTAGTCAAATCTTTCCCGTGCCAAATAGGATAATACGACAAACCGATATAATCATAATCAACATTTTTTACTTTAGTAAAAAACCAATTAGTATCTGTAGCCGAAACGCCTGCATAGTGAATCATAATTTTGGTAGTTGGCGCTTTGCTTCGAATAGTAGTACTCATTGTTTTTAACAAATCTATACATTGTGCTTCTTGATTGATTAAATGTCCTTGAGGCCAAAGCAATCCGCTATTGATTTCGTTCCCGATTTGGAAAATATCTGGATTGATTTCTGTCAAAATAGTTGAAGTATACGCGGCTACTGCTGCTTTCAAATCCGTAAAGGATAAATTTTTCCAAGCAGCTGGAGTGGTTTGAGCTGCTGGATCAGCCCAAGTGTCAGAGTAGTGAACCGTTAACCAAACTTTTAGACCCGCTTTTTTTACTCGTTGTGCTAGAGCTTTTACTTCTGTCAATCCAGAATGTCCATTGGCAGGGTCTTTCCACAATCGAATTCGAATGGTATTACAACCAGCAGTTTTTAATGTAGTCAACATGTCTTCGGTTTTTCCATTGTTGGTAAAAACGACACCTGCCGCTTCTATTTCTGGTAAAAAAGAAATATCAGCCGCTTTGATAAAATCACTTGTTACTACAGGTGGCGTAACGGTTCCGCCATCGCTTTTTTCGCTATCGCTAGAGCATGCTGTTTGTACTGCTAACCAACAACAAAAAAGTATTGTGAAAGTATTTTTCATATTTAGTATACTCTTGGATAAATTATGAAAGGTTTAGACAATTGATGTATAGTCCTTATTTAAAAGGAAATATAGCTAAAATTAAGTAAAAAGCATAAAAAAACCGCTTCTTTCGAAGCGGTTTTGTACCCGGAGCCGGAGTCGAACCGGCACGGTTTCCCACAGGTGTTTGAGACCAGCGCGTCTACCAATTCCGCCATCCGGGCTTAGCAGACTGAAATAACAACAGTTATTTCTCGCAATAAAGAGATGTTTAGTGGTAGCTAAACGTCTTTTCCTTTAACACGGTGCAAATGTAAAAAATAAAATTAAATGTTCAACTAAAAATACTTAAATTTTTCCTTTCAGTCTTGAATAAATTTTATAAATTTGCACCTCGTTAAAACGACACACACTAACTAACTACATCCGAGGCAAATACAACCACACTTTAATGAAATATTTCAGTACCATTGTAAGCGCATCGGAATAAAACAACACAATACATGTCACACCTAGAACCAGAAGCTAAAATTTTTGCGTGTTCACAAAGTGTATATCTTGCAGAACAAATTGCAAAAAATTACGGAATCCCTTTAGGGAAAGTTACCTTAGCTAAGTATAGCGATGGGGAATTTCAACCTTCTTATGAAGAGTCGATCAGAGGGTTACGCGTTTTTATTGTTTGTTCTACATTTCCAACGGCAGACAATTTGATGGAATTGTTAATGATGATAGATGCAGCCAAAAGAGCTTCAGCTAGACACATTACCGCAGTGATTCCTTATTTTGGTTGGGCGAGACAAGACCGAAAAGACAAACCAAGAGTTCCAATTGGAGCCAAACTAGTAGCTAATTTATTAGATGCTGCCGGGGCAACCCGAATCATGACCATGGATTTGCATGCCGATCAAATTCAAGGCTTCTTTGAAATACCGGTGGATCATTTATTTGCCTCTACCATCTTTTTGCCTTATGTAAAAAGTTTAGGGCTTGAAAACTTGACCATCGCTTCGCCCGATATGGGAGGTTCTAAAAGAGCTTATGCGTATTCTAAATTCTTAGAATCCGATGTGGTAATTTGTTACAAACAAAGAAAAGCTGCCAACATCATCGAATCTATGGAATTGATTGGAGAAGTAAGCGGCAAAAATGTAATTCTAGTAGACGACATGATCGATACAGGAGGTACACTTGCCAAAGCCGCCGATTTAATGATCGAAAAAGGGGCTTTGAGCGTACGAGCCATTTGTACACATGCAATTTTGTCTGGTAGCGCTTACGAAAAAATAGAAAATTCAAAATTAAGCGAGTTAATCGTTTCCGATTCTATTCCGTTAAGAAAAGAATCCAATAAGATAAAAGTGTTGAGTTGTGCACCACTTTTTGCCGAAGTAATGCACATGGTGCACCACAACAATTCCATTAGTGGGAAATTTATAATGTAGCATTAGTGAATAGCACTTAGTGATTAGTAATTAGCAAAAAAACAAGGCTAATCACTAATTACCAATTACTAATCACTCAAAAAGAAGAGTTTAATTAATAACTATTTAAATATTTACAATGAAATCGATTACAATTAAAGGATCAGAAAGAGAAAGCGTGGGCAAAGTGTCAACTAAAGCCTTACGTAATGCTGGATTGGTTCCTTGCGTATTATACGGAGGAAATCAAGCGGTGCATTTTTCAGCAGAAACTGCAGCTTTCAAAAACTTGGTTTACACTCCAAACGCGCACACAGTTGTGATTGAGTTGGCCAACGGAACTACGTACAATGCAATTTTGCAAGACATTCAAGTACACCCAGTATCTGACAGAATATTACACGTTGACTTCTTTCAAATCCACGAGGATAAAGAAATCACTATGGAAGTTCCAGTAAAAATCACTGGTAAATCTAAAGGTGTTATGGCAGGTGGTGATTTACGTATGAACAACCGTAAATTAAAAGTAAAAGCTTTACCTAAAAATCTTCCTGATTTTGTTGAAGCTGACATCACTCCATTAGACATGGGTAACAAATTGTATGTAACTAAAGTACCTACACCAAATTTCAAAATCATGCACCCAGACAACACTGTTATCTGTCAAGTGAAGATCTCTCGTGCGGCTATGAAAGCAGCTCAAGAAGCAGCAAAAGCAGCAAAAGCCCCTGCAAAAGGAAAGAAAAAATAATTTTTTTTCAATCTCTATACCAAAGCGTCAGTTACACAACTGGCGCTTTTTTTTAACCCAAAATCCGCATTAGACTTCGTAGGGAAACTGAATTATTCAATAAAAGCAAGAGCTCACGGACTATTTTTGAAGAAGGAAACAACGTTCAGCGAATACCTATATAAATATAAACCAATGAGCTACTACTTTTGTATTTTGAATTTAAAAATAGGAGAATCAAGCGTAGCGTATCTTGAACTCCTCTCAAAAAATATAAACTCGTGAAAAAAGTTCTTGGTTTTGAAGAAGAAATTCATTCACTTAACTCCGCCAAAAAATATAAAAATGGTGAAGTAATTTAGTTGTAGCAGATTTCTAATGCGGAATCTGGGTTTAACTTCTGCACTAAATACACTATTTTTGCAGCTTGATAAAAGGGACACAACAGTTGTTTTCATCTCCCAAAAAAACAAAGAAAGGAAGTAACAAGTAACCGGTGGTTCAAAAACACCAAAAAAACAATATTGGAAAAGTGAGTAAAAAATTTCTAATCGTCGGATTAGGCAACATTGGTGCCGAATATGTCAATACCCGTCACAACATTGGTTTTAAAGTGCTAGACTTCCTAGCTAGAAAAGAAAGCCTAGATTTTCAAACCGTAAAACTCGGCGCCTTGGCCGAATACAAATTTAAAGGCAAAACTTTTTTGCTTTTAAAACCCAACACTTACATGAACCTAAGTGGAAAAGCTGTAAAATATTGGATGGAAAAAGAAAACATCCCCTTAGAAAATATATTCATCATCACCGATGATTTAAACCTCTCCTTTGGCACCATTCGCATTCGCAAAAAAGGGAGTGACGGTGGGCATAACGGACTCAAAAACATCAATCAGGTCTTGAATACGCAAGACTATACTCGTTTTCGCTTTGGCATCAGCGATGAATTCAAAAAAGGACAACAAGTGGATTATGTATTAGGAGAATGGGATGATAACGAAAAAGCCAAACTACCCGAAAGACTCGAAATTGCTTCCGAAATTATCAAGTCATTTGGAACGGCAGGACTAGACAACACCATGTCTGCTTTTAATGGGAAATAAAAAAAGGGAAACAATTGCACCATTGTTTCCCTTTTTTAATTCCTTAAGCTCGTTTATTCCACCACAATTTTTTGTACTTGCTTTTTATTGCCCTCTTCAACGTTCACTACATAAATTCCTGGAGTTACTTTTTTTAAGTCGATAGATTCACTAAAATTACCGGTGTTTTCAAACGCTTTATGATATACTTTTCGCCCCAATAGGTCCAACACTGAAACTACAATTGGGTTATTGGACCCACTCGAGAACTCTATTTTAAAATTGCCGTTAGACGGATTTGGAAACAATTTAAAATCGGCTATAGCGAAATCCTCTGTGGCTAAAGTTGCTTTTTTAGTACAAATCGATACCGAGGCATTATTAATAGTTCCGCTGTCTACATCAGAAACATCTCTAACACGTAATCTCCAAACTCCAGCTGGATCTTGCCCATTAAAACTAGACAAAACGCCAGCAGGTGTAACCGTTTGAGGAGAACCATCGGCGCATTTAATATTCTGCCCATTATCATCAAAAGTAAGCACTAAGGTATTAGATGTACTTCCACAATTGCGTTGCAGCAACTTAACCGTAGTCTTTTGTGGGCTAACAATTTCAACTTCCACATCAGACAAATAGGAATGGGTTATTCCAAGCACCACATTCACATCTGTTATAGATCCAAGATTGGCAGGCACTACAATTTCTCTGGTTGTAAAGGAGCCAACTCCATCCGGTATAGCGATAGGAGTATCATAAACATAAGTCTTACAATCGGTTACTGTAGTATAACCAATTGCAAAAGCTGTAGCATTGATGGCATAAAAAACATTTCCTGTAGGCTCAATAAGTATTCTACAATTTTCGCCTGTAACTGCAGGTACTGTAATTACTTCGGAGCCATCATTTGGAGTAGTGTTGGCTAACACCGTAGGAAATGTTTTCCCTCCATCAGTTGATAATTTTATATTCACATTGGCAGCACCGGGGATTGTGTTGGTTCCATTGACACTCCAAGTTACCGTTTGACTAGTACTTGGATTCCAACTCAAATCCACAGTGTTTTGTGAAGTAACCGCAAAGGGTCCATTACTGGCATCAACTGTAATAATAGCCGTATCAGAAGCCGTTTGCCCGGCTCCCAATGCTGCATTATCTCTTGCAGTAACTACAAACGTAAGATCGCGAGACACACTACTTAGCGACTCCCATGTTGAACTTAGTTGGCCAGACACTACTTTTTCATATTCAGGAAAATACCTTTGTAAAGACTTAGTTGGTGGCAAAGAACGAAACATCGGCCCGTCGATTTTTTCAGGAAAAGCAATACTTTGGTTTCCTTGTGAGGTACTCGCCGAATCATTTTGCTCCCAAACATAGGTTTGTGCCGCCAAATTGGTTCCAGTTGCCGTTGCTTTCAGCGAAAAGGGTGTCATTTTTGGAATGGTAAAATCAGCACCTGCATCCACAGTAAAATTAGTTGTTGGAATGGTAGTCCGAACCGGACATTGCTTGGTTATCAAATTATCTTGAATTTGTTTTATGGAAGCGTAAACAAAATAATCATCCGAATTGGATTGAACATTATAATCCGTAACACCTGCATACCCCATAATTGTAGTACCGCTGCCGGGTTCAACACTGGTACCTTCACCCTCTAATTCAAACGAAAAAGTATGTGTTGCCCCCAATTGATGGCCAAATTCATGCGCTACAAAATCAATGTCAAACAAATCACCTTCAGGTCTATTGTTTGATGGAGAGGTATAAGCACTCCCTTTACCCGCCTCACAAATACAACCAATACAGCCCGCATTACCACCCCCACCAGAAGCCCCAAACAAATGGCCGATGTCATACTTATCTTCACCAATGATGTTAGTCAAAGTAGTTTGTAGTTCTTGATTCCATGAAATTGGTGCTTCTCCTCCACTTACTGCAGTATAAGGATCGGTGGATGCATTAGTAAAAATTACTTTTTCATTATCAGCAATAATAACTAGCCTCAAGGCCAAATCTCTATTGAAAACCCCATTGACTCTAGTCATCGTAGCATTCATTGCTGCCAACGCACCTTGAACAGTTCCACCATGATAAGCAGTATATTCTGCAGTACAAGATAGCGCCAAACGTAGCGTACGAAAAACACGATCATTAATCGTTGATTTGGCTGTTTTAGTAGTGATGTTTTTGGCCAATGCTTTATCTTCTGTACTACAATGTAATGGCAAGGCGCCTTTGGCTCTTTTATCGGATTGGTAAACTACATATTTATTAGCATCCCCTTTCATGGGCTCCATAAATTCGGTTTGGGAATCACTGCGCAAAATCATGGTTTGCACCTCGGAACCAGAGGTACTGAAATATACCGTGGCTTGAGTATCGGTTATTCCTCTACCGTAAAACGAACGAAT
This sequence comes from Flavobacterium sp. RSSA_27, assembly GCF_051547125.1. Lineage (NCBI taxonomy): Bacteria > Pseudomonadati > Bacteroidota > Flavobacteriia > Flavobacteriales > Flavobacteriaceae > Flavobacterium > Flavobacterium sp. RSSA_27. The sequence continues at coordinate 328,218 of NZ_JBPTTN010000003.1, forward strand.
AGTAGGATATTGCGCTTGTAATTGTGGATCAAAATTGGAGGCTTCCCAGACTAAAAACTGTTCCATTGCTCCCTTTGAATTAGGAAGAGTTAGTATGGTTTTAGTATTCTCAGCACTTTTACCGACAGCTGATTGCAAACTAGAAGTCCAACTAGACACTTCTAATTCATACACCCCTTCGAAAGGCCTTTCTTCCGACATTTGCAACTGAACATCTTGGGGCAAAGTGATTTTTTTCCAGAACCCTTGACTTTGTGCACTAGCCAAATTAGATACATAAAAAAATAGTAGGCACCATACAATTTTCTTCATTGGATAAGTATTTACTATCCAAAAATATAACAATTATATGAAAACTAGCTTTAAATCGATTTTTAGAACCAAATAAATTAAAATTTATCCCCAGAATTCAGCAAAAACAGCAGAAATGTCTTCTATGAATTTGTTTGTTATGTGATATAAAGCATAAATTTGCAGCTTTATAAATTAGTCATTTTGAAGATTTTTCATTCCATCAACGAATTTGTTAGCACTAAAAAAACCATCCTTACCTTGGGCACCTTTGACGGTGTTCATTTTGGCCACAAAACCATATTGAACAAGCTCACTCAAAACACTAACCATGGTGACTATGAAAGTGTGGTGCTTACTTTTTTTCCGCATCCTAGAATGGTGCTTCAAGAAAAATCAGCTATAAAATTACTCAACACTATCGATGAAAAAATCGAATTATTAGCAGATTTAGCCATAGAAAACCTAGTCATTCATCCCTTTGATACTGCTTTTTCCAAACTAACTGCTGAGGAATTTGTGAGAGATGTTTTGGTGCAACGGTTCAATATTCAAAAAATAATTATTGGGTATGATCATCGTTTTGGCAGCAATAGAACTGCCGATATTCATGACTTGATTAGGTATGGCAAACAATACAACTTTGAAGTAGAACAAATTACGGCTCAAGAAATTGATGCTATCTCTATTAGCTCTACCAAAATAAGAACAGCCATTCTAGAAGGTAATCTAGATCTTGCTAATGCTTACTTAGAATATCCTTATCCCCTGACGGGACTTGTAGTTAAAGGCAAACAATTAGGTAGAACCATTGGATTTCCTACCGCGAATATTCAAATTCCTGAGGATTTTAAGCTCATTCCAAAAAATGGAGTGTATGTAGTACAAAGCCATATCGGCAACGAAATTGTCTACGGAATGATGAATATTGGCACCAATCCTACTGTTGGAGGCGAAAAGCAAAGTATTGAGGTGCACTTTTTTGATTTTGATAAGGACTTATACCATCAAGTAGTAAAAATTTCTGTTTTACACCGCTTGCGTTCCGAACAAAAATTCCAAAATATTGACTTTCTAAAGGCTCAATTAATTAAAGATGAATACGAGGCAAGGGCTTATTGCGCTACTTATCCGTCACTGCACAAAAATAAACGATCCTACTAAATTTTCAGTCCTTTTTTTAAGTAACTTTATACCTATTGAATTGATATTCAATGCACTGAAGTCTTATTTAAAAAATTATGCCATGAAACTTTCCAAAGAATTCCAAAACGGCTTTCTCATTTTTTTGGGAATTGCTATTTATTTTTTGATCATGAACCTTGTTGGTTTGTCTGATGTATTTTACTTGCGCTTATTCAATACAATTTTTGTCTTTTACGGAGTCAATCGCTCTATTGTTATGAACATTCATGAAGGCAACGTATTATTGGCCAACAATGCAAAATCGGCCATGAAAACCTCCCTAATTGGTGTTTTTCTGAGCATCATGGGATTGATTGCCTATAGCTATTTTCAAGGAGGCGATTCCTATGTTCAATCCTTATCGAAAACCTTTTTATTTGGAGGAAGTCCTTCGGTGATGACCTACAGTATTTGCTTATTGTTTGAAGGAATTGCCTCCTCGGTAGTCGTTACAATGCTTTTACTCTTATATTGGAACAACCGCATGGTAACCGATTACTAGTCGGCCAATAAAAAATGCTTTTTAGCAGGGAAAAAGCATGAATTTAAAAAAAATAGTCACAACCCGATCGGCAGCGAATTGGCGAAGCAATTACGCAAACAAACACACATTAGAATAGCATATATAGCACAAATCTGCCAAAGAAAGATACGATTCGTGTCATTCGAATTTTACTATAACAAATAGTAGTGCGTAGTAGTGTCATTCTATCAAACACTTTTTTAAATCTATGAAATCTCCATTAAAAACAGGTTTGTTGCAAACAAACACCAATAATAAAAGGCGATACCATATATGACCTATAAAAAATAAAATTTACATATATGAAAATCAGCGAATCAGCGGTAAACAAATTTAGCCAAGCTGCCGTCAAAGTTTTTCCACTTTCTTGAAATTCGTGGCGAAAAAATAAATGGTGCGTTTGCCCTGTGGTTTTTAGCACAGCATTGCTACTTAAAAACTATTTGATTACTTTTGTGGCACTAAAAATGCACCTATGAACAGTATCAAACACAATTGGACCAAAGAAGAAATCATTGCCATATATAACAAACCTTTAATGGATCTGCTTTATGAAGCAGCTACGGTTCATAGAACACAACACGATCCAAATGTTGTTCAAGTGTCTACCTTACTTTCAATTAAAACCGGTGGCTGCCCTGAAGACTGTGGCTATTGTCCGCAAGCCGCTAGATATCACACGGATATTGAAGGGAATGATTTGATGTCTGTTAGTCAAGTAAAAGCGCAAGCATTAAGAGCAAAATCAGGAGGCTCCTCAAGAGTTTGTATGGGTGCGGCTTGGCGAAATGTGAAAGACGGACCTGAATTTGATCAAGTTTTGGAAATGGTGCGTACCATCAACAAACTAGACATGGAAGTTTGTTGTACGTTGGGAATGCTTACCGAAAACCAAGCCAAACGATTAGCAGAAGCAGGACTATATGCCTACAATCATAACTTAGATACCTCTGAAGAATATTATAAAGAAGTAATTTCAACTCGTGGTTTTGAGGATCGTTTACAAACAATTGAAAACGTACGTAAAACTAATGTAACCGTTTGTAGTGGCGGAATTATCGGCATGGGAGAAAGCATTGAGGATCGTGCTGGCATGCTAGTGGCTTTAGCAACGTTGAACCCTCAACCAGAATCTGTGCCTATTAACGCCTTGGTTGCCGTTGAAGGAACCCCACTAGAAGAAGAAAAACCAGTTGAAATTTGGGAAATGATTCGAATGGTTGCTACTACCCGAATCGTGATGCCAGAAACACAAGTTCGTTTATCTGCTGGACGAATGAACATGAGTAGAGAAGGACAAGCCTTATGTTTCTTTGCTGGTGCGAACTCTATTTTTGCTGGTGACAAATTGTTGACCACTCCCAATCCCGATGTAAATGAAGACATGAAAATGTTTGAAATGCTTGGATTAACTCCACAAAAACCTTTTATTAAAATTATGCAGCCCGAAACCGTAGAAGCAGCGGATTCACAATATACTGCTTTGGGCGAAAAGCCAAAATGGTCAAGACCAGGTCATACCATCGAAAAAAATATCGAGGCCGCTGTTAAGAATAAGTAAAAATATTTTACCATAAATTAAAGCTTTATTACATTTGCTCTTAGTCTTATAAACTAAGAGCTTTTTTTTTAATTTTTAATTTCCATTTATGAAACTGAATCTTACTGAAATTGAACGCGTTGAAACCATTTCTAAAGAGGATTTTTATAATCATTACATTAAAAAACAAAAGCCCTTAGTCATCCAAAAACTGACGCAAGATTGGCCTGCTTACGAAAAGTGGCATCTCAATTACATCAAAGAGGTAGCTGGAGACAAAACAGTACCCTTATATGACGATCGTCCTGTATCGCATAAAGAAGGATTTAATAGCGCCCATGCCACCATGAAAATGGCCGATTATATAGATTTATTACAGTCCAAACCTACCAATTACCGCATTTTCTTATACGAATTGATGAAAGAAGTGCCCATCCTTCAAAATGATTTTAAATGGCCAAAAATAGGATTGAAACTAGTCAAACAATTGCCCATGTTGTTTTTTGGAGGTGAAAACTCCAAAGTCTTTATGCATTACGACATTGACTATTCTAATATTTTGCATTTCCATTTTCATGGTAAAAAACAATGCATTCTTTTTGCCCCTGATCAAACACCTTATCTCTACAAAGTTCCGCACGCCTTAATCGCGAGAGAAGATATTAATTTTGATGACCCCGATTTTGATAAATTTCCAGCCTTACAAAAAGCAAAAGGACTTATTACTACTTTAGAGCATGGAGAAATGCTCTATATGCCAGAAGGATATTGGCATTATATGAAATACCTTACACCTGGATTTTCAATGAGTTTGAGAGCTTTTCCTAGAAGAATTCCAAATTTGTCTAAAGCTGTTTACAATGTTTTTGTTATGCGATATTTTGACAATGCAATGCGAAAAATTAAAGGACAAGCATGGATTGATTATAAAAACGAAAAAGCAATCACTGATACTCATAACTACTTGGCTAAAGAGCGTTAATCACAGTAAAATAGTGGCAAAATTTAAGCACTAAGAAGGCTCAATGCACTCAAAATTTAACCGCAAAGTTCGCAAAGAATTACGCAAGGAGCGCAACGTTTTAATCTGTGAAAATCTGTGTAATCTGTGTCATTTTTTACCGCAAAGTTCGCAAGGGATTACGCAAGGGGTGCAACGATTTAATCTGTGAAAATCTGTGTCTTTTTTTACCGCAAAGTTCGCAAAGAATTACGCAAGGAGCGCAACGTTTTAATCTGTGAAAATCTGTGTAATCTGTGTCTTTTTTTTACCGCAAAGTTCGCAAAGAATTACGCAAGGGGTGCAAAGTTTATCCGTACTTCTTTGTGTAGCTTCGTGACTGCTTCGTGAGGCTTTGTGGTAAAAATGTAACCGCAAGGAACGCAAAGTTTAAACGATTAACCAATTAAACGGTTAACCGATTAATCTGCTCTAGAAAACAATCTTCTTGTTACTGATGGCGCCGTTAGCTAAAATAGTTTTTACAATCAAAGTTTGGTCACTCGAAGGCAAAGTTGCAATTGACCATTCTTGTGCATTGATTTTAGCTTTTTCGTAAATTTTTCTACCTAACAAATCAAATATTTGTACTTGTACTATTGCATCAGCTGAAGAAATCAGCGTGATTTTTTTGTTTTTAACACTTACTACAAGTGATTGATCTGCTATTTCCTTATCATCGGTTCCTAAAGTTTTGTTGGTGTATTTCAACACAAATCGATCGTTCTCCACTCCTTTTATGGCTGTAAAAGTGTACTTAACTTTGGTCAATTCATGAAGTGTGTTGGTCTTTTTGTCCTCTAACCAAATCTCTTGAGTTGCCAAAGCCCCGTCTGTAGTATCGATACTGATATCGAATGTACCAGCGATAGTACTTCGATATCCTAAAGGCACTTCGTCGGTATTTTCAAAAGGTAACGCACGCCCTTGAATGGTCAAGTTTTGACCTTGGTTGATACTGTAAAAATCTACAAACTCTTGTCCGTCAAAAGTGGGTCCGTCATACAAATTATCCCAATCATTGGTTGCACCGGTGATGTAGCCTACTAGCAATTGTTTGAAAGCCCCTCCGCTATTGGTCAAATTCAACCACACACGGTTTTTTTCTATAGCCGTCGTTTTTTTAGTACTGTCTTGTTTGAAGAATTGGGTGTTGTTCCCTGCTACCCTCATCGCATTGGTAAATTGAAAACTTCCTGCTGTTGCATTTCCAACAAAAAACGATTGGCCAGCTCCAATGTATCGAGTGGGTGCAGCTATACCGCTTGGGGAAGTAGTGACTCCTGTGCCAACTCCACCAGTTAAGGTGTAAGTAGCGTAATCATCAGCAGTATAGGCATTATTAGTAATTGCTGTTTTGTGCGTCCAGAAATACAAAGCACCATAAATAATACTTTTGTTATTAGGATCAGTCATAAACAAATCGGCATCGATTGCTGAAGGATAGGGATTTCCAATCAAATTGTATTGGTCTGTACCTACTCCAAAAGAGTAATTCCCATTATTTGGAACACCTTTGAAAGCTACCGGCTGTGCATAAGTGGGAGTATTCCAATTTTCTCCATTTGGATAGGTAGTTCCAGGTTTTGGCACACGAATGATATACCCTTCGCCAGGTGTCATAACTCCAGTATGCAATAACCAACCGTTAATAGGATCATATCTAAAATACTTATCTGCTAAGGTATTGGGTGACAAAGCCACTATATTTTGCCCTGTTACTGGTGAGGACCAATACGTAAAATCGAAATTCTTCATGGGCGCAGAAATTCGGCGGTATTCAATCGTTCCTGTATTCACAACATTGGTTGTTTGTACCAAACTAGCATTGTTTTCGAAAATCAATTGACCGTTAGTAGTTACGGCGTTAGTGATTGTCAAAGTAACTCCTGATGGAACGGTTACTACAACACCTGAATTTATAGTCAATGCACAAGCTGTCATATTTGAACCGACTGTAAAAGGACCGTTTATGATTGCATTTTTAGTGGCATCTGGAAAGCCATTGCTCCAAGCCGTTCCATTCCAAGTGGTACTTGAGGCATCAGCTATAGCTATACTACCAGTGGGTAAGGACACACAAGGGCTTCCACTACTTGAAACTGTAAAAGCATAGCTTCCCACACCTAGACCAGTGACAGTATGAACAGGTGCAGTCCCTGAATAAGTTGCAGGTGTAGTACCGGATTGTGTAATGGTCCAATTGGCTGGTAAACCGCTTAATACTACACTTCCTAATACAGAGCAAGTAACATTGATTACTGTGTCCACTGTAGGGGTTGCAGGCAAAGCAGTAACGGAAATTGTAGCTGAACCACTTGTAAAAGAGGTGTTTCTTACACAACCATTGGCATCTGTTACTGAGACTAAGGTATAAGTAGTGTTGGCTGTTACCGGTGAAGTAAATGTTGCGAAAGGAGTTCCACTTACTACATTAGTTACCGTTCGATTGGCAACACCATCATTATAAATCACAGTAAAAGGCCCAGTACCTGCAGTAGCTGTCCAAGTTAATTGACCAGATCCTGTTGAACAAAAAGGACCATTAGCCGTTAAACTCCCTTGTGGCAGTGGATTTACCGTCAAAGTAATTGCTTTTGTAGAGGAACAATTTGCATTTGTGATAATCAATGTACCCGAATAGGTTCCGGCTGGGGTTCCGGCTGGGACAATAATTCCAGTCAAACTACCTCCAGTAGTAAATGAAGTAGAAGCTTGATCCGCCAAGGTATCCCAATCAATTCTATAACTTGTTGGTGAATTAGTTGTGGTAGTATAAGCCAAAGTCGTGTTTTGGGCACTTGAACTTTGACAAACTGCTGCCACTACAGCAGGTGTTGCTGCAGTAGTTATAGTAGGACCGTTTGTACTAGTACTATTTACATAAGTAGTAGAACTTGAGACACAACCTCCTGCCGTTGTCACAGTTACTGTGGCTTGATTCAAACCATTCAAAGTAAAGGTTACTATTGGATTTTTGATGTTTGTTGCAGAAAAGGTGGCGCCAGACGATCCAGTCCATGAATAAGTTACCCCTGAAGTTGGTACATTATCAACATCTAATTGCACTGGTGTTCCTACACATGAAAGTAAAGTATTAAAAATTCCTTTTGGGATGGTGGTGGCAAATGGAGTCACTTGACTCGTAGGCACCAAAACTATATTATCGATTATCGTTCCATACGTTTGGTTTGTAGCTAAATGATTGTAAAAATCCAAAGTAATTGAAGCGCTCGTAGGAGTAAACGTGAAAGCACCTATTTGAGGAATGGAACTAGTAGTACCTAAAATTAATGGGGAAGTTACTATAGTTCCTTGAATTACATCAACGGTAACCCCTGATGGTGAAGGTGCTTGAGAGCCATTTCTACGGGCATAAATAAAACTTAGTGTATAGGAAACCCCAGGTACTACAGTAACGGTTTGTCGAAGTGATGCTCCAGCATCTAATTCAGCAGTGTACCCAGTATTACCGGTACTAAAATAAGTGTCTTCTGGATACGTCTCTACATAAGTTCCTTTTTTAGGGGTAAAAACCCAGCCAACTGCAAGGTTAAATCCTGTGGCGGCATTAGTAAAATCACCATTAGTAATTAAATTATTCACACAAGTACTTGAAGATACATTTAGTATCCCTGTAGAAGCAGCAAAAAAAGTGTTATCAGTATTTGGTGCAACAGAACTAGTACTTCCCCAACTTCCAACAGCTTTACTAGAGCCTCCTAAACTTAGTCCGTTTGAATAATGGGTAAAGATCCCTAGGTTTACTCTTGCTGAAGTTTCAATTGAAAAAATAGTATTCATTGTCTTTGCATTATTTAAGGTAATGACACCTGTATTTTTAATAACCACCCCACCTGTTCCAGAAAAAGTTGATGGCCATTCTACCCCAGTAGTTCTTGCCGTTACTGTATTATACTGTAAAGTAGCGGCAGTACCATAAGTTGGCACCACAGATGCTGTCGCAGTTCCTTCCATAGAAAGAATTCCGTTAACGGTCACACCTGTTGTTGTTTTGGTACCACTCCCAGAAAGAATCAGGTTGTTATAGGTACCTGTACTAACTGTTTGGGCAATTCCATTAAATTCTACTGATCCTCCCCAAGATTTTCCTGTAGGTATTGGAGTTGTAGCAATATTTTGAGTTTGTATTGTCCCTAAGTTGTTTAGTACCGTAAGTGATCCTAACAATTGATTGGTTCCCATATTGAGTGTAACAGCATTTGCTGTTGTCAAAGCTCCATTTACAGTTAAATTACCGTTAGCTGTTTTTACCCCACTCCCTGATAAGGTTAGATTATTATAAGTATAGGTTCCTATTGTTTGTGCACCCGTGTTATTGTAGTTTACAGTACCTGCCCCTGCACTAAATGTAGCGCCACTATTAAAATTACCGCCAATATTTAAAACACCAGTAGTCATTTCAACTTGAGAATTTGCTGCGCCAGGAACTGAAATGTTCCCGATAACATTTAAAGTAGAGGAATTGATCTTAAGAATAGCTGTATTTGCTCCTGCAGATCCATTTATCGTCAAAGAGGCACAGCTTTCGTTTTGAGTAAGGTTTAAAACATGTTTATTATCAACTATTACATTATCATCAGCATCAGGAATACCATCTGAATCTGTACCACTGCTTAAAGTCCAAGTAGTGGAGGCATTCCAATTTCCTGTTTGAGAAGTTGTAAATGTAGCTTGAGCATTAACCAACCCTATCATAAAAAATAAGAGCGCACTAAATAGTATTCTTTTCATAAAAAATAAGTAGTCAATTTTAACAATGAAACCAAATAAAGCAGCAGAAACCATGCCTTTCCCCATTTGGAAATCGGCGCAAAAGTAACTAATAAATAGGTTATATAAAGTTAAAAAAGAGGCCGTCTAACAATAAAAATCACTATAAAAACAATAACCCTTTCAAAGCATTCACTATGAAAGGGTTAGATTAAAAAAAAAGTTTTTTTATAAGATAATTTTCTTGGTACTAATGGTACCGTTGGCCAAAGTGGTTTTCACAATCAAGGCTTGATCCTTTGTTGGCAGACCTGTAATGGACCAATTTTGCGCATTGATATTGGATTTTGTATATACCAATCTTCCTAACAAATCAAATACTTGTACTTGCGCAATAACCTCTGCTGTAGAAGTAATTACCGCCTCTTTGGAAGTAACAGTTACCAATACATTTTTATTGGTAGAAGGTTTGTTGACCAAAGTAGCATTGGTGTATTTCAAAACAAAACGGTTATTCTCTACCCCGTTGATGGCTGTAAACGTGTACTTGCCTTTGGTTAAATCATGGATCGTATTCGTTTTCTTGTCTTGCAACCAAATCTCTTGACTCGCTAGTACTCCGTCTCTATTATTTATACTGATATCAAAGGTGCCTGCAATCGTACTGCGATACCCCAAAGGCACTTCATCGGCACTGTCGAATGGTAAAGCACGTCCTTGAATGGTGAGATTTTGCCCTTTATTGATACTATAAAAATCGATGTAAGGTTGCCCATCAAAAGTGGGACCGTCATACAAATTATCCCAATCGTTGGTCGCTCCCGTAAGGTAACCCACCAATAATTGCTTGAAAGCACCTTGACTGTTCGACAAATTCAACCACACACGGTTTTTCTCGATAGTCGCAGTTTTTTTGGTACTGGCTTGTTTGAAGAATTGGGTGTTGTTGCCTGCCACTCGCATCGCATTGGTAAATTGAAAACTTCCTGCTGCTGCATTACCCACAAAAAACGATTGGCCAGCGGCTATGAAACCATTGGGTGTACTTGTATTTATTCCAGGACTTGCAGCTGGACCCGAAGGCGGCCCGGTTGCAGTTCCTCCTGTGATATTAAAAGTTGCATAATCATCAGCCGTATATACATTATTGGTAATAGGGGTATTGTGCGTCCAAAAATACAACGGACCATAAATAATAGCGCTATTGTCCTGCATAAACCTTGTAGCATCGATAGCGGATGGATACGGGTTCCCAATCAAATTATACTCATCTGCACCTACTGCAAAAGAGTAATTCCCGTTGTTGGGCACCCCTTTGAAGGCTACGGGTTGAGAATAAGGCATGGTAACTGTTTCGGGATAAGGAAGTCCATAGGTTCCAGGTTTAGGAGTACGAATAATAAACCCAACCCCTGGCTTCATTTCTCCAGCATCAAAAACCCATCCAGTAGTAGCATTGTATCTGAAGTACTTATCCCATAAAGTATTTGGGGACAAATTTTTGGCAGTCTGTTTTGGTACAACAATACCATCTCCCCAAACTGGAGAAGACCAATACGTAAAATCGAAATTCTTCATTGGGGCAGAAATACGGCGGTATTCTATAGCACCTGTGTTAGTTGCATTGGTAGTTTGTACCAAACTTGCATTGTTTTCAAAGATTAATTGACCGTTGTTGGTAACAGCATTCGTGATCGTTAAAGTCACTCCTGATGGTACTGTTGCAGTTACACCTGAACTAATAGTTAAGGCACAAGCTGTCAAATCTGTAGTGAAAGGAGCATTTGGAGAGACACCGGTAATTATCGCGTTTTTAGAGGCATTTGGCGGCCCATTGCTCCAAGATGTAGACAAACCATCCCAAGTGGTACTGGAATCGTCTTTGATTGTAACCGCAATTGGTAATGAAGTACAATTGGTATTACTTACTGTAAAAGTATAGTTTCCTGCAACTAATTCGGTAACCGTAAAGCTTGTTCCTGTTGCAGTATAACTGTCCGACGAAGTACCCGATTGAGCAATTGTCCAACCATTTTGCAAACCACCTAATTCAACAGACCCTAATGAAGTACAAGTAACATTGTTTTGTGAAACAATACTTGGAGCACTAGGAGTGCTATTAACGGTTACAGGTTTTGCAGCTGCTACAGTCCCAAAATCATTGGTAATTTCCACCCTTACCTCTCCTGAAACAGCTGATGAAGAAAAGTCAACTATAATTGATCGAGGTCCTAGACTGCCTTCTCTAAAAACTGCCCCAGTAGGAACAGTCCATTCATAATCCTTCACAAAATTGTCTACAGAATACACTACCCCTTGTTGCCCTTGACAAACAGTTAAAGGCCCTTCAATAGTTGGTGGAGAGGGTGAATCACCTACAAAAATATCGAACTTATCAGAATCTTGTCCAATACAAGCGCTATTAATTCCTTTTACCTTCAAATAACCAACAAACTTTGTTGGCTTAAAAGTTAGAGAGTCTGTTGCTGTAGTAAAAGTATTTACTATAACATCAGAACTATCATAGTACGTCCAAACATAGGAGGTAGCATTGGCAATTACTGGAACAGTATAAGTTGCTGAACTACCTGATATAACATAAGTTGCTCCACTGATATTACCTGCATTTGCTACATTTGGTAAAACGTCAATGGTCATAGTAGCTGTAGTCGCACATTGTCCTGCAGTTGGCGTAAAAGTATAGGTTGTTGTTGCTGTATTGTCCAACGCTGGTGACCAGGTTCCTGTGATTCCGTTAGTAGAAGTCGTTGGCAAAGCCGATAAAGTCGCTCCCGAACAGATTGGCGCAACTTGGGTAAAGGTTGGGGTTACATTTGGATTTACCGTGATGGTCATAGTAGCTGTAGTAGCACACAATCCTGCATCTGGCGTAAAAGTATAGGTTGTTGTTGCTGTATTGTCCAACGCTGGTGACCAAGTTCCTGTGATTCCATTGTTTGATGTTGTTGGTAAAGCAGATAAAGTGGCTCCCGAACATATTGGCGCAACTTGGGTAAAGGTTGGCGTTACAATTGGATTAACTGTCATTGCCAAACCCGAACTTGTAGCTGGAGAACCTGTTAAACATGGCGAAGCATTAGAGGTCATTATACAAGCAATTACATCTGTATTCACAAAATCTGTCCCAGAAACTCCTGTATAGGTTACAGAAGTAGCTCCACTAATATTTGAACCATTTTTAGTCCATTGGTATGCTGGGGAAGCTCCTCCATTGGTTGGGGTTGCTGCAAATGTTACTGATGTTCCTGAACATGAAACCTGTGTTCCTGCTGTAATAGCAATACTTACAGTCGCAGGTAAATTTGGATTAACTGTTACTGTTGAAGACCCGGACAATGTCTGAGTACATGAAGTAGTCGGATTATTTATCGAAACTAAATTCAAGGTTTGATTTGATGTA
>NZ_JBPTTN010000004.1:0-338702 GCF_051547125.1 Flavobacterium sp. RSSA_27
GCAGTTACAGAACCTGTACTGGCTCCAAAGCAAGCCGCATCGGTTTTAGAAGATACTGCCAATGTTATTATCGAATTTATAATTACCGTTGCACTAGCAGTTAACATTCTATTACAAGTTCCGTTACTAATACTTGTTATGTTTAAAGTGGTGTTCGCTATCACTCCAGATACGGTAACATCTACCGTTCCTCCAGCTCCAATTGTAGCTGTTCCTGAAATCGCTCCTGTATAAGTAACCACATTTCCAGCTGTTCCTTTTATAGTAAAAACTGCATTAGTTCCTGAACAAATTGGACTAATTGTCTCGATAGTTGGCTCTGCAGGCGTAGCCGGCTGTGCATTAATTAAAACATTACCACTAGCAACTGAAGTACAACCAAAGGAATTCGTTACAGTATAGGTATAAGTCCCTGGATTCAATCCAGAGATAGTAACTGATGTTCCAGTTCCTGTAGAGGTTACAGATCCTGGCATTCTTGTTAATGTCCAAGTTCCTGTAGATGGCAAACCAGTCAACTCAACACTTCCAGTGGATACTACACAAGTAGGATTAATAATAGTTCCTACGGTAGGTGCAGTTGGTGTACTATTTATTGTAACAACATGCGTAGTAGTCACTGGCCCGCCGCAACCTGCGGCACTAGCAGTAATTGTTGTCGTTCCTGACCATCCTGCGGCATAAGTCACTGCACCTGTTACCGAATCAATACTATTCCCTCCAATTATACTTGCTGCATCCAAATTGTAGGTAATTCCAGTAGTATTTAGTGCTGTAGTGGTTCTAGTTTCAGTTCCTGATCCTTGACAACGAGTTGACGTTGTTGGTGAAAAAGGATTTATGATTACGGCTGGTGTTACCGTCAACAAAGCTGGATTTGAAGTAACACTTCCATTTGCATTCGTGACAATAACCCTATATAAGTACCCATTGAAACCCGTTCCGTTTGAAATGGTAAGGGTTGCGTCACTTGCAGTTGTTGCAGTAGTATAAACTCCTCCATTTGAAATTGGTAAGTAAGTTCCTCCTCCATTTGTACTAACCTGCCACTGATAACTTGTTGGTGTTCCAGTAGCTGAAACAGTAAAAGAAGTTCCTGCACCGCTACAAATAATACTCGGAGCTGGTTGTAAAGTAATTACTGGTGGACTTGTAGCAGTATAAACAGTTATCGAAATAGGGTAAGTACTTGAACATGAAGACCCTCCGGTAATTGTTAAAATGGCATTATAAGTTCCTATTGCAGCAGTAGTTGGGACAGTAACATTAATTGGAGATGCAGACAATGGTGTACTAGTTACATCAGCGAAACCTTGATTTTGAGCAGCTATAGAAAAATCAATACTATAATTTGTTGGCGAATTCGAAGGACTTGAATAGGTGAAAGCTGCAGTTGTAGTTCCTCTTAAAACTGAGACATTAGTACTTGTTAGGTTAATCCCCGGAGAAGGTAACTGCGTATCAAAATTAATTTGTACTGTAGAGGTTATTGAGCAACTTGTATTCAAAAGTTTATAAGCTTTTACATATAACCCCGTTAAATTTGAAGACAAAGCAAAAGTAGATAACGTAATGGCTCCACCTGTACCTACAACAGAAGGCCCTACTTTCACACCTGTACTATTGACTAGTTCATAAATAACTCCCAATTCAGATGCCGCTAATTGTATCGTTCCCGATTGACCATTACAGTAACTTTTACTACCTCCACTATAGGTTTGAATTGCAGGAGGAACACATTGAACAATAGTTGATGATGTCGATAAGGCACTTTCACAACCACCTGTTGAAGCTGTTGCTGTTTTAACTTGTAATACCGCACCTAAATAAATAGCATTAGTATTAACGGTTACAGACCAATTGCCAGCAGTTGATACTTGAACGCGACCTATAGGCAGTGTTTGTGCCAAATCTAAATAAGGAATAGCCCCATCTACATACAATTGAATCCATTCTCCTGGAACACCTGTTCCCGAAACTGTTGTTGCGTTTTCTAAAACAGGTCCAGTTATAGTTGTTGCTGTAGTTATTGAAGGCGATAAAGAAAGAGTTACTGGAGCGGAATAATCGCTATTGGCCTTACAATTCACCCCTTCCACTCTAGCTACAATAGTTGTACCTGACGCTATTGGTGCAGTCGGTATAAAAGTCCAAACACTTCCTGCATTGGTACTAGAGCCAGAAATAGGAGTATATGTGGAACCGTTGAAAGAATAGAGTTTGATAATATTTGTCCCAATTTCTGAAGAAAACACCTGTACTGAATTTAATGAAGCAGCAATACAAGCAGTTTGGTTAAGAATGGGAGTTGATGCTTTTCCTTGAACTGTAACCGATGAAGTTAATGGTGAAATACATTTTCCAGGCTCTGTTTGTTGAGCTGTAATCAATTGACAGGCCACTAATCCTGAAACAGGAATCGACCAATTACCAGAAACTACAGTAGTGGTTCCTATTTGAACACTATTGGCGTATAAATAAATAGTTGAACCAGTTACTCCTGTACCAGAAATTGAAGATGTTGAAGTAGATAATGGCGTAAATGTTATTGCTGGAGTAGCTGAGTTAGTACAATTAGAAGGAGGAGATTGGCAACCAGACCCAGGAGCTTCAGCTGTGGCATACAATTGCCTACCATTAAATCCGTTCCCAGTTGTCGAAAATGTAACAGTTTGTGGAGTAGTAGTTGTAGTAATTATCGCTAAAGGAGTACTATTACCAACCTCATAAAGTCTTATTATTGTACCAATTCCTTGACTAGTAGTAACATTTATTTGATTGCCGTTTTGTTGGGAAAAAGTAGGTGATACGCTAGAACATGGTACCACAAGAGTATTTTGTACTATTTCAACATCACAATTCCCAATCGAAACCCCTTCTCCAGGTGCTTGAGCTGTGGCTCCAATGTTGTCTCCAGTTGCAACTGCTGCTATTGTAATTGTTAATGTTTGAGGGCTTGTTGTGGTTGGACTTGAGGTTCCAATTAATGTCGACCCACTATACACTTTTATAATAGTACCTATGGCTTCGTTTGTAGTCACACTAACCGTAGTAGCTCCATTAACTATAGGCCCATTAATTGTCGGACAAACTGAACGATCTGGACACACTTCCCCTGGTTTACACGGGGTGTAATTGTCTATAATTTCTGTATAACAAGTCTCTAGATTGCCTGAATTACAATCCGTTCCTGCAACATCTGAAGCCGATGATGGATTACATACTGACGATTTTTGGGCTCCCATATTATCCACTATGGCCATACGCATAGGAGTAGTTGCATTGATTGTAGTTGGATTTGGGGTTGTAGCAGCAAAAACGCTTGTCAAATCACTCATCTTCACATAGAAATCATAAAAATAATCGGGATTACCACAACTTGTAGTGAGTGCGACTGATTTTTGGTAATTGGTAGTACCTGCATAAGATATCACTGGGGTACAATTATTATTATTTACATCGTACACAAAAACACCAAAATTGGTAGCCAGTACAATTTCTATTTCAAAACCAGGATTCGAAGCGGAATACTGAGGATCTCTATTAGGACCAGAACCCCCAAAT
This sequence comes from Flavobacterium sp. RSSA_27, assembly GCF_051547125.1. Lineage (NCBI taxonomy): Bacteria > Pseudomonadati > Bacteroidota > Flavobacteriia > Flavobacteriales > Flavobacteriaceae > Flavobacterium > Flavobacterium sp. RSSA_27. Next base: position 3,565 of record NZ_JBPTTN010000004.1, read on the forward strand.
AATCCATCGGTATCTATTAAAATACTGTAACTTTTAGAATTGGGAGAAGAACTCCCCATACGCATTCTGAACAACCAATTTCCGCTGGCATCAATATAGGATTGTACAGGATCTTGATCCCCTTGATCAACAAAATCTGTAAAACTACAACTTGGACCTGCACTCAAATCACTATTTGGTTCAACCTTTGGAAAAACTAATGAAGTATAAGGTATTTCGCTTTCAATTTGATCATCAGTTACAAAACCAAATGATGAAGCAGAAGTATACCCATCACCGTTAGGGTCTAATACTGCTTTGCCAGCCCCAGAAGCAGGACTATAAATTAACCCTGGTGTTTGTCCGCTAACCTTACTTAAAGACAGCAACAATAAAAAGGCAATGAAAATTAGATTTTTCTTCATTATAAACTTAGTATGTATAAATAGATATATTTTTTTCATGGGGTCAAAAGTAATTACGTAACATCATCGATAGCTCGACTAGTTTTCTAATATGCTAAGTAGATTTTTTAAAAAAAGGCTTGAAAAAAATAAAAAAAGATACTTCTTTGAAGAAAAAGATAAAAAAAGTATAGGAGGAGTAAAGTTTTTATTCATAGGCCCTATGTTTTAAACAAAAAAAATCATTGCTTTTAATAATACTATCCTAAAATAATGTTAATAAATTACAAAAAAACAATATTTATTACCTGCAAAAATAACATCTTATTCTATATAACCGAATAATAATGAATGTTTTACGCAAAAAAAGACAAATAATCGACAAAGTGTTCATAAAAACCGACAAAATGCACAATAAAACCAATATTAAAATTATTGGAAACAAAAAAATATTCAAAAAAAATCGACTATTGACATAAAATAAAAAAATAAACAATACATGTCTTGTTAAAAAAAATATATATTTTATTATTTCTAATTACAGTACGATTTATAAATTCTTACATATTAAAAATCAAGATGTTGCAAAAAAAATATGCGCAGCAGCTGAAATAAACTTCATTTTGAGACAGAAACAATCCACAAATAAGTGAGAAATCGCCTAGTATTTTCTATTTTGAATTTAAACCACTTTTCTGAATAGGAGAATCAAGTCAACTATACTTCAACGCTACTTTAAAGTATCAAAAAAGAGGCAATTGGATCTAATAGATTAATTCCAGAATCCGTAGTAGAAAGCTACTACAGCTGAATTCTCTTAAAACCAAGAACTTACTCCTCCCTAAAGCTTTCGGGATAAATTCAAAATACGAAAGTATTAGCTCATTGGTATATATTTTACATAGGTATTCGCTGAACATTGTTTCCTTCTTCAAAAATAGTCCGTGAGTTCTTGCTTTTATTGAATAATTCAGTTTCGATAGGAAGTCTAATGCAGATTCTAGGTTAATAACGGAAATTTTGGCCAATGAATTATAGAATCATTGTTTGAAAAAAAATGGTTCCCTATTTAAGTATAATCCTACCTATAGATTATCAATTTCTTCCTGTACCAATTCCCAGTCTAAAAGCAATTGATCTAATGCCTCCTTCTTTTTATTGTAGGCAACAAAAAAATTAGCATCTTCGATATGTTTATCATAGTTTGAGGCCAACATTTTGTCATCATGTTGAATATCAAGCTCTAATTGGTTGATTTGATTTTCGATTTTATTCAATCTATTGTGCAAAGTCTTATGCTTCTTTTGGTCCTCATAGGAAGTTTTAGACTTTGTAGTGTCTTTGGGAGTGACTTGTTGCGCTATTTCTTTTTTCTCCACTTCACGCATGTTTTCTAAGTTACGTTGCTCTAAGAAAAAATTAATATCCCCAAGATATTCTTTAATTTTTTGATCCTTAAATTCATACACTATGTTTGACATTCCCTGCAAAAAATCTCGATCATGTGATACTAGTAATAAGGTGCCTCCAAACTTTTGAAGTGCTGCTTTCAAAACGTTCTTAGACTTGATGTCAAGATGATTCGTAGGCTCATCCATCAATAATACATTGATGGGTTGCAACAAAAGTTTACACAATGCCAATCGGTTTCGTTCTCCTCCAGAAAGTACTTTTACTTTTTTTTCTACATCATCTCCACGAAATAAAAAGGCACCTAACATGTCACGCACTTTCATTCGATTCGTATCTGTAGCCGCATTTTCCATGGTTTCTAAAAGGGTAATCTCGCCATCCAAATACTCTGCTTGATTTTGAGCAAAATACCCTAACTGAACATTATGTCCTAGCTTTATATTCCCATCATATTTAAATTCATTTACAATGGCTTTAATAAAAGTTGATTTTCCTTGTCCATTTTGTCCAACAAAAGCAATTTTGCTACCCCGCTCAACCAATAGATTGATGTCTTTTAAAATAGTAGTATCCCCATAGGATTTAGATACATTTACCGCTTCAATCACTACTTTTCCAGGCTCTTTAGACACCGGAAATGTAATACTCATAACGGAGTTATCATCTTCATCTACTTCAATACGTTCCACTTTATCTAATTTCTTGATCAGCGATTGTGCCATAGATGCTTTAGAGGCTTTGGCGCGAAACTTCTCAATTAATTTTTCGGTTTCTTCAATTTTTTTTGCTTGATTTTTTTGAGTAGCCAATTGTTTTTCTCTAATCTCATGACGTAATTCCAAATATTGAGAATAGGGTTTATTGAAATCATAAGCTTTACCTAAAGAAATCTCAATGGTCCTGTTGGTTACATTATCCAAGAACATTTTATCGTGAGAAACAATAACTACAACCCCTGGAAAATTTCTTAAAAAACCTTCTAGCCAAATGATACTTTCAATATCCAAATGGTTGGTAGGCTCATCCAGCAAAAGAATATCATTGGATTGCAATAATAATTTTGCAAGCTCAATACGCATTCTCCAACCACCAGAAAAAGTATCCGTTTGATTATCAAAAACTTCCCGTTTAAATCCTAATCCCAAGAGAATTTTTTCGGTATCACCAACATAATTATACCCACCTAAAAGCTCAAATCGATGGGTATAATCCGATAAATCCTCAATGATTTGACTATATTCTTCACTCTCATAATCTGTTCTTGAAACCAATTGATGATTGATCTCTTCTAGCTTTTTTTCAACAATTTTGATTTCGGTAAAAGCTTCATAGGCCTCTTCAAGAACCGTACGTCCTGCTTCAAAATCAATATCTTGACGAAGAAACCCCATGCGTACTTCTTTTTCTTGCGCGATACTCCCTGAGTCTGGAGCAAAATCACGAGCTAAAATCTTTAGCATGGTAGATTTTCCAGCGCCATTTTTACCTACAAGTCCAACCCTATCGCCTGCACCCAAACGAAAAGTAACTTCTTCAAACAAATACGACCCCCCAAAAGAAACTGATAAATTATGTATATTAAGCATAGAATGTGACTAATGTTACATCGGTAACAATCTAAAATTGTACCTTTGATAAAATTTTTGCAAATGTTAAAAAAAGGATCCAAACTAAATAGCATTTTAACAGGAAGTTGTCCGAAATGCCAAAACGAAAGCATGTACGAGGATAAAAACCCACTTAATCTCAGTAAAGTACTAAAAATGAATGAAACTTGCAGCCATTGTGGATTGAGGTATCAAATAGAACCCTCATTCTTTTATGGCTCAATGTATGTTAGTTACGCCTTAAATGTAGCTGTAGGCATAGCAGCATTTATTATATCCTATGTGTTTCTTAAAACCTCTGTAAAAAACTCTTTTTTTGTCATCCTTGGTGCATTGTTACTTTTATTTCCATGGATCTTAAGATGGTCAAGAAATATTTATATCAACTTATTTATAAGTTATGACCCCAGCAACTCAAATAAATTATAAATTATTTCCAATTCTTATTTAGAAATCTTACCCAATTGATTTCTGGAACCAAAGGCATTTTATTTTCGATTTGATTATATAATGCCTTTGCCATTGATGGTCCAAGCATAACCCCTCTCGTTCCGAGTCCATTCAAAATATGAAGTTGAGGATAAAGATTATGAGTACCCACAAGAGGTTTACGATCCCTCACTGTTGGCCTGACTCCAGCAAAGTGCTGCACTACCTCAAAATCACAATTGATGATTTCCTTAATGCGTTCTATCAATTCTATACGCCCTTCTTTTGTTGGCAAATCCGTTTTATCTTTCCAATTATACGTTGCGCCTACTTTAAAAAGTCCCTCTCCTAAAGGTAAAATAAAAACACTTGTATTTACAATAACGTCAATATTCAAGTCGTTTGCTTTTATAATAAACAATTCCCCTTTGGTGCCATCAAGAGGCAAAAAATTAAAATAAGGATTATTATGTAAACCAAAGCCTTCGGCAAAAATGACATGTTTAGCTTCAACTCCATTATACGCTACTCTATCATCTTTTAGAGACAAAGCAGAATAGTTGAATTCTTCCTTACGATACCACCCGAATTTTTTAAGGAAATCATGGTAGTGCTGTAAAAGTAGTGCTGTATCAACATACCCAGTATGTAGTACTTCACCATAACCATATGGCGCATGAATCCCTTTAAAATTTAAAAATTGTAAGTTTGTAGATAAAAAAGGAGAAAGCGCTTTTTTATCAGCTGCCAAAAACCAATTGTTTTGCTCTTCAACAGAAAAAAATTTCCTGTATATAGGTAATTTATGATCCAAAGTAACCGAAAACTTATCCTTCAAAGAATCATAAAAATCGGCCATATCTTTTAACTGATTTTCAGCATCCCAAACTTCAGAAAAACGCTTAAGAATAACCGGATTATAAAGGCCTCCAGCAATACGAGAAGAATTTTGTGAATCATTATCAAAAACAACAACTTGTTTTCCATTATTTATTGCCAATTCTGCAAAAGAAATTCCAGCTAAACCAGCACCTACGATTAAATAATCAATCATATCAATATCCATAAGGTTAAAAACAAAAAACTCTTACCTTATAGTAAGAGTTTTTTGGTGAATGAACTAATTGCATTAGTAGTTCCACATATCTTGTTCGAAATTGCGAATTTTTTCTTTAATTCTTTCCGACTCTAAAAGTTGATTTTGAGAATTATCTTTCATGTAATCTTCAATAGCACGATCACCATAGATATTTTCTTCTTTATATACAACAGCATTAAATCTTCTAGAATTTAAAATCTGATCGAAAGATACTGGCATTGAGGAGTTTTTTTCATTAAATGTTTTTGCCTCATGCAATACTTCTCTTGCAGCTGGGAAAAAGATCCAAAACAATTCTATATAATCTTTCTCTTCACTATTCATCGTGTAAACATCGGGTGTTACAGGACAAATTCCAAGCAAACGATACTTTAATTCACTTTGACGTTTATCAAAATACCAAAACCCTTTAATCTTATATTGACTAACATCTTGCGCAGTAAGATCTTGCTTTAAGATATATTCAGAAGGAATTGATTTAGTAGGACCAACCGTTTCGTCAACATACGTTACGGTTTTCTTTTTTCCAGTTCCAGTAACAACTTTTTTCTTAACCACTCTTGTTCTGTAGGCATCAGGGTCTTGATTGATTAATTCACGTCCTGCATCAGTAGTATCAATACGAGATAAAGAAGCTTGTATATCTTTTAGCGATTTTTTGGTATTAAAATAACTATCGGTATATACTTCGGTAATTTTACCAGATTTCATTGCTTTAGTTAAAACATCATACAACGAACGTCGGTCTGGCCCAATATTAGCAGTATCAATAGGGAAATACAAAGGAAAATTGATTTTTTCTCCTAAATCAATAATTTCCCATGTTGTTTTGCCCATCAATATATCTCTATCATGAACATAACCATAAGCTAATGGTTTATCATTATCAGAAATACGTTGCGCTGCAGTCTTAAGTCCAATTTCACTAGGCTTTTTGGCATTCAAAAGATTGGATTGTGCAAACCCAGTCACACTACCTAAGATAGTGACAATAGCTACTAAAAAAATTCTTACATTCATCATGGTGTCCTTATAAAATATTGGAGTAGTTTTTACAAACGTACTATTATTGTATTTCAAAAATTACTGGAGAAGTTCTTGGTAATAACAATGAACTTCCAACTAATTTAGTCTTGATCTCAGAAATTGTAACTTGATCCCCTCTTCCTGCCTTTGTAAGTGCAGAGATACATTGTGCATTTAAACGATTTCCTTGTACTACAACTGTAGGTTGTCCAGCTATTTTAAAATTAAATCCTACAACATCTAGAACTACATCAAAATCAAAATCAACTAATTTAGCGCCAATGGTTGCCACCTGAAGATTGGATTTAGGTCCTTTAACAACACCCATTTCTCCTCTAATAGTACCAGATGGACCAGGAATACCTTTTATTCTATATACTTTTTTATCCGTAGCAATTTTCCCGTCAGACATTTTACCTGAAACATTTATTACCACTTCTGTTCCATTTCCTGGACTCATGTTGTACTTACCATTACCTACTTTAGTCAAACCAGGTGCAGTTGCCACAACATCTTTATCAGAAATTCCAGCAAAAGAAATCGCCATTGGATTCACCACACCACGATACACAACGTTCATTTTTTCAGCTGCAATAGTAGCAGAATTAGGTCTTGGAACAACTACATATTTCCCTGCAAATTTTAATGGTATTGTTTTTCCATCTTCTAAGAACGAAAACTGTCCGTTGATGTTTTGTTCACCAACACCTCCTGCAGTAAGAGATATCATGGCTTGACCGTTTACCAATTTACCTGGCCCTTGGAAAGATGTTGGTTTCGTGTTCTCATCATAACGACCCAAAACTACTTTACCAGTTACCTGTTCCCCTTGGAAATAAGCATTTTTATCCAATACTACAATCGCTTGATAGTTACTGTAAGATGCTGCTTCAACAGCTGCTTTTCCTAAGGCAGAATTGTAAACGTCTGCTTCTGCTTTTTTAACATCATTTTGCCAAGCTGATAATTTTGCTACTGAAGCTACAGCAGGGAATCCTTTAAAGTGATAGTTTAAATATTTTATATTTACACCCTCTTTATTTTTAACATCAGCTACACTAAACTTACTTTCAACTTCCTTAACGATAGAAGCATATTTTTTATCAGTTCCTAAAGCAGCTTTCATATCTGCTTTGTACTTTTCAATCTTTTCAATAATCTCGTTCCCTTTTTTGGTGTATCCTTCACCAATGAACCAGTTATCGATATTGTCACCTTTGTCCATACTTTCATATGGCAATTTTCCGGTTTCCGAATCAACAGTAAAACCTTTTAATACATCTGCTTTTAAAGTCGCAATATAGGCATCAAATTCTTTAGTGATGACCTCAACTTTATGAGCTGTTGCAGCAGCAGCCACGAAATCACCTTTTGCTTCTGAAGCTTTGGTGTCTAAAGTCATTAATAAAGACTGATTTGTCTGAGTAGAAGCTGCATTTGCACTCTCAAATTTTTCGTTCATTAATCCAAAAGCAGATAATACTTCTTTGGACATGTTCATTGCTAACATTGCGATGAAAACCAGATACATCAGGTTGATCATCTTCTGTCTAGGGGTTAATTTTCCTCCTGCCATTTTTTCTAAATAATTAGTTTAATAAATAATAATTGTAGTTTAAAACTAATTATCCTTTGTTGTTCATTGCAGAAAGCATACCTCCATAAACATTGTTTAATGAAGCAATATTTGCAGTCATAGAAGCCATTTGCTCTTTCAATTTGCTTGCATTTTCAGCAATTTCTTTGTTCGCTTCAGCATTTCTTGAAGCACTTTCTAATTGAACTTTGTATAAACTATTCAAGGATTCCATTTGAGCTGCAGCCATAGATAACTCTTCGCTGTATTTTTTAGTAGAAGCAATTGAATCCACTGTTGGAGAAATTGCTTTAGCCGCTCCTTCAAAATTTTTGATGCTATTTCCTAAACTTGACATCAACTCAGAGTCAATTTTAGCTTCTTTCAACATTGCATCTAATTTTTGAGATAAAATTCCTTGAGCGTCAACTTTCTCTTCTTTTTTAACTTGAGATTTTGCTTGACCATTGGCTAATTCTGGATATACTAAAGTCCAATCCAATTCGTCTTCAACTGGTTCGAATGCAGATAAGGCAAAAATTACTGCTTCAGTTACTAAACCAATAGATAACATTAAAGTTCCTGTAAGTGGTCCAATTTCAAAGTGTGTAATTTTGAATAATGCACCGATAATAACTACTGCCGCTCCCATCCCGTAAGCGAAATTCATTGCTTTTTTGCTTAAAATTGCCATAATAATTTGTTTTTTAGGTTAATTTAAAATATTTAGATTTGGTTTTATTGTTTACTGTATTATTTTTTTCCTTTATTTCCTGTTACTTGAGTCCCCATGTAATCTTGAACCGTTCTAAAACCGATAAAACTTCTTGCAGAATCTGCATATTCAAAATCTCTGGTACTTACTTGTAAAAAGTAGGCTACGTCTTTCCAAGAACCTCCACGTACTACTTTACGTTTATTTGAATTATCTGAAACATTAGGGTTCATAGTCGAAACATATTCGAATCCATTTGGATCGTAGGCATCATTGGTCCATTCTGAAACATTACCTGCCATATTGTATAAATTATAACCATTTGGGTCATATGACTTTGCTTCTACGGTATATAATGCATTATCTGCAGCATAATCTCCACGACTTGGCTTAAAGTTTGCCATGAAACATCCGCGGTCATTTTTTGTATACGGACCTCCCCATGGGTAAGTTGCAGATTCTAGACCACCCCTTGCAGAATATTCCCACTCTGCTTCAGTTGGCAAACGGAAAGAATTCACCAAATTGCGTCCTTTTTGTTTGTTTTTAATATAGGTGTTTTTATTTTGAGTTCTCCAAGCACAGAAAGCTTTAGCCTGGGTCCATTTCACACCAACAACGGGATATTCTCCATAAGCCTCATGCCAAAAATAGTCATTATGCATAGGTTCATTATAAGAATAAGCATAATCTTTAATCCAAACTGTTGTATCAGGATATATATTTATTTCTTCAGTTCTAACAAATTCTTTTCTAGATCCTGTCTTTGCTTTTGCTGCTGCTTGAATATCCATCCATGTATACTTGTATTTCAATTTATTTACATCAATTGTTCTTAGACCGTTGTAGGATTGGTCCATTGGTAAATACATTGAATCCATAACTTCAGTATAATATTCATCTGGATATTTTTTAGTGTCTTTGATCAATTTTACCTTACGATTTAATTTTCTAGAAGCATAAGGATCTTTTTCATTACCTACACTATAATAGTTGTCATACATGTACTTATCGTAAGCAGTCATCTTGGCAGGGTCAGAATCATTAAAGGCAAAATCTCCAATACTTCCAGCATTTTTACCTTTGCTATCGGCAGCTTTCTGCCCATTCATGTCTGCTAGAATTGCTAAACGCATTCTAATTGTTGAATCTTTTACCCATTCAACAAATTGACGATACTGTCTATTCGTAATTTCGGTTTCGTCCATGTAAAAGGAACGCACGGTAACGGTTTTAGTGGGAGCATCGTCGACAGCGGCAATATCTTGATCTGATTTACCCATAATAAAAGAACCTCCTGGAACCAACGTCATTCCATACGGCTTTTCTGGGTGCCACTTACCTCCTTTAACACCTACTAATTCTCCTTTATCGCTTGATTTACCACAGCTAATTAACAAAGTTAAAAATGCCGTAAACACAATGATTTTTTTCATACAAATTTGGGGTTAACTATTCATTATTTAAAGTTTGTAAACCTATTTATTATTTTTTAAATAAACAATTTTTACAAGTAACAAATCTCTCTTTTTTTTATTTTCTTTTAAACGCTGTTTTTACGCTGAGCTTTCCACCATCGCTCAGGCAACTCTTGGTTGCAAGCCGCTAAATACTCTTCATACGAACAGGGTAACAACGTATTCCTTTTCAATTTATTGTTGCCATTAATCAAAAAAGGAATTTCAATCCACCAGCGATCGGTTTTATTACTTTTATAAAAAACCAGCTCATCTTCTTCTAGTGGCACGATGTATTTGATATAATTTTCTTTAGTACCAAAGGGATATTCTCCAGAACGAAATTGGTACCCTTCAATAAAATACCATATAATTTGCGCAATTAAAACGGCTTCTTGTACTGTATTATAATGATTAAAAATACCAAACAAAGACACCTTATCACTTATTCCCGCATAGCGAGACAAAGAACATATCTCCTTCCCATTAAATCCATTCGGCGCGAAAATATTAAAATTTCCGGAATCCGAAGACTTTACAGCTGTTAAATCTAAACTTACTACATCAGCATCTCTAAAAACAGGCTCTGCGAGTGCAATATTATTAGAAATCTCTCCTAATCTGTAGGCATCAAAATACAATTTTTCTATTATATCAATCTCTTCCTGAGAATTATAATACGTTTGATAACCAATATTACAATAGTTAAATAGATTATTAGGAGAATCAATGACCATTTTCGTTAAATACGAAGTGCTTGATAAGCGCTCTGTTTCTTTTCCAAAATCAAATCTATTATCAATCGCAACTAAATTCACCATTTGTTCTAACTCATCATAAGCCCTATAAAGCGCATAAGTTAAGTCTTGCGAACCTCCAATAACAATTGGAACAATTCCTTTTTTAATCAAACTAGCGACTACTTTCTTAACTGCAAAATATGTGTCCATAGCCGTATTACCGGGTAAAATATCACCTAAATCTGCAATTCCCATTTGCCAGTTTCCTAAGAACAACCCATAAAATGATTTACGTACTGCGCTCAAATCAACCACAGATTGCACATTATCTGCACCTCTATTCTCAAGCACTCCAAGTAAAGCAATCTTAACTTCGTTTAAATCTGGAAACGCGTCATCAGTATGCAAGGCAATACTTCCACCAATATGCTGAGCAGACAATTCATTTTTAAAATCTATGATTTCATTATCTATAGGTACAAGAAAATCAAACTCCATGGTTTACTTTTTTTTAGTTACCGTTTTTTTTGCGGTGGTGGTTTTCTTTGCCGTTGCCTTTTTTGCTGCTGCCTTTTTCGCAGGAGCTTTTTTCACAGGTGTTTTCTTTGCAATCATTTCCTGAACTTCGGCTAAAGTCAGTTTCGACGCATCAACATCTTTACTTAATTCGATTTTTATCTTACCTTTTGTAATAACCGAACGTCCCCAGCGTGCTTTTTCAACTAAAATTCCTTCGTCTTCCCAATTGTGAATGACTTTATCTATGTTCTTTTGTAATTTATCCTCAATTAAAAACTCAATATCCGCTTGAGACAAATTATCAAAATCAAATTTTTTCGAAACATTGATGAAAATGCCATTCCATTTAATAAAAGGACCAAATCTTCCGGTTCCTTTCTGTACACTTTCTCCTTTATAAACAGCAATAGGCGCATCGGCCAATGCTTTTTCATCAATTAATTCTTGCGCACGTACCAAAGAAACATCCAATGGGTCTTCACCTCTTGGCAAAGAAATAAAAACTGCTCCGTGACGAACATAAGGTCCAAAACGTCCGTTACTTACTTCAACTTCTTCTCCTTTATAGGTACCTAAATTCTTTGGTAATAAAAATAAATTCAGTGCCTCTTCTAAAGTTATGTTTCCGATATTTTGTTCGTTACGCAAACTAGCAAACTTTTTGTCTTCATCTTCAGCATCTCCAATTTGAGCCATTGGACCAAACTTACCTAAACGAACCGAAACAGGTTTTCCTGAGACTGGATCAATTCCTAAAATACGTTCTCCACTTTCTCGATCTGCATTTGCCTCAACATCTTTTACATTAGGATGAAACTTATCGTAGAACTCTTGCATCATTTTAGCCCATTCGATGTTGCCCTCTGCAATCTCATCGAAATCTTGCTCCACTTTTGCAGTAAAATTATAATCCAAAATAGAACCAAAATTTTTCACCAAGAAATCTGTTACTATGGTCCCAATATCTGTAGGTACTAATTTTCCTTTATCAGAACCTGTATTTTCTTTTAATACTTTTTCAGCTATTTTTCCTGCTTGAAGTGTAAGTTGTGTATAATTTCGTTCTTGCCCTTCTAACGTTCCTTTTTCAACATAATTTCTATTGATAATCGTAGAAATTGTTGGCGCATAAGTAGACGGACGACCAATACCAAGTTCCTCTAACTTCTTCACCAAAGAAGCCTCTGTATACCTTGCAGCAGGTCGAGAATAACGTTCTGTTGCCGTTATGAATGAGTTGGCCAATGGCTCATTTACTTTCAAAGCAGGCAACATCCCTTCTTGCTCTTCCTCATCATCATCATGTCCTTCTAAGTAAACTTTTAGAAAACCTTCAAAAAGCAACACTTCGCCAGAAGCCACAAAAACCTCACTGTGATTATTCGCTTCAATTTTTACATTGGTACGCTCTAATTCGGCATCACTCATTTGAGAAGCTAAAGTTCTTTTCCAAATCAAATCGTACAAACGCGCTTGATCTCTATCCACATTTACGGAATGCAAAGACATGTCTGTTGGACGAATTGCCTCGTGTGCTTCTTGTGCTCCTTTGCTTTTATTAGCAAAAGTTCGTGGCTTAGAAAATTCCTTTCCGTAAGATTTTATGATTTCAGCTTGAGCCGCATCCATCGCTTCTTTAGACAAATTCACACTGTCCGTTCTCATATAAGTAATCAATCCCGCCTCATACAAACGTTGTGCTAACTGCATCGTGATTCCAACTGGTAAATACAATTTACGAGCCGCTTCTTGTTGTAAGGTTGAAGTGGTAAAAGGTGCGGTAGGTGATTTTTTCGTTGGTTTCGTTTCTAAATCTGAAACCTTATATAAGGAGTTGGTATTTTTATTTAAAAAATCTTGTGCTTCTTGTTTGGTAGCAAAACTTTTAGGCAACTTAGCTTTAACCGTTTTTCCTGCTTCGTTAGTAAACTCGGCAACAACTGAATAACTAGCTGTTGGTGTAAAATTCTGAATTTCTCTTTCACGTTCCACAATCAAACGAACTGAAACAGATTGTACACGTCCTGCAGAAAGTCCTCCTTTGATTTTTCTCCAAAGTACTGGAGACAACTCATACCCTACTAATCGGTCCAAAACACGACGAGCCTGCTGAGCATTCACTAAATTATAGTCAATCTCACGAGGATTATCAATGGCTTTCAGAATAGCATTCTTCGTAATTTCATGAAAAACGATACGTTTGGTTTTTTTAGCATCTAATTTTAACTCTTCTGCTAAATGCCAAGAAATAGCTTCTCCCTCACGGTCCTCATCGCTCGCTAACCAAACCATTTCGGCATTCTTAGAAAGTGTTCTTAGTTTACTCACCAAAGCCTTTTTGTCCGAAGAAACTTCATACTTGGGTTTGAATCCATTTTCAACATCTACCCCTATTTCTTTGGAAGGCAAGTCGGCAATATGCCCATAACTTGACTCCACTTGAAACTCACTTCCTAGAAATTTTTCGATTGTTTTGGCCTTTGCAGGTGACTCCACTATTACTAAATTCTTTGCCATATCCCGATTGTTTGTGTCGGCAAAAGTATAGGATTTTTTTAAATTTCAAGATTATTACACTTTAAAAGTAAATTTTATAGTTGAATTGCATAATCTTTAAACGATCAAAAGTGCCATTTTGGAGGCTTCCAAAAAACAATGAAACTATTTTTTACCTTAATTAAATAAATAAAAAACACTGCCAGTAATTCGTTCTTTATCCCATTAAATCATGATTTACAACATAAAGAAAACTCTAAAAACAATGTTAATTCTTAATCTGACATCTTGTCATATTCGTTAATTTTCGCTTATATTTGCGGTTTTAAAATACCCATGGAAAAGATTATTGAAGAAAGTAAACAAGGCGAAAGTCTTGTTTTAGAAAATAAACCAGAAAACTCAAAAAAACTCTTTATAGAAAGTTATGGCTGCGCTATGAACTTTTCTGATAGTGAAGTTGTTGCCTCGATATTATCTACTAATGGATACAACACTACTCAAAAACTAGAAGAAGCTGATTTAGTTTTAGTAAACACCTGTTCAATTAGAGACAAAGCAGAGCAAACTATTCGTAAAAGATTAGAAAAATACAATGCCGTAAAACGAATCAATCCAAAAATGAAAGTTGGCGTTTTAGGATGTATGGCGGAACGTTTAAAAAGTCAATTTTTAGAAGAAGAAAAAATTGTAGACTTGGTAGTTGGTCCTGATGCATACAAAGACTTACCAAACTTACTAAATGAAGTTGAAGAAGGTCGTGATGCTATTAATGTAATCCTATCCAAAGAGGAAACGTATGGCGACATTTCTCCCGTTCGTTTAATGACCAACGGAATTACTGCCTTTGTTTCTATCACTAGAGGTTGTGATAACATGTGTACGTTTTGTGTAGTCCCATTTACTCGTGGTCGCGAACGTAGTCGTGACCCGCAGAGCATTCTGAACGAAATTAAAGATTTATGGAATAATGGCTACAAAGAAGTAACGCTTTTAGGACAAAACGTAGACAGTTATTTATGGTATGGTGGCGGATTGAAAAAGGACTTTGTCAATGCTTCTGAAATGCAAAAAGCCACAGCGGTAGATTTTGACCAATTACTCGAAATGGTAGCTGTAGGATTTCCAAAAATGAGAATTCGTTTTTCGACTTCCAATCCGCAAGACATGCATGAAAGCATTTTGCATGTAATAGCAAAATACCCAAACATTTGTAAACATATCCATTTACCTGTTCAATCCGGAAGCAACCGAATTCTAAAAGAGATGAATCGTTTGCATACTCGTGAAGAATATATAGCATTGATTGACAAAATCAATGCAATTATACCAAATTGTGCTATTTCACAGGACATGATTGCGGGATTCCCAACCGAAACCGAGCAGGACCATCAAGATACATTGAAACTGATGGACTATGTTAAATATAGTTTTGGGTACATGTACAGCTACTCTGAACGCCCAGGAACTTTAGCAGGAAGAAAAATGGAAGATGACGTTCCAGAAGAAACAAAAGCAAGAAGATTACAAGAAATTGTAGATTTACAACAAGCCCACGCTCGATACAGAACAGAACAATACATAGGTCAAACCGTAGAAGTTTTAGTTGAAAAAGTATCCAAAAAGTCGCCAAACGAATTCTCAGGAAGAAATTCACAAAGCATCACTGTTGTTTTTCCTAAGGAGAATTATAAAATTGGTGATTTTGTTAATGTACTAGTAGAACGAACAACAGGTGCTACGCTTATTGGTAAAGCAATTGGGCTTAGCGAGATGAATTAAGAAAAAGTTTAATAGTTTAAAATGGTTTAAAGTCCGTCCCCAAAACAACTTCAAACCATTAAACACTTAAACCTTTAAACAAAACAATATGGAAACAGTTCAAGCAATAAAACAACGATTTGAAATTATTGGGAATGACCCCAAACTCAATCGCGCCATTGAAAAAGCCATTCAAGTGGCTCCAACAGATATTTCGGTGCTGGTTTCTGGCGAAAGTGGTGTAGGTAAAGAAAATATCCCAAGAATCATCCATTCTCTTTCCCATAGAAAACACGGCAAATACATTGCTGTAAACTGTGGCGCCATCCCAGAAGGAACTATTGATAGCGAGCTTTTTGGTCACGAGAAAGGCGCTTTTACTGGAGCAACGAATACTCGAGAAGGCTATTTTGAAGTTGCCGATGGCGGAACCATATTTCTAGACGAAGTGGGAGAACTCCCTCTTACTACTCAAGTTCGTTTACTACGTATTCTTGAAAATGGTGAATTCCTAAAAGTTGGTTCGTCTCAAGTACAAAAAACGAACGTTCGAATTGTGGCAGCCACCAATGTTAATCTTTTTGATGCCATTGAAAAAGGAAAATTCAGAGAAGATTTATACTATCGTTTAAGTACAGTGGATATTACTTTGCCACCACTCCGTGATCGTAAAGACGACATTCATTTATTGTTTAGAAAATTTGCTGCCGATTTTGCGCATAAATACAAAATGCCACCACTAAAGCTAGACGATAACGCCGTTCATGTTTTACAAAAATTCCGTTGGAGCGGAAATATCAGACAGCTAAGAAACGTTGCAGAGCAAATTTCCGTTTTAGAAACCAATCGCGATATTAGTGCGGCTACTTTACAATCGTATCTCCCAATGGAGAGCAGTAATTTGCCTTCTGTCATCAAAGACAAGAAAAGCGAAAGCGATTTTAATACCGAAAGAGAAATTTTATACAAAGTTCTTTTTGATATGAAAAGCGACTTGCATGATTTAAAAAAGCTAACGTTGGAATTAATGCAAAACGGAAGTTCAAAAGTGCAAGAAACCAATCAAAACCTAATTCAAAAGCTATATGGTTCAAAATCAGATAGCGAAATTGAATTTGAAGAAGAGCCAAGAACAGCAGTAATTACCACTCAAAATATTGATAACAATTATCAAGAACCTGAGGAAAATTATCTTTTTGCCGAAACGATTGAAGAGGAAGAAATCCTCAAACTAGAACAAAAAGAAATTGAGTTGATTAAAAAGTCGTTAGAAAAAAACAAAGGAAAACGAAAGGCGGCCGCCGATGAATTGGGAATTTCAGAACGTACTTTGTATCGAAAAATCAAACAATTCGATTTATAAAAATGAATAAATTCCAAATTACTATATTTGAATAAATTTGGAACTAAGAACTTAAAATGGTATTCCTTTCACCACAACTTTATGAGAAAATTATTTTTTTTATTTGCAATCATTTGCCTTTTCACACTGAATAGCTGTGGCGTATACAACTTTACTGGTTCTGGTAAAATTGATGCTAAAACATTTCAGGTGAATTTTTTCCAAAACAATGCCGAATTGATTGAACCTGGAATAGACAGAACGTTCACCTTACAATTACAAGATTTAATTCAGAATCAAACCAATTTGAACTTGGTAAAAAACGGCGGAGATTTAGTTTACGACGGAGAAATTACCGATTACAGAATCAGCCCAATGACTGCAACGGCCGATCAGCGTGCTGCACAAAACCGTTTGAAGATCAGAATTAATGTTCGTTTTACTAATAAAAACAAAGAAACCGATAACTTTGAAAAATCATTTGAGTTTTTCTATGATTATGATGCCAATCAACAATTAACGGGTCCAACATTGAGTGCGGGTCTAAAAGAAATTTTTGATAGAATTTCGCAAGACATTTTTAATGAATCACTTGCTAAGTGGTAAACCAATTAATCCTATCTTGACTATAAAATGAACGTTACTGATTATACCTTTTTGATAAACAAACCCGACACTATTAATAGTGCCTATACGGATGCACTTGGCAATATTCTGAATGAATTTCCATACTTTCAAAGCGCAAGAGCCTTACGTTTAAAAGGTCTTTTCAACCAAAATAGTTTCAAATACAATTATGCCTTAAAGGTTACAGCTGCGCATACCACAGACCGTTCTATATTATTTGATTTCATTACCTCAGAGCATTTTGACACCCTTCAAAATGACTTGTACGACAAAAAAAATCTTGAGCTTATGAATATGGAAGTGGTAGATAGTGAAATCGTACATCCAAAAACTATTTTGGAACAACAACAAAAAGCACTAGAATTATCTATACTAACGTCTATAAAAGAAGCGACTAATAATAACGATACTATTTCCGAAAACAAATCGGAATCGGTTATTGAACTCGGCAAACCCATTGACTTCACTCCAAATGAAAAGCACTCCTTTCAGGAATGGTTACAATTATCGAGAACACAGCCTATCGACCGAAGTATAGAAAACAATTCAAAAACCTTCGAAGATAGTATGGAAGAAGAAAGAAAGAAAAAAGCAGCATTGATTGATAAGTTCATAGAAACCAATCCTAAAATTGCGCCAATCAAACCTGGCACTGCTCCAGCCCCACAATTTGAACTCAATTCTTCAGACAATACCCACTTAATGACAGAGACTTTAGCAAGAGTTTACTTGGAACAAAAAAAATATCAAAAAGCGATACAAGCTTATGAAATATTAATTTTGAAATATCCAGAAAAAAGTAGTTTCTTTGCAGACCATATATCAGAAATAAGGAATTTACAAAATAACAATAATTAAACAATGAGCACATTTTCAATTTTTTTAGTTTTAATAACTATAGTTTGTTTTTTACTAATCGTAGTAATTATGGTTCAAAACCCTAAAGGTGGCGGATTATCATCATCAATAGGAGGATCACAAATGTTGGGTGGTGTTCAAAAAACGACTGACTTCTTAGATAAAAGTACTTGGACATTAGCTACTATCTTGATTGCTTTAATTTTGCTTTCAAGCTTAAGTTTCACTGGTTCTATGAGTGATACCGATTCTAAAATCATCGAAAAAACAGAAACTGCTGCTCCTCAAACAGCTCCAGTTCAAAATGCACCTGCAACTCCTGCTGCACCTGCTACAAAATAAGAGAAACACATACATTATAAAAATGCCAGCCTGTCAAAGCTGGCATTTTTTTTAGGAAAAATTGTCAGTTTATAAGGGTTGGCACAATTTCTGAAATTCAAGAATCGATTAAAAATTAATTCTAAATAAAAAATAAAAACCATGGCATTAAACATTAAACCCCTATCGGATAGAGTTCTTATCGAACCTGTTGCCGCTGAAACAAAAACAGCTTCAGGGATTTTTATTCCTGATACCGCAAAAGAAAAACCTCAAAAAGGAACTGTAATTGCTGTTGGTAATGGAACCAAAGACCACGCAATGACAGTAAAAGTAGGCGATACCGTACTTTATGGTAAATATGCGGGTACAGAATTAAAATTAGAAGGAACCGATTATTTGATTATGCGCGAGGATGATATTCTTGCAATTATCTAAAAAATTAAACAGTACGGACAAGTCGCAACTTGTCCCTTCAATTTATTAATTATTCTAAAAAAATAAAAAAATGGCAAAAGATATTAAATTTGATATTGAAGCACGTGACGGTTTAAAACGTGGGGTAGACGCATTAGCTAATGCAGTAAAAGTAACACTTGGACCAAAAGGACGTAATGTTATTATTGGAAAAGCTTTTGGAGGACCAAATGTAACGAAAGACGGTGTAACGGTAGCTAAAGAAATCGAATTGAAAGACCCATTAGAAAATATGGGAGCTCAAATGGTAAAAGAAGTAGCTTCAAAAACCAACGACTTAGCGGGTGATGGTACTACAACTGCAACTGTTTTAGCACAAGCCATCGTAAAAGAAGGTTTAAAAAACGTAGCCGCTGGAGCCAATCCAATGGATTTAAAAAGAGGAATCGACAAAGCCGTTGAAGCTATTGTTGCCGACTTAGCCAAACAAGCTAAAGTTGTAGGAAGCGATTCTGAGAAAATCAAACAAATTGCTTCTATTTCTGCTAACAATGACGAAGTAATTGGTGAATTAATCGCTACTGCTTTCGCAAAAGTTGGAAAAGAAGGTGTAATCACTGTTGAGGAAGCCAAAGGAACCGAAACCTTTGTAGATGTAGTAGAAGGAATGCAATTCGACAGAGGTTATTTATCTCCTTACTTCGTAACGAATCCAGAGAAAATGGAAGCTGAATTAGAGAATCCATTCATCCTTTTATACGATAAAAAAGTTTCTTCATTAAAAGAATTATTGCCAGTTTTAGAACCGGTAGCGCAATCAGGAAAACCATTATTAATTATTGCAGAAGATGTTGATGGCGAAGCTTTATCAACATTGGTAGTAAACAAATTACGTGGTGCCTTGAAAATTGCTGCTGTAAAAGCACCTGGTTTTGGAGATAGAAGAAAAGCTATGTTGGAGGATATCGCTATCTTAACAGGAGGAACTGTAATCTCTGAAGAAAGAGGCTATACGCTAGAAAACACTACTATCGATATGTTAGGAACTGCCAACAGAGTAACTATCGACAAAGACAATACTACTATTGTAAACGGTGCTGGAGATACGGAATTGATCAAAAACCGTGTGAACCAAATCAAAGGTCAAATGGAAACTACGACTTCTGATTATGATAAAGAAAAATTACAAGAGCGTTTGGCTAAACTAGCTGGTGGTGTTGCTGTTCTTTATGTAGGTGCTGCTTCTGAAGTAGAAATGAAAGAGAAAAAAGACAGAGTTGACGATGCTTTACACGCTACTCGTGCCGCTGTAGAAGAAGGTATTGTTGCTGGTGGTGGTGTAGCATTATTGAGAGCAAAAACTGTTCTAAGCACACTAAAAGCAGACAACGCTGATGAAGCAACTGGTATCCAAATCGTATCTCGTGCGGTAGAAGCTCCTTTGAGAACTATCGTAGAAAACGCTGGATTAGAGGGTTCTGTAGTAGTAGCCAAAGTAGCTGAAGCAACTGGAGATTTTGGTTACAATGCCAAAACCGACGAATATACAGATATGCTAAAAGCAGGTATTATCGATCCTAAAAAAGTAACTCGTGTAGCTTTAGAAAACGCAGCTTCTGTTTCTGGAATGATCTTAACTACAGAATGTGCTTTGATTGATATTAAAGAAGAAAATGCCGGAGGCGGAATGCCAATGGGAGGCGGAATGCCTGGAATGATGTAATTTCAAGTACGAGGTACGATATACGAAGTTAGAAATAAAAAAAATCCGAAGTTTAGCTTCGGATTTTTTGTTTGTATAAATCAACTAAGGACTGATCACTATTTACTATGGACTAAATTATTCAGGTCTCTTCTTCAACATTTTCATAAAAACTGGAAAAGTAGAAACCAAAATAATCCCAATTACAATATATTCAATGTGTTTTTTCAAGTCGATACCATATTCAAGAAAAACCCCATACAAATAATGTCCAGCAAATATTAAAAGAAACGCCCACAAAAAAGAACTTAAAATATTGAAGAACATAAATTTCTTTTTATCCATAGAAACAATACCCGCCACTATAGGAGCAAACGTTCTGAAAATAGGTAAAAATCTAGCATAGATAATAGCTTTTCCTCCATACTTTTCGAAGAAATCTTTCGATTGTAATAAATACTTTTTCTTAAACCAAAAAGTATCTTCTTTTTTGAATAAATAATACCCACTTTTGGCACCAAACCAATAGCCTACCATATTCCCTAATACTCCAGCAATAGCAACCATAACAGACAAGAACGTTACGTTGATAAAATCACTTTCAACCACGAAAAGATTTTCAACTAAACTACGACTATAAATTCCTGAAAGAAAAAGTAAACTATCACCTGGAAGAAAAAAACCAGCAAACAGTCCTGTTTCGGCAAATACGATAAACAAAACCACATACAACCCAATTTGAACGCCACCAATACTCAATGTGATATAAAACTCAGGATTTAATAATTGGGTCCATTCAAAATTATTCATATTCGGGCTTAAATTTGGATTTATAAGTTGGTGAAAATAGGCATTTTTTAACAAAGGCACAAAATAAACCCCGATTTTAAACTTTTATTAACGGTTTAAAAAAAACACCCAAAACAAGAGTTTTGGGTGTTGTAAAAAATTATTCTTTTCTCTCATACATACAACAGGTATGCAACTTATCATAATCTTCTTTTGTCGCTTTTACTTCATCAGTGTCATGCCCCACTTTGGCAATAGCTTTTTTTACCGCCAATGGAGAACATTTCTCTTCATTAATAATCAAGGTTAATTGATGACTATCAATGTCCCAAGTAGCTGACTTCACTCCTTCTACAGAAAGAGCAGCCTTTTGAATGCGTTTTTGACACATGCCACAATTTCCATTTACTTCGGTTACATATTTGGCATTTTTGCTCTTTTTTTCTTGTGCTTGAGCAACAAAACCTACTAAAGCAACTAATACAACTAAAACTATTTTTTTCATGATTTCTATTTATTAAAGGTTTATTTTATTTTAAAACGTAGCCCTGCATAATACATTTGACCAAAGATTGGCGCATATACAATTGAGGCATCAAAAGTAGGGCCAAAAGGAGCTTCTGCTCCAAGTATGGCCTTGCTTTGCTTGTAATTACCAATGTTTTCTCCTCCAACATATATTTCAAAATTAGAAGAAAACACATGCGTAACTTGAGCATTAATCAAGTTATAAGATGGAGAAAAATCAGGCAAACGATCTTGAGCAGGATTCGAGGCTGTAACTGGCAATTGTTGTTTGCCTAACCAGTTATAAGTCGCATCAAAACGCCATTGGCTTCCTGATTCACTTCGCCCTGTTTCATATTCTAAATTCCCAAAAAAACGATGCTTCGCTTGTAAGGGCCTTTGGTAAACACCTGATAAATATTGCGTCTGAATATCATAATACTTATAAGCAGAACGCAAACTAAAACGATTCGCTAGTTCATAATTGAATTCGATTTGCAAACTCGTCGCATAAGATTTCCCTTTTAGATTATAAAACAAAACTTGCTGCGGCGATTGCATAACATCAACAACCGCTTGATTTTGAAAATCGGTTCTGTAAAGATCAAATCCTGTATCGCCGTTTCGTCCAAACAATTGAAATTTTTGATTAAAACTTAAACCATAATTCCAAGCAATTTCTGGATTCAAACCATAGATTTTTCCATCGGTATCCAAAATAGAATGCGTTCTAGAACTAGCAAACAACGATTGATTTTCGGCAAAAATATTCGCCGCACGTTTTCCTCTTCCTGCCGAAAAACGAAGCACCGTTTTCTCCCAAGGATTATAACGAAGATGCAAACGGGGCGTTACAAAAGTCCCCAATCGATTGTGATTATCAACTCTTCCGCCTAAAACCAAACTAAAATTATCATCGTTATCATACGTATATTCAAAAAAAGCACCTACCGAATTATCTACCCTTCCATAATCTGTCAACCCTACAAACTCTTTGTAATTATCGTACGCAAAGTTGATTCCAGTTGCAAACTTATGTTTGGTGTTGTTAATGATAGAGTTGAAAATCAAATTCGAATAGAAGCTACTTTGCTTAATATCGTACACATTCAATCCATAATACGAATTTTGATCGTGTAATGTAAAAGCATTTTGAAAACCAATACTTTGAAACGGCATATCTTTGAAGACATACCCCACTTTCGTTGCCAAATCCAATCGTTGGGTATTGATTTCAGAACCCCAACGATTAGTGGTACCTCGGTCTGTATCGGGATCAAAATCAACCTCGCCCGATTGTTTTTTATCATTCATATACCTGAAATTGATAAAACTCACTAACCCGTTCTCCGCATCATAATATTGGTAGCGATTCATAACATTGATTTGCTTGGCCAACGGATTATCCATAAAACCATCGTTGTTCTGGTCCATTTTAGACACACGAGTGTTACCGTGTACAAACAAACTACTACTCCACTTTTGAGACAATTGCGTGTTAAAATGTGTGTTCAACTCAAATCTCGAATCTGTAGAACCATAGGCATTCAAAAAGAAAGGAATATCGTTGATAGGCTTAATCAATTCGGTGTTTATTTGTCCCGAAATGCTCTCGTACCCATTCACCACACTTCCCGCGCCTTTGGTAATTTGAATACTTTCAACCCAAGTTCCCGGAGTAAACGACAAGCCATACGCTTGGGATGCCCCACGAACGGATGGCACATTTTCTTCCGTAATCATCAGGTACGGACTCGTCAAACCTAACATTTTGATTTGTTTCGTGCCCGTCAAAGCATCCGAAAAATTCACATCGATAGATGGATTGGTCTCGAAACTTTCGGCCAAATTACAACAAGCCGCTTTAAGCAACTCTTTGCTGGTTACCAAGGTAGTGTTGGTGGTAACCGTGAAGGATTTTTGCAATCCTTTTCGCTTTTTGGTCACCTTTACTTCGTCTAGATTTTCTTGTGAAAAAACCGGAAACGCTAGTAAAATGGTGGCTAAAAGCACTATTTTTTTCTGCATTGTTTAATCTGATTTATGCCGTCGTTTCAGCTTATTATGGGCGTAACCCCATTTAGTCAAGGGGGCAACAAAACCAACGTGCTATTTGCCCCCTCGCCTAAATGCGGTCGGGCTATACGCGTCCGCCGCGGCGGACTGCTGCTATCCCTTACGCAAACCTGCACATAAGGACAAAAATGCTCAAACGACAACTGTTTATAAAATTTTTAAGAAATTAAATAAACAAAAATCAGGCGTAAAAAATGTATTGATGGTATAATTGGTAGAGCGGAGGCGCATTGATAGCAACATAATAATCGTTGACTACCGCTTTTTGAAAATGAGGTGTTGTTGTAAAAACTGGAACTTGTTGCACTGGCACTAAGAAAGGAGCCGAAATGTCAAAAAGTACAATTTTTACAGTCGCATTATCCGACTTTTTCTCAAAATGCACCACTTTATCTTTACAGCAAGAATCTTTTTCGACAACTGCTGTTTTTTCACAACAGCCTTCTGGCTCAGTCAAAGATAAAAGTTCAGAATGCAAACTTATCGAAGCAATAGAGTCGCCACAATAATGCACATTAATAGCCATCCCTATATTGGAAACCAATAACAGGAATGCCAAAAATAAACTAGTGCTCTTCTTTACATTCATACTGCGAAATTAATAATTGGATTATAGTAACAACTAAAATATTTGTTAAAATTACAAATCAAACGTTTGTCCCATCATCGGAACCACACAATCAAAGCCAAATTGCTCTTGTATTTTTATTCGCAATTCATCTGCAGGTTGATTTTCTCCATGCACCAAAAACACTTTCTTAGGTTTGTTTTCTAAAGCCGATAACCAATGTAATAAGTCCATTTGATCACCGTGAGCAGACAAACCTTCAATCTCTAGAATGGTTGCTTTCACCCCATAATATTTCCCGCGAATCTTAATTTCTTGAGCACCTTCTAATAATTTTCTACCTCGAGTTCCTTCGGCCTGATACCCAATAATAATTACTGTTGTTTCTGGCAAACCAATATAGCGTTCTAAATAACTTAAAACCCTTCCTCCAGTTATCATTCCACTTGCAGCAATCACAACTTTGGGCTGTTTATTGTAAATTATTTCGATAGTTTCTTTATAATCTGAAACCATAGTAAACATTTTACACATTCCAACATACTGTTCTTGTGTTAATTTATGCCATTTCGTATTGTGCTCAAAAAGATCTAGCATACTAATTCCCATTGGAGTATCCATAATATAAGGAACCGAAGGAATTCGCCCTTCTTGTTGTAGTTGCCATAATAAAAACATCACACTCTGAGCTCTTTCGACCGCAAAACTGGGCAAAATCACCGTTCCTCCTTTGGCAATTGTGTTGTTGATGTACATTTCCAACTCCAATTTTGGGTCGGTGTCGGGGTGCAATCTGTTTCCATATGTACTTTCCAAAAACAAATAATCGCCTCGAGTTGGTAAGGTTGGTGGAAATAGCAATACATCATTGTCGCGCCCAATATCACCAGAGAAAACCAAATACTGATTTTCTAAATGCAATTCGATACTACAGGCCCCAAGAATATGCCCAGCATTACTAAAAACCGCTTCAATTTCGGCATCCAAAGCGATAGGCGTTTTGGTTTGAATCACTCTAAAATGGGAAAACACTTCTTCGGCTTGAGCCACCGTATAAAGTGGTTTAGCGATTTGATGTTTTGAATAATGGCCTTCATTCGCTTTATTTGCTTCTTCTTCTTGGATTTTGGCACTGTCTAGTAAAATCAGTTTGGCTATAGCAGCCGTGGGACTCGTACAATAAATTTTTCCATTAAACCCTTGATCGACCAACCTTGGCAACCAGCCACAATGATCTAAATGTCCATGAGTCAGCAAAACAAAATCAATGGTTGCTGGCAAAATAGGCAAAGGCTCCCAGTTCAATTCTCGCAAAGGCTTGATCCCTTGAAACTGCCCACAATCAATCAAAATTCGAATTCCGTTACTTTCGACGAGGGTTTTAGAACCTGTGACGGTTCCTGCTCCTCCAATACAGGTAATTTTCATGAGAACTATTTTTTAAATTAATGCATTAAGTACCGCACAATTCTCTTGCTTCTTTGAGTACATTTTGAATTCTATTAGAACTCAAGCCAATCGCATTCAAAATCGAAGAATGGGTCAAAATACCTTTAACCAACAACAAATCTTCTTGTAATAAATGTTCCTTTTCAGCAAGAGACAATGTGGTCAAACATGTGATGGGATATAACTTATTTTGATCCACTTTAGACTTTAAACAATTATTTTCAGGATAATTCCAACTCAAAAGTTGTAATCCTGAACAATGTGCAAAAGTGATTGCATCAGTCGTAAATCGATTATTGGTTACTATCCAACAAGAAGACAGAGTACTTTTGGAATCAAAAAAAGGATGCAATTTTGTTTTTAAATCATTAAATCTAGACAAAATATACATCGGCACTTTTACATCCGAAGCCACTTCTCTACCCGCGTGAAACTTGCATTCCACCATCCCCATTTCCGAGTCTTTTTGAATCAAAACATCTATTTCGTGCGTGACACATTTGCCTTGTAAAACTAAATTGGTTTTCGTGAAATAACCTTCCGATTCAAAAAGGCTGGCAATATATTTTTCAAAATAAAAACCAGCGGGACCTAACATTCGTATCGCTTCACGCAAGTTGTAACGCGCTGCATGTGCATTTGAATTTTTCTTTAGCAAGGCAAAAGCCAACTTGTAAATTTGTTTGGTGGCCATCCCATCAAAAAGTTGTGAACTGATAGTAGTAATAATTTGTTGGGCTTGTTCAGTATTGGCCCCAGCTTTTAATAGCGATTTCAATAACTTATTGGAATTAAAATCAACCACATCCCCTGAAAATTTGACAACTTTCATTACACTTTAGTTTTAACATTGAATATCTAAAATCCAACTAAAGGTACGTATAAATAAGCTACTTAAGGCGTTTTTGGTAATAAAATCCAGGGATAAAAAGCAGGATAAAAATAGGTTGAATCAAAAACCTACGCACATAAAAAAGTAACAAATAGTTTTGATTATGAAAAGAAAGTATGTAAAAAAAAGCCAGTAGTAAAACCACAAAGAAAACTGCAAACAGCACACCCGAAAACTTAACTATATCCCGGTCTTCAAAAATAACATACAACAAAGCCAAGGATAGCAAAGAATTCAATCCGTATCTCAAAAGCAATCCTAAAAACAATCGAAACGGTTCATATTTTGGGAAGGGCAAAGTAGCATACTCACTTTTAAAAAAAGTCAAAAAAGGATCATAAAACAATTGCGTTTCAAATTCGCGAATTAGTGCTAAAAGAAAAACAAGCAGTAACCCAAGAACGAGTTTAACTTTATTTTGATGTAGATTTTTTTGCATAAGTAGAAAAGTAGTTGACCCAGACAAACCATAAAATAAAAACAACCCCATAAATAAACAAAGGAAAAATCACCCCATGCAAAAGGTGCTCATAGGCAGGAAAACGATACAAGAGTAGACTCAAAACAGCAATTCTAATCACGTTGAGCAGATAAATCAATACACTACCTCCAATCAAAAACAACAAAGTTGTCCTCAACCTTCCTGCAAAAGCAATCACAAAAGAAACAAAAAGTATTATAACACTTATCGCATTACATCCTTCAATTATTCTTGCCACTTCTCTTTGGTGAATCATGATGGTTATTTTGGTATTTTGCTGATATTCCACAGCCGAATTGGATTCGCATACTTGCAAGACTCTTTCAACGTGACTAGCCACAAGTCGGGTGATACCATCCAATTGATTATTTTCATTTCCAGACAAATACCATTGATACAAAAAAGTAAGTAAGATATACGAAAATAAAAAAGCCCCAATGAATTTCAAAAATGGCTGATAAAGCGTCCAATAGTTTTTCAAAATTGATTTTTTTTTCAAATTTATGTAATTTATAAGACTAGCATTAAATACTTTTGTGTAAAAACAATTTAAAATGACATTTCAAGAATTACAACCAAAGGTAATTGCCATTACAAGCAACGATACTATTACTAGAGACGAGAAATTATTGGCCATTTGCCAACTTTTGAACAAATCGATTGAATACTACAATTGGGTGGGATTTTACTTCGCCAACCACGATACCAAAACCTTGCACTTAGGACCTTATGTAGGAGCCGAAACAGACCACACCGTTATTCCTTTCGGAAAAGGAATTTGCGGACAAGTAGCCGATTCGAATGCTAACTTTGTAGTTCCTGATGTGTCAGCACAAGACAACTACATTGCATGTAGCTTTACTGTAAAATCAGAAATTGTGGTACCACTATTTGTAAACGGCATAAACATTGGCCAAATTGATATTGACAGTCACGTTATCGACCCTTTCACTGAAGCCGACGAACGATTCTTGGAGTTTGTGAATGAGGAAATTGCTAAACTTTTTTAATACAACCATCTTTTCAATGTGTAAAAAAAAATTTCTATTTTGTCTGGTATTGATACTTTTCATAACTCATGTTAATTCACAAAGCAACAACAAAAAATTATTTTATGTAGATTCCTATTTAACCACCTCTAACGAAAATAATTTTGAATACATCAAAGAAATTGAAGATTATGATTCCAGAAAAAAAGAATACAATATTAAAATCTATTACAAGTCAGGCAAAATTTACTTAATCGGAACAACGACAAATAAAGACCGGGTAAAATTAGAAGGAAAGTGTCTGTATTATTTTGAAAATGGCAAAAAGAAACAAGTAGCTAATTATCATGACAATCTTCCAACAGGCAAACAATTTTATTATCATGAAAACGGTGTTTTTAAAGCCGAGACAGAAGTCGAAATTAGTAAAGACAAAAAAATTTCTTATACTAAAATTCTCAACTATTTCGACGAAAACAATGTTCAAAAAGTAGTTAATGGCGAGGGAGAATATAGTGAGGACTATGATCACAACAAAGAGAGGTCTAAAGGACTGGTAAAAGACTTTCTCAAAGAAGGATTATGGAACGGTGAAATAAAAGAGCTTAAAGCGTCTTTTAGTGAACAATATAGCAAAGGAAAATTAGTAATAGGCCACAGCATTGATTCATTGAACAACAAATATACTTATACTGAAATTGAAGAAAGAGCCCATCCGAAAAAAGGAATTAATAATTTTTATAGTTATGTACAAAACTGTGGTATAATACCCAAAAACATTGAAGGAGGAGTTTATGGCCAAATATTGCTTAGCCTTGAGGTAACCGAAACTGGAAAATTAGAAAACATCACAGCTTATGCAGATGATAAATTTGGTGTTACAGCAAACGCTATACAATTAATCTCTCAATATGAAAACTGGATACCAGGAAAACACAGAGGCATTATTGTTAAAACACATTTCACGTTACCTATTACTTTTAAGTAAATTAAAAATATTTCATGATTCACAATAGATTAAGCTGGTGCTCAAAATAAAATAAAGAAACGTTTAATTTGTTCATATCGTAATTATTTTATACTTTTGCACCCGTCTTACAAGAGCTGTAAGTCATACATAAAAATCATTTAAATAATATTAGCATGTATTTAACTAAAGAAGTTAAAGCGGAAATTTTCGCTAAACACGGAGGAAAAGCAGAAAATACTGGATCTGCAGAAGGACAAATCGCTTTATTCACACACAGAATTAGCCACCTTACTGAGCACTTGAAAAAAAATCGTCACGATTATAACACTGAGCGTTCTTTGGTACTATTAGTAGGTAAAAGAAGAGCTTTGTTGGATTACTTGAAAAAGAAAGATATCAACAGATACCGTGAGATTATCAAAGTATTGAATATTAGAAAATAATCAATATACAAAAAAGAGGTGCGAAAGTGCCTCTTTTTTTATTCAAAATATACATTGAACAAATTAAACAAAAACACCTGATAATCATCAGAATAAGTAGTCTAATTTCTATAAATGTATAGCGTCTTTTGCTATATTTGCAATAGGTAAAAAAGTTTGGTTTTTCATTGGGTTTTAGGCAATAACTACACACAACAACTACAACACAACTAAAACCCATTGTTTAATCACAAAAAAATAAGTATGATTCCACAAGTTTCAAAAGAAATTATCGATTTAGGAGATGGCAGAAGCATCTCAATCGAAACCGGAAAATTAGCAAAACAAGCTGACGGTTCAGTAGTAGTTAGAATGGGTGATGCCATGTTATTGGCTACAGCCGTATCAGCAAGAACTTCCAATCCAGGTGTAGATTTTTTACCCCTTACTGTTGATTACCGTGAAAAATTTGCTGCAGCTGGCCGTTTCCCCGGAGGTTTTTTCAAAAGAGAAGCACGTCCAAGCGACAGCGAAGTACTAACTATGCGATTAGTAGACCGTGTATTGCGTCCACTTTTCCCAGACGATTACCACGCAGAAACACAGGTAATGATTCAGTTGATGTCTCATGACGAAAAAGTAATGCCAGACGCTTTAGCAGGTTTAGCCGCCTCTGCAGCATTAGCCGTTTCTGATATTCCATTTTACAACTTAATTTCTGAAGTACGCGTAGCTCGTGTAAACGGAAAATTAGTAATCAACCCAAGTAGAGAAGAACTAGCAAACTCTGACATCGATATGATGATTGGTGCCTCTAAAGATTCTGTTGCTATGGTGGAAGGCGAAATGAAAGAAATTTCAGAAGCCGAAATGGTAGAAGCCATCAAATTTGCTCACGAAGCCATCAAAATCCAAATTGAAGCACAAGAACGTTTAAGAGCTGCGGTTGGTTCTCCAGCCTACAGAACTTACGAAGGCGAAAAAGAAGATGAAGCTATTTATGCAAAAGTAAAAGCAGCTGCGTATGACAAATGCTACGCTATCGCTCAAGAAGCTTCTGGAAAAAGCGAAAGAGGCGAAAAATTTGCCGCTGTAAAAGAAGAAGTAAAAGCCTTGTTTACCGAAGAAGAATTAGCCGAAAACGGCGATTTAGTTGGTAAATATTTTTATAAAACAAACAAAGAAGCGGTTCGTAATGTAATCCTAGAAAAAGGATTGCGTCTTGACGGAAGAAAAACTACTGAAATCAGACCTATTTGGTGTGAAACCGATTATTTGCCTTCTGTTCACGGGTCCTCTATCTTTACTCGTGGAGAAACCCAAGCATTGGCTACCGTAACTTTAGGAACTTCTAGAGAAGCAAACCAAATCGACTCTCCATCAGAACAAGGTGAAGAGAAATTCTATTTACACTACAACTTCCCTCCTTTCTCTACTGGTGAAGCAAAACCACTAAGAGGAACTTCAAGAAGAGAAGTAGGTCACGGAAACTTAGCACAACGTGCATTAAAAAATATGATTCCTGCTGATTGTCCTTATACTATTCGTGTGGTTTCTGAAGTATTAGAATCCAACGGTTCTTCTTCTATGGCAACCGTTTGTGCGGGCACAATGGCCTTAATGGATGCCGGAGTTCAAATGGTAAAACCAGTTTCTGGAATTGCTATGGGATTGATTACTGACGGACAAAATTTTGCAGTACTTTCAGATATCTTGGGCGATGAAGATCATTTAGGAGATATGGACTTTAAAGTAACCGGAACAGCTGACGGAATCACAGCTTGCCAAATGGATATTAAAATAGAGGGTTTACGTTACGATATCATGGAGCAAGCCTTAGCACAAGCACGTGATGGACGTTTGCATATTTTAGGCAAATTGACTGAAACTATCGCTACACCTAGAGCTGATGTAAAAGCACACGCTCCAAAAATCATTACTAGAACTATTCCTGGAAACTTTATTGGCGCTTTGATCGGGCCAGGTGGAAAAGTAATTCAAGAATTACAAAAAGCCACAGGAACTACTATCGTAATCAACGAAGTAGACGAGCAAGGTGTGATCGAAATTTTAGGTACAGATCCTGATGGAATACAAGCAGTATTAGCAAAAATTGCTTCCATTACTTTCAAGCCTGAAATAGGCGAAGCTTATGAAGTGAAAGTAATTAAAATGCTTGATTTTGGTGCTGTGGTAGAATATACTGCTGCTCCAGGAAACGAAGTGTTATTGCACGTTTCTGAATTGGCCTGGGAAAGAACAGAAAATGTAGCCGATGTCGTAAAAATGGGCGATGTTTTCCAAGTGAAATACTTAGGTATTGATCCTAAAACTCGTAAAGAGAAGGTATCTAAAAAAGCATTAGTACCTAGACCTCCACGTGAGGAAAAAAAATAAGTACTTTTAGATCAAAATGTTATTTAAAAAGCCCTTTATTCATTCCTGAATAAAGGGCTTTTCTATAATGAATCACAAAATAACATTTAAAAGTGTCTCATTTATTTAATCTAAAAAATTCATTTATATTTATCTAGAGTCCCATTTTTAAACTAAAATTGAATGTATATTTTTTATTATTGGAAAAAAATTGATAAATATGTAACTTTTTTGAAACAACATCCGTATAAGTATTTGTACGCTTAAACAATAAGGAGACAAATACCATGAGACAACTAAAAATCACCAAGCAGGTAACCAATCGTGAAACTGCATCATTAGACAAGTACTTACAAGAAATCGGAAAGGTAGATTTAATTACTGCCGATGAAGAAGTAGAATTAGCACAAAAAATCAAAGCCGGTGATCAAAGAGCTTTAGAAAAACTTACTAAAGCCAATTTACGTTTCGTTGTATCTGTAGCTAAACAATATCAAAACCAAGGATTAACATTACCCGATTTAATCAATGAAGGAAACTTAGGATTGATTAAAGCAGCTCAGCGTTTTGACGAAACTCGTGGTTTCAAATTCATTTCGTATGCCGTTTGGTGGATTCGTCAATCGATCCTTCAAGCTTTAGCAGAACAATCACGTATCGTTCGTTTACCCTTAAACAAAATTGGCTCTATCAATAAAATCAACAAAATGTACGCCTTATTAGAACAATCTAATGAGCGACCACCTTCTGCTGAAGAAATTGCAAAAGAGTTAGACATGACTGTAAATGACGTTAAAGAGTCCATGAAAAACTCTGGTCGTCACTTATCAATGGATGCACCTTTAGTTGAAGGAGAAGATTCTAACCTATATGACGTTTTACGTTCAGGAGAGTCACCAAATCCAGACAGAGAACTAATTCACGAATCATTGCGTACTGAAATTGAGCGTTCTTTAGAAACGCTTACTCCAAGAGAAGCAGATGTAGTTCGTTTGTATTTTGGTTTAGGTGATCAACATCCAATGACTTTAGAAGAAATTGGCGAAACCTTTGACTTAACCCGTGAACGAGTGCGTCAAATTAAAGAGAAAGCTATCCGTAGATTAAAACATACTTCTAGAAGTAAAATATTAAAAACCTATTTAGGATAAAATATAAATTCCAAAAAACAAATTCCAAATACCAATTTTACTATTTTTGGAGACTGGAATTTCAAATAATTGGAATTTTAAAAGTAACGACAGCCTGATTAACTGTTCGTTTTTTGATTGATGATTGAAAACTCCGGCTGATTACCGGAGTTTTGTTTTTTGCAGGACAAACAAAACTCCGGTCAGTTCGTTTCACTCGGGTTTCCGGAGTTTTGTTTTTTGCAGGACAAACAAAGCCTAGACTTTTATTAGAATACTATTTATATACAACTAGCTTGAATCCCTATAAATTCTATGCAAACATTGCCATTAAAAAATTTATCTTTGCGAAAAATTAATACAACACAACAATGAGTAAAAACACAATTATAGCGCCATCAGTTCTTGCGGCCGATTTTGCTAATTTACAACGCGATATTGAGATGATTAATAACAGCCAAGCTGATTGGTTTCATATTGACATCATGGATGGCGTATTTGTACCTAACATTTCATTTGGCATGCCTGTATTAGAAGCAATTGCAAAACATGCAAGCAAAACAATCGATGTACATTTAATGATAGTAGACCCTGATCGTTACATCAAAACGTTTGCTGATTTGGGCGCCAATGTGCTAACTGTTCATTACGAAGCTTGCAATCATCTTCACCGAACATTACAGGCTATTAAAGCTGAAGGAATGCTGGCAGGGGTAGCTATCAACCCACATACATCTATTGATTTATTAGAAAATATAATCAACGATATTGATTTGGTTTGTATTATGAGTGTAAATCCAGGATTCGGAGGACAGTCTTTTATTGAGAATACCTATAATAAAGTGACTAAATTAAAAGATTTAATTATTCAAAAGGGAGCCAACACCATAATTGAGATAGATGGCGGAGTTACAAATAAAAATGCTAGAGCATTAGTTGAAGCCGGAGCTGATGTATTAGTAGCAGGAAGTTTTGTTTTCAAAGCTGAAAATCCTACAGCAACTATTACTGATTTAAAACAAATTACAACGATTTAATAAAGAAAAAAGGCTATTGCTGACTTCAGCCAATAGCCTTTTCTTTTTTAATACTCATCAATCAAATATTGTATCAAATCGGTGGTAGTAACTATTCCCACCAAAAGTTCACCTTCACAAACTGGCAAGGCATGAAAATCATTATGGATTAAAATTGCTGCAGCTTCCTTAATAGTAGTTTCAGGAGAAATTGTTGTTACTTTTTTAACCATTACTTGTTCTACTGAAAACATATTATAAACAGTGGTATCCACTACTTCTTCATCCTCATCAATCGCATCTGCAAAAGAAATACGAAGTAAATCAGTATAGCTTAAGATGCCTAAAATTTTATTTCCATTTACTACTGGAATATGACGAATTTTATGGTGTTTAAACAAACTTTCTGCTTTAGTTAAATCATCGGACAAATACAGTTTAACTAAATTTGTAGACATAATTTTTGAAACTGGAACATTACTTTTCATAACCCTTACATTTAAAATCCATCAAATTTAATTGAAAAAAAAATCATGAAACCTGATGATTGTCAGGTCATAAACAAATTGTTTTGAGTAAATTATATCAACTGTAAGAATTATAGACAGCTTTTATAGAAACAAAATAGCCTTTTAAATACAATCCCTTTAATTTACTATGTCTATCAGCATTAGCAATTTCACTTATGTTCTTAAAGATTCAAAAAAAAATGCACTAATCGAACCTTAATTGCTACTTATAGATTTTGAAAAGAATATAATTCAAAGCATAGCCACTCATAGTCACCTTGTCTTTTTTATAACTTCCAGGATGATTTTTTAGTAAAAAAAATAATGCAACCACTAGAAAACCAAGTGATTGCATTAATTTTGTGACCGCGACAGGGTTCGAACCTGCAACCCTCAGAGTCGAAATCTGATATTCTATCCAGTTGAACTACGCAGTCGATAGTGGTAAAAAATTAAGTCAATAATTTTTTAACTATAGTAGAAATAGTTTTCCCTTCAGCTGTACCTCCTAACTGAGCAGCAGCTATACCCATAACTTTCCCCATCGCTGCGATGCCAGATGCCCCAGTATCGGCAATAATTTTAGCTACAATAACTTCTACTTCAGCTTCACTTAATTGAGCAGGTAAAAACTTTTCTATTACTGCTACTTGTGCTAATTCTGGCTCTGCTAGATCTAATCTATTTTGCTCTGCGAAAATCTTAGCACTGTCTTTTCGAGTTTTAACAAGCTTTTGAAGCAATTTAATTTCTTCAGCTTCTGAAATTTCATCTTTAGAACCAGTTGCGGTTTGAGCTAAAAGCAATTCTGATTTAATAGCTCGTAAAGCTTCTAAAGCGACGGTATCTTTTGCTCTCATGGCGTTTTTAATCTCGTCCATGATTCGTATTGATAAACTCATTTTTTATGTGTGTTTTTTTTTATTTTTTTTTCTTAGAACTCTATGGCTTTGGCAGATTGATGTTACCGCATTAAAGCGTAGCAAATTTAGAACATTTATGTTGTAATAACAACTCACATTAAACATCCTAATCACAATAAAAATCAAAAAAATAGCCTGAAATAATTTCCAGGCTACTCAATATTGTATTTATAGCATTAATCTACATTATCATGTAAATAAGAATTATTCGAACGAAATTGTAAATCGTTATTACTGTCTGTACTTACCGAAATTCTTGAATTCTGATTTACAGCTTGTGTATTAGATAAATCAAGTCCAAGCCTTTTATAAGCTGGCTCTCGTTCTAATTCATCTATTCTATTAACGTTGTTATGAAACTTATAATTAAATTCCTTTAGCTTTTTTCTTCTTTCCTCAGCTCTAAAACGTAGCGTTTCTTCAATAGTCATGTCCATTGGAGAAATAGATTCTGTACTCACTTGATTATTTTCCATTGGAGAAATTTGCTTCATTGTGATATTCAATTCGGCAGGAATTTCTTCTTGAACTACTTGTGGTTTTGACTGCATAAAATCATTTTCAACCTCCATATACTCTTCTAGAGAGTATTTAATAATTCCATTGTCAGTCAATTCGGTTACAGGAACTAAATGCGTTGGCTGTACAACATTAATATCATGAGCCTCGCTTGCTAATTCAAAAACTACTTTTTCCTCCACCACTGGAGGAACAAAAGAAGGCTTTGGACTTAAAGGTAATTCAAATGAAAAAGCAGTCTGTTTTGATTCCTCTTTCATAATAGTTTGAGGAATTTGGGCTTCTTCTCTTGTTGGCAAAGAAATATTAAAATCAAAGTCTTCAATTGGAGAAACGATTTCGAAAGTTACATCTAAATTTTTGATAAACTCTGACATCACAATCAAATCCTCATTGTTCATTGATGGATTTTTAACTTCCAAAACAATAGGTGTTTCCTCTTCCAATTCCTCTTCCAATTCAAAAACTACCCTCTCGGATTTTAAATCTTCATTGCTCTCATTTAGATTAAATGTAGTTACTGGAGTAGGAATCAAATTGTGTTCACTTTTTTGCTCTTCACCTAGAGTATGAATGATTTTTTTTGGTTCTGTATTGACAATTTCATTCTGCTGCTCAACATCAAAACCGGTAGCGATAATCGTTACAGAAATAGCATCTCCTAATGATTCATCTTCACCAACACCCATGATAATATTAGCATTATTACCAGCTTCATTTTGAATATGATCATTAATTTCCCCAATTTCATCAATAGTAATCTCATTTGTTCCAGAAACGATAAGCAACAATACGTTTTTGGCGCCGGTAATTTTATTATCATTTAATAATGGAGAGTCCAATGCAGCAATAATGGCCTCTTTAGCTCTATTTTCACCAGATGAAGTTGCAGAACCCATGATAGCTGTACCGCTATTATACAAAACAGTTTTAGCATCTCTTAAATCAATATTTTGGGTATAGTGATGCGTTATCACTTCAGCAATTCCTCTTGAAGCAGTGGCCAATACTTCATCAGCTTTAGAAAAACCAGCTTTAAAACCTAAATTACCATAAACTTCTCTTAACTTATTATTATTGATTACAATCAAAGAGTCAACTTGTTTTCGTAATTTTTCGATCCCTATAATCGCTTGTTCTTGACGCACTTTACCTTCAAATAAAAAGGGCAAGGTAACGATACCAACTGTCAAAATATCTCTTTCTTTGGCTAATTGAGCAATTACTGGAGCTGCACCTGTTCCTGTACCTCCACCCATTCCAGCAGTAATAAAAACCATTTTGGTATTACTATCTAACATTTTTTCAATGTCACCAATACTCTCAATAGCAGACTGATGCCCCACATCTGGGTTGGCACCAGCACCAAGTCCTTCAGTTAAATTTACTCCCAATTGAATTTTGTTGGGTACAGAACTATTTTGCAGCGCTTGAGAATCTGTGTTACAAACTATAAAGTCAACACCGATAATACCTTGCTTAAACATGTGGTTAATGGCATTACTACCGCCACCACCTACTCCAATAACTTTTATCACATTTGATTGGTTTTTAGGTAAATCAAATGAAATGCTTCCAAATTCTGAGTTGCTTGTCATCTTATTGGGTTTTTGAATTTCTTATTTATATTTTTTGCTCTCTTGCTTGGGGCAAAAAGGGCTTTAGTTTCGTATTTATTCTGCGTTATCTAAAAATTCTTTGATCTTATCTACATATTTATCAAGAAAAGATCTTCGGATTTTTGTTTCTGTAGATTCTGGATTTGGTACATGTTTATCTTCTTTGACATCCAAATCTACAACGACTGGAGTTTCTATTTCTGGTGCTTTAATGGTTTCGACAACACGGTCTCTCGGATAGGGCACTCTTTCTACAACTGGGTTTCTGTTAATTTTAATAGCGCTTTGAGTGTTTTTATCAATGCTATTCATCACCAAACCTACTGCTGTAGCATAAAGTGGACTTGAAATCTCAACATCTGAATTACCTGCAAGATGTTCATTTGGATATCCAATCCTAGTATCAATTCCTGTAATGTACTCTACCAATTGCTTAATGTGCTTTAATTGAGCGCCACCACCAGTTAAAACGATACCTGCGATTAATTTTTTACGTGGATCTTCATGACCGTATAATTTGATTTCTGCAAAAACTTGTTCGATAATTTCCACAACTCTAGCATGGATAATTTTAGACAAGTTTTTCAAAGATATTTCTTTGGGTTCTCTTCCACGTATTCCGGGAATAGAAACGATTTCATTGTCTTTGTTTTCACCAGGCCAAGCAGAACCAAATTTTACTTTTAACAACTCAGCTTGTTTTTCTACAATAGAACAACCCTCTTTGATATCTTCGGTTATCACATTTCCGCCAAAAGGGATTACTGCTGTATGGCGAATAATACCGTCCTTGAAAATAGCTAAATCAGTAGTTCCTCCACCAATATCAATTAAAGCAACACCTGCTTCTTTTTCTTCTTGACTCAACACAGCATCAGAAGATGCCAATGGTTCCAAGGTAAGACCAGACAACTCAATCCCTGAACTTTGAATACATCTTCCTACATTCCTGATAGAGGAAGCTTGTCCTACTACAATATGAAAACTACTTTCTAATCTTCCACCGTACATCCCAACAGGTTCTTTGATATCAGACTGACCATCGATTTTAAATTCTTGAGGAAGGACATGAATTATTTCTTCACCTGGTAACATGGCCAATTTGTGAACCTGACTAATTAATTGATCAATATCACAATCACCGATAACCTCTTCTGGATTATTTCTACTGATATAATCGCTATGCTGAATACTTCGAATATGCTGACCAGCAATACCTACTACAACATCTTTGATTTTATATCCCGAATTGTTTTCGGCTTCATAAATAGCTTGTTGAATAGACTGGATAGTTTGAGTTATATTATTAACTACACCTCTAGCCACGCCAAGGCTTTTGGATTTT
Source organism: Flavobacterium sp. RSSA_27 (assembly GCF_051547125.1). NCBI lineage: Bacteria > Pseudomonadati > Bacteroidota > Flavobacteriia > Flavobacteriales > Flavobacteriaceae > Flavobacterium > Flavobacterium sp. RSSA_27. Next base: position 42,633 of record NZ_JBPTTN010000004.1, read on the forward strand.
CCAACACCTAATATTTCCAACTTTCCGTATTCGTTTTTTTTGCCAATCATGGCTACTATTTTGGTTGTTCCAATATCTAGACCTACCGCAATATTCTCTTTTTCCATTTTCTATTATTTAGTACACACTACTTGTTGCGCAAATCGAAGATCAATTTTTTTATAATTAGCAATTGAACTGTCTAAAACTACTTTTTGAAAAAACGCTTTATAATTTTTGAATTTCTGTTCTACATTTACCAATTGACCAAAATCAATTTTAAAATTATAATTTCTATTCAACATTAAAACGCTACCATTTGGCATAATCTGCATTCCAATGATGTTTTTTTTAAGAAAAACATCGTCGTAAATCACACGAAAAAGCTTCGCAAAATCGGTTCTATTTTCATCGTTTATTTCACCCGAAACAAGAAGAACTCGTGCTGTATAATTTGAAGACAAAGGCATTTTATTTCCTTTATAATCAATATAAAAAGAAGCTCCTCCATCATAAATTCTTGCAATTGGAGTCTTTTGTTTAACCACAGCTTTTAAAACACCATCAACACTAATTGACACTTGTGATTTTTCAATCATAGGGTGCGCATCGATAGATTTCTCGAGTTTATTCAAATCTAAGGCATCCCTACCAATAGTTTTAGGGTCTGTTCTATTTTCTATTAACAATTTATTAACCGTTTTTTGATCAATAAAAAGTTGATTTTCTCCTACAAAAACAACTTCTGCTTTAGTGATTTTTCGGTCAATACTTCGCTTTCCTGTAAACGAATACAAGAAAACAACTACTGCTAACATGAACAGCAATCTAACGGTTGACCAATTAATTTTTTTCATCTAATGCTTGTTTTATACTTGGAACCATTTCCCCTAAGTCTCCTGCTCCGATAGTTACAATTACAGTAGCATCAGAAGAGAGCATAGCTTCAATCAATTGCTCTTTTAACACTAATTTTTTATGCTTAGTATTCATTTTATCCATAAGCCATTGCGAGGTAATCCCTTCCATGGGTAACTCTCGAGCGGGATAAATATCTAACAACAATACTTCATCAAAATCAGACAAACTCGATGCAAAATCATCTGCGAAATCTTTGGTTCTACTGAATAAATGAGGTTGAAAAACGGCCAACACTTTTTGATTAGGATACAATTCTCTTACGGCTTGATGCACTGCGTTAATTTCAGTAGGATGATGTGCATAATCATCGATATACACTAAATTCGAACGTTTGATTTGATATGAAAAACGTCTTCTTATCCCTCTAAAAGTTGATAATGCATTAGCAATAGCCTCGGTTGGGGTGCCATAAGTTTTTGCCATTGCCAATGCCATCAACGCGTTCATTAAATTATGTCTACCAGGCAAGCCAAAACGCAAGTCAGTAATAACTTCTGTTGGTGTTTGTACATCAAAAACATAACTAGAATCCTTAACTCGTATATTAAATGCTTTAAAATCAGCCTCATTATTTATTGCACAAACTAATCCTTTTAGAGGCAATCCCTCAGCAACAAATAATTTGGATCGATCTTGTACTTTATCAGCAAATTCTTCGAAAGAAGCTTCGATGGCTTGGCTCGTTCCATAAATATCTAAATGATCGGCATCCATGGAAGTGACACAAGCAATATCTGGATGCAAATGCAAGAATGAACGATCGAATTCATCGGCCTCGACCACGGTTACAGTTTTGCCAGCTCCAATTAAATTTGAATTATAATTCTCTACAATTCCGCCAATAAAGGCCGTTACATCAGCCCCGCTTTCATACAAAATATGCCCTAAAATACTTGAAGTAGTTGTTTTTCCATGAGTCCCAGCTACTGCAAAACTAAACGTATCTTTTGTTATAATACCCAAAACTTCAGCACGTTTTTTTACTTCATAATTATGAGATAGAAAGTAATTCCATTCCAAATGCGATTTTGGGACCGCTGGAGTAATAATCACTAGCGTATTTTCAGGTTCAAAATTGGCAGGAATCAATGCAATATTATCTTCAAAATGAATAGTTATCCCACTTTCTATCAGCTCATTCGTTAGCATTGATGGCGTTTTATCGTATCCGCATACTTCCTTGCCTATATTTTTAAAATAGCGAGCCAAAGCACTCATACCGATACCACCAATACCAATAAAATAAACGTTATGTATTTGATTTAAGTTCATGTTTCGATATTAAAAATTCAACTTCATTCTATTTATTTTTTAATCAATTTTTCAATTGCATCAACAATTTGAACTGTTGCTTGTGGCAACGCCAATTTTTTAATGTTATCCCCCAAGAGTTGTTGTTTTCCTTTGTCCTTCAATAAAGCTTCAATAACTATACTAAATTCATCATCTAAGGCAGCTTCCTTAATCATAATTGCCCCTTTTTTATCCACTATAGCTTGTGCATTTTTAGTCTGATGATCTTCGGCAACGTTAGGAGATGGGATAAAAATAACTGGCTTACCAACTATGCATAACTCTGAAACAGATGAAGCACCTGCTCTTGAAATCACAAAATCAGCAGCAGCATATACTAAATCCATTCTTTCAATAAATGCCACTACTTGTACTTGTCCTGAATTGTATTTAGAATAATCATCCAAATACAACTTCCCACATTGCCAAATAATTTGAACTTGTTGGGCTAAAAGGTGATTTAGTTCTTTTTCTATCAATTGATTAATTCTTCTAGCCCCTAAACTGCCACCCAAAACTAGAATTGTTTTCTGATTTGGATTCAATTTAAAATGTAAAATAGCTTCCTCTCTTTTACTTTCTACATCAATCAAATCTTGACGAACTGGATTACCTGTCAAAATCATTTTTTCTTTCGGAAAAAAACGTTCTAAGTTTTCATAAGCCACACAAATTGTTGCTGCTTTTTTACTCAGTAATTTATTTGTTATTCCTGGATAGGAATTTTGTTCTTGAATAACTGTTGGGATATTCAAAAAGTTGGCAACTTTCAACAGTGGTCCACTCGCAAACCCGCCTGTACCAATAACTACATCGGGCTTGAAGTTTTTAAGAATTTTTCTAGACTCCCATAAACTACTTATTAATTTTAAAGGGAATAAGGCATTTTGAATCGTTAATTTTCTTTGTAAACCAGCAATCCAAAGTCCCTTAATAGCATAGCCTGCCTGAGGAACTTTTTGCATTTCCATCTTGTCTTTGGCTCCTACAAAAAGAAATTCGGCGCTTGGATACCTGTTTTTTAGTTCATTTGCAATTGCAATTGCAGGATAGATATGACCACCTGTGCCTCCACCACTCAATATGAATTTTAATTTTGTCATAATAAAAAATTTAAAACAAACAATTGACTACTATCAGCAACTATCGATTAAGTATCGCATTCATTGGTTTAGCATGATCTTCTATAGAATATTTTTCTTCCACATTTTGATTTTCAGATTCGATTTGTGCATCGATCAATTTTTGCAAGGCTTCTTCTCGAATTTGTTTTTCTTTCAATTCTTGAGCGACTTCCTCTTCCTTTTTGGTTACACTTAGAATTACTCCAAGAGAAAAACAGGTCATCCAAATCGAACTACCTCCACTACTTATTAAGGGTAATGTTTGGCCTGTTACAGGCAATAATTCAACAGCAACAGCCATATTGATCATGGCTTGAAAGATCATCGGAAACCCTAAGGCAACTACAATTAATTTTCCAAACAAAGTTGTAGCTTTATGGGATGCAATTACAAAACGAAACATTAATAAAAGGTACAAACAAACAACAGATAAGCCACCTATCAATCCCCACTCTTCTACTATAATGGCAAAAATAAAATCAGAGGAGGATTGAGGTAGAAAATTTTTCTGTACACTTTTTCCGGGTCCTAAACCATAAAGACCACCTGTAGCTATGGCTGTTTTGGCTTTTTCGATTTGGTAGTTGTCTTCATCTGATTTATTTGACATGAATCGTTCGATACGATTCTCCCATGTACCTACTCTACTAAAAAATCTAGAATCGGGAAATGCTTTTGCAACAAGTACAAAAAACAGCAGCAACACTATTCCTGAACCAATGATAAAACCAATGTATTTTAAAGGATATTTACCTATAAAAGTTAACATGATTACCATTGAAAAAATTAAAGCTGTGGTAGAAAAGTTAGAGGGCAAAATAAAAATCAATGTAATAAATACCGGCAACCATAATTCTAATAATGAGGATTTAAAATCTATTGGAGTTTCCCTTTTTTTGGATAAGTAGCGAGCAACAAAAACAAACAAAACAATGGCAGCCATTGTAGAAGGCTGAAAAGTAATTCGAATAAATGGTATTTGAATCCATCGACTTGCGTTAGCTCCTGCTATGACAGTCCCTTTTATTAGAGCATAGGCTAACATTATCCAAACTACAGGCAATGCAGCTTTTGAAATGGCTCTAAAATACAAATAAGGAACTTTGTGAACCCAGTAAATAATTAAAAAACCTATACCAATATGGGCGAGATGTTTCAGCAAATATCCTAGCGTATTTCCTTTACCCAAACCTATATATGCCAAATTACTACTGGCACTAAAAACAGGCATAAACGAAAACAAAGCTAATAAAGCCACGAATGACCAAATTACTCTATCTCCTTTTAACTTGTTTACTAGTTCCTTCATTATCAACTATTTTATACTGATTTATTGTATTTACAAATTATACACTGCTTGTTTGAATTGACGACCTCGATCTTCATAATTCTCAAATAAATCAAAACTTGCACAGGCTGGAGACAATAGTACAGCATCTCCTTTTTCAGTATAGCGTTGCGCCATTCTTACAGCATCGTTCATAGTATTAACTTCAATCAAATCGTCGACCACATTGCCAAAGGCTGCAATAATCTTGGAATTATCGATTCCCAAACAAATAATTGCTTTTACTTTTTCGCGAACCAAAGACATTAACTCATTATAATCATTTCCTTTATCAACGCCTCCAACTATCCAAACTGTAGGAACATTCATGCTATCCAAAGCAAAATAGGTAGCATTTACATTGGTTGCTTTTGAATCATTGATGTATTGTACATTTTGAATTTTAAGAACTTTTTCTAACCGATGTTCTACACCTTGAAAATTGGATAAACTTTCGCGTATCGTAGCATTTCGAATATTCATCAATTTTGCTACAGATGTTGCTGCCATAGCATTTTTCATATTGTGTTTGCCTTCTAATGCGATGTATTCGGTCTCCATTGAAAATTCTTCTTGATTCATTTTAACTTCCATAATGTTATTTTTTAAAAATGCTCCTAATTCTAGTGTTTTTGATATTGAAAAAGGTATTAATTGTGCTTTTGTTGTATTGTGTTGTAACCATTCTTGAGTTGCTTCATCATCTGCATCATAAATCAAATAATCTGATTCAGTTTGATTCATGGTAATTCTGAACTTTGAAGCAATATAATTTTCATACTTGTATTCGTATCGATCTAAATGATCGGGACTAATATTAGTTAGAATTGCTATATGTGGTTTATAATTAAATATCCCGTCTAATTGAAAACTACTAAGCTCTAACACATATACATCGTAATTGTTCTCTGCAACTTGCCAAGCAAAACTTTTTCCAATATTACCCCCTAAAGCCACATTCAAGCCCGCTGTTTTTAGTAAATGATACGTAAGCATGGTTGTGGTTGTTTTCCCATTACTTCCCGTAATCCCTATTGTAATTGCATTAGTAAAAGGAGCTGTGAATTCAATTTCTGAAATAACTGATATTCCTTTTTCTACTAATTTCTTTACTATCGGCGCTTTATCAGGAATACCCGGGCTTTTCATTACCACAGTAGCATTTAGAATCAACCCCTCAGTGTGCCTTTCCTCTTCCCAAGGAATTCCATATTGATTAAGAACGTCTTTATAAGTTGGCTTAATTTTACCAAAATCGGAAACAAAGACTTCGTAACCCTGTTTTTTTCCTAAAATAGCAGTTCCAACGCCACTTTCGCCACCTCCTAAAACAACTAATCTCATGTTATCTCAATTTTAGTGTTACTATAGATAAAATAGCCAACATGACAGCTACAATCCAAAAACGAGTAACTATTTTACTCTCATGATAGCCTTTCTTCTGATAATGATGATGTAAAGGCGACATTAAAAATATTCTTCGCCCTTCACCAAAACGTTTTTTGGTATATTTAAAATAGCTTACTTGTAATACCACTGAAAAGTTTTCAACTAAAAAAATACCGCATAATAATGGAATCAACATTTCTTTTCTTACTGCAATGGCTAAAACCGCTATGATCCCCCCAATGGTTAAACTTCCAGTATCACCCATAAAAACAGAAGCGGGATAAGAGTTGTACCAAAGAAAACCAATAAGTGCACCTACAAAAGAGAAAATAAAAACTGTCATTTCTCCCGAATGGGGGATATACATAATGTTGAGATAATTGGAAAAAATGATATTCCCAGAAACAAATGTGAATATACCAAGTGCAAAAACCGATACTGCCGAGGTACCCGCAGCTAAACCATCGATTCCGTCTGTTAAATTGGCACCATTTGAAACAGCAGTTATGATAAAAATAACAACTGGAATAAAGATTAACCAAGCCCATTTTTCATAACCTTCGCCAGTCCAAGCTAACAACTCTGCATAATCAAATTCATTATTTTTAAAAAATGGAATTGTTGTAGCAGTAGATTTTTCTTCAATTGGAGCTGGAAGGATTTCTGTTTGAGCAACCGACTTAAAAACATCAACTTTACCAGTATCGGTTCTAACAGTTACTACTGGGCTAAAGTAAAGAACGGAGCCTACAATAAGGCCTAATCCTACTTGACCAAAAACTTTAAATATCCCTTTTAATCCTTGTTTATCTTTTTTGAAAATTTTGATGTAATCATCCACAAAACCAATAATTCCCATCCACAAAGTGGTTACAATAAGCAGTACGATGTAAATGTTTTGTAGTCTTGCAAACAAAAATACAGGTACTAAAGTGGCAAAAATAATGATAAGACCACCCATTGTAGGTGTACCTGCTTTTTCATTTTGACCAGCTAGTCCGAGTTCACGAACAGTTTCACCTACTTGCTGTCTTCTTAAGAAACCGATAATTCGTTTACCATATATTGTAGAAAGCAATAAAGACAACATAAATGCCAAAGCTGATCTGAAAGAGATGTACTGAAAAACTCCTGTTCCAGGAATATCCATTGTTTTGTTCAAATATTCAAATAAGTAGTACAGCATATTTTTCTATTTTTAAATTTAAATTTTAATCTCCGTTTAAAGAATGATGAAAGGAATTTAGTCCTTAGTTATTTTCCTAACTGAATTAATGTTTCTTTTACAATTTTCATATCATCAAAATCATGACGAACTCCTTTGATTTCTTGATAGTTTTCGTGTCCTTTTCCAGCAATGAGAATAATATCATTGGGTTGAGCCAATTGACAAGCGGTTTTTATAGCCTGTTTTCTATCTGTGATTACTAAAATATTTTTGAGGTTTTTTACTGCTACCCCAGCTTCCATCTCGGCAATAATTGTTTCTGGATCTTCATCTCTTGGGTTATCCGAAGTGAGGATAGCTTTATCACTTTTTTCTGAAGCAATTCCCCCCATGATAGGACGTTTGGCTTTGTCTCTATTTCCGCCGCAACCAACCACAGTTATTAATTGTTCATTTTGAGTACGCACATCATTTATCGTGTTCAAAACATTCTCTAGTGCATCTGGCGTATGAGCATAATCAACAATAGCCGTTATATTTTGAGCCGAAACAATAAATTGAAACCTTCCCGAAACACTTTCTAATTCAGACAACAAACGAAGTACTTCCAAACTTTCTAAACCTAATTCAATTGCAGTACCATAAATTGCCAATAAATTATAGGCATTGAATGTACCTATCAATTTTACCCAAAGTTCATTATCATTAATTTTTAGCAATAAGCCCGACAATTGATTTTCAAGAATCAAGGCTTTATAATCAGCATAAGTTTTAAGGGCATAAGTACGTTTGATTGCTTGGGTGTTTTGCAACATCACAGCTCCATTTTTATCATCAGCATTAGATAAAGCAAAAGCAGTTTTGGGTAGAAAGTCGAAAAATGACTTTTTCACATCACGGTATTCTGCAAAAGTGGGATGATAATCCAAATGGTCGTGTGAAAGATTGGTAAACACTCCTCCTACGAAATGCAATCCTTCGGTTCTTTTTTGATGAATTCCGTGGGAACTTACTTCCATGAAACAGTAGTCGACACTAGCTGCAACCATAGTTGCCAAATAATGATTGATGGTTAGAGAATCTGGAGTCGTGTGTGTTGCTTTGAACTCAGTCTCATCAACTAAAATTTTAACCGTAGAAATCAAACCTACTTTGAACCCCGCTTTTTTAAAAAGTTGATATAATAGAGAGGCAATGGTAGTCTTACCATTAGTTCCTGTTATTCCAACCAATTTTAATTTTTGAGAGGGATTATCATAAAAGTTAGCGGCCATGTAGGCTAATGCAGCATTAGTATCATTTACTCTAACATAAGTCACATTTTGATGTAAAACTTTTGGAAAGACATCACAAACAATAGCAGTTGCGCCTGATTCTATGGCCTTCTGAATATAATCATGTCCGTCAGAAACAGTACCTCTGATTGCTATGAATACATCATTGGATTCTAATTTTCGTGAATCAAAATGCAAATGATTGACCGCGATATTGGTGTCGCCATGCAACGCCTCAATTGCTACTTTATACAGTATTTCTTTAAGTGTTTTCATGATAATTCTAATACTATTGTTGCATTTTTAGCTATATCTTCTCCAGCTTGAAGCGATTGTTTTTTTACTTTACCTATTCCAATTGCTTTTACTTTTAAACCTAAATTTTCAAGTAACGCAACGGCATCCATTCCTATCATTCCCTGAACATTTGGAATTACTTTTATTTTTTTTTGAGCTTTGGCATAATAGGAATTATAATTTTGCTCTTGCTTTTGAATTTTTTGATTTAGGTTTTTAATTTCATTAGTTGTTGGTGAATCGGTAAATATTTTTTGAGCAATTCGCTTAAAAACAGGTCCCGCTACATCAGCTCCATAGTAATTATTATTGATTGTATTGGGTTTGTGCACTACTACAATACAAGAATATTTTGGATGATCTGCTGGAAAATACCCTACAAATGAGGAGGCGTAGTATTTCTCAGCACCGCCCGATTTTGCATAATTTACTTGAGCTGTTCCTGTTTTTCCTGCCATGGAAAAATCTTTGGAATACAACTTAGATCCGGTTCCTTTTTTGACCACATTTGCCAAAACTGCTTTGAGTTTCTTTATTGTCTCTTGTGAACAAATTTTGGGATTCAAAACTACTTTGTCATATTTCTTGATGGTTTTGTTCCATTCTTTAATTTCAGACACAAACAAAGGCTTCACCATTTCTCCATTATTGGCTACTGCATTATAATAGGTTAAAGTTTGCAAAGGAGTTACAGAAACACCATAACCATAGGCCATCCATGGCAATGATAATTTAGACCAACTTTTGTGAGAAGGCTGAGGAATATATGGATTTCCCTCGCCATTAAATCCTATACCTAGCTTTTTATTTAAGCCATACGCATTAATATGGTTTACAAATTTTATAGGATTGGATTTATAATTATTGTAGACCGCTTGAACCATTACGGTATTAGAGGAAACTTCAAACCCTCTTGCTAATGAAATTTTACCATAACCCCCTTTATGAGAGTCCCTAACCGATTTACCAAAATATTTAATTTCGCCACCTTTAGTATCAAAAACAGCACTAGTATCAATTAATTTATCTTCTAACAAAGCCATTAAATCTACCAACTTAAAGGTAGAACCGGGCTCATGTGATTCTCTTACTGCATAATTCAATCGCTCAGAATAGAGGCCTGTCTTTTCATTTCTTCCAAGATTAGAAATCGCTTTTACATAGCCTGTTTGTGTTTCCATTACTACCACACAACCATGATCTGCTTGGTATTCTTCTAATTGCTTCAACAAAGCGTGATGTGCAATATCTTGAATAAAAACATCAATGGTAGAAATCACATCATAGCCGTCTTGTGGCTCAACTTGATTGACATCACTAATTGGTTTCCATTGTCCTTTAGCAATTTTTTGTTTGAGAATACGACCATCTTTTCCATTCAAATATTTACTATACGCTCCTTCTACTCCAACTGGATTGATGTGTCCGTTTACATCTCTTCCTATATAACCTATTGTTCTCTCGGCAATTTTACCAATAGGATGTTCACGAACTGTTTCTTGTTCTACTATAATCCCCCCTTTATAAGGCCCTAGATTGAATAAAGGAAAACCTTTGATTGCTATATATTCGGTATAACTCAAATCTCTAGCTACTAGAAAATATCTGTTTTTATTTACTCTTGCCCTTCTTAAATCACGCTCAAATGTATCTGAAGATTTATTTAATAGTTTTCCTAAAGAATCCGCTAATGGTTTAATGTTTTTTTCAAACACTTCTGTTTTAGGTGCACTAGCATCAAATCGAATCTCATAATTAGGAATTGAAGTTGCCAGTAGGCTTCCATCAGCTGAATAAATATTCCCTTTATTGGCAGGAATTACAAAGTTTTTAACCGTTCTTTCTTTGGCTAATTTTCTATAGTAATCACCTTCAACCCATTGAATATTTGTGAGCTTCACAGTAATCGCAGCAGCCATGATGAACAGAAAAAATGCTACTAGATAAATACGATACGATATGTTTTTATCTTCTACTGCCATAATTTTTCGAATATATTCGGGTCTTCTTCTTTTTTAACTTTAATTTTTACTGGTGGCACCGTTGATGGATAAATTTGTTTTGACTCCATTTTTTTTGAAACGGTAGACTCCATCTTTAACTTCATCAATTCGGATCTTTTATCAACAAATTCAGAACGGAGTTCTTTAACCTCGTTGTTTAGCTCATTGATTTCAAAAACCTTTTGCTCGAATCGTTGAGTATTTGCAATCATAAGAATAGCAAGTACAATCAGGAAAACGATAAAACGCCAATTCTTGATAGCATCATCATGAATCAAATATTTCGCTTTTAAAATGGCGTAAATTCCTTGTTTCATAATCATTATCTCTTTTCTGCAATACGCAATTTGGCACTTCGTGCTCTGTTATTACTTTTTATTTCTTCATTCGAGGGAACAATCAACTTGCCAATAGTTTTGAAAGGCACTGAAAAATTGCCAAAAAAATCACGCTCAGGTTCCCCTTCAAACATGCCATTTTTCATAAATCGCTTTACTAATCGATCCTCAAGGGAGTGATATGAGATCACACTTAATCTGCCTTCAGGGTTCAAAATCTCTAAGGATTGTTCTAAAAATTCTTTTAAAACATCCATTTCCTGATTCACTTCAATTCGAATGGCTTGATAGATTTGAGCCAAAACTTTATTACGAACTTTTTCTGGTAAATATTTCGCCAAAATCAACTTCAGCTCCTCGGTTGTTTTGATAGGGTGCTTTTCTCTTGCCTCAATAATGGTTCTGGACAAAGCCGGAGCATTTTTTAGCTCACCATAATCCCAAAAAACTCTTCTCAAATTTGCATCATCATATTCATTGACCACACGATAGGCACTCAAATCATTCTTCTGACTCATACGCATATCCAGTTCTGCATCAAAACGAGTAGAAAAACCTCTTTCAGCTACATCAAATTGATGGGAAGAGACACCTAAATCAGCTAAAATCCCATCCACACTTTTAACGCCATAAAAACGAAGAAAGCGTTTTATGAATCTAAAATTCTCATTAATTAAGGTAAATCGTTCATCCGGTAAGGCATTTGCCAAAGCGTCTTCATCTTGATCAAAAGCAAACAATTTACCATCAGGTCCCAATCTTCTAAGAATTTCGGCCGAATGCCCTCCTCCACCAAATGTCACATCTACGTAGACACCGTCTGGTTTGATATTCAAACCATCAACCGTTTCTTTTAACAATACTGGATTATGATATTCCATTGTCATTATTATTAAGGTTACCCATAACTTCTTCTGCTAAATCAGCAAAATCAAGATCCTCTCCACTTATCGATTTCTCATACAAATCTTTATCCCATATTTCTACTATAGTCACAGCAGAGGAAAATACTACGTCTTTAGTAATACTAGCAAAGCCAACTAAATCCTTAGGAATCAACATTCTTCCTAAAGCATCAATCTCGACTACTTTCACACCAGCAGTAAAACGACGAATAAAATCATTGTTTTTTTTCACAAAACGATTCAATCCATTTACTTTTTGCATCATTACATTCCATTCTGCCATCGGATACAACTCTAAACAAGGCTGAAACACCGAGCGCTTCAAAACGAAACCGTCTTGAAGAGAAACTGCCAATTGCTTTTTTAAAGGAGAAGGCAACATGACCCGTCCTTTAGCATCGACTTTACACTCATATGTACCAATAATTGCGTCCACCAATTTTTTATTTGATTGTATAAAGCAAAAATATATAAAATTTTACCACATTTTACCACTTTATACCACTTTGTTGATAAGTTTACCCACTTAAATATAAAAAACCTTAATTTATGGACAATCAACACGTTACCTCCTTGGAATTAATTTTGTAAGAAAGTTAATATCTCTAAAAAAAGAGCTAATTAATCTTATTAAAACCTAAGCAAAAACAAAATGATTTTCTAGTTAATTTGACTCTATTTTTAACTATGAGTAGTATATAAATAGATACTATTTGGAATTATATCAGTAAAAATCAACCCTAACAAATTATTTTAATTTAATAAATCCTATATTTGTAAAAATTGAAATTGAGCAACATAATAAATGGAAAAATACTATAAAATAGAAGACAAGTATAGCTATTACGAAGCTGGCGAAGGCATCCCAATTGTAATCCTTCATGGGCTAATGGGCGGATTAAGTAACTTTGACGCTGTTGCAAGCTATTTTTCTGAAAGGGGATATAGAATAATCATTCCCGATTTACCTATTTATACCCAAAATATTTTAAAGACCAATGTAAAAAGCTTTGCCGTGTATGTCAAAAACTTTATCACTTATAAAGGGTTGGATCGCGTTATACTTTTGGGCAACTCCTTAGGGGGGCATATAGCTTTGTATCATACCAAAATGTTTCCTGAAAAAGTAGCTGGCCTTGTAATTACAGGAAGTTCCGGACTTTATGAAAGTGCCATGGGTGATAGTTACCCCAAAAGAGGAGACTATGAATACATCAAGAAAAAAGCAGAAGATGTTTTTTACGATCCAAAAATTGCTACACCAGAATTAATAGACGAAGTGTTTGCAACAGTGAATGACCGTATCAAATTAATCAAGACCTTAACAATAGCCAAGAGCGCTATCCGTCATAATATGGCCAAAGATTTACCAAAAATGCATGTACAAACCTGTATAATTTGGGGAAAAAACGACAAAGTAACTCCTCCAGATGTTGCAGAAGAATTTCATAAACTAATGCCAAACTCAAGTTTATATTGGATTGACAAATGTGGGCATGCCGCCATGATGGAGCACCCTGAAGAATTCAACAAAATTTTAGAAGATTGGTTAACCCATACCCATTTACCGACTCATTAATCCAAAAGATTTAGGTACCTAAAAATGAAAATCACTACTGCAGAATTTATAATCAGCAATTCTGATGTGAGCAAATGTCCAAAAGATTTTTTGCCAGAATATGCTTTTATTGGTCGATCTAACGTCGGGAAATCTTCATTGATTAACATGCTAACCAATCATAAAAAATTAGCAAAAACTTCGGCAAGACCTGGAAAAACACAATTGATTAATCATTTTTTAATTAATAATAATTGGTTTTTAGTTGATTTACCTGGTTATGGCTATGCTAAAGTATCCAAGAAGACAAAATCAATATTTCAAGAATTCATTACAGATTATTTTGAATCAAGAGAACAATTAGTATGTGCTTTTGTGCTTATTGATATCCGCCATGAGGCCCAAACTATCGATATTGAATTCATGTCGTATATGGGTGAAAGCGAAATTCCATTTTGTATTATTTTCACTAAAGCTGACAAAATAAGTCGCGTAAAGATTGATTCGCATATTGCTGCCTATAAAAAGAAAATGTTAGCCAACAATTGGGCCGAAATGCCTCAGTATTTTGTTACTTCTTCTACAGAATCAACTGGCAAAGAAGAAGTATTACACTATATAGACGAAGTAAATCAAGAAGTTTTCAAAAACAACAATACGTTTTAAAAACAAATTCCAAAATTAAAAATCCAAATTCCAAGTTATTACCTTTTGGAATTTGGATTTTTTTATGAGTACTGGATTACTATCTATTTTTTCAATTCTAATTTTTCGGCAAAATAATCACAAAAATCCATCATAGTGTCTGCCATTTTTTCGTCATTGGTAGCTCTTTTGAATGTTTCTGACATTGCCACCAGCGTTTGATGAAAAAAAATCTTCATTTCATCAACTGGCATATCTTTGGTCCATAAATCAATTCGCATACTTTCTTTATGATTGCTATCCCAAATAGAAAGCATAATTGCTTTTGCCTCTTCGGCAGTTACTCCACCATCTTCTGCGGACCAAAGTAACTTTTCGGGCACTTTATTTTCATCTAATTCAATTTGAAACTTAATTTCTGAGATATGAGTATTTGACATTATTTTTTAGGTTTATATTTTGATAATTCGAAAATTTCTTTGGATTTCTTAGTCAACAATTCGTTAATCGAAATGTCATTATTTTTCATATAAGAGCGCACAATTTGCCAACCTATCCATGCTCCTACTTGTCCTGGTGAATCATTATCGATCTCTAGATAAAATTTAGAAAACGGAGCTGGGCTTAAAAATCTAGGGATCAATTTTGAATCCATACTATACAGCATTTCTTTATCAACAAAATAGCGCCAAATATAACCTTCATTTTCAACACACCAATTGAGTTGTTCTGTGGTATATCCAATTCTATTTGCATCAGCATATTCAGGCAACAACAATTCTTTCAAATACAATTCTTTTCCTAAATAAATCATCTGTGATAAAAAACTTTTATCCACTTCAGGTGCAATCTTGGTTTGAACAAAACTTGAAGCTATATCGGCAACAATCTGGCTTTGTTCCAAATTTTGCTTAATATACTCTGGAAACTGATAAAATTTATGGTTTTTGCCCAAATACAATTCCAAAGGAACAAGTACTAAACTATCAGCATAGATAGATTTTGTATTATAATCCATTTCTGATATTAAGGTTACTACTTTGGGAGTTTTTGTTTTTGGGAAATATATTTTAATATGTTTGAACAAGGTCTCAATTTCTTGACGTACGGGTTCAAAATCACGATACTTTTTTTGCACTTCTGCATACAATTCTCTCCATTGTGGATGTTGCATTTTTTCAATCCAAACGGCATCTTCGGTTCCTGTTGGAAAAAAATAAGGGTATTTTTGTTTTAATTGACTCAAATCTTCAGGTCTTGTTTCAAAAAAAGCTTGATCAAATCGATCTGCTTTTATTTCTATTGAAATTTCTTCTACAGTTGTTTCAACTTTATTTTTTTTATCACAAGAGAGTAAAAAGAAACAAATTAGTAATGGTACTAAATAGATTTTCATGAATATAAAATTTATTTGTGCTTTAATTGAAGGACCGTTAATTCTTCCAGATTATGTCTTGGATTCATCGCCCTTTCATATTAATTATTTAATTTAGCTTTTAAATGTTTTAAAACAAAAATCCCGTTTTGAAAACATTTTGCAAATATACATTCCTGCTTTTTAAAACATAAACTAATATGATTAAAAAAACGACTTTATCGCCAGAAAAAGTAAACACTCAAATAGTAAAATGGCTAAAAGATTATGCATTAAATGCAAAGTCAAATGGATTTGTAATTGGAATTTCTGGCGGTATAGATTCTGCTGTAACTTCTACTCTGTGTGCACAAACAGGTTTAGAAGTGCTTTGTATCATGATGCCAATTCATCAAGCGCCATCACATGTTAGTCGAGCTGAAGAACACATTAAACAATTACAAGAGCGATTCCCAAATGTAAAAAATGCCACTTCTGATTTAACTCCTGTTTTTGAAGCTTTCAAAACAGCAGTTCCCGTTTATGAAAATACAGCTAAAATGAATTTGTCTTTAGCTAATACGCGAGCCCGTTTACGAATGAGTACTTTATATTACTATGCTGGAATTCACGGACTATTGGTTGCCGGGACTGGAAACAAAGTGGAAGATTTTGGCGTTGGTTTTTTTACTAAATATGGAGATGGTGGTGTAGATTTAAGTCCAATCGCCGATTTGCTAAAATCAGACGTATATGCTCTTGGTCATTTTTTGAAAGTGCCCAACTCAATCTTGGTTGCAGCTCCAACTGATGGCTTATTTGGTGATGACAGATCAGACGAAGATCAATTGGGGGCTAGTTATGACGAACTCGAATGGGCCATGCTACAAGTTGAATTAGGAAAATCGATTTCGGAATTTGAGGGTAGAGAGAGAGATGTTTTTGAGATCTACAATCGCCTACATACAGCTAACCAACACAAAATGAATCCAATACCTGTATGTTTAATTGAAAAAAAATAAAAAAAATATACTAGTTAACAGTTTTATTGTATTTTTTTTACTACATTTATGACATCATTTTGATAGACAACTCTTAAAAAATAAATACCATGATTAAAGTTTGTTTAGCAGATAATTATCCTGTAACCCATTTTGGAGTTAAATCGTATTTTAAAGACCACGATGAAATCTCTATAGTAGCCAATGTTGGTAATTTTTCAATGGTACAAGACATCCTTCAAAATAAGGACATAGATGTATTGATTATTGACTTAGAACTGGAAGGACTGGCGAGTATTTTTGAAATTAAGGCAATGTTGAAAAACTTCCCTAAAACAAAAATTATTATTTATAGTAGTCTTTCGGAACAAATTTATGCACCAAACGCCATTAAAGCTGGTGTTTCAGGGTATGTTCACAAATCCGAAAAACTTGAAACCCTTGGACAATCCATTGTAAAAGTACAGCAAGGAAAAATTATTGTAAACGAAAATGTTCGTAAAAACATGGCTTTAATAGCCAAACAAAGTAAAAGTGAACGTTTGTATCGTAAACTTTCTAACAGAGAAATAGAAGTATTACGCTATTTGAGTGACGGTAAGAAAAACCATGAAATAGCTGAAATTCTTACTTTAAACGAAAAAACAATTAGTACCTACAAGTTGCGTTTGTTAACCAAACTAAATGTAACCAATTTGGTTGACTTGGTTAATAAAGCAAAAACTTTAGAAATCGTATAATTCGATTTAAAATTTACTTAATACTACATAAACAAAAAAGGAAGTCAATTGACTTCCTTTTTTTATAAATATGTAGAACGAATTCTCCCTATAGCACCTGTCAAGTTGACCTTTAGCTTGTTGTAATCATTGATCATCACCTTTAACTCTTCTACATCTGCTTCAGGGTTTGAAGTGAATTCGTTCATTAAATCCAAGATTAGTTTATTAATTAGATATTCCCGAATGGATATGATAGTTTCTGAAGTGTGTTGACTTACTGTTTCTGTTTTTTGTTTCACAAAAATGTTTTGTCCTTCCCAATTATGAAGAACGATTTGTTCTTCTTCCATTAAAATATCGGTAACTTCTTGGGCAAATTCAGGATTTAAATTTTTTAGATAATTATCGATTCCATCCGTTTCATTTTGAAGATAATACGAAATCAGATCATTAAAAATAGCCCTAAAAAGCGGATGAGCAAGCTCAACCTCATCTTCTTGTAAGCTCAAATAAATTCTCTGAAAAACTTTGTACTCCTTTTTTTCAACCACATGAACGATATCACCATCGGGATTCGCTTTTAAAAGTACATCTTCAAAAATTTCGCTTTTATTCCCGTAGAGTAATAAGATTTCTATGATTTTCCTTTCTAAACGATACAGTACATCTACTTTCTCTGTTGGAACTGGATTCTCATTTTTAACAACTTCAAAAGCTTTTTGCTCTTGTTTTTGTTTTTTCCCAATCTCTGCAATGTCTTTTTGGACTAACTGAGCCAAGGTACTCACCAAAACTTGCTCCGAGATATCCATAATTCTGGAGCACTCTTGCAAATAAATCTCTCTTTGAATTCGGTCAGGAATTTTGGAAATACTCGTGACCATATCCCGAATCAAATCGGCTTTTTTGATAGGATCATTCTTAGCTTCATTCATTAAAAGAGAAGCTTTGAACTGAATAAAATCCTTTGCATTGTTCTCCAAGTAAGCTACCAAATCATCATAAGATGTTTTTTTGGCAAAACTATCTGGGTCATCGCCATCAGGAAAAGTACACACTTTTACATTCATCCCTTCCTCCAAAATCAAATCGATTCCTCGAATGGAAGCACGAAGACCCGCAGCATCACCATCAAAAAGTACGGTAATGTTTTTGGTCAACCTATTGATTAATCGGATTTGGTCGGGTGTTAAAGCCGTACCTGATGAAGCAACAACATTTTCTATTCCAGCTTGATGAAATTGAATTACATCGGTATACCCTTCAACTAGATAACAATTATTTTGTTTGGCAATGGCTTGTTTAGCTTGGAAAATCCCGTACAAGACTTTGCTTTTATGATAAATTTCGCTCTCGGGTGAGTTTAAATATTTTGCCGCTTTTTTATCATTTGTTAAGATACGTCCTCCAAAACCTAAAGTTCTCCCCGACATACTCTGGATAGGAAACATCACCCTGCCTTTGAATCGGTCAAAAGGGCGGTCTTCTTTTGGAATAGTTAAACCTGTGCTTTCTAAATACTGCAACTGGTATCCTTTGCCCAAAGCTTCTTTGGTAAAAGCATCCCAAGTTTCTGGGGAATAACCTAAACCGAATTTTTTTATGGTTTCGTTGGTGAAGCCTCTTTCTTTGAAATACGAATAACCAATCGCCTTGCCTTCTTCGGTATTTAATAGTGTGGAATGAAAATAATTCTTAGCGAATTCAGACACCAAAAACATACTTTCACGAACATCAGTATTGGCTTTTTCGGCATCGGTTTGTTCTGTTTCTTCGATTTCGATATTGTATTTTTTGGCTAAATATCGAATGGCTTCGGGATAGGTAAAATGCTCGTGCTCCATTAAAAAAGCTACTGCATTACCGCCTTTTCCAGAGCTAAAATCTTTCCAAATTTGTTTAACTGGCGACACCATAAAAGATGGTGAACGCTCGTCTGAGAAGGGACTCAACCCTTTGAAATTGCTTCCTGCTCTCTTTAATTGTACAAAATCTCCAATAACCTCCTCTACACGAGCGGTTTCGAAAACGGTATCTATGGTTGTTTTTGATATCAATGTATAAGAGTATAAAGTTGGCAAAGGCCAAAGATACAAAGTTAATTTTGGATTATTAAACTTAGCATTATTACGCAGGCGTTCGCTTTTAAAAGTTTCGCCACGAATTACACGAACAAACACTAATTATGACTATTTGTATTTCACTAATTTTTAAAAACAAATTGAATTAGTGTAATTCAAATTTAAGTTCGGTAAAAAATTAGTGACAATTGGTGTAATTCGTGGCTAGCTTTTTTAAATGCGAACGCCCTGATTATTACGTCATAGATTCGTCTATAAAGTTTTTAGCCACGAATGCATTGATTTACGACAAATTAGCGTGAAATTTTAATCGCAAGGTTCGCAAAGGAAAAATCGCAAGGTTCTCAAAGTTTTGGATTTGTGGTTCAATTGAAAAAAGTTGGATAGAATGCTACTAATTATTTTTAAAAACATTATTATTCCTATTCTTTCTTCCAAGTAAAAAAACCATTCTAGTCTTATAGCCCCGACAGAAGGGAAAAACCTCGTGAGCTGGGGTTCAGCTCACGAGGTTTAGGAATGATGGCGGGAACGATGTTGCCTGAAAAAGCCTGATGATTCGCTCCTAATTTTAATTAAAATCGAAACGAATTCCCATTGAAATATTGTTTTGATCTACCGCATTGTTTTTAAATAATGGATTCAAGTCGTATTTTACATACAAACTAGTCTCTTTGTACCCGATGTAGGAACTCAAACCATAAATAAAGTTATTAGTATTGAAATCAGATTTATTTTTAACAAAAACTTTATCATCGTTTTCACGGTATTCTAACTTCTGTTTGGATTTTAAATTGATTCCTGCATAGCCTCCCACTCCAAATCGTAGGGATTTGTGGGTTCTGAATTGACGTTTATCATCGTTCATTGTACTGCCCGAAAAATCAAATTCTAAATGCATTGGCACTACTAAATAGACGTTTCTAAAACGGGATTCTTTCAAATTTTTGGCGTACACTTCTAGGTTGGTTTGGTCACCGTTTACGACAAAAGCACGGTTTTCGGTAGGGCGTAAATTATTATACATTACAGACATACCGTATTTGAAATGCAATAAATTATGCTCTTTAAGTATTCTAGTGTTATAAGTTGTTCCCCATTCGTAAAAATGAGACCCCATAAATTTAAAGTCTTTGTCTTGATATTTACCATCAACCATAAGATTGTTTAAACCTGCCGCGAAAACAAATTGACTCGTGGTTCTT
Source organism: Flavobacterium sp. RSSA_27 (assembly GCF_051547125.1). Classification (NCBI taxonomy): domain Bacteria; kingdom Pseudomonadati; phylum Bacteroidota; class Flavobacteriia; order Flavobacteriales; family Flavobacteriaceae; genus Flavobacterium; species Flavobacterium sp. RSSA_27. The sequence continues at coordinate 63,217 of NZ_JBPTTN010000004.1, forward strand.
CTTTCCCCAAATTTCTTTTCTTTCTTTTTATTTTTAAAGTCGAAATCGTCGTCCCAGTGAATTACTAAGGTTCGGGAAGAATCACTTTCTTTGATTTTTCCGTCTACTTTTAGCTGTACCAATTCGTTCAATTGTTCTTGTTCTTTGGCTACTCTGGCTTCGATATTGATGGCTCTTGCTTCGGCCAATACTTTCTTTTTCTCGTCAGCTTGTTCTTTGGTAATTTTGCCTGCTTGTTGCTGAAGATTTACGGCCTCAATTTCTTCTTTCAGTGCTGCTTTTTCTTCCTTGGTGATTTTTTCAATGCGTGTTGCAATTTCCTTAGCTCTTTTTTCGAAGGATTCTTGCCCTATCATTTTGCTGGCGAATAGACAAAATAAGGCGGCTAGATAAATGGTAAAATTTCTCATGATTACTAGTTTTTAAAAAATTTGATTGATGATTGATTGTTTTTATTCTTGATTGTTTCTGTTGGCCAAAGCCACTTTAACGGTTTGATAATTTTTATTCACTTTTGCAATTACTTTTTCTCTAAAAGAGAGTTCTAATTCTCCATCAACTTGAGATAATAATGTAGAAGGATCGACTTGAATTTTTTGCTTTTTTTGAATTCCTGTAGCTACTACTGGCACATTTTCGTCTATTGCAGCAATAGCTTTATGTTCTGTGTTTTTTTCGATAGTAGTACTAATTGGATTGTTGGTGGTTGTGATTGGATTGTTGATTGAAAGCTCCTGATGATTTGTTTTTGTAGTTCTTATTGCATTATTGGTAAACTTAGAGACATTCGTTACTACAGCGGATTTAGACTGAATCTTTACTTCGTTTGTTGGTTCAATAGAAGATTGTGTAGTAACCGAATCTTTATCTGCAGAAGAAGTCACCACGATTTCTTGAGATGGTGTTATAACATTACTTTCTTCTGATGTGCTAAAAAAGAGTGTTCCTACCAATAATAGTCCCGTTACACTTGCTGCCACATACCACCAAGTCATTTTTTTCTTTGGCTTTTCTTGGACAGACAACATGGCGTCTAGTCGGTCCCAAGCTTGAGCTGATGGAGCAATTTCTCGATTGGAAAGCTTCTCTTTGGCTTGTTGTTCAAAATTATTTAGTTCCATTTTGCTTATTTTTTAAGCAGTTGATCTGCTGTTGTAACATTTTTCTAGCGTGCGATAATTGTGATTTTGAAGTACCTTCTGAAACACCAAGCAATTGAGCAATTTCCTGATGTTTGTATCCTTCTATAGCATATAAATTAAACACCATTTTATAGCCTTCTGGAAGTGTGTCAATTAAAGTTTGGATTTCTTCTACGGAGAACTGATCTCCAATGGCATCAAAACTTTCTTCTACAAAAAACTCGTCTTCGGTATAGTTCATTTTTTTATTAACTCTCAAAAAAGAAATACATTCATTGACCATAATTCTGCGGATCCAACCTTCAAAACTTCCTTTATGTTCAAAATTTCTTAGATTCACAAAAACCTTCATAAATGCGGTAATCATTACATCTTCGGCTTGATGAATGTCTTTGATATACTGTCTGCAAACTCCTAACATTTTTGAAGAAAATTTTGAATACAGCTGTTGTTGCGCCTGCCTATTGTTTTCAATCGCAAGTTGAATCAATTTTTGTTCTTCATGATGTAATGGAATTACTTTCATATAATAAAGCGTGTTGGTCAGCAGTTGTTGTTTTTGTAAAACCGACTTCTATTAGCATAGACGAGGCAAGCAACAAAAAGGTTGCATGCAGTTGTTTTATTTTTGATAAAAAAATAGAAACACCAATGATTACGTTACTTTACAGACGAAAAAAAAAATTATTTTTTTCTTTCGATTACATAATTGACCATTAAGGTCAAGGCCGATTTATAATCTGAAGTGGGGAAATTTTCAAGAATAGCTAATGCTTCTTGTTGAAAGTCAATCATTTTTTGTTCGGCATAAGAAAGTCCACCATTGTTAACTACAAAAGCAATGACTTCTTTTACTCGCTTTTTGTCTTTGTTATGGTTTTTGATGGAATTAATTAACCAACTTTTTTCTTTTGAAGTACATGTATTGAGTACATGAATTAAAGGCAAAGTCATTTTTTGCTCTTTGATATCAATTCCAGTAGGTTTTCCGATAGCTTCTTCGGTATAATCGAACAAGTCATCTTTAATTTGAAAAGCCATACCTATAAGCTCTCCAAACTTGCGCATTTGTTCAACGACAACTTCATCATCACTTACAGATCTAGCGCCCAATGCACAGCAAGCCGCAATAAGTGTAGCCGTTTTTTTTCGGATAATTTCGTAGTACACCTCTTCAGTAATATCGAGTCTTCTGGCTTTTTCTATTTGCAATAATTCTCCTTCACTCATTTCGCGAACGGCTACTGATATGATTCGTAGCAAATCAAAATCGCCGTGGTCAATGGATAACAATAAACCTTTGGACAACAAATAATCCCCAACTAAAACCGCGATTTTATTTTTCCATAAAGCGTTGATGGAGAAAAAACCTCTGCGGCGATTGCTATCGTCTACAACATCATCGTGTACTAAAGTAGCAGTATGAATCAGCTCAATCACACAAGCACCTCGATAAGTACGCTCTTCTACTGTTCCTCCAGAAATCATCTTTGCAGTAAGAAAAACAAACATTGGTCGCATTTGTTTTCCTTTTCTGTTTACTATATAATAAGTAATTCGATTGAGTAAGGCTACTTTTGAAGACATTGATTCATAGAACTTTTTCTCGAAAAGTTCCATTTCATCAAAGATGGGTTGTTTTATTTGTGAGGTGATATTCATTTAGGATTCAAATATAGCACATAATATAAAAAAAGACATATATAATACTAGTTTAAATTTATAGGATAATGTTTCAATTATTACGCTTCTTTATTTGCTAATTGTCCGCAAGCAGCATCAATGTCTTTTCCTCTACTTCTTCTCACTTTGACAACAACACCAATCGCCTGCAAGCCTTTAATATAAGCAGCTATCGCCTCTTCAGATGCTTGCTGAAACTCACCATCATCAATAGGATTGTATTCTATCAAATTGACTTTACAAGGAACATATTTGCAAAATTTCACCAAGGCATCAATTGACGCTTTATCATCATTGATTCCTTTCCAAACAACATATTCATAGGATACCTTACTTTTGGTTTTACGGTACCAATACTCTAGAGATTCACGTAATTCTTTCAAAGGAAAATTGGCACTAAAAGGCATAATTCTAGCCCGAGTTTCGTCTATTGCAGAATGAAGTGAAACGGCTAATTTGAATTTCACCTCATCATCGGCTAATTTCTTGATCATTTTTGGAATACCAGAAGTAGAAACCATAATTCGCTTTGGAGACATTCCTAAACCTTCTGGAGAAGTTATCATTTCGATGGCTTTCAAGACATTGTTATAATTCATCAAAGGCTCGCCCATTCCCATAAAAACAATATTAGACAAGGGATGATTATAATAGAGTCTACTCTCTTTATCAATAGCCAATACTTGATCATAAATTTCAGCAGGTTCTAAATTTCGCATTCTTTTTAATCGTGCTGTTGCACAAAAATTGCAATCCAAACTACAACCCACTTGACTCGAAACACAAGCTGTGGTTCTCGTTTCGGTAGGAATTAAAACCGATTCAACCACCAACCCATCATGCAAACGAACGGCATTTTTGACTGTGCCATCTTCACTGCGTTGCATGGTATCTACTTTAATATGATTGATTACAAAATTTGCCTCTAACATGGCTCTAGTAGCTTTAGACAAATTAGTCATGTCGTCAAAGCTATGCGCTCCTTTGGTCCATAACCATTCATACACTTGTTGACCTCTATAGGCCTTGTCATTATTATTTAAAAAAAAGAGCTGTAACTCTTCTTTAGACAATGCTCTGATATCTTTTCTTTCTAAATTCATCATACAAATTTATTCATTTTTTACACGAACAACGCATTTATTAACGAATCCCTTATTTTTCCACAAAACCATCGAATTAATACCATTTCACCACTAATTCCTGTAAAAATATAGGTAAAAACCATTTTTAAAATAGTTAATGGTTTTATTTAACATTTTTAATTACAATTTACTAAATACAAGACCTAAAAAAAACAACATAGTTGCCCAAGAATAAACAAAAAAATCAGCACTCTAAATATATTTTTATAGTTTTTTTCTGATTATTTTTTTCATAATTACCATTCCAAAACAATTAAACTTGTCACTAAAACGATATAATTATGTTAATTATTTCTAAAATTTTCAATACCTGATTTTTATCATATTGCACCAACTGAATTCTAGTGAAATTTGTCATATTAATAATCAACGATATTTATTTTGAGATATCACTAATCAAAACGTTCTTTTTAACAAACTAATTAACAAGTTTACAATTTTAAACCATGAAAAAAAATAAATTAAAACCGTTCTTATTATCCTTAATAGTAATGACTATTGGATATACAAGTTTTGCACAGAAAAAATATGCGCTAGACACCAAAACCCTTTTCACAGTTGCGGGAACATCGACCATGCACGATTGGGAAATGAAATCAGGTTCTCAAACAGGAACTGCAACTATTACAGTTACTGATTCAAAAGTAGAAGACATCAATGCTATAAACATTGATTTGGCCGTTGAAACCATCAAAAGTGGTAAAAGCGGTATGGATAAAGTGGCTTATGAAACCATGAATACCAAAAAATTTAAAACAATTAAATATGTTTTAAAATCAGCCACCAAAGTAAATGAAACCACTTGGAATCTTGTTGGAACTTATACCATTGCAGGAGTGAGCAAAGAATTAAAAACTCAAGTAAAAGTTAGTGTATCCCATGGAATAGTAACTATTAGCGGAACCAACAAAATCACTTTTGATGAATTTGGCATGAAAGCCCCTACTGCATTATTAGGAACCATCAAAACTGGAAAAGACCTTACTATAAAATTCAATCTTAATTATAAATAAACAACAAATAACAAACAAAATGAAAGTAATTTATTTTTTAGCAGCTGCTTTATTAGGTATTACTGCTGTACAAGCACAAAATAGTTTTGGACAAATGCAAAACATGATTCCAAGAGACAAATCTGGGCTTAATGTTTTTGACGTAAAAAAAGACTCTGTTGAATTCAAAGGTCTTAGTGTAGACTTAGGAGCTGCTTTTGCTTTACAATTCCAAGCTATGAACTCATACAATGGACAAACTGAAGGTTCATTCCTTGCTCCAAATGGCAATCAAATTACTGGGTATAGATTAAACAATTTGAGTAATAACTTTAACTTACCTACTGCTAACATGACTATTGGTGCTCAATTATTTGATGGGGTACGTGTAAATTTAGATTTATATTTAGCTTCTAGACACCACAATGAAACTTGGGTAAAAGGTGGTTACTTACAAATCGACAAGTTAGACTTCATTAAAAAAGATTTCTTGAAAGACTTCATGAAATATGCTACGATCAAAATTGGTCAAATGGAGAACAACTATGGAGATGCTCACTTCAGAAGATCAGATAATGGACAAGCTTTAATGAACCCTTTCATTGAAGGTAACATTATGGATGCCTTCACTACTGAAATGGGTATGGAAGTATACTACAACAGAAACGGTTGGGTTAGTATGTTAGGAGTAACCAACTCTAAACTAAACCAAAACGTTGTTGAATTTGTACCTTCAGCTCCAACTGCTACAGCTCCAAATCCTAACACTACTGTTAGCCCAACTATCTTGGCTAAATTTGGTTATGACAAACAATTGAACGAAGACTTAAGAGTACGTTTAACAGGTTCATTATACCACAATGCTAACACAAGTGGTAACTTATACTCTTCTGAAAGAGCGGGTAGCCGTTACTATGGTGTAATGACAAATCAAGCTTACAAAAATGGTACTACTACTGTAGACAACAACCAAACTAAAGATTTAGCTGCTAACCATACTACAGGTCGTTTTAACCCAGCATTTGGAAACAAATTAACTTCTTTCATGATCAACCCATTTGTAAAATACAAAGGATTAGAGTTCTTCGGAACATTTGAAAGAGCTGAAGGTGGAAAAGCTAGAGGTATTGATGACACAAGAGTTGTAAATCAATATGCTGCAGATTTAGTGTACAGATTTGGTAGCACAGAACAATTCTATGTAGGTGGTAGATACAATGTAGTTTCAGGACAATTAGACAACAACAACTCAAAAGAAGCATCTATTAATCGTGTTGAAGCTTCTGCAGGTTGGTTCATGACTAAAAACATCTTAGCTAAATTAGCTTATGTAAACCAAAATTATGTTGACTACGATCAATTTATTGGAAACAACGTTAACAATTTATACGAAGGAAAATTCAACGGTTTAATGTTTGAAGCTGTTATTTCTTTCTAATACCATACATTAATAATAAGATTGTTATTGGATTTTTGGGTGTGGTACTTCTTTACAATAAGAAGTGCTGCACCCATTTTTTTTTCATATGCTCATTTCATCAAAGAATTACATCCAATCTTAAATTCCAAAAATAGTACCCGTAGAACTTCAAAAAACAATCCATCGAAAACAAAAAAATAGGTTTTAAACGAGTTTTTAGACCGTTTATCGTAAAAGTTTCATACCTGAAAAAAAAGAATTTAGTTTAGTTGCTATAATTAATCTAACCTTTTCATCCAAAGGCTTTTACCATGAAAAAAATAACACTTTCAACACTTCTATTGACTTATTTTGTTTCGTTTGCTCAATCTCCAATACATGAGTTCACTTTTGATGGAAATTTAAGCAATTCCAACAAATCAGTCGCTTTTCAAGGCATAGGTAAGTTTACAAAGGATCGATTTGGAGTAGACAAAAAAGCCCTAAGAGTATCTAACGAAAGTTTGGTAGCCAACATAGATAACTTACCACAAAATGACTCACCACGCACCATTTCCATATGGGTCAAATTTAATGATATTACCAATTCCAATTACATTTGGGGTTATGGAGCTGCAAGAAACAACTCCTATTGTGGCCTTATCCATCAAGGCACATCCACTGCCGAATCTTCCTTGAATATAGCCGCTTGGGGTTTCAAAAACGACTTCATCATAGCCTTACCACTTTCAAAGGAAATATGGTATAATTACACCTATGTTTACGACGGCAAAAATGCCGCTATCTATAGAAATGGTATTTTACTCGAAACTTTTTTCGCCCCCAATAGACAGACTATTGGCAACTTCTTCAAAATAGGAAATGTAAATTCATTAGTTAGCATTGATGCCGATATTGATGATTTAAAAATTTATAACATAGCCTTATCGAATGAAGCAATAAGTAACCAATACCTTTCAAATGTTCCTACCATAATAGTAGAGAACAATAGTTCTATTAAAAAAAGTAAACAAGAAGTCAAGAAAAAGATTCCAAGCACCAAAGCAATTGTAATGAATAAATAAATTTTCACAAGAGTAATAGCACAACTATGTAGCATTACTCTTTTTTCATTTATATATACTAGCAAATCAAGTCATTATGAAGTATTATAAATATTTCATTTACAAAAAAAATTTTTTTATCAATTAATTATTCCTACTTTTACTAATATTAATTCACTAACTAATAGCGATTTGACCTTGATGCCTATAAAATTATAAACAACCAACTCCAATTTTAGTTCTTACAAATACAGCTTTTTCTCAGCTCCAAGTTCGTTTTCTTTCCGTTTTTTTTTAATTAATTATATATCATTAATTCCTAAAAAATAATAACTAATAACTAATAACTAAAAAAGATGAAAAAAATCCCTTACTTTATTTTGAATTGCTTACTTATCTGTTCCCTTTGGACAGCAAAAGCACAAAAAAATTATGTTTTAGACAATAAAACAAGTTTTGTTGTAGAAGGAACCTCAACCATGCATGATTGGGAAATGACATCAACAGCAAAAAATGGTACGGCCAATATTACTGTTACTGACGGAAAAATAGTAGACATCAATCATATCACTATTGATTTACCAGTAGAAACCATAAAGAGTGGTAAAAGTGGCATGGATAAGGTAGCCTATGAAACTTTAAATACTAAAAAATTCAAGACAATCAAATATGTTTTGAAGTCTGCGGACAAAGTCAATGAATCCACATGGAATTTAACTGGAACCTACACTATAAATGGTGTTAGTAAAGAAATCAAAACTCAAGTTAAATCTTCTGTCAGTAATGGAATAGTGTCTCTTCACGGATCCAACAAAATTACTTTTGAGCAATTTGCTATGAAAGCTCCAACTGCAATGTTAGGAACCATTAAAACAGGAAAAGACCTTACACTAAAGTTTACTCTTAATTTTAAATAAAAACAACTATGAAACTAACTAAAATTTTAACCGCAACAGTATTCTGCATTTCAGCAATGAATGCACAAGATCGCTTTGGACAAATACAGAACCTCATTCCAAGAGATAAAAATGGAATTAACGTTTTTGATGTAAAAAAAGACGACGTAGAATTTAAAGGAGTTAGTATTGATATAGGTGCTGCATTTTCATTACAATTTCAGGGAATCAAGTCTTATAATGACCATCCTACAGGATCATTTCAGAATAACAATGGAGGACAAATTACCAATTATCGTTTAAACTCCCTTGAAAATAATTTTAATTTACCCACTGCCAACATGACCATTGGTGCACAGTTGTATGATGGTGTTCGAGTAAATCTAGATTTATATCTTGCTTCAAGACATCACAATGAGACTTGGGTAAAAGGAGGATACTTACAAATTGACAAACTCGATTTTATAAAAAAAGATTTCCTTGCCGATTTCATGAAATACACTACTATAAAGATAGGTCAAATGGAGAATAACTACGGTGACGCCCATTTTAGAAGATCAGACAATGGAAACTCCTTGGTGAATCCTTTTATTGGTAACAATATCATGGATGCTTTTATTACCGAAATGGGAATGGAAGTTTACTACAACCGCAGTGGTTTTGTGAGTATGATTGGAGTAACCAATTCTAAATTGAATCAAAATGTTCAAGAAATCATTGGTGCTAAACCAACTACAGCAGCTCCAAATCCAAACACCACTATAAGCCCTACCATTTTAGCTAAATTAGGCTTTGATAAACAGGTCAGTGAAGACTTAAGAATTCGAATTACTGGGTCTTTATACCATACTGCAAATTCAAGCGGAAACTTATATTCCTCAGATAGAGCAGGAAGCCGTTTTTATGGCGTGATGAGTCATGCTGCCTATACAGGCATCCCAAGTTCTTCAAATACTACAGGAGCTGTAGCTAATAATTTTGATCCTGCAGCCAATAAAGATACTGGGCGATTCAATCCTGGTTTTGGAAATTGGGCAACTTCTTACATGTTTAACCCATTTATAAAATATAAAGGATTAGAATTTTTTGGAACACTCGAGTTTGCTTCTGGAGGTGACGGCAGAGGGGTTGATACCAAAAGAACTGTTAATCAATATGTTGGTGACATAGTCTATCGTTTTGGTTCTGAAGAAAAATTTTATTTGGGGGCAAGATATAATCTTGTTGATGGCAAGCTAAAAAATGCTGATGCCAATAATGTTTCTGTAAATCGATTTGAAGCTGCAGCGGGCTGGTTTATGACTAAAAATATTTTATCTAAACTGGTATATGTGAATCAAAATTATAATGATTTCCCACAGTTTGTTGGAGGAAATCCTAATGATTTATATGGAGGTAATTTCAAAGGTATCATGTTTGAAGCAGTAATCACATTCTAATACATGTTACAAAAAATTTCATTACTTTTAATAGGTTTGGCACTTTTCTCTTGGACAGAAAGTGCCAAACCTACTTTTTTTTACCAAAAACTACCCAGAGTAATTCAAAAAATTGAGATTAATATCAAAGGGAATTCTACTGTTGGCAAATACACTTGCGGCACTGTATTATATAAAAAAGACACTTTAAATATAGAAGCTTTAGAAAAAAATGTAATTAAAGCCACTATACCCATGACAAGTATAGACTGTGGAAATAGAATAATGACAAAAGATTTGCAGAGCACTGTAAAAGTAAAAACATTCCCTAATAGTTTTGTTACAATCAGCAACCTAAAATATACTGCCAATAATTCTTTTAAATGTACTCTTGTTTTTACTTTAACGAATAAAACACTCACTTATAGAGATTTCGTATTGACTTACAACAAATCAACGCAGCAGGCAACAGGTAGATTACCGCTTACTTTTTCTGATCTAGGCCTAAGCCCACCGGTAAAAATGGGAGGAATAATAAAAGTAAAAAATGAGATCGAAGTAGATTTTGATTTGTTTTTTAAATAACGAATCAATTTTAGCTAGTGAATTAATACCTTTGCAGCTTGAAACAAAAACAACTTCAAATGCATTTTTTATCTCAAGATTTAGAAGATTATATTGAGCAACATTCCGAAAAAGAACCCGCTCATTTAGCTGCTTTGAGCAAAGAAACCTACCAAAAAATTCTATTACCTAGAATGCTTAGTGGTCATTTTCAAGGAAGAGTTTTGAGTATGATTTCTAAACTAATTCGTCCGAAGAATATTCTTGAAATCGGGACTTACACTGGCTACTCGGCTTTGTGTTTGTGCGAAGGAATGCAAGAAAATGGACAACTTCACACCATAGACATCAAAGAAGAATTGGTTGATTTTCAACGAAAACATTTTGACAAGTCGGCTTGGGGAAATCAAATTGTACAGCATTTAGGAGAGGCAATTGATATTATTCCGACCATTAATTTGACCTTTGACTTGGTTTTTATTGATGCCGACAAAGAAAACTACTTGAACTATTTTGAACTCATTATTCCAAAAATGAACCAAGGTGGAATTATTCTATCTGATAATGTTTTGTGGAGCGGTAAAGTTGTGGAGCCTTTGCAAAAAAATGATTTGAGTACCAAAATATTATTGGAATACAATACTTTATTAGCCAATGACCCAAGGGTAGAAACAGTTTTACTTCCCATTCGAGATGGACTTACGGTGAGCAGAGTGCTTTAAATTCCAATACCTCTTTTCAAAATACGATTCCTAGCCCAGATGGGAATGAAAATCCTTTTGGATTGAACGGTATTTTTTCTTGACTAAAAAAAGCGACTGGAAGAAGCTCTTTTTTGGTCTTAGAAAAAAACAGTTTCAAGCCAAAAGATTGTAATGGACAGCTGGATCAAGCTCCTAAAAAGAAACTGGAAAATATTTTTTTTGAAAGATTTGATACCCTTTATAGAAAACAAAACCAAAGGTAAAACCACAAAAATATCCTGTAAGAATGTCTAACGGATAGTGCAGACCTAGGTAAATTCGGCTATAGGCAAAAATTAAAGGCCATAAGAAGAGTAGTCCAAAATACCGAAACTTTTTTCGCAATACCAAAAACAAGAAGCTAGCCACCGCCATAGAATTGGCTGCGTGACCTGAGAAAAAACTAAAAGAATTTCTGGATTGCACTATGCGAATTATGGTGTTGATATCCGTATTATTGCAAGGACGCAAACGTTGCACTGTATTTTTCACCAAATTGGTTGTCTGGTCTGTAAAAGTGATTAAAACCGCAACAAAGAGCAATAAAAAAAGGGTTTGCTTGGCTCCAACTTTTTTGTAAATGATGTATAAAAGCAACAAAAAAAAGGGAGTCCAATTGACTTGCTTGGTGATGAACAACCACAAACCATCGAAGGTTGCAGAACCTAAACCATTTAAAAAAACAAACAACTGAACATCTAATGCTTCTAGCTTGTCTAACATTACATTTGTCTTTTTATAGGTCCTTCGATTTGACTACTCTCTTCAGTGATTGGTGCCTCAGAAGGTTTTCCTTCTACCGCGTTTGCTGCATTGTTGATTTCGGAAGTTAAATTATTGGCAAAACTAGTAATGGAATTGGTTGAATCGCCAAATAGATTTTGTTTGGCTTTTTCTATTTCGGTATTGATGCCTCCCGTTAAATCGGTTACTGTTTTCTGATCCAATCCGTTGGCCTCTGCCCCTTTTTGAATTTCATATTTAATATCATTTGTTGCATGTTTTAATTGTGCCATTGCTTTGCCCATAGTACGCGCAATTTCTGGCACTTTATCAGAACCGAACAACATCAAAACGATAAACATGATGAAAATTAATTCTCCTCCTCCTATTCCAAACATAAGGTTACTTTTTTGTTGCGACAAATATATTAATTTTAATACAGTTGCTTTTTAAATATTTCATAAATATAAGGGAGCTAAAGATAGACATGAACCCTCTCTTATTGCGATAGTATAAAAATAAAGGCAATCGCTATTTAATGTATGCCCTTACTAAAATCTTCTACCAGTAGTAAGTAATTCAAAATAAGCTTTATCAATCCACTCTTGATGGTCTGGATGTGCTATTTTAATCATTTCCTTAGCTCTATCTTTAAGTGTTTTACCATACAAATCTGCGATTCCGTTCTCGGTAATGATGTATTGCACATGAGATCGGGTAGATACTACTCCAGCGCCTTGCTTTAAAAAAGGTACGATCCTACTCTCTCCTTTATTGGTCACTGAAGGCAAAGCGATAATTGCTTTTCCGCCTTCGCTTAACGAAGCACCACGAACAAAATCCATTTGCCCCCCCACTCCAGAATACAGACTTCCACCAATAGAATCTGCACATACTTGGCCAGTTATATCAACTTCTATTGCCGAGTTAATAGCTACCATTTTAGGGTTGCGTCGTATTTTAGCAGTGTCATTTACATACGATGATTCTCTTAACTCAATAAAAGGATTATCATTTGCAAAATCGTATAATCGTTTAGAACCCAACATAAATGTTGACAATACACGTCCACGAGTAACGCCTTTGTAATTGCAATTGATGACATCTTTCAAAATTAAATCTATTACACCATCGGAAAACATTTCTGTATGGAGTCCTAAGTCTTTATGATTCATCAAATTGGCTAAAGCTGCATTTGGAATGGACCCAATACCTAATTGCAACGTACTTTTATCATCTATTAAGGAAGCAATATGGGCTCCAATTTTTGCTTCTAAAGGTGAAATAATGTCTTCTTCTTTTTCAAAAATAGGACAGTCCACTGCTACTAAATAATCAATCTCAGAGACATGTAAAATTCCATCTCCAAAAGTTCTAGGCATATTAGGATTGACTTGTGCAATAACGGTTTTGGCACTTTCTATAGCCGCTACAGTGGCTTCTACCGAAACCCCTAAAGAACAATAACCATGATTATCAGGAGGCGAAACGTGGATAAAAACCACATCTAGTGGAACCACTCTTTTTCGGAACAATCTCGGCAATTCACTTAAAAAAACAGGAGTATAGGATCCATTTCCTGCTGTTAACGTGTGTCTTACATTTTTGGCTATAAAAAAAGAATTCACATGAAAACTTGCAGCCAATTCTGGATTAGCATAAGGTGCTGGGCCTTCGGTATGTAAATGACAAATTTCAACATTCTTTAACTCTGAAGCTCGATCCGCTAATGCTTTTGTTAACGCATTGGGTGTTGCCCCTGCGGCATGAACATATACTCTATCATTGGATTGAACTGCTTTTACTGCTTCTTGGGCAGTGACATACTTACTCATAAATACTGCGTTTAATTCTTATAAAGGTAGTTTTTAAATCTATTATCTCAAAACACAGTGATGATTACAGCCCGATTAAAAAGGACTAAAAGCCTAATAAAAAGTTAAAAAATATTTTAATTAAAAGTAATACTATTACTTTTGTGACTATAATTACTATATTGTAATATGATCACTTTTTAAAAAATACAGCGTATGAAAACTATTATTCATTTTGTGTTGGTATTTGTATTGGGGCAACAGCTATGTTGTGGTCAAATTATTGATTCTCCTGAAACCAAAAAAGTATATACCAGTTGGGAACAAGCTATAAAAGAACCAGAAAAAGTATATCGTTTGAATTTAAGCAACCAATCTTTGAATTTAGATTCTCCAGCTTGGTCCACTTTCCAAAACCTTGAATACCTTAATCTAAGTAATGATCATTTAAAAAGATTACCTGCTGGTATATCAAAATTGAAAAAATTAAAAGTATTAGAATTGAGCGGCAATGACTTTAGCAAGGTTCCCGATGAAATTAGTGCTATTGAAAGCCTTGAAGAAGTGTACTTGAATGAATTTAAAAACATCAATTTACCACAATCCCTAGAGGCATTGGCAAAACTACCAAAACTTACTATGCTCCATTTAGAAAACAATAATTTAGAACGTTTACCTGGTGAGATTACCTTGTTAAAAAATTTAGCCCAATTGTATTTGAACCAGAACAGATTCAAAGAATTCCCAAAAGAAGTTAGAGGTTTAAAACATTTAGAGCAATTGGATCTTAAGGACAACGCTATGCCAATTCCTATGAATCCTCAAGATATGAATTTTGGATTTAGAATAAATTTCTAAATGATAGTTCTTCTGCATGAGAAATAAAATATTTTTACTACTACTGTTCCTTACCGAAATCGTATTTGCACAAAGTACAAGAATTACAGACAACAATTCGATTGGATGGTTAAACTATATGGGTACTTTCAAACTTAACTCAAAAGTAAGTCTTCACACAGAATTCCAATGGCGAAGAGATGAATGGATTAAAAACCACCAACAAAACTTACTTCGCCTTGGTGTAAATTATCAATTAGATCCCAAAGTACAATTGCGTCTGGGTTATGCTTTGGCAGAAACCTATCCTTATGGAGACATCCCAATCAACCGCTTTGGGAAAGATTTTACAGAACACCGAATGTATGAAATGGTAACACTTACTGAAAAAGTAAAAAAGGTAGAATTGTCACATCGTTTCCTACTAGAACAGCGTTGGATTGGAAGATATTCAACTGCCAATCTCTCTATAGAAGACGATTACTTATTTTCGAACCGTTTTCGATATATGTTCCGCGCACAAGTTCCTCTAAAAGGCAACACTATAAGCGACCACACACCTTATGTAGCAATTTACGATGAAATTCTGATTGGATTTGGTAATACTGTCATCGAAAACATCTTTGATCAAAATCGTTTTGGGCTGCTTTTTGGATATAAATTTAGCAGCACTTTTAAACTTGAAGCAGGATACATCAATCAAATTTTACAATTGGGTCGCGAGATAAACGGACGTAACGTTATACAACATAACAACGGATTTATCATTAATACCCTATTTAACTTTGATTTACAAAACAAATTTAAAACTATATCGAAATCCTAATTACAACATGGATAGTATTTTAAACAACCTAAAAATTCAAGTAAATAGTAAAATCTATGTAAAAGATCCTGAAACATCTACTTTAGGAAAAAAAATCATTGAACATAGTATTTTACTGATTAACGAAATTGGTTTTGAAGAATTTACCTTCAAAAAGTTGGGAGAATTAATTGGCTCCAACGAAAGTTCGATTTACCGTTATTTCGAGAACAAACACAAATTATTAGTATATTTATCTTCATGGTACTGGAGTTGGATGGAGTATCGTTTGGTATTTTTGACCAACAACATTACCAATCCTCTAGAAAAACTTACAAAAGCAATTCAAGTAGTGACTGAGAAAGTAGAAGACGACAGCGCTACTACTCATATTAATGAAAGTATTTTGAATAAAATCATTATACAAGAATTTACCAAAACCCTACACACCAAGGATGTTGATGAAGAGAACCGAGAAGGCTTCTTTTTGATATATAAGCGAGTCATAAATCGAATTGTACAAATGGTTCTAGAGGTGGATCCTGAGTATCCTTTTGCTAAAAGTTTAATTTCATCGATAATGGAAGGGGCTTCACATCAACATTTTTTGATGAATCACTTAAAAACTATCACCAATTGCAACTCAGAGGTAAGCCCATCCGATTTTTATACGCATTTAATAACGACTCTTTTAAAACGAAACTAATGACACCATTACAACGCTATTATAATTTATTGTTACTAGACAAAAAAGATGTTTACCAAATTATTTTTTATGCCATTTTTGCTGGTTTAGTGAGTTTGTCACTTCCATTGGGTATTCAGGCTATTATCAATTTTATTCAATCGGGTAGAGTAACTGTTTCCTGGGTAGTTCTTGTTGTATTTGTAGTTATCGGAGTAGCCTTAGTTGGAATTTTATCGCTAATGCAACTTAGAATCACTGAGAATTTACAACAAAAAATATTTGTTCGCTCTTCATTCGAGTTTGCAGCACGTTTACCTAGAATCAAATTTGAAGATTTATATGATAGCTACCCACCTGAATTAGCCAATCGTTTTTTTGATACAATGACAATTCAAAAAGGGACTTCAAAACTACTAATCGATTTTTCGGCGGCTTTGCTACAAATCATTTTTGGTATCATCTTACTATCGTTCTATCATCCCTACTTTATTATGTTAGGATTTTTATTGATCGTATTACTCTATTTAATCTTTAAATACTCCTATTTCATTGGACTAGAGAACAGTTTGAAAGTTTCTAAATACAAGTATAAAGTGGCGGGTTGGCTACAAGAAATGGCGCGCAACAATTACAGTTTTAGAAAAGAACGCAATTATGATTTTGCCTTACAAAAAAACGACAAATTCGCAAGTGAATACCTACACTACAGAGAATCGCTTTTTAATGTTTTGAAAAGACAGTTCAGCCATTTGATTGTTTTTAAGGTGATCATTACTGCCAGTTTACTTTCCATAGGTGGCTATTTAGTGATTTCTCAAGAAATGAATATTGGTCAGTTTGTCGCTGCCGAAATCATTATTTTATTAGTTATCAATTCTGTAGAAAAAATCATTTTAGGACTTGAAACCTTATATGATGTCTTAACTGCAGTTGAAAAAATAGGATTAGTTACCGACCTAAATATGGAGGAAGATACCAATTATGAAGCCAATAAATGTTTTCATGCTATTTCGCTTACAACGGAAGGATTGGGTATTCAATTTCCTGGAGCGGCAAAGAAAATTTTAGACAACATCAATTTGAAAATAGAACAAGGAGAACGCGTTTTTATTGATGGTAAAAATGGTTCAGGCAAAACAACCTTGATACGAATTTTGTCGGGTTTACTTCAATCTTCAGAGGGCGCTTTATATATTAATGACGATACTTTTAAGAAAATAAATCTCAAACAATATCGCTCACAAATTGGTAACATTATTCATAGTGAGACACCTTTTGAAGGGACTATCTTGGACAACATTATCTTTAATAATCCAAATTGTTCTGATGAAGATTTGAAATGGGCTTTGGATGGTGTGCAACTTAGCCCTTACATCAAAGCATTGCCAAAAGGTCTCGATACTCAAATTTTCCCTGAGGGCCAACAATTATCCTCCTCGAATGCACAAAAAATACTTTTGGCAAGGAGTATCATCAACAAACCAAAAGTATTGTTCTACGAAGATCCAACGGATGCCATGGACGAAAAAGTAGCTAATGAAATTATTGATTTTATTACCTCAGACCTAAACAAATGGACGATAATTGTATCGTCAAAAAATCCGTATTGGAAGACAAAATGCAACAGATTCCTGACTATGGAAAAAGGACAAATCATTTCGGATATAAAAAAATAAAACCATGTTAAATATTTCAGAAGGCAACAAAACCAGCTTAGAATCATTACAGCGTTATAAAACTGTAAAGGATTTAAGTAATAGAACACATTATAAAATTTTAAATAGAATCATCTGGACGGTTTCTATCCTATCGGTTATCGCGTTATTTTTACCTTGGACACAAAACATTTCGGGATCTGGAGCCGTAACGACATTAAAACCCAACCAAAGACCGCAATCCATTCAAAGTGTGATTTCTGGACGAATTGAAAAATGGTACGTTCAAGAAGGAGATTATGTAGAAAAAGGCGACACCATCATGTTCATTTCAGAGATCAAAGAAGATTATATGGATCCAAATTTGGTAGCCAATACCAAAAATCAAGTCAATGCCAAAAAACAGGCTTTACAATCGTATGGTTCAAAAGTAACCACACTTTCCTCTCAAATACAAAATATAGAAAACGAAAAAACGCTCAAATTAGAACAAGCCCAAAACAAAATCAAACAAGGTTTGTTGAAAATAAAAAGCGACTCAATTGATTTAGAAGCCGTAAAAACCCAACTCAAAATCGCCAACACTCAATTTAATCGCGCGGTACAACTGAACAAAGAAGGTTTAAAACCGCTGACCGATGTAGAGGAAAAAAGATTGAAATTACAAGAAGTTGAAGCCAAAATCATTACCCAAGAAAATAAACTTTTGACCAGTAAAAATGAGTTTATCAATGCCAAAGTGGAAGTAGGCAGAATAAATGCAGAATATGGTGAAAAGGTTGCCAAAGCACAAAGCGATCAATTTACTGCACTGAGTAATCAGTATGACACTGAGGCGCAAGTAAACAAATTAGAAAACCAATATGCCAACTACAGTATCCGTAATGGAATGTATTATATCAAAGCGGTACAAAGTGGCTATATCAACCGTGCGATACAAGCTGGAATTGGAGAAACCATCAAAGAAGGAACACCAATTGCTACCATTATGCCTTCCAACTATGATATAGCTGTAGAAACTTTTGTGAATCCTGTTGACTTGCCACTAATTAGAAAAGGAGAAAAAATCAGGGTTTGGTTTGATGGATGGCCAACTATTGTTTTTTCGGGTTGGCCCGATATGTCCTACGGAACTTTTGGTGGACAAATTGTAGCCATCGAAAATTTCATTAGTGATAATGGAAAATTCAGAGTTTTGATTGCTCCAGATCCCAACGAAGATCCTTGGCCTAAACAACTACGAGTAGGCTCTGGTGCAGAAACAATTGCGTTGTTAAACACCGTTCCTGTTTGGTTTGAAATTTGGAGAACCCTCAACGGATTCCCACCAGATTACTATAAATCAACAGCTAAACAAAAATCATCCAAAGAGAAAAAATAATGAAGAAGTTCCTACTTGTTTTCATACTATACGGTACTTTTTTACAAGCTCAAAACACTACTGCTGTTAGTCCAAGTAACGAATTCAGCTATAATGAGTTTTTGGGTTATGTTAAAAAATACCATCCTTTAGTAAAAAATGCCGATTTAGAAATCACCCGTGCTCAAGCCAATTTGATGATGGCAAGAGGTGGATTTGACCCAAAAATAGAAGTTGATTTTGACAAAAAGCAGTTCAAGGATAAAGACTATTATTCTATTTTGAATAGTAGTTTTAAAATTCCGACTTGGTATGGCATAGAAGTTAAAGCGGGTTTTGACAACAGTGAAGGAATTTACTTAAACCCACAAAATACGCTTCCTAATCAAGGATTAACCTCTTTCGGGATTAGTGTGCCGTTGGGGCAAGGTCTTTTGATTAACCAACGAATGGCTGATGTTCGCAAGGCCAAAATGCAAGTACAATTGAGCCAAGCCGAAAGAAAACTTGAAGCCATTGCGGTATTGTATGATGCTTCGGTAGCGTATTTCAACTGGAAAAGAAACTATGATGAAGTTCAGTTATACAAAGTCTATCAAAAAAATGCACAAATTCGTTTTAAAGGTATCGAATCCTTAATCCAACAAGGAGACAAACCCGCGATTGATAGCATAGAAGCAGGCATCATTGTAAAAAACCGAACGCTAAGTTTGGAGGATTCGGAATTGAAATTAGCAAAAGCCAAATTGGAGCTTTCCAACTATTTGTGGTTGGACAACAGTATTCCACTAGAACTTTCGGATGCGTTGATTCCAGAAAGTAAATTGGCTACTACGATTCAGGAAACCTTACGCACGAATGATTTGCAAAATCAAGATTTTTCGATAACCAACCATCCAAAAATCAATGCGTTGGAACGCAAAATAGATATGCTCAATGTAGACCGAAAACTCAAAGCGAATGCCTTATTACCCAAAATCGATTTGAGCTATTCGTATCTATCGGAACCCAGTTATATCGATAATTATCAATTTAATGATTATAAAATTGGAGTAAATTTTGCCTTTCCTTTGTTTTTAAGAAAAGAACGAGGTGGATTGAAATTGGCGCAATTTAAAGTACAAGAAACGCAATATGCTTTGAGTTTAGAAAGAGTCCAATTGACCAACAAAATTACGGCTCAAAAAACAGAAATCACCTCGCTTACCAAACAACGCAGTTTGATTGAGGGCTTGGTTAAAAATAATGAAACAATGCTGCAATCTGAAGAACGATTGTTTTCGTTTGGAGAAAGTTCGTTGTTCTTGATCAACACGCGTGAAAATAATTTAGTTTCGGCTCAACTGGCGGCGATTGCCTTAGAAAATCGGTTTTTGATTTCGAATTCGGAGTTGTTTAAGATTATGGCAAATCCTGATTGATTTTTTGGGAGTTAAAACATATCAGCCATAGAAGTTATGGTTAAAATTATGGGTGTTTTTGAACCATATAAGGAAATGAAGGACATATAAGAGTTAACCTAAAAGCAAAAAATGCGTGTGATTTAAACGCTAAGGTCGCAAGGGTTTACGCAAGGATTAACAAAGTCTAAAGTACCTTTTTATAAGACTAATCAATTATCCGATTGGTTGATTCCCTCCTTATTTTTTTGTTTTCTGCTACATTTACCATTTTTTGTAATTCTCTTTAACTATTATTTCTAATGGCATGGCATGTGATTGTGATGAAAAATTTTCATTCAAAACTATTTTTTTATACAAATGATTGATCGCCAAATACCCTTGCTCTTCGGGTTTTTGATGAATCAAAAAATGAATGACACCACTGTTTAAAAATTCAACATTCTGATCCAAAAGTTCATAACCTACAACACGAATTCCTTTTAATTGATGATCTTGTATGAATTTAGCAATTAAATATGCCCTTGAATTAGGAACAAAAACACCATCAATTCCTTCAAATAGTTCTTTGGTCAAAAAATGTTCCGTATCAAATCCACTTTGAATTTCGGTAAATGTAAAAAGAGACTCTTCTGTATTTTGCTCAAAATAATCATAAAACCCCTTTAACCGTTGCAAATTAACATTAGTTCTAACAGTACTTTTAATATTTCGAGTAATATTTACAATTAGAATTTTGGTGGGAATGGTACAACCAAAGCTGATGAGTTTACCTCCCAAAAATCCACTTTGATAGGAATCCTGACCTATGTAAGTGTGCCAATTAATTTCTTGCAGATTGGAATCAATCAACACCACTGGGGTTTCCTTTTTTTGGTATTTTTCTAAAAATTGAACCGACTCATCATGAAAAACAGGAGCAAAAACCAACCCATCATAATCTTCCTGTAATACTTTTTGAGCTTGATTTAAAAAAGAAACCTCGTTATCTTCAAAAAAACAAAAATCAGCGGAAACGCCAAAAATCTCAATTTCCTTTATCGCTTTTTCAATACCAATAATAGGGTAATTCCAATAGTCTATTTCTTTAACTCTTGGAATCAAAATAGCAAATTTTATTTTTTTATTCAACGCCAAATTGCTGGCCAATACGTTTTTTTTGTACCCTACTTCTTTTATAATAGCGTTTACTTTGGCAATATTCTCCTTCGAAACTTGTCCTCGATTGTGAATAATCCGGTCTACCGTGCCTACTGATACATTGGCCATCTGTGCTATTTCTTTTATAGTAACGATAAGTTTTGACTTTTAAGGATTTAGACTTTTTTTTAATTGAATTTAACTCAATTTTAAGTAAATAGATAAAAACAAATATAGAAAATTAATTTATATTTGCAATCTCCGTGTGCGCACACGAAGCAAATTAACTTAATGATATCGATTACAAATAGCCTCTACAACACTATGGGAAAAAAAATTGTTACGTTTGGAGAAATTTTATTACGATTAACCCCTCCAAGCCATTTACGCCTTACACAAGCAACCGCTTTCGACATCTATTATGGTTGTGCTGAGGCTAATGTAGCGGCTTCTTTAGCCAAATTTGGACTACCTGTAAAATTTATTACTGCAGTTCCTCCCAATGAACTTGGCGAATCCTCCATTAGCATGTTGCGTTCTTTCGGAGTTGAACCTATTCCGTTTATCCAAGGTAAACGTTTGGGAATTTATTATTTTGAACACGGAGCGTCTGAACGACCAGGAAAAGTAGTATACGATAGAGAGGATTCCTCTTTTTCAACTCTACGCAAAGGAATGATCGATTGGGAAACGCTATTTAAAGATGCTGATTGGTTTCATTGGTCAGGTATCACACCCTCCCTTTCTTTAGAATTAGCCGAACTTTGTGAAGAAGCTTTAGAAGTGGCTTCCAAAATGGGTCTAACCATTTCGGCCGATTTGAACTACCGCCCTACCCTTTGGAAATATGGTAAAGAAGCCTATGAAATAATGCCTCGTTTAGTACAACATTGTCATTTATTATTAGGCGGAGCCGATAATTCGGAACAAGTATTGGGCATTCCGACCCAAGCTGAAGATGCCGAAGATCAAGTTTTTGCTGCCTGGATGAAGCAATTTCCAAAACTCAAAACTATAGTAAGTACACATCGTATGCATGCCAATGCTTCTTCCAATGGAGTGGGCGCCTCTTTATGGAATGGCCAACAATTATTACAATCCCGTCAATACAATATTTCTCACATTATTGATCGTATAGGAGCTGGAGATGCTTTTATGGCCGGAATAATTTATGGAATAATCGCTTGGCCGGATGACCATCAAACCGCACTTGAGTTTGCAGTGGCTGCCACTTGTTTGAAACACTCCATTTCGGGAGACATCAATTTGGCCACAGTCAACGAAATTAAAGCACTCATGTCGGGGCATGGAGGCGGAAGAGTGTCACGATAATACACAATTAAAACAATAAATAAGATTATAACAATTTAAAAAACAGTACAATGGCAAAAAAAGTAGTAACATTTGGAGAAATCATGTTAAGATTAGCTCCACAAGGATTTTTAAGATTTTCTCAAGCAGACAATTTTGATGTAGTATATGGTGGTGGTGAATCGAATGTGGCTGTTTCTTTAGCAAACTTCGGAATTCCAGTTGATTTTGTAACGCGTTTACCAAAAAATGATATTGGCGAATGTGCTATGATGGAAATGCGCAAAAGAGGTGTTGGTGTAGATAAAATTGTTTGGGGTGGTGACCGTTTAGGGATTTACTTTTTAGAAACTGGAGCTGTATCCAGAGGTAGTAAAGTAGTATATGACAGAGCGCATTCTTCTATGTCTGATATCCAACCTGGTATGGTAAATTGGGAAGAAGTATTTCAAGGAGTAGAATGGTTCCACTGGACAGGAATTACTCCAGCTATCTCTCAAAGTTCTGCAGATGCTTGTTTAGAAGCTGTTAAAGCAGCTAGCAAACTAGGAATCACAATTTCAACCGATTTGAATTACCGTGCGAAATTATGGAAATATGGTGGAGATCGTGAAGCGATCATGACTGAATTAACTTCTTATTGTGATGTGATTTTAGGAAATGAAGAAGATGCTGAAATGCACTTTGGTATCAAACCAGAAGGTTTAGCGGTTCAAACACACGGACACGATGTAAAAGCAGAAGCATTCTTATCGGTTTGCCAACAAATGATGGCTAAATTCCCAAAAGCTAAAAAAGTGATCACGACACTTAGAGGTTCTATCTCGGCTTCTCACAACACTTGGGCTGGAGTTTTATATGATGGAAAACAAATGTTGCAAACACGTCAATACCAAATTACTGATATTGTTGACCGTGTAGGAGGTGGAGATTCTTTCATGGGTGGATTAATCTACGGATTGTTAACTTACCCAGACGATGACCAAAATGCATTAGACTTTGCAGTAGCTGCTTCTTGTTTGAAACACACCATTAAAGGAGATGCTAACTTAGTAACTGTTGATGAAGTAGCCAAACTTATGGGAGGTGATGCTTCTGGTAGAGTAGCAAGATAATCTAGAAACCATGATTATAGATTCTTTAAAAAACGCAGCAAAATACACTAGCTTGCACCCTTTGTTTGCTCAAGCATTTGATTATATTCATCAAAATGATATTGCAACAATGGCTGACGGAACCACTACCATTGCCGAAGGACTAAAAGTAATTGTAAATACTGCTCAAGGCAAAAAAGCCGAAACTAGTTTGGCAAAGTTTGAATGTCATGATCAAAATATCGATATTCAAATTTGTGTGAGAGGCAAAGAAACCATTGCTTGGATTCCAAGAGAGAAGTGTTCTATTCCCAATGGTGAGTACAATCCTGAAAAAGATGTGCGCTTTTTCCACGACAAACCCGATATGTTTTTTGACTTAACCGATGCACAGTTTGTGATTTTCTTTCCAGAAGATGTTCACGCACCGATGATAGGTGAAGGAGAAATTAAAAAAATAGTAATCAAAGTAAAAATATAATCCGAATGAGCAATATTCAAAAAGTTACCAATGCAATTAAAGAGCAAGGAATGTTACCGTTGTACTTTAATGCAGACGAAAACGTAACAATCGAAATCCTAAGAACCATATACAAAGCAGGAATCAAAGCAGTAGAATATACCAGCCGTGGAGAAGCAGCATTGAGCAATTTCACTAAGATGATTGAAGTGCGAAATACTGAAATGCCTGATATGTTGTTAGGTATTGGAACAATCAAAAACCTGCAACAAGCCAAAGACTATTTGGCAGTGGGTGCTGATTTCTTTATTAGCCCAGGGTTTGTTCCTGAAGTAGCCGAATTTTTAATTCCTAAGGACATTTTATACAGCCCAGGTTGTATGACCCCTACCGAAATTATTGCTGCCGAAAATGCTGGTGTTACCTTTATTAAATTATTTCCTGGCAACATGTTAGGACCTGATTTCTTAAGCGGTATTAAAGATATTTTCCCAAAGTTAGTGTTCATGCCAACAGGTGGCGTTGACACAACCAAAGAAAACATCGAAGGATGGTTTAAAGCTGGTGTATCCGCAGTGGGAATGGGTAGCAAATTGATTAGCAAAAAATTAATGGCTGATCAAGATTATGCTACTATTGAAGCCGAAACCAAAAAAGTATTGGCTTTGATTCACACGATTCAATAATCAGATGTAGTAATGGTTTTGTATTTGTATTGTATTTAGTATTCAATTGAAAACATATGGCTTTTTTCTTAAAAAGTCAGTTGTAGTACAACCATTTTATTCTATTTTTTAAGTAAAAATGATCGCTATTTTTGGCGATCATTTTTTTTCTTGTTTTTAAAAAAAGGAAATTACTCTTTTTTAGCAATTAGTAGATTGATTACCTTCCATTTCAGTTGATCAAAACATGGAAGTACAAATTAAGGAGGCCATTAGCAAATATGGAAATTCATTAACTACAATCAGAGCAATAATTCAATGAAATAAATGAACAACCCTACAATTCCACCAACAAGAGTTCCGTTAATTCTGATAAACTGTAAATCTTTCCCAACCTGTAGTTCTAACTTTTCAGATACTTCGGCAGCATCCCAACTTTTAACCGTAGAAGCAATCAATTCGCCAATAGCATGCTTATTTTTGATTAACACCTCCAAAACATCATGTTTAACAAAAAGATTTATTTTTTCTCTCATCAAAAAATCTGAAGCTATATTTTTTCCAAATTGCTGAAGCAAACTCACTATACTTGTTTGAATCAAAGAAGCATCACCTTTGGCAATATCTTCGGTAATTCCTTTTTTTACCTCGTCCCAAATTCCTATCAAGTAGGATTGTACTTCTTCTTTTTGAACAAAATCTAAGACCGTATCATTAACTTTTTTTTGCAATTCAGGCATGGTTTGTAGCTCCATTACAAATTCCTGAATATAGGAATCGATGCGTTCTCGAACTTTACTTTCAGGGTAACTGGCTTGTTCTAAAAACTCATACAATCCATTAAAAATGGCAGTAGTAATTTTTTTATCTGCTAGTCCAAATGTCAAAAAAGGAGTGGACTTTTTTACTTTCTCCTCAATAACATCTTTATTGTTTTGCAATTCAACCAATAAAGTTTTCAAAACATTTGTAACCAACTGTTGTTGTTTTTTGCTTTTAGACAAAGCTTCCAAGCCTATTGCAATCCATTGGCTAAAATTGATGGTACGCACCCTTTTTTGAAATTGCTCTTGAACAAATCTTTGAATTTCGACATCATCAATACTTTTTAAAATCGAAGGCAAAACATGTTCAACAATTAGACTACCTACCATCAAAGCATTTTTTTGCTCAGCCAACCAATGTGCTGCTTTTAATCCAGGATTGAATTGATCTACTTTGAGTTCCAAATTCTTTTTCACCAAAAATTCTTCCGAAACAAAACTCCCTAAGTTATCGCCAATTTTGTCTTTTTTATTTGGGATAATGGCCGTATGTGGAATAGGAATACCTAGAGGATGTTTAAACAAAGCCACTACCGCAAACCAATCGGCTATTCCACCTACCA
Source organism: Flavobacterium sp. RSSA_27 (assembly GCF_051547125.1). Taxonomy (NCBI): domain Bacteria; kingdom Pseudomonadati; phylum Bacteroidota; class Flavobacteriia; order Flavobacteriales; family Flavobacteriaceae; genus Flavobacterium; species Flavobacterium sp. RSSA_27. The sequence goes on from NZ_JBPTTN010000004.1 coordinate 89,602, forward strand.
TAGCTGCTTCACCGAAAGCCTTTAGAGGACCGCAGTTTAAAAAGAGGCCTAGCAAATAAAGCACAAAAGCAATTCCTAAAACCACTAAAGCAAATCGTTTCATTTTGAACACCTCTTTTTCATTTAGATTTTTTTGGTTATCCATAGCGCTAGTATTAACAACTTTTAGCTAAGTTATTGTTTTTTTCTTGTTGATTTACAAGCAAAATGAGCATGTCAATCAGTAGCTTAAATTCCATAGGTACATCCTATTTTAAACTTGAATTAAAGAAAAAGTTCAATCGATAAATTATTTTAAAAGTCGTACTTTTGCCCACTGAAAATTTAGCTGCTATGATTATTGTAAAATCAAGAGAAGAAATTGAATTGATGCGCGAAAGTGCTTTGATTGTTTCCAAAACGTTAGGAATGATTGCCTCCGAGATTAAAGAAGGAGTGACTACTTTATATTTAGACAAATTGGCCGAAGCATTCATTCGCGACCACGGTGCAGTACCGAGTTTCTTGGGATTGTACGGTTTCCCGAATTCGTTGTGTATGAGCCCAAATTCTCAGGTAGTACACGGTATCCCGAACAACAAACCGCTAGAAAGTGGGGATGTGATTTCGGTGGATTGCGGGGCTTTCAAAAATGGATTTCATGGGGATCACGCTTACTCTTTTGAGATTGGCGAAGTAGCACCTGAAACGAAAAAATTATTGCAAGTTACCAAAGAATCATTATATGTTGGAATTCGTGAATTCCGATTAGGCAATCGCGTGGAAGATGTAGGAAATGCGATTCAGAAATATACCGAAGCCCACGGTTATGGCGTGGTTCGTGAATTAGTAGGTCACGGTTTAGGGCAGAAAATGCACGAAGATCCTGAAATGCCAAACTACGGCAAGAGAGGTCGCGGTAAACTTTTTGTAGAAGGTATGGTGGTGGCCATAGAACCGATGATCAATATGGGAACCAAAAACATCAAACAACACAAAGACGGCTGGACCATCACTACTGCCGATGGAAAACCAAGTGCTCACTTTGAACACGATGTAGCCATCATTGATGGAAAACCTGAAATTTTATCGACTTTCAAATACATTTACAAAGCATTAGGCATTGAAAGCGATGAAGAAGAGGAGTTTAGAAAGGTGCCTTTGGTGGTGTAAACACTAATTGCACGAATTTGAATTAAGACAATATCTACTGCGATTGCTAATCAATTATAATTCAAAAATTTCAAAAAATAATATAAAACGATTCATAAACACCGCTAGAGAATTCTAAATCTTTGTGAATCTTAGTGTAACAACTATGAAAAGACTTTTCAAAACCGTACTCAATACCATTCCGCGTCCATTATTAATTCGTTTGAGTTATGTGGCGCGACCCATCATTGCTTATACCTTAAAAGGTGACAAATTTACGGACCCAATTGATGGCAAAAGCTTTAAATCGATGTTGCCTTACGGATACGAAACGCAACGCAATAACGTGCTTTCTCCAAGTACGCTTTCGCTAGAAAGACACCGCTTGTTGTGGTTGTACCTCAACGAGCAAACGGACTTTTTTACAGCACCAAAAAAAGTCTTGCATTTTGCTCCTGAACAAGCTTTTTACAAATTGTTTCGCAAACAAAAAAACTTGGACTACACCACAACCGATTTGTTTTCGCCTTTGGCAGATGTAAAAGCAGACATTTGCAATTTGCCGTTTGAAGACAATCAATACGATGTGATTTTGTGTAACCACGTTTTGGAGCACATCCCAGACGATACCAAAGCGATGCAGGAATTGTACCGCGTGTTGAAACCTGGTGGAATGGCTATTTTACAAATTCCGCAAGACTTAAATCGTGAAGTGACCTTTGCGGATGACTCGATTACCGACCAAAAAGAACGCGCCAAAATATTTGGACAATACGACCATGTACGCATTTATGGGCGTGACTATTTTGACAAATTAAGAAGCATCGGTTTTACTGTAATCGAAGAAGATTATACCCGCAAAATTGCTCCTGAATTGGTAGAAAAATACTGTTTGGCCAAAGGCGAAATTATCCCGGTTTGTTATAAATAAAACTTTGACAAATCAACACGAATGTCACGAATTAGCACGAATTGTTTTGGTGTAATTTGAGTTAGTTTACCATCAATCACAAATAAACTTTTGGAACCCGAAAATCATTTCCAGTTTTGCTTTGACATCAGTTTCGAAGCGAGACTCAATTACTATATTCCTACTGCCTATGTAGTTGGGCATACGGATACCATTACCTATTTAGAAAAAAAAGCCAGTCCAGAAGTCCTTCAAAGTATGGGGATAACTCTGGGAAACTTGGATGCTGCAACACAAAAAATAGTATCGCTTTGTGAAGTACTCCAACCTGAAGCCTTGTTTAAGAAATACCGAACTAAATCCAAATCGGCCAAAACTATTGAAGATTTACTGAAGGATGAAAAGTTAAAATTAGGTATTGAGCAATTTATAAAAATAAGCTTAGCGCAATTTTATACTTTAGTACAAGAGAACGATTTCCCTCTTTCGTTGAACTTGGGGAAAGAAAAAGATTTTCGTATCAGCCGAATCAGCACTCAAAATCAAGCTTTGGGCACCGAACTGCATTTTGACAAACACGACAACGGGATTTCGTACACCTTACAACTGAAAGATGCTGATACTACATTTTACCCCTCGAATACTAAAATTACACTTTTATTAGACGAGCCGGCTTGGGTTGTGGCACATCATAAACTGTATCAACTACAAGACATTAATTCTAAAAAAATCACGCCTTTTTTGTCCAAAAAAGTAGTGGAAATCCCCTCAAAATTAGTGCCCGATTATTTTGAAAAGTTTATCAAAGACATAGCCAAAAAAGTAGACATTACGGCTACAGGATTTGAGGTCATTACTCGCGAAACCATACACCATTGTAGCCTACAATTGGTCTATGACTTTTTCAAAAACAGCTATTATATTGGGCTTTTATTTGATTATGACGGCTATGTGTTTGATGCCACCAAACCCAAAAACACTCATTCAGAAATCGACCTGAAGGATTTGAACAACATCCAATTGGTACAATTCAAACGAACGGATGCCGAACTCACCTATAACGAGGCCTTATTGGATTTGGGACTAAGTAAAAACGAGAATAATTTGTTTTGGTTGAACGAAAATACAGCCAATCAAGACCCATATGTTAGTATTCAATGGGCTATCGAAAATAAAGAAAAGCTAGAATCCTTAGGTTTTTCATTAGAAAATTTAAAAATAGACGGAAAGAAAATCGATAGCAATACCGTAACGATTGCATTCTCCAACACCATTCAAAACGACTGGTTTGACATCAAAATGACGGTGGTTTGTGATGATTTTGAATTTAATTTCAGCGAGTTAATTCCGAATATAAAAAACAAAAATCGCTTGTTTGCCTTGCCCAACGGAAATTACTTTTTGATTCCGTCAGAATGGATGACGCGCTACAGTGCGATGGCAAAATTAGCCAAAATCAAAAATGGAAATCTTGCGGTGCTCAAAAGTAATTTTGCGGTTTTTGAAGACATTCCGCAGTTGAAACAGTCCTTGCACGTGAAGGAATCTATTCAATACCAACCTTCGCCTTTGGTTAAAGCCACCTTACGACCGTATCAAATAGAAGGCGTACAATGGCTTTTGGAAAATTACAACAACGGATTAGGTGCTTGCCTAGCCGATGATATGGGATTGGGAAAAACATTGCAAACCTTATCCACGCTGGTCGCGGTACAAGAAAAACTAGAAATTGAAAAAGCCGAAAACATTCAGCTCGATTTGTTTGGCAATGAAATTCCTGTAGCCAAAGAATACTTAAAAGCGTTAATTGTGCTTCCCTCCTCTTTGGTGTTCAATTGGTACAATGAAGCTAGAAAATTTACGCCTCACTTTCGAAGAATTCAGTATGTAGGTCAAGACCGAAAATTACTATCTAAAAAATTAGAAAAATACGACTTGATCTTTACCAGTTATGCGGTGGTAGCGAGAGATTTTTCGATTTTAGAAAAATACCATTTTCGCTATTTGATTTTGGACGAAAGTCATTACATCAAAAACAAAAATTCGAAAATCTTTAAAGCGATTAATCAACTGCAAACCACTCATAAAATCTCGTTGAGCGGAACGCCGATAGAAAATTCATTAGACGATTTGTGGTCACAAATGCAATTTATCAATCCGAATATTTTGGGGAGTTATGCTTTTTTTACTGAACATTACAAATTTCCGATTGAGAAAAAACAAGACGAAAACAGTCTGGCAGAACTCAAAACCTTAGTGAGTCCTTTTATTTTAAGACGTACCAAAGAGCAAGTTTTAAAAGACTTACCCGAACTCTCGGAGCAAGTATTCTATTGCGAAATGGAACCCGAACAAGAGAAATTATACGAAGAAGAAAAGTCGAAAGCGAGAAACGCCCTTTTAAAAACAGATGGTTCTGGCATTGACAAAATCAATATTATCAATACGTTGATGCGTTTGAGACAATTGAGCAATCACCCAAAAATGGTCGATGCTAAGTCTGAAATGGATTCTGGAAAATATATGGCAGTGACGCGTTATTTGGAAACCTTGGTACAGTCGAATCAAAAAACGATAGTATTCAGTTCGTTTGTGTCGAATCTGGAATTTTATAAAAAATGGAGCATCGAAAACAATATTGATTTTTGCGAACTCACTGGCGCTACCCCACAAAAAGAACGCGCCTATCAAGTCCAGAAATTCCAAGAGCAAGAGCGCACAAAATTGTTTTTCATTTCCTTAAAAGCCGGTGGCGTGGGGCTCAACATTACCAAAGCGTCTTATGTTTTGTTTTTGGATCCTTGGTGGAATCCTTTTGCCGAAAAGCAAGGTATCGGTCGTGCCCATCGCATTGGACAGTTGAACAAAGTAAATGTAATTCGATTCATCACTAAAAATACTGTAGAAGAAAAAATCATTCGTTTGCAGGAAAACAAAAAACTGCTTTCGGATGCATTACTTGATGAACAGCACATCAGCCCAGAACTTGAAGAAAATTTAGATTTTATTTTAACCTAAAAAAACCTGCTACTTCATTGAAATAGCAGGTTTTGGTTTTGTGTTCTCTTTTGTGATTTATGATTTGCTTTCAGGCATCAATATCCCGATTACTTTGTCTTTTGTTAAATACTTTTTAGCCACATCTTGAATGTCTTTTGCAGTTATAGCATTCACTTCTGCTTCGTATTTCAAGGCGTTTTCAGGATTGTTGCCATTGATGTATGATCTAGTAAAATTAGTCAACCAAAAACGGTTTTCTTTACTGTCTTTTCTATAATCAGCTAATTCTCCTTCTTTGTATTTCACTACATCTTTTTCCTCTGGACCGTTAGCGATTATTTTTTGCAATTCGTTCAATGCCGATGCCGTAAGCTTCTCCGCATTATCAGGACCACAAGGGAAACCAATATTGAAACTAAAAGAACCATAAGGCACTTTGTTCATACTACCACGAGCAGAAACACCATATACCCCACTTTCGGTCTCACGCAATTGCTCAACTAATTTGATAGTCAAAACTTCTCCTAATGCTTCCAAAGCCAAGGCTTCTTTAGGAGAATATTTAGCCTCTCCGTAGAACATAATGTTCACATTACTTTTTGGATCGGTTCCTTTGTTTACCACTTTCTTCAAATCACCTTTTAGCATTCGGTAACCTAAGTCTACTGTTTTCTCTTTAGTTGCTGTTGCAGTTAAAGACGCCAAGTATTTAGTAGCAAAAGCTTCAATGGTTTTATCATCTACATTTCCAACGAAGAAAAATTCAAAATCGGCTGCATTAGCAAAACGCTCTTTGTATTTGTCATACGCTAATTTATAATCTGTTTCCGCCCATGATTTATCTGTTGGTAAAATTCCGTTAAATCTTGGATTTTCTTTATTCAAATAGGCATAAAACTCTTGTTGAAAAAAATATTGAGGATCAGATGCCATATTTTTGAAGAAACTCACCTGTTTTTGTTTAAACCCTTCAAAAGCTTCTGGATCAAAATTCAAATCAGTGAAATAAGCATGCACCATTTGGAACAAATATTCTAAATCTTTTGGAGTAGTATTCCCTCTAAGTCCTTCTGTTGTCCCTCCAATGTATGGATTGACACGTGCAATTTTTCCAGTCATGAATTTGTTGATGTCATTCAATTTCAATCCAGAGAATCCTGCTTCGGCAAGAGCACCGTTGGCAAATTGTACTTTTTTCATTTCTTCATTCGAGTACAAATTGCTTCCTCCTAAACTTACAGCTTCAAATAGCACTTCGTCGTTTTTGAAATCGGTAGTTTTGTAAACTACTTTTACGCCATTAGACAAGACTAACGTTTTCGTACCTAAAGTAGCATTGGCTTCTCTTTTCACTACAGTTCCAGCTTTTACCTCTTTTCTAAGTAAACTAGTCGCTACCGCCTTGTCTTCATAAGGTTTCAAATCCGCTTCATTAACTTTTAAAGCATCTAGAACTTCTTGCTCAGTCACTTTTTTTAAGTTATCTTTTTGAGGCCCAGTCAAAACAACCACACGGTTATCTTCTTTGATGTAATTTTTTATCAAATCATTTACATCTTTTAGAGTAATAGTTGGCATTAATTTTTTCATGGTCTCGAAAGTCCATTCTATTCCAGGCATCGGTTCTTTCTCAAGAAAGTTCGATTGCATTTCACTAACAAATCTCTCTGAATTGGTTTTATCCTTATCGTTATAGCTTTTTTCAATTTGTGCTAAGAAACTCGCTTTGGCTCTATCCAATTCACCTGAAGTAAAACCATATTTTTTAGCTCTTTCATTCTCGTTTATCAAGACTTTCAAAGCACTTAACTGCTTATCTTCAGCCATCATAGCAAAGGATTGATACGCTTTTTTAGTTCTAGCATAGGTTCCCCCATAATAGGAAACGCCATAAACAAAAGGAGGTGTAGCTGTATTTGTCAATTCTCTCAAACGATTATTCAAAAGAGTAGAGAACAAACCATCTACAAGATTACTTCTAAAATCTCCAACCGTCACGATTTCCTTAGGCGCATTGTAATCTTTATAAAGTAATTGTACTTGAGCATCAGTTGCTTCTTTATCATTTTCTACCGCCACAAAAGTTTCTTTATGATTAGGCACTTCAAAAATTTTTCTTACTTTTTCATTGACTGGATTTTTATAAGCTGAGAAATGTTCTTTAATTTTTTTTTCCATTTCAGCCACATCAATATCTCCAACCACAATGACGCTCATCAAATTTGGACGGTACCAATCTTTGTAAAAACGAGTTAAGGTTTCGTATTTGAATTTTTCTAAAATTTCTTTTTGACCAATAGGCAAACGATCGGCATACTTTGAATTGTGCATCATTTTAGGAAGATAATGCCCCAACATACGATTGTCTGCGCCTAATCCTAAACGATATTCTTCTAAAACGACACCGCGTTCTTTATCAATTTCCTCAGGTGTCAATACCGTATTGAATGCCCAATCCTCGATAATTTGAAATCCTTTTTCTAATTTTTCTGGATTATCAGAAGGAATCGGAAGAAAATAAACAGTTTCGTCAAAGCTGGTATAGGCATTCAAATGCTGACCAAATTTAACTCCTATACTTTGCAAATAATCTACTAATTGATTCTTCGGAAATCGTTTGGTTCCGTTAAAACACATGTGCTCCATAAAGTGAGCTAAACCTTGTTGGTCATCGTCTTCCAAAATAGAACCAGCGTTTACCACCAATCGTAGGTCAACCTTTTTTTCTGGTTTGGCATTCTTTTTAATGTAATAGGTCAACCCATTATCGAGTTTACCAGTTTTGATATTCGGATCAAATGGAATAGCTTGTCCATAATCCATAGTTTGGGCTAATATTGTTACTGGAAACAATAATATACCCAATGCGAATTGGTTGAATTTTTTCATAAAAAATGTTTTGTTGATAAAGTAAAACTATAGATTTAACGTCAAATCAAAATCATTATTATAAAAAAATTAACAGAAATTACTTCCAAAAAAAACTCGCCAACGATTTAACTACAAAAAAACGTAATAAACAAAGGGGTTTAGTATATTTACAGTACAAAAAAATCAAAAATGCGATATTGTTTTTTAAAAATATTCATAGGATTGCTTAGTTTTTTATATTGCAAAACTATTGAAGCCCAAGCACTTCAAGAAACAATCCCTCCTTATAACATTAAAACTGTTTCCTTCATGGACAATGGTCAAAATGTAATTCCGGTTTTTAAATTAGGGGAATCTTTTGAGTTGAATTTTGATGATTTATTTGGGAATGAAGCCAATTACTACTACGAAATCGTTCATTGTGATTACAATTGGGTGCCTTCGGATATTCCCAAACAAGAATATTTAAAAGGCCTTGATAACCAAAGAATTATTGATTATTCAAATTCTTTCAACTGTCTTCAATTGTATTCGCATTACCAACTAAGTATACCGAATCAGTTTACGCAATTGGCCTTGAGCGGCAACTACGTGGTCAAAATATTGAATGAAGACAGAGACGTTGTTTTTTCTAGAAAGTTTATCATCTACGAAGATCTAGCCTCGGTTAGATTGCAAATCAAAAGAGGTAGAAATTTAAGTACCATCGAAAGCAAACAAAATCTAGATTTCTCAATAACGTCTAAAAGCCTTACATTCCAAAATCCGCTGCAAAATGTCAAAGTTTTATTGCTACAAAATCGTCAATTCAATACCGGCATCAAAAACATTACTCCACAATACACTATTGGCAACGAATTAATATACAAATACGATAGCGAAACTCAGTTTTGGGCAGGCAATGAATTCCGTTTTTTTGACAATAAAGAAATCCGAAACGCCTCAAACAATGTTGCTAAGATAAGTTCGAATGGAGGTATTTATAACAGTTACTTATTTACAGACGAAGCCAGAGCCAATTTTCCTTATAGTTTTACTCTTGATGCCAATGGAAACTTTGTGGTACGAAACTTAAATGCCACCAATCAAAAAATTGAAGCAGACTATGCTTGGGTGTATTTTAGTTTGTCTGCACCAAGCTTTCGTTTAGACAAAGATATCTACATCACCGGAATGTTCAACAACTTTGCCCTTACTCCTGAAAACAAAATGGAGTACAATGAGAAAAAAAACCTTTATGAAAAAGCGCTTCTGATCAAACAAGGGTTTACCAATTATCAATATGTGATTGCAGATGCTAAAGGAAAGCTAGATCCCGAAAACAGTATTGATGGTAATTTTTATCAAACTGAAAATGAATATGAAGTAATCGTATATTACAGAGAAAACACACAAAGATATGATCGCGTAATTGGCTTTGTAGCCTTGAATTCTGTTAGTATTACGAACTAGCCAAAAAAAAAGTAATACTTTGTTTTTTTTTGTAAATTTGTCGCTCATTACATAGTAGTTAACCATCCCATGGTATCACAAATAACAAGAGGTATAAAAATTTCAGTAATCACTAGTTTTGAAGGTACTTACTTCAAAAACTACAAAATTCATTTTGCCTTTAGTTATCAAATTACTATTGAAAATCATAGCAAAGATACTGTTCAATTGAATTTGCGTCATTGGGAAATCTACGACTCTTTAAATCATAAAGAAGTAGTAGACGGCGAAGGTGTGATTGGCAAAAAACCAGTTCTAAAACCTGGCGAACAACATACCTATAGCTCAGGCTGCTTGCTATCTTCTCCTTATGGTGCCATGCAAGGTTATTTTAGCATGGTCAATTTTACCACTACTAAAAACTTTAAAGTTATTGTACCAACTTTTCGATTGTGTGCTTCATTTGCTTTAAACTAATTTGACTTTAATTCTTGTGTTTCGCTCGAAGTTTTGATTTTTTGTTCGTACTTTTGCAACAATTTAAAATCTAAACACTATCAAAACAACTTTTTATAATTTAATTTTTTAATCAAAATATTATGCTAAAAGGATTTTTTAACGTACCCAAAGCGGTCAATGAACCTGTTAAAACTTACGCCCCCAACTCCCCAGAAAAAGCAGCAGTTCTAGCAGCATACAAAGCCATGTGGAATTCAAAAATTGATGTTCCTTTATACATTGGTAGCGAAGAAATCAAAACGGGTACTACTAGAACTATGACCGCGCCACACGATCATCAACATGTGGTAGGAACGTATCATTTAGCCGAAAAAGCACATATTGAAAAAGCCATTGCTAGCGCCCTAGAAGCCAGAACAGCATGGGCAAATATGGCATGGGAACAACGTGCAGCTATATTTTTAAAAGCTGCCGAGTTGATTGCTGGACCATACAGAGCTAGAATCAATGCTGCAACGATGATTGCGCAATCTAAAAATATTCACCAAGCCGAAATTGATGCAGCTTGCGAGTTGATCGACTTTTTACGTTTCAACGTAGAGTTCATGACTCAAATCTATGCTGATCAACCTAAATCGACTTCTGATATGTGGAACCGATTAGAATACCGTCCGTTAGAAGGATTCGTATACGCAATCACTCCATTCAACTTTACTGCTATCGCTGCCAATCTTCCAGCAAGTGCTGCTATGATGGGTAACGTGGTGGTTTGGAAACCTAGTGACAGCCAAGTATTCTCTGCAAAAATCATCATCGATGTATTCAAAGAAGCAGGAGTTCCTGATGGCGTAATCAATGTTGTTTTTGGAGATGCTTTAATGGTTACCGACACGGTTCTAGCAAGTCGCGATTTCGCAGGAGTTCACTTTACAGGTTCAACACACGTATTCAAAGATATCTGGGCAAAAATCGGAGCCAACATTCACCATTACAAAACCTACCCAAGAATTGTAGGAGAAACTGGTGGAAAAGATTTCGTGGTAGCGCATCCAAGTGCTAACGTAAAACAAGTAGCGACTGGAATTGTTCGTGGGGCATTCGAATTCCAAGGACAAAAATGTTCTGCTGCTTCAAGAGCTTATGTGCCTCAAAGTATGTGGCCAGCCTTAAAAGAACAATTGATTACCGATGTAAAATCAATGAAAATGGGATCTCCAGAAGATTTCAGCAACTTCATTACAGCCGTAATTCACGAAGGTTCTTTTGACAAATTAGCTAGCTACATTGATCAAGCGAAAAAAGATGCTGATGCTGAAATTATTGTTGGTGGAAATTATGATAAATCCGTTGGGTACTTTATCGAACCTACCATTATCGTAACCAGCAATCCAAAGTACACTACAATGGAAACCGAATTATTCGGTCCTGTAATCACCATCTATGTTTACGAAGATGCCAATTGGACAGAAACCTTAAAATTGGTAGACACCACTTCTGAGTATGCTTTAACAGGAGCTATCTTCAGCCAAGACCGTTACGCCATCGAAGAAGCGACAGTTGCTCTTCAAAATGCAGCTGGTAATTTCTACATCAATGATAAACCTACAGGAGCTGTGGTAGGTATGCAACCGTTTGGTGGCGCTAGAGCTTCAGGAACCAACGACAAAGCGGGTTCTGCCTTGAACTTATTGCGTTGGGTTTCGCCAAGAACCATCAAAGAAACTTTTGTAACGCCAGAAGATTACAGATATCCGTTTTTGGGAGAATAATTTTCTAAACACAACTATTTAAAAACCCCACATAAATCAACATTGATTTTTGTGGGGTTTGTTGTTTACTCTATTTTAGGAACAGCATCAAAAAGGCATTTTGGCCAGCAAAGTCCCGCTGTCCGCTATATCTTGCTTGGCGAACCCCGCCAAACAAGGATGCCGCTACCATCGGGGTTAAAAGGACAAATAGGTGTGTTTTTGTGAGCAATATAAATTACACTACAAACTTCAACGGCAAGTGCACATCTGGCTCACAATGAAAAAAACTCTAAAATTAGTGCTGTGCCTCGGATTTGTTAAAAAAACAAAATAATGTTAATAAAAATTAGGCAACTAAGTAGCTTATTTTACTTTCTGCCAGTAAAATTTAAGTTTTCTCTTTTAGAGAATTCAATTGCAAGAATAACAATCTGTTTATTTTCGTGGTCAATGTAATAGTGAATATGATATGGAAATTGGTATAAATTGTGCATTCTAATTTCGTTATACATTACATCGTCCCCTTGGGGATTTTGGGCAATATATTTTTTAGCTTCTCTAATTCGGTACAAGAAATCTTTGGCTAAGGTAGGAGAAATAGCTTTATAATAATTGGTAGCGTGTTGTAAATCTTGTTTGACAAAAGGTCTATAGACAAATTTATATTTCATATTCCACTTTCTAGCTCGTCCAATAATCCTTCAAAATCCTGAACATCATTCGAGTTTTGTAAATAATCATTTAAGCGAACATCAAGCAAACTTTTAGTTTCTTTAGAGCATACAAAACTAGAATCCTCCTCAATAGTAATTGTAATAGGTCTTGATTTAAAAGCTATTTTAATAGCTTCTAAAATATCAGGAGTAAAGTCTTGGGCAGAATCTAAATGATAAGTGGTATACATAATCGTTGGATTAATAAATTATATTACTTTATTTAATAACTATTTTAAACCAAATTTACAAAAAATTTACAATCCATATTTTGTTTCAATTCACAAACTTCAACGGCAAGTGCACGACTTTCTTGGTTTCAAAAAATTCATCTTCAAAAATGTCGGCCAAATTATACTCAGTAGCTTTCGGAAAATCCTTTAGCTCTTCGGTCAAATCCCCTCCTTTTAAATACAAAATACCATTTTTCAATTCGTGCTTGTGTTGCTTTTTGATTTTGGTTTTTACCCAAGAAACAAAATCTGGCATATTGGTCACCGCACGACTCACAATAAAATCAAAATCACCTTTTACATTTTCGGCACGAATTTGTTCAGCTTTTACATTTTTCAATTCCAAAGCTTCTGCAACTGCTTTGACCACTTTTATCTTTTTGGCGATTACATCAATCAAATAAAAACGTGTTTCAGGAAACAAAATGGCCAAAGGAATTCCAGGAAAACCACCTCCAGTACCCACATCCAAGACATAAGTTCCAGGCTCAAACTTGTTTATTTTGGCAATTCCTAACGAATGCAAAACATGTTTGGTGTACAAAGCATCAATATCTTTTCTAGAAATAACATTAATTTTTTCATTCCATTCGTGGTACAAAACATCCAATTTGGCAAACTGCGCTTTCTGTACATCCGTTAGATTAGGAAAATACTTTAGAATTTCATCCATGGTATTAAATTTTTAACAAAAGTACTTATTTTACCGCGGAAATTTTTAACGCATTAATGCATATTCGAAAATTTATAATAGTTACATTTGCCAATATTTAAAAATTCCTATGAATACTACTGCACCTACTTTTTCAAAGCAAGACAATTTAAAATTTTTTAGAACCCTTAACTCTCGGGTTAACAGTTACTTTAAAGAAAACAACATACAAAAAACAGGAAACTGGAAATTGCATTTAAAAACCATTATCTTATTTACTGTTTTTCTAGCTCCATATTTTGTTATTCTTACGCTTGATCTTCCGTTTTGGGCTTATTTATTGCTTACTATCGTTATCGGAATTGGAATGGCTGGAGTAGGAATGAACGTAATGCACGACGGTAATCACGGTTCGTATTCCACTAAAAGTTGGGTCAACAAATTTATGGGTGGTTCTATTTACATCCTAGCCGGAAATGTGTACAACTGGCAAGTGCAACACAATGTTTTACACCACACTTACACGAATATCCCTGGTCACGACGAAGACTTAGACGCAGGTAGAATTATTCGTTTTACGAAAGAAGCCAAATGGCAAAAATTCCACCGTTTTCAACACTATTATTCCATCTTTTTATACGGTTTATTGACCTTCAATTGGGCCATTACTACCGATTTCAAACAAATGAAGAATTATTTGAAACGCAAATTATCGTATGGCGAACCTAAGAGTCCAAAAATTCTTTGGACCACATTAATCATTACCAAAATGATTTATGTAGCCATTTGGATTGTTTTGCCAATGGTAATAGGCATAACTTGGTGGAAAGTATTGATTGGCTTTTTTGTAATGCATTATACTGCAGGACTTATACTAAGTGTTGTATTCCAACTAGCTCACGTTGTAGAAGAAACCACCAATCCATTACCAAATGAAAACGGTGAAATCGAAAACACTTGGGCCATCCACCAATTGTTTACAACAACTAATTTTGCTCCTAAAAACTGGATAATCAATTGGTACACTGGAGGGTTAAACCACCAAATCGAACATCACATTTTCCCAAACATCAGTCATATTCACTACGGAAAAATTGCAAAAATAGTGAAGGAAACCGCTCAAGAATGCAACCTTCCTTACTATGAATACAAAACGATGCGAAGTGCTGTAATCGCCCATTTCAAACACTTAAAAGAATTGGGAATGAAACCAGAATTAGCCTAAAAATCGCTGCTAAATCCAAAACGAACTAATTACTTTTTACTATAAAATGAATCCACTTTCAGACAGAATTAACAACCTTGCCACTTCGCAAACTTTAGCGATGGCAGCATTAGCAAGAGAATTAAAAGCACAAGGAAAAGATATTATCAGCTTGAGTTTGGGAGAACCTGACTTTAATACGCCTGACTTTATTAAAGAAGCCGCAAAAAAAGCAATAGACGACAACTACAGTACCTATTCTCCAGTTGATGGTTACCAAGATTTAAAAGAAGCTATTTGTAGAAAATTTAAAAGAGATAATGATTTAGATTATACGCCTTCTCAAATTGTAGTTTCTACAGGTGCCAAACAATCGTTGTACAACATTGCTCAAGTAATGTTAAACGATGGTGACGAAGTAATTTTACCAGCGCCTTACTGGGTTTCTTATTATGAAATCATAAAATTATCAGGTGGTGTTCCTGTAGAAGTTCCTACATCTGTAGAAACCGATTTCAAAATCACACCAGAACAATTAGAAGCAGCCATTACTCCTAAAACAAAAATGATGTGGTTCTCTTCTCCTTGTAACCCTTCAGGTTCAGTGTACAACAGAGAAGAATTGACCGCTTTAGCTAAAGTATTAGAAAAGCATCCAAATATTTATGTAGTAGCTGACGAAATCTACGAACATATCAATTTTTCAGGAACTTTTTGCAGTATTGCTTCAATTCCAGGTATGTTAGAAAAAACCATTACAGTAAACGGTGTTGCAAAAGCATTTGCTATGACAGGTTACCGAATTGGATATATTGGAGCGCCTGAATTTATCGCAAAAGCATGTACAAAAATCCAAGGACAAGTAACTTCGGGAGCTAACTCTGTGGCACAAAGAGCAACTATTACCGCTGTTGATGCCGACCCAAGCGTATTGAACCATATGGTCCAAGCTTTCCACAGCCGTAGAGATTTAGTAGTAGGTTTATTAAAGGAGATTCCTGGTGTCAAAATCAACGTTCCAGAAGGTGCTTTCTACGTTTTCCCAGATGTTTCTTCTTTCTTTGGAAAAACACTTAGAGGAACTGAAATTAAAGATGCTAATGATGTATCGATGTATCTTTTGGCAGAAGCTTGTGTAGCAACTGTAACAGGAGATGCTTTTGGAAATCCAAATTGTATTCGTTTCTCATATGCTACCAGCGAAGCTTTATTAACCGAAGCTTTAAAAAGAATCAAAGACGCTTTGGCTGGATAAACCAAAGTGCTACTGCTTTAGTAAGCCTCAAGGATTATTTCTTGAGGCTTTTTTTTGTGACCTAAAACAATTTTGGAACCTTGACTTGCCTCAGTGAGAAAGGGACAACTTACTAAAATTACATCAAAAAATCCTCTATGGTATTTGGAGTAATCACCAAAGTGGTTTGAGGTAGATAATTATCCAAAAAGGTTTTGGAAAACTTTGTATTCGCTTTGTTTATATTCCATTTGAATTCAAAAGCCGAAAAAGCGCCATCTGTTTCTTCAACCCAATCTATTTCTTGATGTTGGTAGGTACGCCAAAAATAATAGCGCCCGTGCCAACGTTCATAATTTAGCTTTTTTACTCGTTCAGCAACTACGAAATTCTCCCATAATGCTCCGGTATCCTGACGAAATTCGAGTGATTTGAAATTGCCAATGATCGCATTCCGTATACCATTATCATAAAAATAAACCTTTCGTGAGGTGTTCAACTCGTTGCGTACATTTCTACTTAAGGGCTGCAATCGAAATACTACAAACGCCTTTTCCAACAAAGCGATGTAATTTTCTACTGACGCCCTGTCGACACCAACCGTTCTCGAAAGTTCGTTATAATTCACCTCCGAACCCAACTGCAACGCCAAAGCCAGTAATAGTTTATCTAAAACTTCCGGTTTGCGAATGCCCTGATATTGCAACAAATCTTTATATAAATAACTCCCTGCGATTTGTTTTAAAACAGCCTCACTTTCAATAGGATGCGTAATCACCTCGGGATACATCCCGTAAATCATATAGCGTTGCAAATTCTTTTTATGGGTCAAATAGCCAAAATGATTTTGAAGCTCCAACCACGTCAAAGGAAACAAATTAAACTCCCATTTTCTTCCTGTTAAAGGCTCATTTATTTCATTGGCAATCTCTAAAGCGGAAGAACCACTTACGATCAATCGCACGCCTTTTATTTGATCGTGAATGATTTTCAAAACCATTCCTATGTTTTTTATTCGTTGTGCCTCATCAAAAAAAACAGTAGTATAATCGCCAATAATTGTCCGCAATTTGTTTTCTCCGGCATTTTCTAACAACAATCTATCTTCTGAATCGTCTCCATTGACGAAAAGATAGTTCCCTTCAGCTTCACAAAGCGACCGAATCAAAGTGGTTTTTCCTACTTGGCGAGGTCCGATCACAATCAATACCTTGCCAGAATCCCATTTTGCCAGTACATTTTCTTTGAGTGTTCTGTTTATATCCACCATATCCCACTATATTTCAATTCATTAATTCCAAACAAAGATAGTAAAAACACCAGAATCCAACTATTTAATCTACAATTTAAATAAAAATATGAGATTATATTCTGCAATTTATATATAATTATAAGATTACGTTCTATTATTTATATATAAAAAACAGATTATACAAGTTGTTTTTTAATAGAATACAAAGAAAATAATTCGGTAGAAAGCATAAAAATTACATTAATTCAATTGCCAACGTATACTTATTTCGATTGTAATGAAGTCGACTATTTCAATTTGTGAATAAGAGTAGGCGTCAATCACCAAAAAAAACCAATCTAGAATTAGAAATCTTAACTTTTTTATAAGACCTTTGCACACTTTTTTTCGGGTACGTCCGAAAGCCTAAAGTTTTAAAAATGAAGAAGAAAATAGAAATACTAGCGCCCGCCAAAGATTTAATTCACGGTATGGCAGCCATCAATGCTGGTGCCGATGCTCTTTACATTGGTGCACCAAAATTTGGCGCCCGATCTAACGCCACCAACCCCATCAACGATATTGCAGAATTGGTGAAATATGCCCATTTATTCAACGTGCAAGTATTCGTAGTTATCAATACCATTTTGTATGATAACGAATTGGAAGAGTGCCGTCAAATGATTTGGGAGTTATACGAAATAGGTGTGGATGCGCTAATTGTTCAGGACATGGCCATTATGGAAATGGACTTACCTCCTATCGTTTTACATGCTAGTACTCAAGCCAACAACCGTGATCCTCATAAAATCAAATTTTTGAAAGAAGCTGGAATGAAACGCGTGGTTTTGGCCCGGGAATTGAATTTACATCAAATTAAAGAAATTGCCGATACCGCCGATGTTGAGCTAGAATTCTTTGTAACTGGTGCGCTTTGTGTATCATTTAGCGGTAACTGTTATATGAGTGTGGCCAATGGAGAACGTTCAGCCAATCGTGGTTCTTGTGCCCAAAACTGTCGTTTACCTTACAACTTAATTGATGGCAACGGTGATACCTTAATCAAAAACAGTCACTTACTTTCAATCAAAGATTTTGACGTTTCCGACCAAATTCCAAATTTAGTGGAAGCAGGAATTTGCTCTTTCAAAATCGAAGGCCGTTTGAAAGACATTGTTTATGTAAAAAACAACGTGTCGTATTTACGTCAAAAATTAGACGCTTTCTTAGAAGGAGATGGCTATGACAACTACACCAAAGCCTCTTCTGGAACGTGTACTTATACTTTTGACTCGGCTTTGGATAAAACCTTCAATCGTGGCTATACCGATTATTTTGTAAACGAAAGACATCAATCTATTGGTTCTTGGGAAAGTCCAAAATCGAAAGGACAATACATTGGAAAACTCATTAAAACTGTTGGGAAAGGCTACGAAATCGAAAATGGCGAATTCCTAAACAATGGCGATGGCCTTTGTTTCATAAACGAAAACAACGAAGCTGAAGGACTTTACATCAACAAAGTAGAAAACGGTTTGACCTATCCTAATGTTTTGAAAGACATCAAACCTGGAACTTTTATATATCGCAACAACGATGCCGCTTTCATCAAATTGGTAGCTCGAGAAGATAGCGCCGTGCGAAAAATTAGCACCAGTTTATTACTCA
The DNA here is from genome assembly GCF_051547125.1 of Flavobacterium sp. RSSA_27. Classification (NCBI taxonomy): domain Bacteria; kingdom Pseudomonadati; phylum Bacteroidota; class Flavobacteriia; order Flavobacteriales; family Flavobacteriaceae; genus Flavobacterium; species Flavobacterium sp. RSSA_27. The sequence continues at coordinate 108,090 of NZ_JBPTTN010000004.1, forward strand.
CCGAAAACGAACAAGGTTTCGAACTAATTGCAACTGATGAAGATGACAATGTAAGTACCGTTACTTTAGTTCATGCCAAAGAACGCACCAAAAACAATGAATCCTTAGCAGAAAATTTCAAAGCCAATTTGGCCAAAACAGGATTCACCCCATATAAAGCTGATGAAATCAACGTGATTTTTTCAGACAATTGGTTCCTTCCGATTTCCAAAATCAACGAAATGCGAAGAACCGTTCTAGAACAATTGTCAGAAATACGATTGAAAAATTACCATCGCGAAGAGCAACAATTGGTAAAAACTTCTCATCCTTATCCAGAAACCAAGCTGGATTTTATGTACAATGTTTCCAACAAATTGGCTCGAAAATTCTACGAACGTCATGGTGTTACCGAAATCGAAAAAGCCTTTGAATTGCAATGGGACCCTGGAAAATCACGTGTGATGACCACCAAATATTGCATCAAATACGAATTGGAGCGTTGCCCAAAATACCACCGCGAAAACATGGACAAGAAGGTAAAAGAACCTTTGGTATTAAAACAAGGCGAATTGGAATACAAACTCAAATTCAATTGCAAACCCTGCGAAATGGAAATTTGGGAAAAAGATGCCGAATTTGAAATCGAAGAAGATCATTTTCATTAAAAGAGTACGGACAGGTCGCAACCTGTCCTTTTTTATTACTATTTTTGAAAAAAACTAACACTATTTTTATAGCACTTATGAAAAAATTAATTACTCTTTTTGTGGCATTATTCAGTTTTGTGGTTTCCGCTCAAGAAAAAAAAGAAACTCCTAAGAAACAAATTGTAGAAGCTTCTTGTGGGCAATGCCAATTTGGTATGGAAGGAAAGGAATGTGATTTAGCCGTACGAATTGAAGGCAAAACGTATTTTGTTGACGGCACCCACATAGACAAACACGGAGACGCACATGCAGATGATGGCTTTTGTGCTAAAGTAAGAAAAGCCGAAGTGGTTGGCGAAGTAGTTGACAATCGTTTTAAAGTAACCTACTTCAAATTGTTGCCAGAAAAAAAGTAAATGGCTTTAATTCTTCAAAATATTGCCAAACACGTGGCCTTAACCCCCGAGGAAGAGGCCTTATTTTTGTCTAAAACAACGACACAAAAACACAAAGCCAAATCGGTTTTGTTGCATGCAGGTAAAGTGGCCGAAAGTACTTTTTTTGTCAACTCAGGGATTTTGAGAAGCTTCACTATCAACGACAACATAATCGAACACGTATTGCATTTTGCCTGCGAAGGCTGGTGGATGGGAGATATGTATAGTTACATTTCTGGAAAACCCGGCCACCTTTTTATTGAAGTACTTGAAGACGCCGAAGTTGTCATTCTGACCAAAGAAAACCATCAAGAACTCTACAAAGCTCTCCCTAAACTAGAACGCTTTTTCAGAATACTCGCCGAGAATTCTTTAGTGACCCACCAAGAACGCTTGATGGATAATTTGAGCTTGACCGCCGAGGAACGCTTTGAAAAGTTCTGCAAAAAATACCCCACTCTAATTCACAAACTCCCTCAAAAACACATCGCCTCCTATATTGGCGTTACGCCTGAATTCTTCAGTAAAATGAAGAGTAGGCTGTTGAAGAAGTAAATAGCAGCCTATAATCTAGTGAACAGTCCCGAACACTAAGTACTTTTTTCTTAATCTAGGTTAAGTAACTTTTCCTTACAACGAGTATACCTTTGTATCCTAGTAATCACTAAATTTATACGAAGATGAAAAAATCAGTTTTACATACCGCAGATTCAAGAGGACACGCTAACCACGGATGGCTGAATGCATATCACAGTTTTAGCTTTGCTAGTTGGTACAACCCCGATAGAATTCAGTTTGGAATGCTTCGCGTTTTGAACGATGACACCATTGCTGCTGGAATGGGTTTTGGCACGCATCCACACGACAATATGGAAATCATTACTATTCCGCTAGAAGGCGATTTGGCACACAAAGACAGTATGGGGAATGCCGCAACTATCAAAACAGGCGATGTACAAGTAATGAGTGCAGGAACGGGTATTCAGCACAGTGAATTTAATCCCAATGCGGACCAACAAACCAAGCTATTCCAAATTTGGTTGTTCCCAAAATACCGCAATGTAGCCCCTCGCTACCAACAAATCACTTTGGACATTACCGAGCAAAAAAATGATTTTGCTCAAATTCTATCGCCAAATCCTGACGATGCTGGGGTGTGGATTCATCAAGACGCTTGGTTTTATTTGTCTGATTTTGATGCCGATTTTTCTAAAAAATTAGCCTTACAAAAAGAAGGTAACGGTTTTTACATTATGACTATTGAAGGCGAAATAGAAGTCAACGGAGAACGATTAAGCAAAAGAGATGCCCTTGGAATTTGGGATACTCCAGAAATTGACATCAAGGCCACAACAGCTGCTAAATTTTTGGTGATGGAAATCCCGATGGAACAATAAAAAGTAGTCAGTAATCAGTTCCTAGTAATCAGTAAAAAATAATTATGAACGAAGTACAAGTAAAAATCAACGATAAAAAAGGGAGTTTTTTTATTGAAATTGAGGGCAAACAAGAAGCAGAAATGACGTTTGTTTTTGCTGGGGAAGACAAAATCATAATTGACCACACAGGTGTAAATCCTGGCAATGAAGGGAAAGGTTTTGGTAAACAAATGGTCGCTCAAGCTGTTGCGTATGCGCGAGAAAAAAACATAAAAATCATACCGCTTTGTCCGTTTGCCAAAAAAGTATTCGACACAACTCCAGAATTTCAAGATAGATTATAACCTAAACTTTAATAATCATGGATGCTAAAGATTTAACTAAAGAGTACAGCAATGGCGAGGTAACCATTGTTTGGAAAAACAGCTTATGCAAACACGCTGCCGAATGTGTAAAAAACAATCCCGACGTATTTAAACCTAGAGAAAAACCGTGGATTGTTCCCGAAAATTCCACTACTGATGCCATTATCAGTACAGTAAAAAAATGCCCGTCGGGAGCTCTGACATATTACATGAATAAAAAGTAAACCTCATGAAAAAAATAGTAGCTTTTGGCGCATCCTCTAGTGCGAACTCTATCAACAAGCAATTGGCAACGTATGCCGCGAATCAATTTACCAATGCTTTGGTGGAATTATTGGATTTGAATGACTATGAAATGCCTCTCTTTTCAGTAGATAAAGAAGCCAAAACGGGAATTCCTCAATTGGCTCACGATTTTTTTGCCAAACTGGGCAGTGCAGATCTTATTGTCATTTCTTTTGCCGAACACAATGGCGCGTATTCGACTGCTTTCAAAAATATTTTAGATTGGACTTCCCGCATCAACGGTAAAACTTTTCAGGAAAAACCCACGCTTTTGCTCGCCACGTCACCCGGACCACGAGGAGGTGCTTCGGTTTTGGAAATGGCCAAAAACAGATTCCCTTTCCAAGGAGCCGATGTAAAAGGTGCTTTTTCACTGCCGAGTTTTGCCACCAATTTTGATGCAGAAAAAGGAATCACCAACGAAGAATTAAAAGCCCAATTGCTAGAAATTATTGCTTCAATAGAGTGAGAAGTGAAAAGTAAAAGTAATTAGTAAAAAGTGATTAGTGATTTATTTCGTAATCACTTTTTGCATTTAAGCCACTATGAGTTAAGATCACAAATGCACAGCTAATAACTGATAACTTAAAAAACACTCTCAATCGCTTCGATGGCTTTGTAAAAATCAATGGGTTTTACTTCTTCAAAAAAGTCTATTTCGTGGGTATGGGGCAAGAAATCCGAAATAATACGCACGATAAAATCCTGTGGTTGTTTGAGGTACATAAAGGTATAATCTTCCATATTCACCACGGTGCGATCGGCCAAATTAGTCGTTTTCACAAATTTGTCCGAAGTCAACGAAGACAAACAAAGCAAGTTGGTTTTGGGTTCCGATAAAATAGGTTTGCCGTTTTCGAACAATTGTCCTTCATAACCATAAAGCGAAGCATTGGTAATTTCAATGGGCATTCCTAATTGTAATTCGGCAGGCAAATTTTCGGGTTTTCCTACTATGGCGGCAAAGCCGATTAACACACACAAATCGTGTGGAGGCAAATGCATCATCGCTTTGGCAGTGGTTTCTCTTCCCACTCCAGAGATCACAATTTGGTAGTCATTTTGTAAAGATGGAAAACGTTGCAAGGCATTTTGCACTTTCTCGGCTTCGATTTCCATTGGGGTCAGTAGGATAACTTTCATAGATTAATTTTATTTTCGGGATGTTGGCTAATCAAGCCCTTTCTTGCCCTCTAGTCCAATGTGATTACCTTAAGAGATTTTAGATTGAAGATTAACGATTCTTGATTTTAGATTTTGTGCTAATAAATAAAAAAGACTAGTTTTTTTTCAGTGGTTTACACATCTGAAATCAAAAATCGTTATTCAAAAATCAGCAATCAAATTATTGATTTTTCCTTAACTTAATGACATTGCCTTCTAGCCCCGGGAGGAGCGGCATCCTTTGTGGCCGGGGTTCGGCCGCAAAGATACAGCGGATCACGGGACTTTGCCTATAAAAAAGCCCCTTCTTTCTGCTCCTAAAAAAGATTACTGCAATTTTCGAATGACCCGCGCGGGATTGCCTACAGCCAGCGAATGAGGCGGAATCATTTTGGTCACCACCGAGCCTGCGCCAATGGTGCAACCGTCGCCAATGGTCACTCCAGGGCAAATGACGGTATTGCCGCCAATCCAGCAGTCGTCGCCTATTGTAACGGGTTTAGATACCTCGAAAGTGCGTCGCTCTAGGATGTCCAAAGGATGCGAGGCAGTATAAATATGCACGCCTGGTCCAAAAAACACGTTGTTGCCAATGGTGATTTTCATCGTATCGAGCACCACACAATTGAGGTTGAAATACACATTTTCGCCCGTGTGAATGTTGTACCCATAGTCGCAATGAAAGGGCGGTTCGATATACAAACGCTTGTGCGCATTGGGCAGCAATTGCTTGAAAAGCCCGCGTGTTTTGCCGTTTACTATATACTCAGCATTGATTTGTTGGAGCATTTTCTTGGCCCACAATCGCTCTTGCACCAACTGTTTGTCGTTGCTGAGATAGGATTCGCCAGCGAGCATTTTTTCTTTTTCAGAAGGCATACTTTTAAAGTTATTGAATTTAAAATTAAAATGATTTGGGCGTGCCCCTACGTAAAAACTTCGGGTCGCGCTGTACGTTCCCGCTTCCATCGCTCACGCAAAAAAACGTCCTCGTAAAGATAAACAATCCATCATTTCACTAAAGGTTCAGTAAAGAAATTCAACTTCAAAAGAGCATTTTGCCAAAAAACACTATTTTTGTTGCCCAATTGGTTTACGAAACGACCAATTTTTTAAACATTTAAACTAAAAAAAATGAAAGCATACGTTTTTCCAGGTCAAGGCGCACAGTTCACAGGAATGGGCAAAGACTTATATGAGAACTCTCCTCTAGCCAAAGAATTATTCGAAAAAGCCAACGAAATTTTAGGTTTCCGCATCACCGATATTATGTTTGAAGGTACCGCGGAACAACTAAAAGAAACCAAAGTAACTCAACCTGCCGTGTTTTTGCACTCGGTTATTTTGGCTAAAACTTTAGAAAATTTCCAACCTGAAATGGTCGCTGGACATTCTTTGGGCGAATTCTCTGCTTTGGTGGCCAATGGCGCTCTATCTTTTGAAGACGGATTGAAATTAGTATCTCAAAGAGCTTTGGCAATGCAAAAAGCCTGCGAAATAACCCCTTCGACAATGGCTGCTGTTTTGAACCTAGACGACAAAATAGTAGAAGACATTTGTGCTTCGATTGATGGAGTTGTAGTTGCCGCAAATTACAACTGCCCTGGTCAATTGGTAATTTCTGGGGAATACAAAGCCGTAGAATTGGCTTGCGAAAAAATGAAAGAAGCAGGTGCCAAAAGAGCCTTGATTTTACCTGTAGGTGGTGCGTTTCACTCTCCAATGATGGAACCAGCTAGAGAAGAATTAGCCGCAGCTATCGAAGCGACAACTTTTGCTACTCCAATTTGTCCTGTGTACCAAAATGTAACGGCAAATGCAGTTTCAGACCCTAACGAAATCAAGAAAAACTTAATCATTCAGTTGACTGCTCCAGTAAAATGGACACAATCAGTACAACAAATGATTGCAGACGGAGCAACACTATTTACCGAAGTAGGTCCTGGAAAAGTATTGACTGGACTGATTGGAAAAATCAATAAAGAAGCCGCTACTGCGAATGCTTAAAAATTTAAGATGGCAGATTGCAGAATTTAGACAGCAATTCTTATCAACAGCATCCTCATAAACGTAAAGTTTGTGGGGATTTTTTATTTATCTTTAGTTTTCACAACAACAACAACAACAACAACAACAACAACAACAACAACAACAACAACAACAACAACAACAACAACAACAACAACAACAACAACAACCCATAAAAACCATTGACTATGAGAAAAATAATTTTAGGATTGGCATTTTTAGCAGTAGTAACCGTTTCTTGCAAAGAAGAAACCAAAGAAAAATTGGATGAAGCTAAAGAGGCAGTGACCTCTGAAGTAGAAGAAAAAATAGATACTGCCACCGTAAAAGTAGAAAAAGTAGTAGATACTCTTCAGGCGAAAACGAGTAAAGTCCTCGAAAAAGGCGCTGAAAAACTAGACAAAGCCGCTGATAAAATGAAAGAAGCTGCTAAAAAGTAACCAAAAAGCCGAATCTTTGAGATTCGGCTTTGCTTTTATTTACAACTCGGTTGCTTCTTCACAATGATAATTGCTAATTCCAGTAATCAAAATAGCAGTTGCTTTCTTTTCGAAAAAAATATACCAAGTAGTTCATTTATTCGAATTGTAAAAAATATAATAAGTACCTAAATGAGAAAGTACTAAAGGTGTTTTTTTATGCGGAAAACTAGCTATTTCTGAAACTATAAAATCAACAATTTTATTTACATAAACTTGCGCATTCTCACTATAGCTAAAATACTCTTCTTCAAAAAGCACATATACTAATTGATCCAAATAATTCGAAACCTTATCCGCAAAAATTATTCTTTCCAAGGATAGGCTTTTATTCTTTTGAGCATCTCGACTTTAAACTCTTCTGGAGTCAATCCCTTAGCGAACTCGGTATCGAAATCAAATGTTGCTCGATCTATTCCTTTCGGCTTCACCTGCGAAGATTCATAAACCACAGCTGGTTCTTCTACTTTGGGCAATTTTGAGGATTTTTTTTTAGCACTCATTCCTTTATATTTTTACCTAACGAATTACAAATAGTTCTTCAAAGAAAAAAACACCAAATTATCAATCGATACTTTGGTGCTTCTTACTGATTACTTTTTACTGATTACTTTTTACTGATCACTGAGTACTGATCACTGTCTACTATCTATGAGCGTATTTTTTGTTCCCATTTCCAGGCGCTCGCCATCGCTTCGTCAAGTGTAGACTCTGCTTTCCATCCCAAAACGGTGTTGGCTTTGTGGGTATGGGCATACGCTTCGGTAATATCGCCTTCTCTTCGAGGTACAATTTTATAAGGCAGTTTTTGACTACTTACTCGCTCAAAACTCTGAATCACTTCGAGTACTGAACTTCCTGTACCTGTTCCTAAGTTAAAAGTCTCTACTTTGTTTGTATTTTTCTTTTCTAACAAGCGTTCTAGCGCAACAACGTGGGCTTTGGCCAAATCCACCACGTGTATATAATCGCGAATTGCGGTACCATCAGGTGTTGGATAATCGTCTCCAAAAACAGATAATTCTTGGCGCAATCCAATACCCGTTTGTGTGATAAAAGGCACTAAATTTTGTGGCACACCAATAGGCAATTCTCCAATTTCGGCACTTGGGTGTGCTCCTATAGGATTGAAATAACGCAATAAAATCGCATTGATAGATGACGCTTTTGCAGTATCTCTGATGATTTCTTCTCCAATTTTTTTGGTATTCCCGTAAGGTGACATCGGTTGTTGTACCGGAGCGTCTTCGGTAATGGGCATTTTTTCGGCCTGACCGTAAACGGTACAAGAGGAACTAAATATAAAGGAAGCCGCATCTTTTTGCTGCAATTCTTGCAAAAGATACACTAAAGCTGCAATGTTGTTTTCGTAATACAATAACGGATTCTCAACACTTTCTCCTACAGCTTTGGAAGCCGCAAAATGGATGACACCAGCAATATCTGAATATTCTTTGAAGAGTGCCTGTACGGCTGCTTTGTCGCGCATATCCATATTTTTGTAATGCGGCGCAATACCTGTTATTTTTTTAATTCCCTCTAATACATCTATAGAGGAATTGTACAAATTATCAACAATTACGACTTCAAATCCTTTGTTTTGCAGTTCTACAACCGTGTGGGATCCGATGAAGCCTAAGCCTCCTGTTACCAATATTTTCATATTTGATGCTTTTTTAGAAAATAGAAAAAAGAGCGTAGAAAATAGATTCAAATCCAATTTCTTTATTCTATGTTCTTTTCTCTTATTTTAAAAATTCTAAAACACTATCGGTAATAAATTTAATTTGCTCGTCATCGAGTTCAGTATGCATAGGCAATGAAAGTACTTCTTTGGCCAATTGATTCGTAACTGGAAAATCTTCTTCTTTGTAACGTGGATCCAAATAAGCCTTTTGTGCGTGCAAAGGAATTGGATAATAAATGGCACATGGAATACCTTTATCTAGCAAATGTTGCATCAAACCATTGCGATCAGCATTGATGATGCGCAAGGTATATTGATGAAAAACATGACAATCGCAGACATCGCAAATACTTGGTGCAACGATATTGGCGTGACCTTGAAAAGCCAAGGTATATTTGCGAGCTGCATCTTGACGCGCTTTATTGTATTGATCTAACAACGGTAATTTGGCATTTAGAACTGCCGCTTGAATACTATCCAAACGCGAATTTACGCCCACCACATCATGATGGTATCTTTCGTACATTCCGTGGTTTACAATTCCGCGAAGGGTGTGTGCTAAAGCGTCATCGTTCGTAAAAATAGCGCCACCATCACCATAACAACCTAAGTTTTTGGATGGAAAAAACGAAGTCGCTCCTACATGACCGATTGATCCTGCTTTCTTTTTGGTACCATCTGAAAATTTGCAATTGGCACCAATAGCTTGCGCATTATCTTCGATTACATATAAATTATGCTCATTAGCCAAAGCCATAATCGCTTCCATATTAGCAGCACGACCAAACAAGTGTACAGGTACAATCGCTTTGGTTTTTGGAGTAATGGCTTTTTTGATAGCTTCTAGAGAAATGTTCATATTGTGCATGTCAACATCTACCAAAACTGGGGTAAGTTGCAATAAAGCGATTACTTCTACGGTTGCTGCAAACGTAAAATCGGCTGTGATTACTTCGTCTCCGGGCTGTAAACCCAATCCCATCATAGCAATTTGCAAAGCATCGGTACCATTTGCACATGGAATGACGTGTTTTACGCCCAAATACGTTTCTAATTCTTTTTGAAAAGTATGTACTTCTGGCCCGTTGATATAAGTATTGGTATCTAAAACGTTTTGAATAGAGGCATTTACAACGTCTTTTATTGTATCATATTGACTTTTTAAGTCAACCATTTGGATTTTTTTCATTGGAAAATAATTTAAGGTTTGAAAATAAAGAGAAAATATCCTGATTTATTTTCGAAAAAAAAGTGGTACAAAAATAGTTATTTAATCCCTCTTAGACAATGAAAAAACCATAAAGAAACTGTATTTTAGCCAAAATTTATACTCATGTTTTTTCTGTATAATCAAATCGTTTTTACAGCAGGTTTTTTATTGAAAATCGTTGCCCTTATTAACCCAAAAATGGCTCTTTTTATAAAGGGTCGAAAGGCTATTTTTAAGACTTTAGAAGAAAAAATTCAATCCAACGACAAATCCATCTGGTTTCATGCCGCATCCTTAGGCGAATACGAACAAGGACTTCCTGTCATAGAAAAAATAAAAGAAAAATACCCTTCCCATAAAATTATAGTTACCTTTTTTTCTCCTTCAGGTTACGAGGTGCGAAAGAACAATACTGTGGCTGATTGCACAGTTTATTTACCATTGGATACTCAAAAAAACGCGAAACAATTCATCGAGTTAGCCCATCCCGAACTGGTTTTCTTCATCAAATACGAATATTGGCCGAATTACTTAAACGAACTCAAGAAACGACAGATCAAAACCTATTTGATTTCGGGAATTCTACGAGAAAACCAAGCCTTTTTTAAATGGTACGGCGGTTTTTATAGAAAAGCATTAGATGCTTTTGATTACTTTTTTGTACAAAACGAATCTTCCAAACAACTCTTACAGAGCCTTGGTCATCAAAATGTTTTGGTTTCTGGAGACACGCGTTTTGACCGTGTGAGCACCATTTTAGAGAAAGACAACACCCTTGATTTTATAGCCGAATTCAAGAACAACAAAACCACAGTTGTAGTAGGTAGTTCTTGGCCAAAAGACGAAGAAATTATCGCCCAATACATTAACGAATACAGCAACGAAAACCTGAAATTCATCATTGCTCCGCACAATATCAAAGCAGAGCAAATCACAAACTTAAGAGCACTAATTACAAAACCGACGGTCTTGTTTTCTGAAAAAGAAAATCAATCCCTATCCGACCAACACGTTTTTATTATTGATACTATTGGGATTTTAACCAAAATCTACAGTTATGCCGACGTAGCTTATGTAGGCGGTGGCTTTGGAAATCCTGGAGTTCATAATATTTTAGAACCCGCTACTTTTGGAATTCCAATCGTAATTGGACCTAATTATTCGCATTTTGCTGAAGCAACAGCTTTAGTAAAAACAAAAGCTTGTATTGCTATCAAAAACAAGACTGAACTATCTTTAATATTTAACGAATTGTTAAACAATACCCGTATTCGAAAAGAAAAAGGCGTAATTTGTAGTGAATTTGTCCAAAACAACAAAGGCGCAACCCATTCGATTGTAAACCACATTTTATGATACAATTTCAGCCATTAGAGAAAAAAGATATAGCCATCGCTCTTCGTTTAATGGATGAATTTTACTCAATTGACCAATATCCTTTTGATCCGTTAGTTGCCGAAAAATTGTTTGAAGCGTTTCTCGAAAATGATTACCTAGGAAGTTGCTGGCTACTATTTCAAAACAAGAAACCTGTTGGTTATTTGATTCTGACTTTTGTTTTCAGTTTTGAATACCAAGGCAAAATTGCTTTTTTAGATGAATTATACATTCAACCCAAAGTACAAGGCCAAGGAATTGGAAAAAGCGCCGTAGCTTTTGCCAAAACACAAAGCGAAGAATTAGGTTTAAAACTACTTTATTTAGAAGTCGAAGAACACAATTTTTCGGCTCAACAATTGTACCTCAAAAGCGGCTTCAGCATTCATCCCAGAAAATTGATGAAACACAAATTATAATTATATTACCTTTTAAATATCACAACACTTATGAAATTCTTAAAACTATTCTTATTGCTTTTTGCAATCCAAACGCAAGCCCAACAAGGCGGAATGTGGATCCCTTCTTTGTTGGAAGGAATGAACGAAAAAGAAATGAAAAGTCTAGGCATGAAAATGACTGCTAAAGACATTTACGACACCAACAAATCCAGCTTAAAAGACGCTGTACCTCAATTTAACGGAGGCTGTACATCCGAAGTTATTTCACCAAAAGGACTTTTGTTAACCAATCATCATTGTGGTTACGGACAAATTCAATCGCATTCTAGTACCGAGCACGATTATTTAGCCAATGGTTTTTGGGCCTACAAAATGGAAGATGAATTACCCAATAAAGACTTGGTCGTAACTTTTATTGTCAAAATAGAAGATGTGACCAAACAAGTCTTGGAAGGAGTAAATACGCTATCAAACGAAACTGAAAAGCAAAAGAAAATTCAAGAAAACATAAGCGCCTTAAGCAATTCATTTCCTAAAGAAGCTTGGCAAGAAAACAAAATCCGAACGTTCTACGATGGCAATCAATACTTACTTTTTGTTACCGAAACCTTCAAAGATGTTCGTCTAGTAGGTGCGCCACCAACTTCGATAGGAAAATTTGGTTCGGATACGGACAACTGGGTTTGGCCACGTCATACGGGTGATTTTTCACTTTTCAGAATTTATGCTGACAAAAACAATCGTCCGGCTTCCTATTCAAAAGACAACGTTCCTTACACACCCAAACACTTTTTACCAATTTCTTTAGATGGAATAGCTGAAGACGATTTTACTTTAGTTTTTGGATACCCAGGAAGAACTAATGAATACTTACCTGCTGTTGCCATCAACCAAATTGCAAACGAACTGAATCCTGCCAAAATTGAAATCAGAGAACAAGCCTTAAAAGTGGCTGATGGTTTTATGAGAAAAGATAATGCTATCAAAATTCAATATGCTTCAAAATATGCAGGAACTGCTAATTATTGGAAAAAATGGCAAGGCGAAACATTAGGCATCAAGAAATCAAATGCAATTGTCGTAAAAAAAGAAGCCGAAAAGAAGTTTCAAGAAAAGGTTAGCAAAGCCAAAAAAGAAAAAGAATACGGCAGTCTTTTGAGTGATTTCGAAAAAAATTACACTGAAATCGCGCCTTACGCTTTGGCAAGAGAGTATTTTAACGAAACCGTTCTAAGAAATACAGAACTACTTACTGTTGCTTACAAATTCTATCAATTAGAGCAACTTTACAACACCAAGGGAGAGCAATCTTTTACCGACAGAAAAAACAATTTGTACAACGGATTGGGTGATTTTTATAAAGATTTTAGCGCCAAAGTTGACGAAAAAGTATTTGAACAACTCATCAATTTATACGCAACAAAAGTACCAAAGCAATTCTTACCGAACACACTCAACAATGTGGATGTTAACCAACTGACAAAAAACATTTATACTAGCTCCAAACTAACTTCGTACTCTGGCTCAAAAGAATTACTTACAGGTGACACAAAAACAGTATTAGAAAATATCAACCGAGATCCTGCTTTTATTCTTGTAAAAAGTATGACCGATAAATATCTAAAAGACGTAAACCCTGCTTATGAGGCTTTGAATTTGAAAATAACAGAATTGCAACGCAATTATATGAAAGCCCAACTAGAACTAAGCGAAAATTCAAGGATTTTCCCAGATGCCAATAGTACTTTGAGGGTGACTTATGGAAAAGTAAAAGGATACGAACCAAAAGACGGTGTGTATTACAATCCCATAACTTATCTAGACGGCGTAATGGAAAAATACATTCCTGGTGACTATGAATTTGACGTTTCTCCAAAATTGATTGATTTGTATAAAAACAAAGATTTTGGAAATTATGGTGAAAACGGAAAAATGCCCGTATGCTTTATTGGTACCAATCATACTACAGGCGGAAATTCAGGAAGTCCAGCGCTAGATGCCAAAGGAAATTTAATTGGATTGAACTTTGACCGTGTTTGGGAAGGCACTATGAGCGATATCTATTACGATCCTAGCATCTGCAGAAACATAATGGTCGACATTCGTTATGTGCTTTTCATTATGGACAAATACGCAGGTGCAAAAAACTTGATTGAAGAATTGCAATTGGTACATCCTAAAAAAAACAAAAAAGGAAACATTAGTAACTAATAGCTACTAATTTAACACACCCTTTACATTGGCATACTATTTGATATTTGAAGCAACGTGAACAGAGAATATAATTTAAAAAAAATACAAAAAAATATATTGTGTATCAATTTTTTTATATCTTTGCCACGAATTAATAATTAACCTTTATAATAAAATTAAGATGAAAAAAGTATTTTTAAGTTTAGCTGCTGTTGCTGTATTAACTGTTGTATCTTGTAAAAAAGCTGACGCTGCTGCTGAAGAAACTGTAGCTACTGATTCTGCTGCTGTTGCTGTTGATTCTGCTGCTACTCCAGCTGTTGATTCTGCTGCTACTGTAGTTGATTCTGCTGCTGCTCCTGCTGCTCCTGCTACAACAACTGAAGCTGCTCCAGCTAAGTAATTTTTAAATTACAGAAAAAATCAAGCCATCATGTGATGGCTTTTTTTATGTCAAAGAAAAGCTCAAGAATCATCTTGAGCTTTTCTTCATTTTATTACATTAGCCAATCAATCTGGAAAAACAAAGGCATCTTCTGAGAAGTCCAGAATTTCAGCTACAGCCGCAGATTTTTTTATCTCTTCTATCCCTTTTATCAATCGCAATTCCGTGGTATACTTTCTACTGGTTGCCATATGTCGCTCTCCTAGCAACAATCTAAAATAATACTTGCCAGCCGCTGATTTTAATTTCACAAAAACCAAAGCATCAATCGACTGCTGTATCAAGACAATATCCTCCTCCCCTTCAAACTTCAATTCATAGCTTTGACTGGTGAAAATCACCTTCCCTTTGCGTGATGTAAAAACAAACTTATAAGTATCATTAAACCGTTTACTAATCACAAAAGCACCCATACATTAATTTATACGTTAAAGATTTTAGAATCAAATTACTCCATCCTCATCAGGCCGATGTTAGGATTTGTCATAAATAAAAAAAGCTCCAAACATAGTTTGAAGCTTTCTTGTACTCAGAGCGGGACTTGAACCCGCACGAACATTGCTGTTCACTGGATTTTAAGTCCAGCGTGTCTACCAATTTCACCATCCGAGCATTATGTGGTGTTTGAGCGAAAAACGGGGCTCGAACCCGCGACCTCGACCTTGGCAAGGTCGCGCTCTACCAACTGAGCTATTTTCGCGTTTCAAATTCTCAAAAGAACTGCAGTACTTGTTTCGTATTGCGGTGGCAAATTTAGCACAAATATTCAATAAAACAAGCCTTTTTCAGAAAAAAAATTCAATATAAATATAACTTTCTGATAACCTATTCTTTATACTGCAATTATTTTCGACTGAGCATTCGTTTTATTCTTTTACAATCAACTTCAATAATAAAAAAGCAAGAAAATATTTGCTTTATATTAATATTAACATTAATATAGCAAAATTATTAACTCATAAACCATTTATAATTATGAAAAAAAATGTTTTTGCATTAGCTGCCTTTTTAATGTTTAGTAGTGTTGGATTAGCAAATACCCACGAAATTAAAAAAGAAAAAAAAAGAAAATTTAAAGAATGTAATTACTAACAAACTTGAAAAAAAAGACAAAGATCTTACAATTTGTTACGAAATTAGCAGAACCGAAAGGCAAATTAATGAATTCGTAACAGAAGTTACAACAACTTACCAGTGTTTTACACACCCTGGCTTAGGGACTGGAACAGTTTATATTGATGCTCAACAATAAGATAATACTCTAAACAAAAATCAACTACTTTAGTATCTTATACTAAAGTAGTTTTTAATTTACTCTTACTAAATTATCATTATTTAATACGAATCTTAACTTCATTAATACGTTGAAATATGAAAATGAAACTTTTAGTCCTATTCTTTTTAATAATTTTAACCAAAACGTACTCTCAAACATTAAGAGGTTTTTTCATTAAACAGTCAATAGCAGGAATTGGAGATGACACAAAACTTAGTGAAAAAGCAAAAGCTCCAGTTTTTTATGAGTATCTTTTTTCTAATAACAAATCCTCCCAAACTTTAATTGACGGAAAAGGAACAAGTATTGATACAATTCATAAAAAACATGAAAAATACGATATTGTATTGGAATCAACATTAAAAACAATTTTAACTTCTAAATATGTGCTGGTAAAAGATTTTAAAAATCACACATTTGAAAAGAAATTTACAATTGATAATAAAGAAACCTATTCTAGCGGAAAAATATCCGATTTTGAATGGAAAATAACTAATGAAACAAAAATAATTGATGGCTTTTTATGTAAAAAAGCTACTACAAATATGAAAACCAATGGCGGTACGCTGGCTGTTGTCGCTTGGTTTTGTGAAGATATTCCTGTAAATGATGGTCCTTTAACTATTGATGGACTCCCAGGCTTTATTTTTGAAGCAACATCAGGTGATTTATTTTCATTAAAATTCAAAAACTTCTCATTCAACGAAAAAGAAAATGTAAACATTGAGTCCATAAAAAATATTGAAAAAACTCAAAAACCATAAACAAAGCGTGAACAAAAAAAGCATACTCTTTCTTTTTTTTATTTTTTTTATTAGCCTCCCTTTTCTTTGTGCACAAAGTAAAATCTACGGATTAGTGTATAACGATGAAAATACTGCCATTGAAAATGTAAACATTATTCTTAAAGATGCAAAAACAAGTTCGATTATAAACTTCACAAAAACAAGTATTAATGGATTCTTTGAAATCAACAATTTAAAACTAAATAATGTATACGTACTAAAATTTAGTCACTTAGGTTATAAATCTCAAGAAAAAACATTTGAAATAACTAAGAACAACATAAACTTAGAAAAAGTTATTCTTTTAAAAAATGCCGTAGAATTAAACGAAATAATTTTGGATGCCAAAAAAAACGCAATGTCGATTAGTGGAGACACTACTAGATACAACTTAAATTATTTTAAAAATGGAACCGAAAATAACTTAAAGGATTTATTAAACAATCTCCCAGGAATAAGTACCAATTCCAATGGTAAAATCATTGTAAATGGCAAAGAAATTAGCGAATTACTCATTGACGGAGAAAACTTATTCAAAAAACAACATCAATTAGCTACAGAAAATTTTTCAGCAGAAGCCATTAAATCAATCGAACTTTATAAAAATTATACTCCTTTCGATCAATTAAAAACTAATGCTCCATCTAGTTTGACTGCTCTCAATGTACTGCTAAAAGATAATCATAAAAATAAAACAAAAGGGTTCATTCAATCTGAATACAATTTCGATAATAGAAAACAAATCAATATTTATGCCTATAATTTGGCGAAAAAAAATAAATTTTCTTTAATTCAAAACAATAATAATTTGGGTAAAAACGCAATCGGAATAGCTGATTATTTATCTCTTAATGAAGAAGATGAGCAGTTAGAAACAAAAAAAAGTGGAGTTGTTTTTTCAAACTCAGATGACATTCCTCGATTTTTAAAAATTGGTGAAAATGCTGTTAGAATAAACCATGACTTTTTGAATATATCGAACATTTTTACACCAAATAAAAAAACAAAGGTTTCATTTTATTCTTTAGCAAATCTTTCTAAAATAAAAGAAAAAGTAATAACTAAACAAGACTTTACAAACTCTGACCTGGCATTTGTTGAAAACATAATTACGTCTGAAAATAACACTTATGGATTAACAAACCTAAAAGTTATCAACAAACCCAACGAAAACACCATCATCAATTTTTCAAATTCATTAATTATCGACAATATAAAAAATGAGAATCTAATTGACAATACTTCCTTAAATAATAACACCTATCAGAAAAATGACAGCGACAAATTGCTATTAAAAAGCAATCTACGACTCTCAAAAAAAATTAAAAAAAATTTTATTTTGATAAATACGTTTCTAAATTATAACCAAACAACATTTGACAATACAATATTATCAGATACCCCTTTTTTAAATTTGGATTTTAAAGATGAGTTTCTATTTAAACAAAATAGCGATAAAATAAATAAAGAAATTGGTTACAATGCAAAATATACTTGGAATTTAAGGAAATTTTTTATTGACTTTAAAACTGACTTTACAATAAATAAATATTATTTCAACAATACTAGTAGAACTAATTTAGAATACAAAAACAACTATATTAGTTCTTTTCAAGATTCATTTCAGGAGGTAGGAATAAATTATGAATTATTTAAAAAAACTAATTTATCATTTTATTTAAACAACAATCAAATACAACAATTCGTTAATTATCGCGATAAATATTCAAATAATTTTATTGGTTATACCGCTTCTATAAAGTTTACATTTGACACTAATTCGAATTTACAAATTTCACATTCATTAACAAACAACATTAGTAATCAAGATAATTTAATTGAAAACTATCAAGTAAAAGATTATCGAAACATCTGGTCAAATTTAAACCTAGAGCCCAATACACTATTTCCAATAAATAAATTAAGCTTAAACTACTTCAAATTTAATGTAATCAACAATACTGCATTAATATTCAATTTGAATCACACTTATTCAAATAAAGCATTAAGTTCAAATTTGATTTATGACAATAATTTTACAACAACACAGTATACTATTAGCCCAAAAGATAATCTAACAACTATGATGTTCTTTTTTGAAAAAAAAATTAACCAATTTAATTTGAATATCAATATTGATTTTAATAAAATTGAAAAAGAATATTTTATAAATTCCATTCGCTCAAACTACAGTTCAAACTACTTGTCTAATTCTGTTAATTTAAAGTCAAGTTTCAAACATTCACCCGTGCATTTTAAAATAGGTTACAATTATTCATTTGCCAACTATATAAACAATGGCTTAAAAAACAAACAATTCACTCTACAAAATTATATAGGTTTAAATGGTCTTTTTAAAAAAGACTTTTACTGGAATATAATCGCAACAAATACATTGTTCAAACTTGAAAGTTCAGAAAGAACAATGCTGCAAATATCCCCAAGTATTAGATATTCAAAAAGAACTTCTGGTTGGGAAATTTATACCAGTGCGCATAATATTTTAAACCTCAACAACTCCGAAATTCTTACTAATTCAAATAATGCTGGTTACAATACAGAAACTATAGTTTCAACATTAGCAGGTTATATAAATATTGGCGCCAAATACAAATTCTAATTATTTTCGACTGAGCATTCTTTTTATTTCATTTAGCTTCATCAAAGCCTCCATTGGCGTTATCGAATTGATATCTAATTGTAAAATTTCGTCTTTAATCTCCTCCAACAAGGGGTCATCTAGGTTAAAGAAACTCATTTGCATCTCTTCTTTTGCGGACTTTAATCCATTTAAAGCATCACCTGAATGGTCTTTTTCTAATTTCTTTAATATTTTCTGAGCCTTCAAAATCACCAACTGCGGCATTCCAGCCATTTTGGCTACGTGAATCCCAAAACTATGCGCAGAGCCTCCTTTTACTAATTTTCGAATAAAAAGCACGTTATCTTTTAATTCTTTTACAGCGACATTATAATTTTGTATGCGCCGCAATGAATCACTCATTTCATTCAATTCGTGATAATGCGTAGCAAAAAGGGTTTTGGGTTGCGAAGGATGCTCGTGTAAAAACTCCGCAATAGCCCACGCAATAGAAATTCCATCATAAGTACTTGTTCCTCGACCTATCTCATCCAAAAGTACCAAACTTCTATCTGAAATATTATTCAAAATAGAAGCCGTCTCGTTCATTTCGACCATAAAAGTAGATTCTCCCATCGAAATATTATCTGAAGCTCCTACCCTAGTAAAAATTTTATCCACAATACCCATTCTAACACTATCTGCGGGAACAAAACTTCCCATTTGAGCCAAGAGTACAATCAAGGCCGTTTGCCTCAAAATAGCCGATTTACCCGACATATTGGGCCCCGTAATCATAATCAACTGCTGTGTATCTCTATCTAGAAAAACATCATTAGCAATATAAGGCACACCAACGGGCAATTGTTTTTCAATTACAGGATGACGGCCGTTTTTGATATCCAATTCAAAGGTTTCATCCAATTCAGGGCAAACGTATTGGTTTTCGATGGCCAATTGCGTAAAGGAACACAAACAATCCAACTGCGCAACCAAATTGGCATTCATTTGAACTGGCTTGATATACGTTGAAATCCATTGCACCAATTGCTCAAAAATCTCTCCTTCAATTTTATGAATTTTTTCCTCGGCACCTAAAATTTTGGTTTCGTATTCTTTCAGCTCTTCAGTAATGTAGCGTTCCGCATTCACTAAGGTTTGTTTACGAATCCATTCGCTTGGCACTTTATCTTTATGCGTATTTCGAACTTCGATGTAATAGCCAAAAACATTATTAAAAGAAATTTTCAAAGATGAAATCCCTGTACGCTCCGATTCTCTTTTTTCAATTCCTTCTAAAAATTCTTTTCCAGAAGTAGAAATCGCGCGTAACTCATCCAATTCAGAATGTACACCAACTGCAATTGCATTTCCTTTGGCAATGGCCACTGGCGCATCTTGATTTAAGGTCGTTTTTATTTTCTCTCGAAGTAAATCACAACTATGCAAACTATCACCAATTACTTTTACAGCATCTTGAGGACTTTGCAATGCTATTGTTTTGATTGGCAAGATCGCATCTAAAGACTCTTTCAAATACACCACTTCACGAGGAGATACTTTGCCTGCTGCGATTTTTGAAATCAAACGTTCCAAATCAGAAATCTGCTTGATTTGATATTGTATTTGTTTTAAAACTTCTTGGTTTTCTTTTAAATACCCCACCACTTGATGACGACTCTGAATTTTAGCTGCATCTTTCAAGGGCAAAGCCAACCAACGCTTCAATAATCGCCCACCCATAGGCGAAAGTGTTCGGTCGATTACATCTAGCAACGTCACCGCATTAGGATTATAACTATGGTACAACTCTAGATTACGAATGGTAAAACGATCCATCCAAACATAAGCATCTTCTGCAATGCGCTGTATGGCCGTAATATGCTGCACTCTATTGTGCTGTGTTTCGGACAAATAATACAAAATAGCGCCCGAAGCCACGATTCCTTCTTTCAATTCTTCGACACCAAAACCTTTTAAAGAAGTGGTTTGAAAATGCTTCGTTAAGCTTTCAAATGCATAATCCTCTTTGTAAATCCAATCTTCAAGATAAAAACTATGGTAATCGTCTCCGAATGTTTCTCGGAACGTATTTTTGTTGTTTTTTGGCACTAAGACTTCACTAGGATTGAAATTTTGCAACAACTTATCAATGTATTCTGCATTTCCTTGTGCGGTTAGAAATTCCCCTGTCGAAACATCTAAAAATGAGATTCCAATATTCTTATTGGTAAAATATACCGAAGCCAAAAAATTATTGGTTTTGGATTGCAACACCTCATCGTTCATAGAAACCCCGGGAGTCACCAATTCGGTAACGCCACGTTTCACAATCGTTTTGGTCATTTTAGGATCTTCTAGCTGATCACAAATAGCTACACGTAGTCCAGCTTTGACTAACTTGGGCAAATAGGTATTGATAGAATGATGGGGGAAACCCGCTAGCGCAGTCTCGGTATCGGATCCTGCACCTCTCTTGGTTAAGGTAATTCCGAGTATTTTGGATGTACGAATCGCATCTTCACCAAACGTTTCATAAAAATCGCCTACACGAAACAACAAACAAGCATCAGGATACTTTCTTTTTATTTCATTATACTGTTTCATCAATGGCGTTTCTTTCACGCCTTTTTCTTTTGTTGCCAAATTAGTGGGAATTAAATGCTGTAAATACGACAGCGAATTTATAGATTTTAAAGCGAATAATGAAGGTTCAAAAATTAAATTTTAAGCGAATTTTAAGCGCTGATTTGTATTTTTTGTATAGATTTGCGTGTACTAAAAAATTAAATCTTATGAAAAAAATAATTACACTATTATTAGTTTTAGGACTAGGAATAACTTCTGCTACAGCACAAGAGACTTCAAAAAAAGCTAAAAAAGCTAAAACTACAGTAGCAAAAGTGGATGGTGCTGGAATGGCATTCGTTAACGAAACTATTGACTATGGAACTATTGCTCTCAATTCTGACGGAAAACGTGAATTTGTTTTCACCAACAACGGAAATGCACCTTTAATCATAACCAATGCTCAAGGATCTTGTGGATGTACGGTACCAAGTTTCCCAAAAGAACCAATTATGCCTGGAGCAAAAGGGGTTATCGGTGTAAAATATGCTACAGACAGAGTGGGTCCATTTACAAAAACGGTGACGATTACTTCTAATGCAGCTGGTCAAACTACAAAGACTTTGACTATAAAAGGAAATGTATTACCTGACCAAGTAAAAAGCTAAAAAACAGAAATATTACTTAAAAAGCTTCCTTCCTTTAGGAAGCTTTTTTTATTAAAATTGACATTGTAATGAGAAAATTGGAGAATAGTGAACTCGAAAGGAAGTCGATTGAAGATTTCAAACAATCTGCAAAAACACCAATAACAATTGTTTTGGATGATGTTAGAAGTTTGCACAATATTGGGTCTGTATTCAGAACTGCTGATGCCTTTTTGGTTGAAAAAATTATACTCTGTGGTATAACGGCAACACCTCCCAATAAAGAGATTCACAAAACCGCTTTGGGTGCAACAGAAACTGTAGCCTGGGAGCATTATGACAACGTTTTGGACGCTATTACTACTCTAAAAAAAGAAGCCGTTATTACTTTGGCCATTGAACAAGTGGAAAGCGCTATTTTCCTTCAAGATTTCAAGGTAGATCCTTCAAAAAAATATGGTTTAGTTTTTGGCAATGAAGTACATGGCGTAGCACAAGAAGCGGTAGCCCTTTGTGACGGATGTATCGAAATCCCTCAATTGGGCACCAAACATTCCTTGAATATATCAGTAAGTGCAGGAATAGTGGTTTGGGATTTATTCAAACAATATCATTATTAGCAAAATGGTGGACAAAATTAATAGCTAACACTCAAAGTATGTTTTCAATACAAAGAATACTATTTTTTTTCCTTCTTAATTTGATGCTACTTTTAGTTAGTTCCTTCAACTTATATGCTATTGACCCTCCAAAAATAGCAGCCATAGGAAACCAATTGTATTGCCCCGGCAGCAAAATTAAAATAGTGGAATCCATTTCGATACTGGCTGACCCCAATGATACCGGAACTGAAGCATTTTATATACAAATAAGTTCAGGATTTGTAGAGGGAGAAGATTTTTTAAGTTTACCATTCACTCCATTGATGACATACAATTATGATAAAGCAATCGGAAAACTTAAATTATTCCCTCAAAATGGAGGCAAACTACCCTATTCCGAATATATAAAAGCCATAGAATCCATAGAATTTGAGAGCAAATCGACCAAACCCTCAGGAACCAAAAAATTCTCAATATCCTTGGGACAAGCCAATTATCTACCTTCAACAAATCATTATTACGAATTCATTTCATCAATTGGTATAACCTGGAAAGATGCAAAAATTGCTGCCGAAAACAAATCCTATTATAATTTAAAAGGATATTTGGCTACAATTCTAACGGCAGATGAGGCTCAATTTGCTGGAGCACAAGCATCAGGAACGGGATGGATTGGAGGCACTGATGAAACAACAGAGGGAGTCTGGAACTGGGTAACTGGCCCTGAAGGCTTAGCTAATGGAGGTGCTGGTACAAATTTTTGGAATGGAGGCCCCAATGGCAGTACTACAACGTATGCCTATTGGAACAACCTAGAACCTAATAATTTAAACGGATTTGAACATTACGCCCATATTACAGCTCCAGGTGTGGGTATAAAAGGCTCTTGGAACGACTTGGGAAACACCGGCGATACTACTCCCGGAAGCGATTACCAACCCAAGGGATACATTGTAGAATATGGAGGAATGCCTGGCGATCCGGCAGCACCAAATTTTACCACAACAACATCAATAACGATTCCTGCGATAACAAGTACAGGGGACGCCTCAAGATGTGACCCGGGAAGTGTTCAACTACAAGCAACGGCTTCCATGGGCGAGATTTATTGGTATGATCAATATACCGGAGGAAACCTTGTGGGAACTGGACCTACATTCACAACACCTATTTTACAATCGACCAAAGAGTATTATGTAGCAGTAATAACAAATGGTTGTACCACTTTACGATCTAGTGTAACTGCAACAATTAATACGACTCCAACTATAATTTCAACCAACTCTCCTGTTACAAGTTGTGGTCCAAATGTGATTTCTTTAGAAGCCGCTTCTTCCCTTGGACCTGATACCATTTATTGGTTTGAAGATGCAACAAGTTCGAACATAATTGGAAAAGGAAATGTTTTTTATACAGCATATATCAATTCAAACAAAACCTTTTATGTTGAAGCCCGCAACAACAATTGTTCGAATACTACTCGGGTTCCAATAGAAGTAATCATTTATCCTTTACCCATTGTTGCCGATGAAGAGAAAATCATTTGCCAATCGAATCCAATAACACTTGATGCCGGACTGACCGGTATGTCTTATTTGTGGTCAACGGGAGCCAGAACCTCAACCATTCAGGTGAATGCTATTGGCAATTATTATGTAGACCTTACAAGTCCAGCCCCTGAGAATTGCACGATTAGAAAAAACTTCCGGGTGAGTAGACAGCTAGTTCCTGAAATAAAAGCGGTGACGTTTAAAGAAACTACTGTAACAATAGAAGTAACAAATCCAGCACCTTATTTTGAATACTCTTTAGACAATAATAGTTATCAAAGTTCAAATATTTTTACGAATGCACCTGCTGGAATTCAGACGGCTTATGTGAGAGATGCTACTTATTGCAATTGGGACCGTGAGCAATTCATAGTAATAAATCCTCCTCGATTTTTCACCCCAAATAATGATGGTTTTAATGATGTGTGGTATGTAAAAGATTTTGAGATTTACCCGAAAGCGACCATTTCTATTTTTGACCAATTCGGAAAATTACTGATTGAATTATCACCCTTAAAACTATCCTGGGATGGCAGTTTTAATCAAAGACCTTTGCCTTCTTCAGATTATTGGTATGTGCTGAAACTTGATGATTCTGGGGTTGAAAAAAGAGGTCATTTTTCTTTGAAAAGATAACACACTTTTGATTCTTTTACTTTGAAGCCCAATGCTAACTTTTAGCCCCGATCGCAGCGGCATCCTTTGTGTACTGTAGCTTACACAAAGATAAAGGGGAGAGCGGGAAAACGTGTTGGCACAAAAATACTATTGATTCGCTCCTAAAATGTATCCACTATCTTAATTGTATTTTCTTTTGAATTTCATTTAAAACAAAAAGATAATCGGATTGATTTTTGACAAAGTCAAGGTCTGATACATCGATGATTAATACGTTCAAATCCTTTTGAGATTTGATATAATCGAGATAGCCAATGTTAATTTTGTCTAGGTATTCTTCTGAAATATTTTGCTCATATCCTCTGCCTCTTTTTTTGATATTTTGAAGCAATCTTGTCGTGTTTTGATACAGATAAATATACAAATCAGGCTTAGGCATTTCTTTGTAAATGATGGTAAAGAGGTTTCGATACAAGCGATACTCGTCTTCTGCCAGTGTAATTTTGGCAAAAATTAGCGATTTGAAAATATGATAATCGGCTACGATAAAATCCTTGAACAAGTCGAATTGTGCCAAATCATCGGATAATTGTTGGTACCTGTCGGCAAGAAATGACATTTCGAGAGGAAAAGCGTAACGGTTTTGGTCTTTGTAAAATTTGGGCAAAAAAGGATTGTCGGCGAATCGTTCTAACACCATTTTGGCATTAAAATCTTCGGCTATTTTAGTGGTCAAAGTTGTTTTTCCTGCCCCAATATTGCCCTCGAATGCGATATAATTGTAATGTTCAAGAGGAATACTACTCAATGGGGATGGTATAGATGCTACAGCATGACATACACTTTTGTCTGTTGTTTCTGAAATCAATTCTGTGATTGATTTTTTCAGCAAGGGATGTATCCAATCCGATTGTAAATCGCGAAGTGGCCATAAAACAAAATTGCGTTCTTGCAACAACGGATGTGGTATTTTGAGCTTTTCGGTATCGAGTACCAAATCATCAAAAGCAATGATATCAATATCGATACTTCTAGCGGCATAGCCAACTGTAGTCGTCCGAACGCGACCCAAACGCTTTTCTATTTTAAGAATTTTGTTTAAAACTTGAGTGGGAGAAACGTTTGTGTGCAAAACTAAGGCGCAGTTGTAAAAAGGTGTACTTTCAAAACCCCAAGCTGGCGATTCATAAACTGGGGAGATTTTTAAAACGGTACCTACCTCAAGATGCAATACATCAATACATTGGATAATGGTTTCTAACCTTTGCCCCTGATTACTACCTAACGACAATACTACTTGATGCTGTGACTTCATAATAGTTACAAATTAAGGAAAAGAAAATTAAAATCACTACTGATATAGAAGCAGATTATTTTGAAAAAAGAAATTTAAATCTACTTTTGTAACAATACAATTAGGTTATAGACTTATTGATAAAAAATAACTAACTATGAGATTTTTAGGGAATGTATTGGCAACCGTTATTGGTATTTTTGTTTTTATGATGCTTTCATTCTTCGGAATTGTACTCATTGGCGTACTTTTCGAAGGTGAATCGGATGCTGTCGAGGTAAAAAACAATTCTGTCATTGAATTGAATTTAGAAAGTATCGCCGATGATTATGCGGGCAAATATACAGACCCATGGGTAACAGCCTTTTCTGAACGTAAAAAAATTGGATTAACCGATGTAATCCAAGCAATTGAAGTGGCAGAAACGGATGATGACATCAAAGGAATTTCTATTTTGAATACCAACTCAAGTTTGGGAATGGCACAAAGCAAAGAACTGAGAGACGCCTTGGAACATTTCAAAAAATCAGGAAAATTTATCCTTTCTTATTCCAATGGTTACTCTCAAAAAGAATATTATTTGAACTCTGTGGCCAATACCATTTATCTAAATCCTATTGGTGAATTAGACTTTAAAGGTTTAGCTACCGAAGTGATGTTTTTCAAAGACTTTCAAGAAAAATCAGGATTGAAAATGGAAGTGATCCGTCATGGAAAATACAAAAGTGCCGTTGAACCTTTCCTAGAAAATAAAATGAGCGATGCTAATAGAGAACAAACTACCGCTTTATTGAATTCGATTTGGGAGAACATGGTTACTGATATTTCGAAAAGCAGAAATGTTTCTGTAGCAAAACTAAATGAAATTGCCAATGGTCTTTTGGCAAGAACTCCCGAAATGGCCAAAGCACAAAATTTAATTGATGTTATTGCTTATGAAGATGTTTACCACAATGCCATAAGAAAGGCGTTGAAAGTAGCCAAAGACGAAGATTACAATAGTGTCTCGATAGCTGATTACACCCAAAAAACAAGCACTACATCCATCAATATGGATACCAATGATGCTATTGCTATTGTATATGCACAAGGCGAAATTGGAAGCGGCGAAGGCGATGTAAACGAGATTGGAGAAGGATCCATGCGCCGTTCGCTTCAAGAAGCTAGAAAAGATGACGATATCAAAGCAATTGTTTTACGTATCAATAGCCCTGGCGGAAGCGCCTTAACCTCTGACTTAATTTGGAGAGAAATAGAATTGACCAAAAAAGTGAAGCCTGTAGTGGTATCGATGGGGAATTACGCAGCTTCTGGCGGGTATTATATTGCATGTAATGCTACTACTATTTTTGCTGAAAAAAACACGATTACAGGTTCTATTGGCGTATTTGGAACCCTACCCAACTTCTCGGTTGCAGCCAATCGTTACGGCATCAATTCTGAACAAGTGAGAACTCACGAAAACGCCTCTAACTATAGTCCGTTTGTTCCGATGGATGAAAAATTCAAAGCAATTACTCTTGAAGGAGTAGAACAAATCTATAGTACTTTTATTAGCCATGTTGCGCAAGGCCGAAAAATGACAACTGCACAAGTAGATGCCATCGGGCAAGGTCGTGTTTGGACAGGATCTGAAGCGATAAAAATTGGACTAGTAGATAAAATTGGCGGTTTAAAAGAGGCTTTAGCGGAAGCGGCGCGTTTGGCAAAAATCAAATCATATAGCACGGTGAATTACCCAGAATATGAAAAAAGTTTTGAAGATCTATTTGCTAATTTCCCATTTGCAAAATCAAAATCGGCTTTTATAAAAGAAGAAATTGGCGAAGAAAATTACCAATTGCTGCAAGAAATTAAGCGTATCAAACAACGCAAAGGAATACAAGCTATTCTTCCGATGGAACTAAAAATAGAATAATACTTAGCTACTAAAAAAACCGTTTAAGCATTTTACTTAAACGGTTTTTTTTTATCAATTTGGTTTCCTGAATGGCACTATGTATCCTTTTAGCCCTGATGGGAGGGAAAATCCTTTTTAAAAATTAACCCTTACAGAGTTTTGAACTCTGTAAGGGTTAATTTTTAAAAAGATTGGAAGGACAGCAGGACTATGCATCCAAAGAAGCCCAAATCATTCCGCTCCTAAAATTCAAGATTATTGTACTTCTATTTTTACCTCATAGCCTTCATAGCTTCTAACATTAAAAACGGTACCATCAGCAAACAACAAATATTGGCCTTTTACCCCAATGAGTTGTCCTTGATAAAAAGGGGTTTTATCTAAATTTAAGCTATTCACTTTTGATGGATAAGTTATAACCGGATAATGCATGGTGATGATTTCGTTTTTTTCTAAACTAAAATAGTCTCGAACTTCATCGGGAAGCCAAGCTTGAACTTTGGCTTTTTCTTGCATCAAATCGACCGTATCAAAAGTATTGGTCAACATTTTTCGCCAATTGGTTTTGTCTGCAAAATGCCTTTTTAGAGCTACCTCTGTAATTCCTGCCAAATATCTATTAGGAACCTCGACTACTACTATCGCTTCTTCGGCACCTTGGTCAATCCAACGCGTAGGCATTTGGGTTTTACGCGTTACCCCAACTTTGACCTCGCTTGACAAAGCCAAATAAACGATATGAGGTTGTAATTGCACTTTTTCTTCGTAGGCCAAATCTCTGTCTGCTATACCTAAATGCGCTGTACTCAATTCGGGTTTCATAATCCAATCGCCCACTGCTGGACTCGAATAAAAACAGTCGTAACAAAAGCCTTGTCGAAATATTTTCTTCTTCTTACCGCAATTCAAGCATTGATAGCCTACAAACTGTATGCTTATCTCTTTGTTTAACAACTGATTGATGTTAAGAAAACTGGATTCGAAAACCAAATAATATTGAATGGGATTTCCTATTTCGGTTCGCATTTTTGAGAGTACTCCTTCGTATATCATTTGGGATGTGAATTTAGATTAAGATTTTACTCCCAATTAACCTGTTTTTGTCCTAGAATATTTAACAACAAATGGGCTATTTTTTATAAAAAACACTATTTTTGGGATTACCGCAAAGTTAGTATTTGAATCGATATGTTCCAATCTAAATCCTGTGGACTAATTTAAAAAACGATATACCTTCATGCCTTTATCCATTATCAACTCCATAGCTTCTTGGTTTTTAAAACAACGTATTCACCAAATCGAATTGTTTTTAAAATATCCCAATGAGGTACAAGAAGAAGTATTGATGAATCTACTTCGGGCAACCGAAAACACCCAATTGGGAAAGCAATATGATTATGGTTCGATAAAATCGTATGCTGAATTTGCTTCCAGGATTCCGATTTCGAGTTATGAGGATTTAGAGCCTTTGATAGAGAGAACCCGCCAAGGGGAGCAAAATATACTTTGGGAAACTCCAATAAAATGGTTTGCAAAATCCAGTGGTACAACCAATGCTAAAAGCAAGTTTATACCTGTGAGTCCTGAAGCTTTAGAAGATTGTCATTACAAAGGCGGTAAAGATTTATTGTGCTTATACCTCAACAACAACGAAGATTCGGAGATGTTTTTAGGAAAAAGCCTTCGTTTGGGTGGGAGTTCACAAATCTATGAAAACAACAATACCTTCTTCGGGGACTTATCTGCTATTTTGATTGAAAATATGCCTATTTGGGCAGAATTTAGTAGTACTCCTAGCAATAAAATTTCTTTGATGAGCGAATGGGAAACGAAAATTAATGCCATTATCAAAGAAACCATCAACGAAAATGTAACAAGCTTTGCGGGTGTTCCTTCATGGATGCTAGTATTAATGAATAAAGTTTTGGAAGAAACGGGCAAATCAAATTTGATTGAATTATGGCCCAATCTAGAAGTCTACTTTCATGGAGGCGTGAGCTTTGATCCTTATCGCGAACAATATCATAAAATTTTACCCAAAAACGATTTCAAATTTTACGAAATATACAATGCCTCCGAAGGTTTTTTTGCCATACAAGACTTAAATTATTCGAGTGATTTGTTGTTGATGCTTGATTACGGTATTTTTTATGAATTTATCCCGATGGATACTTACGGCACTCCTAACCAAAAAGTAGTGCGTTTGGCAGATGTGGAATTGTTTAAAAATTATGCTATGGTGATTACTACTAATGGTGGATTATGGCGCTATTTGATTGGCGACACCGTTCGATTCACTTCATTAAGTCCATATCGTATTCGAGTTACCGGCAGAACAAAACATCACATTAATGTGTTTGGCGAAGAACTAATGGTCGAAAATACAGACCAAGCTTTGGCGAAAGCCTGCCAAGAGACACAATCTGAAATTGTTGATTATACTGTTGCCCCTATTTTTATGGAAGGCAAGCAAAAAGGAGCACACGAATGGATGATTGAATTCAAAACACCACCCCAAGATCTAACTCTTTTTCATAAAATATTAGACACCACACTACAATCCTTAAATTCTGATTACGAAGCCAAACGCTACAATAATATGACTTTAAATCCTTTGGTTATTAATGTGGCGAGAGAAAATCTGTTTTATGATTGGCTCAAACAACGAAATAAAGTGGGCGGTCAGAATAAAATTCCGCGTCTTTCTAACCAACGCGAGTATATAGAACAATTGAAGGAATTACAAAGATAAACATAGTAAAAAGCCAGATTTCGGTTTTTTCAATCTGGCTTTCATCTGATGACTTATTATTTCAAACTTTTACTCTTTAACTTCGTCATAATTCACCATCCAATTTACGCCAAACTTATCGGTACACATTCCGAAATAAGCTCCCCAAAAAGTATCCGTCATGGGCATTGTTATGCTTCCGTTTGTAGCTAATCCATTGAAAAACCTATCAGCTTCTTCACGACTCGATACATTGATAGATATCGAAATGTTTTGACCAAAAGTCACTGCACCAGAAGCACTATTACTATCGCTACCCATTAAAACAGAATTTGCTCCTATTGGTAAAGAAATATGCATGATTTTGTTGCTATCCTCCTCAGACAAAGAAGGATTTCCATCACCCGAAGGCATATCACTAAATCTTCCTACATAAGGAAACTCACCACCAAAAACGGATTGGTACAACAAAAAGGCTTCTTCACAATTGCCATTAAAAATTAAATAAGGATTGATTGCTGTCATGTTAAATGTTATTTAGTTTCTGAAAGTTCTTTTACAATAGTTAAAGCTTTAGGAAAAGTATCTAAAAAATACTGCTGATATTGGGCTAAACAGTCCATCGTAGTTTCGAGCAAAACGCCATCGGATGTTGTTGTTAATCTGTAGGTTTCCATTGCTCCGGTCCATACTTGCGTTGCTTCATCTATTGGCATTTCTTGAAAGTTTTTCAATTCACCTAAATGCTTAAAGGCCATATATTCATATTCTTTTTTGGTTTGAATCAGGCTATTCATTCCATCGCCAGTGGGAGATAAAAAATGTATTTTACTTCCCTCCTCCCAATCACTAACAGCATAAGTACCTTCACAAAAAGCAGCAGTCCATTGCCTGTATGTTGCATCATCCCATAAAACAGCCCAAATTTTTTCTTTTGGGGCCTGAATGAAAATTGAAAAATGTAAGGTTTCCATGGTTTATAATTTTGTTTAACCAATTGATAGTACTAAAGTTACCCATTTAAATGAACTGTCTATTAAAAAAAGACAAGTTTTCCTTTGATTTTTTTACAATAGATAGTAATTTCGGCACCTCTCGGGATGTAGCGCAGCCTGGTAGCGTACTAGCATGGGGTGCTAGGGGTCGCTGGTTCGAATCCAGTCATCCCGACTTCTTTAATCAAAAATCCCATTTACCGAGTGTAAATGGGGTTTTGTTTTTCTATAAATAATATAAAACTTACTGTAACCTTGTTTTATTGCTTTTGTCAAATCGAGCTCAGTCGAGATTGATTGTTCTCGACTGAGCTCGAACTAACAAATACAAGTTTGTATTGCAACCATTATTCCTGCATCATATCGATGTGTCGATCATGATACCCTAATAAATATAAAACTCCGTCGAGACCTAAACTTGAAATTGAGGTCGAAGCACTTTCTTTTACTTTTGGTTTAGCATGGAAAGCAATTCCTAGTCCAGCTAAATTCAGCATAGGTAAATCATTGGCACCATCTCCTACGGCTATGGTTTGATTGATATGAATGCCTTCTTTTTCTGCTATCGCTTTTAAGTATTCGGCTTTCTTTTGACCATCTACGATTTCTCCCAAATAATTCCCCGTTAACTTACCGTCTTTAATTTCTAATTGATTGGCATACACATAATCAATGCCCAATTCTTTTTGCAAATATTCTCCAAAATAAGTAAAGCCTCCAGAAAGAATAGCTGTTTTATAGCCATAATATTTCAAGGCCTTCATCAAGCGATGAGCCCCTTTGGTTATTGGAAGATTGATGGCTACATTTTGCAATACTTCTTCGCTCAAGCCTTCAAGTAGCGCCATACGTTTTTTGAAACTTTCGCTAAAATCAATTTCTCCATTCATAGCCGATTCAGTGATAGCCTTTACTTCTTCCCCTACACCAGCCAACTCAGCCAATTCGTCGATTACTTCGGTTTGAATTAATGTCGAATCCATATCAAAACAAACCAAACGACGGTTGCGACGGTACATATTATCTTCTTGAAAAGAAATATCTACATTCAAATCACGGGACACATCCATAAAACTTGCTGTCATAGCCGTTTTGTCTTGTAAACTTCCCGTCACTGATAATTGGATACAAGAACGAGGATACTCTTCTTTTTCGACTACAGAGGCTCTTCCTGTTAATCGAATTATGGAATCAATATTTAGATGGTTATTGGACAAAATTTGAGTCACCGCAGATAATTGTACTGCTGTCAGTTTTTCTCCTAACACATTGATGATATAGCGCTGTTTGCGTTGGGCCTTCACCCAATTTTCATAGTCTTCGATTGATACTGGAGTAAACTTTACTTTGATTCCCAATTCGTAGGCTTTAAACAATAAATCTTTCAAAACTGGCCCTGAATTTGACCCCTTTTCAATTTCGAATAATATTCCTAATGACAACGTATCGTGTATATCGGCTTGGCCTATATCCAAAATAGTGGCACCATAAGTCGCCAAAATAGAGGTTAATCCAGCAGTTACACCCAATTTATCCTGACCAGAAACCTTTAATAAAATTATTTCTTTTTCTTTCATTGTTGTTTTCGAACGATTTAATGAATCCCAAAAATCGGCATTCTATTGTTGAAAAAAAAAGACTTTGTTCTTTTTATCGAAAGTGGAAAAAATGTTTTAAACGGTCTAACTTTATCAGCGAATTCGAATTATTTTCCCTCTTTTAAGGTCAAATCATTAACGAATAAAGCTCAAAAACGAATGTTTTTGAGCTTTATTTTACTTTTCATTGCGCTTGAAATTACTTACGAAGCCATCTCCAATCGCTTCAATAAGTTTTTATTCAAGGTTTCTTGAGCATAGTCTTTATCGATTGCCAATACTTTATCGTCTGAACTTGGTAATTCATACATAGCATCGGTTAAGACAGCTTCGCATAAAGAACGCAAACCACGTGCTCCTAATTTGTATTCCAAGGCTTTATCCACAATAAAATCTAAAGCTTCGTCTGTAATACTAAACACTACGTCATCCATCAAGAATAACTTTTCATATTGTTTAATTAATGCATTTTTTGGTTGCGTCAAAATCGCTCTCAAAGTCGCTCTATCCAAAGGATCCATATGGGTTAAAACAGGCAAACGACCAATGATTTCAGGAATAAGACCAAAATCCTTAATGTCTTTTGGAATAATATATTGTAATAAATTGTCTTTGTCGATGTTATCCTCATTTTTAGAAGTGGAATACCCTACCGCTTGGCGATTCAAACGCTTTGAAATAATTCTTTCGATTCCGTCAAAGGCACCACCTGCAATAAACAAAATGTTTTGAGTATTTACTTCAACAAACTTTTGGTCTGGGTGCTTGCGTCCACCTTTTGGCGGTACATTTACCACGGTTCCTTCTAACAATTTCAATAAAGCTTGTTGCACTCCTTCGCCCGAAACGTCGCGAGTTATAGAAGGGTTATCGCTTTTACGAGCAATTTTATCTATTTCGTCAATAAATACAATTCCTCGCTCTGCTTTAGCAACATCATAATCTGCCGCTTGTAACAAACGAGTCAAGATACTTTCTACATCTTCTCCAACATAACCTGCTTCTGTCAAAACAGTCGCATCGACAATCGCTAAAGGAACATCTAGCATTTTGGCAATACTTTTGGCTACCAATGTTTTCCCAGTACCTGTTTGCCCCACCATAATGATGTTGCTTTTTTCGATTTCAACATCGTCGTCTAATTGTTGTTGCATCAAACGCTTGTAGTGGTTGTACACCGCTACCGACATCACTTTTTTGGTTTGCTCTTGACCAATAACGTATTGATCCAAAAACGCTCTAATTTCTTTTGGTTTTTTCAAAATCAAATCGCCTACTAACTTGGAGCTGCCATTTGATTTTAATTCTTCGAGAACAATTCCGTGTGCTTGCTCGATACATTTGTCACAAATATGTGCATCAATACCTGCAATCAATAAATTGGTCTCTGATTTTTTCCTTCCGCAGAAAGAACATTGTAACTGTTGTTTTGCCATCTTTTGAGGTTAGAAGTCAGAGGTTAGAAGTTAGAAGTTGTTGGGTATTCCACCTCTAACTTCTAATTTCTAATTTCTAACTTTATTTTATCTTCTTAAAACTTCATCTATCATTCCGTATTCTTTGGCTTCATCAGAAATCATCCAATAATCGCGCTCACTATCGGCATATACTTTATCAAAAGGTTGACCTGAATGATGCGAAATGATTCTATACAATTCGTCTTTCAATTTCAACATCTCGCGTAAGTTGATTTCCATATCCGAAGCTACACCTTGTGCTCCTCCTGATGGTTGGTGAATCATTACACGGGAATGAGGTAAAGCAGAACGTTTCCCCGCTGCACCTGCACATAACAAAACAGCTCCCATAGAAGCGGCCATACCTGTACAAATAGTCGCTACATCGGGTTTGATATATTGCATAGTGTCATAAATTCCTAAACCTGCATACACGCTTCCTCCCGGTGAATTCAAGTAAATCTGAATGTCTTTGGAAGCATCGGCGCTTTCTAAGAATAACAATTGTGCTTGTACAATATTCGCAATTTGATCATCGATTCCCGTTCCTAAGAATATGATTCTGTCCATCATTAATCTTGAAAAAACATCCAACTGAGATATATTCAACTGACGTTCTTCAATAATGTATGGAGTCATATTTGTTGGATTCATTGCTGCAACGATTTTATCGTAATACATAGCATTTACTCCCTGGTGCTTCGTAGCAAATTTTTTAAATTCTTTACCGTAGTTCATTTTTTTAAAGTTTAAAAGTTTAACGTTTAAAAGTGTAAGACGTACTCTATGAATCCTAACTGTTTAAACAAAAGAGCGTCAAAAAAACATTCTTTTGACGCTCAAATATAACTAATTTTTATCGTTCCCGTTTTCAAATGAAATCATAAAGTTTCGCTTTACAAAAGCGATTAAACTATTACTTCTATTTTCCAACTTCGTATTTCTAACTTTACTTTATTCTCCGTAAGAAGCAGCAATAAACTCTTCGTAAGTCACTTCTTTAGTTGTTGGATTCGCTTTTTCTTTGAACAATTCCAATAATTTAGCCGCTACAACTTGATCAGAAAGTCTTCTTACTTCTTCTTGATTAGACAATACTCTAGCTACAATTCCTTGTACTTCCTCATCCGATGGATTCGTTTGTCCGAATTGTGCCATTTGTTGTTTAATTGCATTGGTAGTAAAGGTTTTCAAATCCTCAAAAGTAATTTGAATGTTACTTTGTGCCATTGCTTTTCCTTCGATTAACTGAAAACGCAATCCTTTTTCAGAACGTGCATATTCAACTTCTGCTTCAGCAGGAGATAATTTTTTCTCACCAACAGTTTGTAACCATTTTTTCAAGAATTCAGCTGGCAAATCAAATTTAGTGTTGTCAATTAAAAAGTTTTGAACATCAGCCAATAATTTTTGATCTGCTTGTTGAGCGAATTGCGCCTCAGCATCTTCTTTGATTTTTGCTTTCAATTCTTCTAATGTAGCCACATTTCCTTCACCAAATAATTTATCGAACAATTCTTGGTTCAATTCTGCTGGCTCAGAAGCATTGATTGCTTCGATAGTAAAATCAACATCAACGGCTAAATCGTGTACATTATCGTGTCCTACTTTTAGGTAGTCCATCAATTGATGATCGTCTTCAAATAAACCTTTAGTGTTTACGGTTACAACATCACCTACTTTTTTACCAATAAATAAATCTTGAGTCGCTTTGTCTTTGAAAGTATCTAATGCAATGGTTGTTGGATTGTTGATTCCGTTTGCTTCGCTAGAAAAAATTCCAGTTAAGTCACATCCTTCAGCAACCACTTCTTGAGGAATTGCTTTTCCAAATTGTTTTTGGATACGCGCTACTTGCCCATCGATTAATTTATCATCAGCAATAACGGTGTATTTTACGATGTCATTTTTGGCTTCTAAATCCAATTCAAAGTTAGGCACTATCCCAATTTCGAATTCAAAAGTTAGCTCCTCAGCAGACCAATCTCTATCTTCCACTTCTTTTGCAAGAGGCGTTCCTAACAAATTCAATCTTTCAGACTGGATGTAGCGCTCCAAAGCTAAATCAATTACTTTTTTAACTTCTTCTATTTTGATTGCTTTTCCGTATTGTTTTTCAACCAAGTCTCTTGGCACTTGCCCTTTTCTAAACCCTTTAACTTGCGCTAAAGGCATTTTTTCATTGATTCTTTTGGCTACTTGACCTTTGTAATCCATGTGTACCACATTCATCACAATCGTTTCAGTCACAGCATCTATAGCTACTCTTTTAATATCCATCTTCTTCTTTAATTTACATAATAAAATTGGGTGGCAAAATTATAAAATTTTCAGCACCCAAACAAGCTTTTTATTTTCAAGCTTCGAGCCTGAAAAAGAGTAACTCTTCCTTTTGATTTATTGAGTAAATTCAAAGTTCTGAATGTTGTAGTAGTTTTTTTTGAAGATTAACAGCTCCTATTTTGTACTGTTTACCAACATGCAAATTGTAGCTCTCTAGCCCCGGCAGCAGTAGCATCCTTTGTTGCCGGTCTCGGAAGCCTTCGGGACGGCAACAAAGATAAAGCGGATGACAGGAAGATGCCAGCAAGAAAGCCTTTTGGTTACTGCTCCTGACGCTTATAAAAATAGCAGTTAGTAGGTTTTATTTATCATTGACCAATAGTTTGTATGCGATTGATTGTGAGAGGGAGAGCAGCAAACTAAAGAGTAAGGCCGTCCAAAAAGAATCGACCACAAACCCGCCAACGATTTTGGTACATAAAATAATTACCAATCCATTGATGACTAATAGAAATAATCCAAAGGTAATGATGGTAAATGGAAGGGTTAAAAGAATCATAATGGGTTTGATGAAAATATTGATTAACCCCAAGACAAAGGCCACAATTATTGAAGTAACAAAGCTTTCCACATGAACACCTGTCATGAAATTTGAAATTAACAACACCAATACTGCGGTAATTAATAGACGTAATAGCATATTCATTTTGTTTTTATTTTGGATTAAAAATAATAAAAAGATACTGCTTTCTAGCTATTTGTTAAAAATTCAATAGTGTATTGATAGAAAAGTGTTGGATTTTCGGCATGCAACCAATGTCCTGCATTGGGAATAGTTTGAAGTTGCATGTTGGGAAAATGACGCTGAATCTGTTCTAGATCCTGATCCAAAATATAGTTTGATTTCCCTCCGCGAATAAAAAGCGTAGGTATCATTGCTAAAGCATTATCTGGCAAAGCTTTACCAATTTGGTCAATTTTTTGATTAAAAACCGCTAAATTGAAGCGAAAGGCTAATTGACCCGGCTCTTGCCAATACAAACTTTTTAATAAAAATTGTCGCGTTCCAAAGTCAGGAATATAAGTTGTAAGTAAAGCATCTACCTCGTTTCGACTTGGCTTTTGGGTAAAATCGACAGCGTTCAAACCCGCTAATATATCTTGATGATGCGGTGCATAATATTTAGAACCAATATCTGCGACTATTAGTTTACGAATCAATTCTGGATAAGTCGCAGCCAAAAGCATGGCCACTTTGCCACCCATAGAATGACCAATGATATCGATGTTTGCTAAATTATTGGCTTTACAATAGTCATACACATCCTGCGCCATTACCTCATAACTAAAATCTTCTGAGTGAAAACTGCGTCCGTGATTTCGCAAATCCAAAAGATGTACTTCATAACCTTCGGAAGCAAACTGAACTCCGAATGTTTTCCAATTATCAGACATGCCCAGAAATCCATGTAATATAAGTAACGGTTTACCAGATCCCTCAATTTTTGAATATAACATACCTACTTTTATTTTAGCTTTTGAAGATACATATTCACAACATTATCTAATCCAAGATAAATAGCCTCAGAAATTAGTGCGTGTCCAATAGACACCTCTAACAAACCTGGAATATTTTGTTTGAAAAATTGAATGTTATCCAAACTCAAGTCATGTCCTGCGTTTATTCCAAGACCTAATTCATTGGCCAGTTCGGCGGCGGTTACATAGGGTTCGATTCCTTTTTCGTTGCCTAAACTGTATTGATGCGCAAAGGCTTCGGTATACAATTCAATCCTGTCGGTTCCAGTTTTTTTTGCTCCCTCAACCATGTCAAGCAAAGGATCAACAAAGATTGAAGTTCGAATACCATTGCGTTGAAATTCTTGAATAACCTCAGTCAAATACGATTGATTCGTAAGTGTATCCCAGCCAGCAGAAGAAGTGATGGCACCTATAGCATCTGGAACCAAAGTAACTTGTGTAGGCTTGCACTCTAAAACCAAATCGATGAAGTTATGCTGTGGATTGCCCTCAATATTATATTCGGTATAGACAATTGCTTTTAAATCACGAGCATCTTGATAACGAATATGACGCTCATCAGGACGAGGATGTATGGTGATGCCTTGTGCTCCAAATTTTTGAATATCGGTGGCTACTTGTAACAAATTAGGAACGTTACCGCCTCTAGCATTACGTAAAGTAGCTATTTTGTTGATGTTTACACTTAGTTTTGTCATGTTAGCTTAAAAAATTAATACCTATACATTATTGCGGAAACAAAAATACAAAGTAAAACCTAGGACTTTTTGCCTTTTTTTGATTATTTTGCATAAAAAATTTCGAAACAAACGATGACAGAAATTTTAAATTATATCACCAACGATTATAAAGCTATTGACAGTCAAGAAACCATTACGGCTGTTCAAGACCATTTGCATGACTTACCTTTTTCTCATTTTCCTGTCGTGGAAGAAGGCATATATTTGGGATGTATTATTAAAGACGACTTAGAGACCTTTGACGGTGATAAAAAAATAGCAGATTATCGTTTTACGTTAGAGCCTTTTTTTGCCAGAACACAAATGATTTGGCTAGATGTTTTGGAGGTTTTTGCCAAAAATCACACCAACTTAGTACCCGTTCTAGACGAAAACAACGCCTATAAAGGGTATTATGAAATAGAAGACATCATCAAGTTTTTTCATGAGACGCCATTTTTGAAAGAGCAAGGTGGCATAGTAGTGGTTCAAAAAGGAATTTTAGACTACTCTATGAGTCAAATTGCACAAATTGTAGAAAGCAATAATGGCAAACTTTTAGGTCTTTTTGTTTCGGAAGCCAATGCAGAATCTGTTCAAGTTACCATTAAAATAAGTTTAGGGGCAATGAATGATATTATTCAAACTTTTCGTCGCTATAACTATGAAATCATTTCGGAACATCAAGAAGACAACTACATCAACAACCTAAAAGAACGATCCGATTATTTGGATAAATACCTTAATATATAATTTATTCCTAATCGAACATTTTTAAATCACATGAAAGTAGCTATATACGGACAATATTATTTAGTGAGCACAGAACCCATTATTAAAGATATTTTTATTTTTTTTAATGAAAATAAGGTTGAAATGGTGATTGAAGCTACTTTTCTTGAGATGTTATATGAGAAGAAAATCATCAAAAAAGAATACAAAACCTTTAGTTCATATACAGAACTAGATAGCGGTTTCGACATGCTGATTAGCATTGGAGGTGATGGTACCATGTTAAGAGCAGTGACTTTAGTACGCAATTCCGGAGTGCCATTATTAGGAATAAATGCAGGTAGATTGGGATTTTTGGCTAATGTTCAAAAAGAAAATATAGCCGCCTTTATGCAATTGGTTTTAGACAAAAAATACACTTTATCCAAAAGAACTTTGCTCAGTTTATCCTGCTCACCTGAAAACGAAGCCATTCTCGATCTAGACTTTGCATTAAATGAAGTCACTGTCAGCAGAAAAGATTCTACTTCGATGATCACTATTGAAACCTATTTGAATGGTGAATTTTTAAATTCCTATTGGGCAGATGGTTTAATTATTGCCACACCTACAGGAACTACTGGGTATTCTTTAAGCTGTGGCGGCCCCATTTTAACACCCGATGTAAAAAGCTTAGTCATAACTCCTATTGCGCCACATAACCTTAACGCGAGACCCTTAGTCATTTCTGACGAAACAGAAATTGTGCTTCGTGTAACG
The DNA here is from genome assembly GCF_051547125.1 of Flavobacterium sp. RSSA_27. Taxonomy (NCBI): domain Bacteria; kingdom Pseudomonadati; phylum Bacteroidota; class Flavobacteriia; order Flavobacteriales; family Flavobacteriaceae; genus Flavobacterium; species Flavobacterium sp. RSSA_27. The sequence continues at coordinate 148,806 of NZ_JBPTTN010000004.1, forward strand.
GGTCGCGAGAATCAGTATTTGGTTTCACTCGATTCTAGAATTACAACCGTGCAAAACGAATCAGTGTTGACCATTAAAAAAACACCGTTTCAAATTAATATGATCGAAATACAAGAAGAAACCTTTTTAAAAACCCTTCGAAATAAATTACTTTGGGGAGAAGATCGAAGAAATTAAATTTTATTTAAAGCCTACTATACGATACTTCTAGAAATTGTCGTATTCAATAACCATAACAATAGATAAACCTAATTTTTTTTATTTCTCAAAAATATAGACATTTATGCTATTGAGCATTGATTCGTATTGAATATTATTATATTTGCACGCAATTTTATAAGTATGACTAAATTACTTTATTTGTTTTTAGCTGTTTTTTCCTGCGGGGTTTCTTATTGTCAAATTCATGAAATAGGAGTCTTTACAGGAGGGAGTAACTTTATTGGAGACATAGGCCCAACCACTTATGTTGCACCAAACAAATTAGCTTTTGGTGTATTGTACAAATGGAACAAAAGTCCAAGACATGCTTATCGGTTTTCGTATACCCAATCCATGCTGAACAGCAATGATTTAAAATCTAAAGAAGGAAGCCGAAATCAACGCGGTTACTCATTCAGCAATCAAATAAAGGAACTCTCTGCAGGATTAGAATTCAACTTTTTTGACTTTAACTTACATGAATCCAAATTAAAAGTGACACCTTATGTTTTTTCAGGAATCAATTATTTTTTTCATGACGAACTTTACATTAATTCCGCAGGAGATACTTTTAAAGAAAAAACAGGAAGTTCATTTGCTATTCCAATGATTGTGGGTGTAAAATCAAATCTATCACGTAACTTTATCATCGGATTAGAAGTTGGAGCAAGATATACATTTACAGACAATATAGACGGAAGCCATCCTGAAAGCGCTACTTTACGACAATTCAGATTTGGCAACATCAATAACACGGACTGGTATGTTTTTTCGGGTGTAACATTAACCTATACTTTTGGTGAAAAACCATGCTATTGCGCATACTAATATGAATTTACTACAACAAATAGATACAGAAAAACTACCCAAACACTTAGCCATCATTATGGATGGTAATGGGCGTTGGGCAAAAAAACAAGGGCTATTAAGGGCTTTTGGCCATGAAAGTGGCACCAAATCAGTTAAGAAAATCATTCAAGCTAGTGTAGAATTAGGGATTAAAAACCTAACCTTGTATGCCTTTTCAACGGAAAATTGGAACAGACCCAAGTTAGAAGTAGACACTTTAATGAAAGTTTTGATCAATGCATTGAAAAAAGAAGTTGAGACAATGCAATTGAACAACATAAAACTCAATGCAATTGGCAATTTAGAACTATTGCCAACTAACGCTCAAAAACAACTTTTAGAAGTGATTAACAGCACTAAAAATAATGATAAAATGACACTAACTCTTGCCTTAAGTTACGGATCAAGGGAAGAATTAACAAATGTAGTGAGAATAATTAGTGAGAAAGTTAAAAATAATATAATTTCAATTGACGCTATTGACGATTCAATTATAAATGAGCATCTTTACACGCATAATTTACCAGATGTTGATTTAGTAATACGCACCAGTGGCGAACATAGAATAAGTAATTTCCTCCTTTGGCAAATTGCTTATGCAGAGTTTTACTTTACCGATATTTTATGGCCTGATTTTAAAGAACAAGATTTATATGAGGCCATCCTAAGTTATCAAAAGAGAGAACGCAGATTTGGAAAAACAAGTGAACAAATTAAATAAAATTTTAGTGTTACAAAAAAGTATAAAAATAGCCCTTACCCTACTCCTTTTAGGAAGTTTTTCACAAATAAAAGCACAAGAACGCGTCCCTTTTGACCAAGGTAAAAAGTACATTCTAGCCAACGTGGACGTTACAGGAAAAATCAGCTTTAACAAACAAACCGTTGTTACTTTTTCTGGCCTTGAAAAAGGACAAGAAATCACTGTTCCTGGCGAAGAAGTGAGCAGTGCCATCAAAAAACTAGGAAAACTAGGTTTGTTTGATGAAATCACGTTTTATGTCAATAAAATTGAAAATGATAGTATCTATTTAGAACTCTACATACAAGAGTTACCTAAACTAAAAGAGGTAAAATTTGTAGGGATTAAGAAAAATAAAACCGAAACCTTAATTAAAGACAACAACTTAATTAAAGGAAAAGTAGTCAACGAAAATTTAATTACTACCACTAAAAACTACATCGAAAACAAATACAAAAAAGATGGTTTTTACAACACCAAAGTAGTAATTACCAATACTCCTGCAGATTCAGCAACCAGTAACCAAGTCAACATGTTGATTAATGTTGATACTGGAACTAAAGTAAAAATCGCAAGTATCGATTTTGTTGGAAACGAAAAAATAGCCGACAAATCCTTACGCGCGGCTATGAAAGATACCAAACAAAAGAAACTTACGCGTGTTTTCAAGAAATCTAAATTCATAAAAGCCAAATACAAGGAAGATTTAGATAAAGTAATCGCTTCCTATAAAGAAAAGGGCTATCGAGATGCACGAATTGTATCGGATTCAGTTTCCTACAACAAAGAGCAAAACGCTATCACTATTAAGGTTAATGTTGAAGAGGGAAACAAATATTATTTTGGAAATATAAAATTCTTAGGAAACACAGTATATACAGACCAAGGTTTGTCTCAAGTTTTGGGAATCAAAAAAGGCGAAACTTACAACGGAGTACTTCTAGAAAAACGAATAGCTGATAAATCAAAACCAGATGGTGAAGATATTACCAATTTATACCAAAACAATGGTTATTTATTTTCGAACATCAATGCTGTAGAAGTAAAAACAGTCAACGATACTATTGATTTTGAAATTAGAATAACCGAAGGACCAATAGCTTATTTCAACAAAATATCGGTAGTTGGAAACGACAAAACTAACGACCGAGTGATTTATCGTGAATTAAGAACAAAACCAGGTGAAAAATACAGTAAAGACGAATTGGTTCGTACCATTCGTGAAATTGGACAATTAGGTTTTTTCGATCCTGAGGCCATTGACCCTAAATTCAAAAATGTGGATGCTGGAGCAGGCACCGTAGATATTGAATACCATTTAGTAGAAAAAGGCGCCAGTCAAATCGAATTACAAGGAGGTTATGGTGGTGGCGGTTTCATTGGAACCTTAGGATTATCCTTCAATAACTTCTCGGCCAGAAACATGTTCAATAAAGAAGCCTACAGACCACTTCCAATGGGTGATGGTCAAAAAGTATCGCTTCGTTTGCAAGCCAGTACTTTTTTTCAAACCTACAGTCTTTCGTTTTCTGAACCATGGTTTGGTGGTAAAAAACCGGTATCTTTTAGTTCATCATTGTCTTATAGTAAGCAATTTTTACAAAACTTTTCTACAGGCAATGCTAGAGCAGACAGAAGTAAAAGCTTTAATATTTTAGCCCTTTCATTAGGAATCTCCAAACGTCTAAGTGAGCCTGATGACTTTACTTACATATCGCATGCTATTAGTTTCCAAAACTATGATTTGAATAACTATTTTACAAATTTATTTCGCTTTGGAAATGGAACGTCAAACAACTTAGCTTATACCATAGGAATCACACACACTAACAAAGGATTCAACCCTATTTTCCCAACTTATGGATCTGAATTTAGTTTTTCGGCAAAATTCTCTCCACCTTATTCTTTGTTTAACGGAATTGACTATAAGAACTTAGATAAACTGGAGGAGAACAAATACAAATACGACGGAAGCAAAGGAGATTCTTATGTTGGTGATAATGGAATAATAGTAAATAAAGGAGATTATGTTGAGGCCATTCCAACACAAACCACAACGCCCAATAGAGTAACCGATTATAAAGATGCCGCCGCAGACCCAGCAAAAGTGGACCAACAAAAATTCAATTGGTTAGAATTTTATAAAATCAAATTCAAAGCCGACTGGTATACTAAAGTATATGGAAAACTCGTTTTAAGAACATTGGGAGAATTTGGGTTTTTAGGAGCGTACAATCAAGCGCGTGGGGTAATTCCTTTTGAACGTTTCTTTCTAGGGGGCGATGGTATGCAAAACTTTGCCATGGATGGTAGAGAAGTCATACAGTTAAGAGGATATCCAAACAACTCATTAACACCTTTGAACAATGGTACTCAAGATGGAGCCATAGTATATAATAAATTTTCAATGGAGTTACGTTATCCTATAACCTTAAAAGCATCGGCCTCTATTTATGCCTTAGCGTTTGTAGAAGCGGGATCCTCTTATTTGGATTTCAAAAACTATAATCCTTTTGACTTGAGTCGTTCTGCTGGTTTTGGTTTGCGTGTTTTCATGCCTGCTTTTGGATTATTAGGAATCGATTTTGGTCATGGATTTGATCCAATTCCAGGGCAAACCAAAGCTAATGGTTGGGAAACCCATTTCATTATTGGACAACAATTCTAGAATTATTGAAACTAACCACATTCAATACTATAAAGTTATGAGAAAACATATTTTATTTATATTTTTATCCCTTTTTGTAGTTGGAATTGGTTATTCTCAAACTAAAGGTCCAAAAATTGGTTACATCGATATGGAATACATTCTACAAAATGTAAACGGCTATATTGAAGCAACCAATCAATTGGACGTAAAAGCCCAGGCTTGGAAACAAGAAATAGAAACCAAAAAAGGGGAAATCAAAAAATTAAGAGACGCTCTTACCATTGAAAAAGCATTATTAACTAGAAATTTAATTGAAGAAAGAGAAACCGAAATTAAATTTCTTGAAACCGAATTGATAGAATTTCAACAAAAATATTTTGGCGCTAATGGTGCCTATATTGCTCAAAAAAGTTCATTATCAAAACCTGTGCAAGATCAAGTATTTACAGTAGTTCAAGATATAGCTGAAAAATTAAAATTTGATTTTATTTTTGACAAAACTTCAGATATGACCATGCTTTTCGCTGCCAAAAGATATGACATAAGCGATCAAGTTTTACGAAAGCTAAATAACACAGAGAAAAGAGAGCAATTGAGTAAAAAACAACTTGAGGCACAACAGATTAAAGAAAAAGTTCAAGAAGCCCTAGATGAAAACCCTGAACTAAACGAAAGAAAATTAGAATTAGATGCAAAAAAAGCCGCAAGGGATAAAGCTTTACAAGATCGTCTTTTGCTACAAGAGCAAAAACGAAAAGAATATGAAGAAAATAGACGAAAAATAAAAGAAGAAAGAGAGGCTAAGAAAAATGGCACAGTTTCTGCTCCAGCTGAAAATACAATTACAGCTACATCAGCAACCGATAAATCAACCACGAATAAAAAAGAAGAGTCAGCTACTGTGACCAAGACAGAGGCTGAAATTGAAAGAGAACGAATTACAGCTGAACGAGCAAAAGCCGCAGAAGCCAAGAAACAAGAAATTGCCGAACGCAAAAAAGCCCTAGAAGAAAAAAGAAAAAAGATATTAGAAGAACGAGAAGCTCAGAGAAAAGCTAAAGAAGAAGAATTAAAACAAAAAACAAACGGAAATTAATTACTAAATATTTTAAAACAATGAAACAAATCAAAACTTTATTAATTGCAGCAATGGTAGTGTTGGGGGCAAATACAATGAATGCTCAAGCAAAGGTTGCACATGTAAATGTTGGTGAAATTATGACTAAAATGCCAGCTATGTTAGACGCTCAAAAACAATTAGAAAAATTGAGCACTACTTATGATGCTGAGTACAAAAAAATGGTTACTGAATATCAAGATTTATTAAAAAAATACGAAGCTGAAGCTAAAACAGCTGGAGATGCACTTAATGAAACTCGTGGCAAAGAAATGCAAGACATGCAACAACGAATTGTAGCTTATAGAGATAATGCTCAAAAAGAATTACAACAAAAAGAAACTGACATTACAAAGCCTTTATACGACAAAGTAAGAGCATCCATCCAAAAAGTTGCTAAAGCTAAAGGAATGCAATATGTTTTAGATGGCGCTTCACTTTTATTAGCTGATGGTCCAGACTTAACTGCTGACATTAAAAAAGACTTAGGTTTCTAAAAACTAACAAACCTTATTAAAAACTGCTCCATTATTTTGATTGAGCAGTTTTTTTTTGACTATTAATTTAAATAAGTACCTTTGTTTACATGAACAATAATCAACCTATTGGCGTTTTTGATTCTGGTATTGGTGGCACTTCTATCTGGAAAGCCATTCATGAATTACTTCCTAACGAACAAACTATATATTTGGCCGATAGTAAGAATGCTCCTTATGGACAAAAGTCCAAACAGGAAATCATTGCATTAAGCATGAAAAACACAGAATTCTTGCTAAAAATGGAATGCAAATTAATCGTAGTAGCCTGTAACACAGCAACCACCAATGCCATTAAGGAATTAAGAGCTAAATACGACATCCCTTTTATAGGAATAGAACCAGCCATCAAACCTGCAGCAACCCATTCAAAGACTCAAACCATTGGTATACTTGCTACTCAAGGCACTTTAAACAGTGAATTATTCCATAAAACAGTAGAGAGGTATCATGAAACCAGAATCATTGAACAAATAGGCCATGGGTTAGTGCAACTGATTGAGAGCGGCAACATTGACTCTGCTGAAATGCATCAATTACTAACAGAATATCTTACACCTATGATCGAGGCCAACATCGATTATCTTGTTTTAGGCTGCAGTCATTATCCTTATTTAATACCCCAGATCAAAAAAATACTTCCTCCCCATATTCACATTATAGATTCAGGAGAAGCAGTTGCGAAACAGACTCAAAATGTCTTGAAAGATAAAGTCGGACTCTCAAATCTATCCGAAAGCCATCCTGTTTTTTATACCAATACAGATCCAAAAGTACTATCGGATATTCTTGACAATAAATTTGAAGTAGTCCGTAAAGATTTCTAAATACTTTCAAGAAAAAACTATGCTTCCTCTTTAAACCAGCTTGAATACATTACGTAATTATTAGAAATACGTTCGATTTCACCAGCAAAATCTGATTGATCAATATCTTTTACTTTTTTTGCTGGAACACCAGCAAAAATTGTCCCCGAAGGCACCACTGTATTTTGAGTAATAACAGAACCCGCTGCCACGATTGCATTGCTTTCGACAACACAATTATCCATTACAATAGCACCCATCCCAATTAAAACATTGTCATGAATGGTACAACCATGCACTATTGCGTTGTGTCCAATTGACACATTATTACCAATAACTGTTGGGTGTTTTTGGTAGGTACAATGAATCACTGCACCATCTTGGATATTAACCTTATTCCCTATGGTTATCGAATGGACATCGCCTCTAATAACAGCATTAAACCAAACACTACATGAGGCTCCAAAAGTAACCTCTCCTACAATAGTTGCATTTTCGGCAACATAGCAATCTGCTGGTATCTGAGGAGTTTTTCCGTTTACTGTTTTAATCAACATAAAAAATTTGAATTAGAATTAATTGATTGCGGGGCATTCACAATCATATTTTTCTTTTTTACAAAATAAATTGAGCCCTAAGGTAATTTGATGGTAGCCTCCATTATCAAATCGAACTGCTCCAGTAATTTGAGAATAAGTATAAGCCACCATAAAATTTTTATAATTAACACCAAGAATTGGGCTAATAAACTCTAAATTTTGAGTAGCTGTAACTCCATTGTTGCGATATTCTGTGCCGTCTAAAGACCTTCTATAAGAAACTCCTGCCCACAAACTACCAAATTCCAAATTCTTATAAGCTTTTAAATTGATATCTAAAGCACTTTCTTTCGTTTGTTCTGTGAATTGAAACAAAACTGAAGGTTCCCACAACACTTTTTCACGATTCCCAAAAAGATAACCTGTACTCAAGAGATACTTCCTTAGGTTATCACTTTCGAAAACAGAATAAATTTCGCGGCGTGTTTCTATTACATTTTTGATTGTAGCATGTGCATAAAAGTTGAGATAATTATACGAGGTACCTATATCAAAATTCATATAGGAATCTCTTTGAACAATATTCCCATTGATATTAGGATCAAAATCACCGGATTGCAGAAACTCCGTTTCGTCCAAAAGACTTTGTACAAGTCCTCCACTAATACCGAATGACAACTGATTCAGGTCTATTTCATCTCTTGAAAACAACAAATGGTAGGCATATGTTACTTTAAGACCTTTTTGGGAGTGATACCCGTTTTTGTCATTAAACACAATAATTCCAGCTCCAGCTTTATCCGTAATACGTCCATTAAAACTGAGCGTTTGCAATTGTGGAGCATCTTCCTGTCCAAACCATTGTTTTCTTGCTGTCAAACGTACTTTAGCACAATTAGCAGCACCAGCCATAGAAGGGTGAATTAAATAATAGTTATCAGAAAGATAATCAGAATAAACAGGTATGCCTTCTTGAGCATAACTTGAAATCCCTATAAAAAAAAGAAATCCTAATAACCAATTATTTATAAACATCTTATTTGATCTTTTAATAGAAGTAACTATAGCAAATTACACAACTCAGGATGTAAACCATCCTAACATTTGTTAATAAAACTTAAAAAAATCAAATATAACTATTACTAGAAAATATCTTTAGTAATTTTACCAAAAATAAAAGCACTATGATAAATTTAACTATAAAAGAAACACAAAATCCAACAATATTGAAATTTGAATTTCCAGATTTCATCACACAAAATGAAAACTATGAATTCAAGAACATCGATGAGACCAAAAACTCTCCTTTGGCCCAACAATTATTCTATTTGCCATTTGTAAAAACAGTGTATATTTCTGGAAATTTCATTGCTATAGAACGCTTTAGCATTGTTGAATGGGAGGATGTGAAAGAGGCCGTAGCAGAACAAATCGAGAAATTTGTCAATGACGGAGGAACAATCCTAACTGTTGACGAAAACAAAAGTAAAAAACAACCTATTACAGTATACGGAGAAACGACTCCTAACCCAGCTGCACTGAAATTTGTAGTAAGTAAAATGCTTACCAAAACTCCTGTAGAATACAAAAACATTGACCAAACGTCGTCTTCTCCTTTGGCACAAGAATTGTTCAAATTCCCATATGTTAAAGAGGTTTTTATTGACGAGAACTATGTTTCGGTGACCAAATACGAAATCAACGACTGGCAAGAAATTACCTTAGAACTAAGAACTTTCATCAAACAATTCATTGAAAATGGAGGAACAGTTATTGACGAATCGCTATTGGATAGTGCCTTAAAAGACGAAAAAGTAAAAGATGCCAACTTTAACAGCCTTGACGAAACTTCTCAAAAAATTATCAATATCTTAGAAGAATATGTAAAACCTGCCGTAGCAGCCGATGGTGGTAATATTGTTTTTGATTCCTATGACGACCAAACTGATACTGTAAAAGTAATGATGCAAGGCGCTTGCAATGGGTGTCCTTCTTCAACTTTCACTTTGAAAAGTGGGATTGAAAATATGCTAAAAAGCATGTTGAATAATGATAACATCAAAGTAGAAGCAGTATAATTCCATTCTATTTCATTTTAAGCGTCTCCAATGAGGCGCTTTTTTTATTTCCAAAATATCTAAATAGTTAATTTTCAGTTATTTTAAAACCACAAAAGAAAATTTTTCATAATAAATTGTTTATTATTGTATACTAATCTTTAACTATCAAATACCATGGGAGTAACATCATTTTTTAAAAATCTATTTGGATCTGCCAAAGAATCCGCATCAGAATTAGCCAAAGAAGCTGAATCAACATTTGAAGAAGTAAAAGAAGCCGCAGCACCTCACATCGACAATGCTATTAAGTTTGCCGATGAATCCTTAGAAAAGGTAAAAGAGACCACTGCACCCTACCTTGAGAAAGCTGAAAAATTAGCTGATGAAACTATTGATAAAGTAAGTACCGCAGCTGCTCCAGTTATAGAAAAAGCAGAAGAATATGCCAATCAAGCCAAAGAAACCATCAGTGAATACGCAGATAAAGCTGAAACAGTACTTAGCGATCTTGTCGATCAAGTAAAAGAAAAAACTTCAGCAGCAACAGAGAAAGCCACAGAAGATGTTACTGAAAAAGCAGAGGAAATTAAAAAAGACGTAGATGATGCTACAAATTAACTTTTAAAAAATTGTACTTTTGCATATCATAAAACCTTCTCAACGAGAAGGTTTTTTAAATTAAAAAAACAGGCATTATGGAAGTAAACCCAAACCAATTAACTAATTACGCATCGCTACTTTGGAATGCAGTTCTTGATTATTCTCCAAAAATCATATCCGCATTTGTAATTCTAATCGTTGGTATTTACGCTATCCGATTCATCACTCGGTTGATTAAAAAAATAATGATAAAGAGAGAATTAGATCCAACTCTCACTAAATTTTTAGCCGATATACTGATTTGGGCATTGCGAATCCTTTTATTTATTGCTTTTATATCGAAACTAGGCGTAGAAACCTCTTCTTTTGTTGCTATTTTAGGAGCTATGGGATTAGCTGTAGGTTTATCACTTCAAGGCTCTCTTTCAAATTTTGCGGGAGGAATGTTAATTATTCTTTTTAAACCCTTCAAAGTAGGTGATACGATTGAAGCTCAAGGACAAATTGCCACGGTCTTAGAAATACAAATTTTTGTAACCAAACTGGTTACCGCAAACAATCAAACCATTTTTATACCGAATGGCATTTTATCCAACGGAACAATTATCAATTATTCGACACAAGGGCAACGCAGAGCTGACTTGACCATCGCTATTTCGTATGAAACAGATATTAAGAAAGCTAAAGAAATTATTGCAGAAGTTATGCAAAGTAACCCAAAAGTTTTGTCTAATCCAGCACCAGAAGTTGCCGTAAAAAACCTAACCGATAATGCTATTCAGCTTGCGGTGCGTCCGTGGGCTAAAAATGAGGACTTTGGCGCTGTCTTTTCGGAAACATTAGAAAATTGCAAATTGGCTTTTGATGCTGCTGGTATTGTAATTCAACCTTATATCCGAGAATCTTCGACTCAAAACTAAAATTACTTTTTGGTAGTAATCATAAAATCTTTCAAGTAAAAAGGTTCAAAATAAGCGACATCTACAATGTCGCTTTTTTGGTATTTCTCAAAACTCAAAGCACTCATTTCTTTGGCAGAAGGATATTGAATCCCTTCTAAAAAAACAAAATTAGGAGCAGTTAGTACGGTTTTACATTTATCGTTGCAATCTCCAATAAAATAGACAGTTTCCTTGTTATCAGCAAACGAATTTTGGGTAATTATTTCGGCTTGAATGGCTCTTTGCTGCTCATAATTCGCATCAAAAATAGCACTATACACTTCCATTCTTCTGGCATCAATCATTGGAACGATACAACCATCGGTTTGCTTTACTTGTCTAGCTAAAGTTTGCAAGGTATCAATCGCAATCAAAGGAATATTTAATGCGTAACACAAACCCTTTGCCGCAGAAACCCCAATTCGTAATCCTGTATACGAACCCGGGCCTTGACTTACAGCAATAGCACTAAGATCTTGAAATGCAATTCCCGATTCTTTAATTATTTCTTCAATAAAAACGTGTAAGCGTTCGGCGTGAGAATAACCTTCTTCGGACATCTCTTTGCATAAAAGTGTAGTCCCATCTTTCGCCAAAGACACGGAACAATTCTTGGTAGCTGTTTCAATATTTAATAGGTATGCCAAAAGGTAAATTATATAAACTTAAAAAATCACAATCTTTTTTGACGATTGTGATTTTTTAAGTTGTTAGACTATTTTTTATTTCTTTCCATCTTTTGTGTTGTCGGTTTTCAAGGAGACTTTATCTCCTGAATTGAGCTCTTTAGAAACCGTTGTGTAAGGCCCTGTAATAACTACATCCCCTTTTTTCAATCCTGATAAAACCTCAATATTGGCATCATCTTGAATACCTGTTTTAATGATTCTAATCTTCGCTTTGTTTCCAACTTTTACAAAAACACATTCGAATTTTTTATCGCTTTTCGGTTTTGATTTATCCTCTTTGGGATCCTCTACTTTAATTTCTTTTACGGCTGCAGTATCAGATTTTACGACAACTGAACTAATTGGCACAGTTAAGATATTCGACTTCGTATTGGTAATAATATCTACTGTAGCGGTCATTCCTGGTCTAAAAGGCGAATAGGTACTTGGCTTGCCTTCTAATAAATCCTGATATGATTCTTTCAAAATTCTAACTTTTACCTTAAAATTTGTCACCTGATCAGCTGTTAAAGCAGTACTTGCAGAATTTGAAATACTAGTTACAACGCCTTTGAATTGCTTTTTCAAATAAGCATCTACTTCTACATTCGCTTCGTCACCAACTTTTATTTTAACAATATCATTTTCGTTTACATCAACTTCAACCTCCATATTGTTCAAATTGGCTACACGCAAAATCTCAGTTCCAGCCATTTGTTGGGTTCCCAAAACACGTTCCCCTAATTCTACATTCAATACAGAAATTGTACCGTCTGCTGGAGCGTAAATTGTAGTTCTGCCTAAGTTATCTTTGGCTTCCAATACCGTTGCTGAAGCACTTTGTACGTTGAAATATGCGTTTTGTTTATTGGCTTTGGCTACTTCAAAAGAAGCAATAGCTTTGTCCCAATCTGCTCTAGAGATAATCCCTTTTTCGTACAACGATTTATTTCGATCATAATTGGCTTTGGCTTCTTTATAAGAAGCTTCTGATTGATTTAAAACTGCTTTACTTCCTGATAAATTAGAAACCGTTCTGTTATATCCAGAAGTATATAAATCAGGATTTATTTTAACTAATAAATCTCCTTTTTTTACAACCTGACCTTCTTTTACATTCAAAGCAATGATTTCTCCTGACACTTCAGAAGATATTTTCACTTCAATTTCGGGTTGAATTTTTCCAGTTGCTGAAACTGTTTCTACGATGGTAGACGCTGCGACATTGGCAATCTCAACTTCAGTGCCTTTATCTTTGTTTCCGATAATTCCTGCTTTTGACAATCCTACTAAAGTACCGATTAAAACAACGGCAACAGCTAATAAAATATAAATGGTTTTTCTAGACATAATGGTTTAGTTTTTTATGATTGGAATTCCGAAATAGAATTCAAGAATTTTAATTTTAAAAATATAATCGTATTTGGTGCGAATTACTTCAGATTGCGCATTGGTCAACAAGGTTTGTGCTTGGTTAAAATCGAAGGAATTCATCATCCCCACCGCATAACGCTCTTTGGCGTAATTGAAAGCTTCTTGTCTGGACTCCAAAGAAACAATAGCTGATTCGTGTGTTTTTAAAGCGCCTTTAGCATCGGTAAAAGCAGTATATACATTTCTTTGTAGGTCTAATTCTTGTTGTTCTAAAGCTATTTTAGATTTCTCTAAATTGACTTTGTTGCGCTCCACATTATTTTTTACTGACCAACCATTAAAAATTGGAATAGATAATTGTGCTCCGAATGCTTGTCCTTTATTGTCTCTAAACTGATCCCAAAAAGGTAATGGTGGTCTAGAAACTGGATTTCCATTTTGATCTAGCCCAATTCTATCAGCATAAGCAATCCTTGTATTATAATTATAAAATCCTTGCAAAGTAGGTTGAAAAGCTCCTTTGGCGATTTGTAAATCTTTTTGAGCTACTTCCAAATTTGTTTTTGCAATTTTCAATTCGGTTCTAGAATCTTTTGCTTTATCGTAAATAGCGGTAGCAGGCTGAGCCAATATATTATTTTCATCTTTGATGTTATCACTATCTACCACATCAAAATCATAAAAATCTTTTAACTGTAATAATTGTGCTAAACTCAATTTTGAAATCAATAAAGCGTTTTCTGCTGTGATTACATTTTGTTTATTAGTAGCCACGTTTGCCTTTATATCTAACACATCGCCTCTTGGAATAGATCCCGCTTTAACCAACTCTTCAGAACGAGCCAATTGTTTTTCGCTTATGGCCAATTGCTCATTTTGCACTTTCAAGTTTTCTTTATTGAACAAAACTTGTAAAAATGCATTGGCAACATTCAAAGCAATGTCTTCTTGCATTTTTAGCAATTGGTATTTTGAAGCTACAATGGCCAAATTCGCTCTACGTAATGTATTTTGATTCTGTAAACCTTTATAAATATCCACTCCAACAGTAGCACTTAAAGAAGAAAACTGTGTGGTTTGATTTCGTAACAAACCTGTTGTAATATCTTGGTTTAAACCAATGTTCCAAGAGTGAGAGGAATTTGCATTTAAAGAAGGGATAAAATTTCCTACTGCGCCTTTTTTATTAATTTCGGCAGTTTTGATGTCGAGTTCGGTGTTTTTAATAGAAATATTATTTTCTATGGCATATTTTACACACTCTTCTAAAGTCCAGGTTTTAGTTTGTGCCGTTCCAACAACGGAAGCGAACAAAAAGAACACTAAACTCAAATAATTATTTTTTTTCATAGATCAGGAATGAAAGTGCAACAAATATACTGCACAAATTTAACATTTTTTCAAAATTAGCAACTAGTTTGTGGGGCTTAATTAGGGCTTGGGCTCTTCGGTTAACAATCCTTGATTCCATACTTTTATCTTGTCTGTAGCCTTAATTCCGCTTTTTATCTGAACATAAATTCCATCGCTTACGCCCAAAACCAAATCTTTACGAGCAAATTTTTGTGGTCCTGTTTGGACTTCAACATAAGGTTTCTGAGTTTTTTTATCAAATTGGACTAACGCTTCTTTGATAGCCAAAACTTTATCGGCTTTTTCCAAAATAATAGAAGCGTTTGCGCTTAATCCTGCTCTAATAAAGGTGTTATCGCGATTGGTCATTTTGGCTTTGATTTCAAATTGAATCGCACCGTTTTCAGTTTTCCCTTTTGGAGCAATGTAATTCAAAACCGCATCGAATTTTTTGTTTTCGATGGCACCAACCGTAATCTCAATAGGCAAATTTTCTTTGATTTTACCCACTTCAGATTCGTCGATTTTTCCAACAAAAATCATTCTTCCTACATCGGCCACACTTGCAATAGTCGTTCCTTCATTGAAATTGTTACTTTCAATAACTTGATTTCCTACTTTCACAGGAACATCAAGCACCATTCCGTTTACCGTAGAACGAATCAAAGTGTTCGCATAATTCCCCATTCCAGATGTAGTACCTGTTTTTACGATGTCGTTACTTTTTTTGGCTGCAACGTAATTCTGTTTTGCTTGCTTATATGCCACTTGAGCAGCGTCAAAATCATTAGCAGAAATCACGCCTTTGTCGAATAATGTTTTTTGCCTTTGGAATAATTTTTCTTGGTTATCCAAATCAATTTTGGCCGTTTGCACTTGATTTTGAGTATTGTTCAAAGTAGAAACATTGGCTACTACTTTAATTTTAGCAATCAAATCGCCAGCTTTAATTGTCTCGCCAGCTTTTATGTACACTTCTTCAATAATTCCAGAAATATTAGGCTTGATTAATACCTCCTCGTCAGGAACGATATTACCTGTAGCGATAGTTGTTTTTACAATGGTTTTTGTTTCGGTTTTATCGGTTTGAAAAACTACCGGTGGCTCTTGATTTTTAGTATACAAGTAATACAATGCACCAAAAAACACAAGTGCAATTACAATTAAAATAGTTATGGTTATTCCTTTTTTCATTTTATTGATTAGTTAATCGTTTTACTTTTATCTTTTATTCTGTTCTCAAAGCATCTACGGGCTTTATTCTAATAGCGGTTTGTGCAGGAATAAATCCTGCAAGTAATCCTGAGCCAATCAAAATGAGTAGCGCAAAAAACACTACTGCTAAATCTACACTTGGATTCGCAAACATCATATCATCACTCGGCATGCTATCCAAAACAAAATTCAAGACCCACAATACTCCTGTTGCCAATGCAATCCCAGACATTCCTGCAACAATAGTCAAGAAAATAGCTTCGGTTAAAATCTGTGTTCTTATGGCACCAGGTGTAGCTCCAAGGGCTCTTCGTATTCCTATTTCTTTGGTTCGTTCTTTTACTACGATTAGCATAATATTAGAAATTCCAATCACGCCTGAAAGCAATACCAATGTACCAACGAAATAAGCTATGAATCTCAAAATACTAAAAAGGCTTTGTACTTTGCTAAACTCGGCATACAAATCAAAATTACCAATAGCTCGATCATCAGCAGGATTTATGGAGTGTCTCCCTTTCATAAACTCCAAAATTTTCGATTTTAAATCCGTAATTGAAGCGCCATCATTCGCCGTTAGCGCCATCCAACCAACGGTATCTCCAAAATTAAAAGCTTGTTGAAAAGTAGTAAAAGGAATAAAGATTTTTTTCTGTTCTTCCTCTCCTCCGCCTCTATTGTTTGACTTTGATTTATAGACACCAACAATCATGAAATTTACGCCATTAATCTTGATATAAGTCCCGATTACCTCTTCGGTTGGAACATACAATTCTTTGATAACCCCTTGGCCTATAACTGCAACCTTACGCTTTAAGGTTATATCTTGTTGGTTCAAAAATCGCCCTTTTGGAATATCCATTGGCTCTTGTTTGATCAATTCAGGATAATCACCGTAGATGGTATAAGCTGCTGTTTTGGTACCTCGAACAACATTATTGGCTCCCTCAAAACCCCCTAGCTGATTTCGTGGTGAGACATACAATAAATCAGGGAAATTTTCTTTTAACGCTGCAACATCTGCATTTTTAAAATTAAATTTTCGGTTAGCCGGCAATCCTTTATACGGTTTTGAAGCCGTTTGAGACCACATAAACATAGTGTTGGTCGCAATACCATCAAATCCTTTCTTAACTCCATTCTCTAAACCATTACCAGCTGCTAGCAGTATTACCAAAATGAAAATACCCCAAAAAACACCAAAAGCCGTAAGTATTGTCCGAAACGTATTCGCGGTCAATGCTTCTAATATTTCATCCCATTTGTCTCTATCAAACATAATTATTCGTCTCTAAGTGCTACAATCGGTTTGATTTTGGCGGCGTGATAAGCAGGAAAAAAACCTGCCATTGCTCCAGCAAATACTAATAAAATTAAGGTTGTAATGGCTACTCCAAAATCTACTTCTGGATTTAAAAAATAATCGCTTTTTACATACGGCCCTACTAATTCTAATAACAATAAACTAGATAGCAACCCTACGAAACCTGCAATGGTAGTGATAAAAATAGATTCGTGTAAAATCATCCCCACAATAGAAATAGGCGATGCACCAAGTGCTTTTCGGATTCCAATTTCTTTGGTACGCTCTTTTACAATAATCAACATAATATTACTAACCCCAACTACCCCTGCTATAATCGTACAAATTCCTACCCACCAAAAAAATAGACGGATGTACAAATTCAAATCATAAAATTGTTTGGCATTTTCGATAGAATTATTAATCCCTATGGCACTTTCATCATCTGGCGCCACGGTATTTTTACTGCGTAACATCTGCCCTAATTCTTTTGTAAACTTGGTAGATTGTGCCAACGCTTCTTCATAAGTTGCCATTTTATTCAATGTGAATTGCATATTACTTATTTTGTCGCCTACACTAAAAGCTTTCTGAGTCGTGGTGATTGGCAAATAAATTCTTGATTCCTCTCGTTCTCCTGATGGATCCGTAAACACACCTACAACCTTAAAATTCACATTATTGATTACGATTTCTTCTCCAATAGAATTTTTATTTTTAAACAAATCCAACTTTACTTTCTGGCCAATAGCAGCCACTTTTTCGTTATGCAACAAATCATTTTCGTTGATAAAACGTCCGCTAACTATAGTTGCATTTTCTAAAGCTAAGTAATCAGGATAAATCCCTCTGAATTGATAATTCCCAGTTTCTTTCCCATAGACAATTACACCATTCCAATAGGAGTACACTGCAGATCTTCGATCCAGTTTATCGTCAAATTTGGTAACCGCTAAGTCGTAATCACTATTCCTGAACTGCACTTCTCTTCCTGGATTCAGCCCTTTATATTCTTTGGTTGTAGTACCCGTCCATACTTCAATTATTCCTTCCGCATCACGTTCGAATTGTTTGGCAATTCCGTTTTGCAATCCTTTCCCTGCGCCAAGGAGAATGACCAAAATAAAGATACCAGATGCCACAGAAATTCCCGTCAAGAAAGTTCTCAACTTGTTTTTGGCGATAGCCTCAAAAATTTCCTGCCAGCGTTCCGTATTAAACATAAGAAGAAGCTCTTACTTGTTCAACTAATTTATCATCTATAATCAACCCGTCTTTCAAGACAACATTTCGCTTGCACATTGCAGCAATATCTGGCTCGTGAGTTACAATTAGAATGGTTTTCCCTTCATCATTAATGCCTTGAATTAGCTCCATAACTTCATAAGATGTTTTGGTATCTAATGCTCCTGTTGGTTCGTCGGCCAACAATACTTTTGGATTCGAAGCCAAAGCTCTAGCTATTGCAACCCTTTGTTTTTGCCCCCCAGAAAGTTCGTTGGGCAAATGATGCGAGTGACTATCTAATCCTACTTTTTTCAAGTATGCCATCGCAATTTCGTTGCGTTCTTTTCTTTTAACTCCTTGATAATACAAAGGCATGGCAACATTGTCTAATGCCGTTTTATAATTGATTAAATTGAATGATTGAAATACAAATCCTAAAAATTGATTACGGTATTTAGAAGCTATGGTTTCATTTAATTTTTTTATTGGTACACCATCGAGCGTATAGCTACCCGAATCGGCTTCATCCAAAATTCCCAAAATATTAAGCAAAGTCGATTTGCCAGAACCTGAAGAACCCATAATCGCCACCAATTCTCCTTCTTGAATATTGAAATTAATTCCTTTTAAAACATGTAATTCAGAAGATCCCATTTTATAGGATTTATGTAAATCTTTAATTTCAATCATCTTACACTTTTTTATCAATACTATCGTTTCTCAATACAACTATGTGATGATTTAAGATAACTAATCATCAATAGTCAAGCATAAGACTCTTTTGTTTTGAAAATGTTACAAATTATTAGGAATAATAATTGTTTTAGTACTTTTACTAAAAACAAACCTTTATTAGATGCCAAAATTCCATTTTTTTAGTTTGCTTGTTTTTCTTGTATTACTATTTGAAAGCTGTTCTACGTCAAGCAAAATAGCGACTTTAAAACCCGAACCAGACGATGCTGTCCCTTTAATTTACGAAACCAGTCCTTCATTTGTCAACCTCCCTGTTGCGATTAAACTCAAAGACATTGAAAACAAAACCAATGCTTATTTGAATGGTTTGATCTATGAAGACAACGCTATTGAAGACGATGACATAGAATTGAAAGTTTGGAAAGAAGCTCCTATAACCATCAACAATGCACACGAAGGAACCACTGAAAAAATCAAAACCGTTTTACCACTGAAAGTATGGGTTAAATACCGCATTGGAACCAAAAAATTAGGAGTAGAATTGTACACCTATAAAGAATTCAACTTAAATGGCGTGGTTACACTAAATAGCGAAGTAAACCTCACCAATTGGCGCATGCATACAAAAACCGTATTGAAATCTTTGGACTGGAAAGAGAGCCCAACCATGGTAATACTTGGAAAAAATGTACCCATCACTTATATCATTAACCCAACCATAAGTCTTTTCAGATCAAAAATTGAAAAGAAAATCGATGAGTCTATTGAAAAATCAATGGATTTTAAACCTAATGTTTTAGAAGCATTAGAGAAGATCTGTACACCTTTTGAAATGAGCCAGGCCTATTCGAGTTGGTTGCGAATTACGCCCATTGAAGTCTATACTACCAATGCCCGATTAAAAAACGACACTTTTGTATTAGAGATGGGGATGAAATGCACTATGGAAACTTTGATTGGAGCAAAACCTACATCAAAATATGATAAAAATAAAATAATACTAAAACCTGTAACTCAAATTCCTCAACAAATCAATACTAATATTGCAGCAGTTTCAACGTACCAAGAAGCTTCAAAAATTATGACAAAAAACTTTAACGGTCAGGTTTTTGGTTCTGGAAGTAAAAAAGTTAGCGTTCAAAACGTAAACATTTGGCACAAAAACGGCAAAATGGTAATTGCTTTAGAATTATTAGGAAGTGTTAATGGCACCATCTATCTATCAGGTTTTCCACAATACAACGAAAAAACTAAAGAAATTTATTTTGATAAATTAGAGTATGTTTTAGACACCAAAGACAAACTAATAAGAACCGCCAATTGGCTTGCACAAGGTATTATCTTGCGAAAAATTGAAGCCAACTGTAAGTATTCCATCCAACCGAATTTGGACGAAGGCAAGAAAAACATGATGGCTTACCTCAATAATTATTCACCTTTGCCAGGAGTTTTTGTAAATGGCAAAATGGAGGACATCCAATTTCAAAAATTAGAATTGACCAATCAAGCCATTATAGCCTTTATCAACATAAAAGGTTCGGTAAAAGTCACTATTGATGGATTAAAATAAAGCACAAAATAGGTTGAGTCACATCAGCCTATTTTTATGATTTTTTCTTTTTCATTCTATAAATGTAATAGCCTATACCAGCTACAAGTAAATAAGGAATCACCATCAAATATACAATTCCATCATTAACTGCTGCAGCTTTAGTAGCATTGCCTTCGCTTGTTAATGCAGCTCTACACATAGCACATTGTGCATAAGATGAATATTCAAAAAGGAAAAAACAAATTCCAAAAAACAAGAATTGTAATGCACTCTTTCTTATTTCTCTCCTCTCACTTCTAACTTTATTTTGCATAATACGGTGCTATCATTAAATAAACGATTACTCCAGTTACAGCAACATATAACCAAATTGGGAAGGTGATTTTGGCAATTTTCTTGTGCTTATCAAACCTTTCAGCGAGTGCACGAACATAAGTAATAAGTACCAAAGGAATTACAGCTATAGACAAAAGGATATGGGATAAAAGAATGAAGAAATAAACATAGCGTAAAACTCCTTCACCACCATAACTAGTAGAATCTGTTGTCATATGATACGCGATATACATAACCAAAAAAGCTAATGAACAACCTATTGCAGTTTTCATTAAATTTTCATGCAAAACTCTATTCCCTTTTTTAATGGCTAGTACTGCCCAAATTAGCAAAACCGCTGTTATCCCATTGATTGTAGCATAGATTGGAGGTAAAAATCGCAATGGAACCACTTCTATTCCAAAGTCTTTTAATTTAACCTTAAACAATATAGCAACCGCTACAGGGATTAAAATAGATAATAGTATAATCCATTTATTGTATTTCTGCTCAACTGAATTTTGTTCCATTTTATTCTTTTAAAAGTAATTTAATATCTTCTTGAATGTCTTTAACCCCTTTTTTATCCAATCCATCATAGTACAAAATAGGATTTCCAAACTCATCATTTCTACAACGAATATGCCCTTTTTTATCTATTAAAGCAAAAAGACCAGAGTGCTCAAAACCACCACTCACTTTGTTATTGGCAGCGGCATATAGATTAAAACCTTTGTTAGCCAAATCAAAAATCGCCGTTTTGTCTCCGGTTAAAAAATTCCAATTGGAGGAGGTAACCCCTAATAACTTGGCGTGTGCTTTTAAAACTTCAGGAGTATCTGTTTTTGGATCTATAGTAATAGAAACAATACCAAAATTTGGATTACCAAAAAATGTTTTCTCTATTTGCAACATGCTCAAATTCATCTTTGGACAAATAGTAGGGCAAGTAGTGAAGAAAAATTCTAAAACATATACTTTGCCTTCATAAGATGCATTATTTATGGTTGTATTGTCTTGATTAATCAATTCAAAAGATGGTGCTTTGCCAATATCTTCCAAACTTTCTGCTGCCATCCCAGAACCAGTAGCTTTATCTAATCTATCGGATTTAACAATTGCATTACCTTGCACACGATCGATAATTTTAGGAATCGCATAAATCCCAAAGATTAAAATAATAAATGAGATTCCGATATAAGATTTATTTTTAAACATATTACAATTGTTTAGTAGCGTTATTATTTTTTTTCAAAGCCGCTTTGTATTCGTATAAAAGAATTTTAAAATCATCTAACATTTCGTTACTCAACTCTGCTGGATGAAAGGTATTATACCCTTCTTTATATTCATCTTTATCTTTTCTTCCTCTTAAATTGCGTTCTTTATCAAAAATAAAAACGTTGGAAGTACCATAATTGGAATCCAATTGACTCTTAAGTTGCATTTGCTTGTAAAAGTTCGTAATCTCTTCAGGAGTTGCGAAAACAAAATTCCACTGCTTTACATCGGTAAAAGCTTTCAAGGCATCCAAAACAGCTTGGGCGTCTTTTTCGGTTCCAAGTGGACAAAGCATAACAAACTGCAAGTCTTTGAAGGTATGATAACGCTGATAAATTTTTTGATTCAAATTGAATAAATTCCCTCTGTTGGCAAGCAAATTTGCTCCTGAAAACCCAAGAACAGTTATCTTTCCCTCTAAACGAACAGCGTCTCCACGTAACGATTTCCAATTACCGAAATCGGCAACTTTTGGAGTAATAGTAGGCAATTTGGTAAAACTATTCACTCCAGAGGCAAAAAACAAATAAGCAACTATTGGGAGTATAAACAAGACAAAAAGAACAATATTTTTTTTCATCAGAAGGGTGGTATTGAGAGTGTAAAAATAAAAAAAGCTCCGATATTTCGGAGCTCTTTTCTGAATTAATATTTAGTTAAAAATTCCATTTAATGATAGAATTTTTAAAAACCCCGAATACATAATCACCTTCAGTTAATAGAATAAAAAGTAAATATAAAATCAAAAATAGTAGTGGAGCAACTACAGCAGCTTGCAAGGATTTTTTCTCACCTTCCATGTGCATAAAAGCCCATACAATATAATATGCTTTAACAATTGTCAAGATGTAGAATATCCAATTTAGCAAATTCATTCCAAGAAAATTAGTAAAATGTAGCGCTTCTGGCTTAAGAATACCCAAAATAACCTCTACTGTTGTAACAACAGATAGCAAACCAAATACAAACCAAATTCTTTTTGTGTTAGAAACGTGTTCGTGTGACATAATAATAAGATTCTTTAAAATTAAACAAGATAAAATACGGTAAATACGAATACCCAAACTAAATCTACAAAGTGCCAATACAATCCCACTTTCTCTACCATCTCGTAGCTTCTTCGTTTTTCATAAGTTCCTAACAATACATTAAAAAAGATAATGATGTTAATTACAACTCCAGAAAATACGTGAAATCCGTGAAATCCAGTAATAAAGAAGAAGAAGTCAGCAAATAATTTACTTCCGTATTCGTTATGCGTCAAATTTGCACCTTCAATAACTAATTTTGCATCTGCTAATCTAGCTTCAGACTCTGCTCTTGAAAGCACTAATTTCTTTTTATCTTTAGTGATAGTTTCTGTTCTAATCAATAAATCTGGGTTTGCTTTGAAACCTGCTTGAATTTCTGCAACTGAATAAGTTGGCAAGGTTGGCTCACTCATAAACCATTTGGCTTTGTTACGAGTCAATTGCTCACGTTCTTCAGGTAATGTTTTAGCAAAATCAGCTAAAGCTACTCGTTTTCCGTCTTTATCAACAAACTGAAGTAAACTTCCGCCTGTTGTTTCTACTGCTCCATATTCACCTTTAATAAAGTTTTTCCATTCCCATGCTTGAGAGCCCACGAATATTAAACCTCCAATGATCGTCAAGAACATGTAAATTGCCACTTTATCTTTCTTCATTTGATGTCCAGCATCAACGGCCAAAACCATTGTTACAGAAGAAAAGATCAAAATAAACGTCATTAAAGCCACATAATACATAGGAGCTGATACTCCGTGTAAAAAGGGAAAGTGAGTAAACACTTCATCGGCTAAAGGCCAAGTTTCAATAAATTTAAATCTAGAAAATCCATAAGCAGCAAGAAAACCTGAGAAAGTCAAGGCATCAGATACGATAAAAAACCACATCATTAATTTACCATAACTTGATCCCATTGGCTCATTTCCGCCACTCCAAGTCTTTCCGTCGTTGTTTGCAGTAGTAACTGTCGCTCCCATAAAAATTAATTCGTTAAAAAGTTCCCAAAATTACATTTTTTTCTTATTTAAAGAAATATAAAAACAAAAATAAATAAACCCATAATAAATCTAGAAAATGCCAATACATCACACCTAGTTCAATACCAAGAGTTTGTGAAGCGTTGTATTTTTGTTTATAATGATTATAAATAATAATCAGTAAGGAAATTAAACCACCAGCCAAGTGCAACAAGTGCATAACGGTTACTATATAAAGGAATGTTGTAGTAATAGAACTAGCTGGTCCTGTAAAATAATACCCTTTGGCAACGATTTGACCAAACCCTTGAAATTGGAGCACTACAAATGAAATTCCTAAAACCAAAGTCAATAACAACCACTGCATCGTCGTTTTTTGTTGGTCTTTTTGTATGGCTTTTTTGGCCAAATGAAATGTTAAACTGCAAGCCACTATTACAAAAGTACTCACAAAAAAAGCTGTGGGCAATTCAAAATTTTTCAACCAGTCTACTCTTGATTTACTTACTACAAAAGCACTAGTTAATCCTGCAAACATCATGGTCATACTCACCATAGCAAACAACAAAATCAATTTATAGGATCTTGCGGTCCTAGATTGGTATTCATCTTTAGTCATTGTCATATCCATACTATCTTAAAAATTTATCTACTATATATATTAATTGTAACAAGGTAATATAAGAAACACTTACCAACATCAAAGTTCTTGCCGATTTGGCTGTACGTAATTGGTATACTTTCACCGCATAATACAACATCCACAATCCTAACAAAAACACTAAAACAGCCGCAATAGGTGTTAAAAAAAGTGAACCTGTATAGCCAAACATAGGTAAAAGCGAAGCAATAATTAACCAAACGGTATATAAAATAATCTGTAAAGCTGTCCCATTATCTTTTTTACCTGTTGGCAACATAAAAAAACCGGCTTTTTCATAGTCTTCATACAAGAACCAACCTATAGCCCAAAAATGAGGAAACTGCCAAAAAAACTGAATCAAAAACAAAGTGCCTGCTTCAATGCCAAATTCTCCTGTAGCTGCGACCCAGCCCAACATGAACGGTATTGCTCCTGGAAAGGCACCCACAAAAACAGACAAAGAGGTCATTGTTTTCAAAGGTGTATAAACACTTGTATATAAAAAAATTGAAATTGCGCCAAACATGGCTGACTTTGGATTGATACTATACAACAATACCAATCCTGAAATAGTTAACAATGTAGCTACAAGTACAGCTACTCGAGGTTGCATTCTTCCCGAAGCCACTGGACGATTTTTAGTTCGATCCATTAATGCATCTAAGTCCTTTTCTATAACTTGATTGTATGCATTAGAAGCTCCAACCATACAATACCCGCCAATGGCTAATTTGAGTACGACCCACCAAGTGCTTGTTTCGAAATGATCGATCCCTAAAACAAAACCTGCGATGGAAGAAAAAACTACACTAATGGCAAGACCCGCTTTAGTGATGGCTTTAAAATCTAAATAAATAGATTTGAGGGAAACTGTATTTGTCAAAACGAATAAAACTAGTGTTATTTTTATAAAAACTTTTGCAAAAGTAGGTTATCAAAAGGGATTTGACAAAAAACAACTCATAAAAAAAGTTGCTATTAAAAATGGACCTTTTAATAATCAAAATAGAAATTAAAAATATCCGATCGAACCCCAACAGTGAACCAATTCGTACTCTGATTAAAAGTAGTAATTGTGTTTTTTGAAGGATCAAAATTTCTATAAATATAACTGGCAAAAAGCTTTAAATTGGTAGCTGGATTGACCAAATAACCCGTTTGAATGTCTGCAATAAACACTTTGGTTTTGTTACCTTGCCCCACTTTTACACCTGTATCAAAAGGACGTTTTTCATCGTAGTCTTTGTAAATATTACCCCCATAGTTAAAGCTATCTTCGGAAGTATTAAAATCTAGACCACGTGTTCCTACAGTAACTTTAGCATCTGCAAAAAGTCTGCCTTGGTTATAGCGAGCAATCACGATTAACTCTCTAAAATTCCCTCCCCATTGATGTCCCAAACTCTGATTATTGTGCGCGTAATTTGTAATAGGATTACTATGTGAATACACATAAGGACGTACATGATTGTATTCTAACTGCATTAAAAGATTCTTTACTTTGAAAGCATTGTAATACTTCACCCCTACTTGATATCCAAATTTGTTTTTCCAACTATTATCTCCACCTTTTACGTCGCCTAATGAGAATTCATCTAGCAAAAATTGTCCGTAGGCATTAATTGAAGCATCCCATTTGTACTTAAATGTAAGACCCAACAAAGCATTTCCACTTCTAGAGGAAGAACCAAACTCTACCGCACGGTAAAAAATAATTGGATTCACAAAACTCATATCAAAGCCACGATTGTTATCTTTTGTCCAAACTACCGACTCAAAAAAACCTAAATTCAAACGATTCGAAACATTCCAGCTCAAGTAATGATTGGCCATAAATTTGGTAGCATACGTTCGATCTACAGTCACTTCAGGACGCACATCTTTGAGCCACATATACGTATTGGTGTATTTAATTTTCCAAAAATTAGTGTTGATTTTGAAATAAGGATAAGGACTAGCACCATCACTTTCCAACAAAGAACGATACCCATCTCCAATAAAATTTCTTCCATAGCCCAACTGCAAATCAATAAATTTATTGGGAGTAAAAGTAATATTGGCTTCTGCCAAAGGAAAATCATACGCATCGTCTTTGAATCTCTTGGCGATGCCAATACCAGGAATTATGGCTGGATTCCCTCCCGATGGCTTGATAGATTCTGCATATTGATTGTAATAATCTGCAAAACGTCCTTGGCTTTCAAAAACAGTGGTAGTAAAATTTAATTGTTTACCTAATCCTCCTCTAAAATTTAGCGCACGAGTATTTACATAAGTATATGAATTCTCCGTTTGTGATGCTTTTCCTAATTGCAAATCAAAAATAGGATTTAAAGTAAACCAATAATCTTCTCCTTGGATCTCAACAGTGTTTTCGTTCCATAATTTTCTGGCCCACCATCCAGAAGCTTTCTTTTTCAACTGTTCATTGGCCGCTTTCAAATCATAGTACTTGGCTACTTCGGCATACGTATAAGGCTTAGAAGCGGTATGATTATTACTTCCTACTTGGTTCATTTTGGCCTCAAATTGCGCATAAAGACTGTGCGAAAAAGGGATATTTAAATGACTATCATACTCAGGATTACGGTATTTTTTATAAACAATACTATCTAATTCTGTTAGCTTGGGACTTTTAACATTAAGAATTTCTGCTTTGGCAAGTGCCTCTGCTTCCAACTGTTCTTTTGATTTTAAAGGAATAGCAATCGAAATTGTAAATTTAGAATACGTTGGCTTCCCATTGTATGTCGCAGGACTCACTTTGGGCATGCTAGCAAAAACTCTTTTCGCCTCATTACTATAGGATTCTGACACAGCATCAACATACAAAACTTTAAATTGTCCCTCTGTAGTAACTTCAAAAAGCACTTTTATATTTCCTTTGAAAACATCGTTTTGTGGGACTTTGAAATTTGCAAACACAAAATCTTGCACTTGATCGTAAAAACATTTTTCTACTTCTTTTGGTTGAAGGTTTTGACACGAGGTAAAAACAGGAAATTGTTCTACTTCATTGAAAGCCGAAACAGTTAGGTTTTGACTATAACACCAGTGTAATCCAAGAAAAAAGAATAGTGCACTGTAAAGTTTGTACATAGTTTTCTATTAGAAATTAATATCCATTTTGAGTATGGGCACCATCCACAATGGCTTTTGCTCCTGAAGTTCCAATGCGTTGTACACCTAGCTGAATCATTGCAACAGCATCTTCATAATTACGAACACCTCCCGCAGCTTTTACAGGCAGAGGAGAGGCATTCTCAAGCATTATCTTAATGGATTCAAGAGTAGCGCCGTTAGGCTCATTGTTAGGTGTGACATAAAACCCAGTTGAGGATTTTACAAAAACTGAAGCGTATTGCTCTTCTTTAAAATTTTGCATGATCACATTTTTGATTAAAGCAGAAAGCTGCATTATTTGACCATTATTCAAAGCCGCTACTTCAATAATCCATTTTACTACTTTTTTATGAGCCAATCCCAATTGTGTTCCTTTCAAAATCTCCTCTTTCACTAACCCAATATCCCCTTTTTTAAAAGCTTCATAATTACAAACAAAATCCAAATCGTCAGCTCCGTCTGCAATAGCTTGTTGTGCTTCGGCTAGTTTGCTGGCTAAATCAGATTGCCCTTTTGGAAAATCAATCACTGTCCCAACCAATACATTGGAATGCGCTTCCTGAATCATTTTTTTGGCCAAAGCTACCCGATCCGGTCGAATCATAATAAGTTTGAAATGCTCTCGAATAGCCTCTTCAATAAAGGTTTTTACTACCAATACATTATCAGCTTCAACTAAATTAGCTTGTTCGTTGGTCTTTAAATAGGTTGAATCAAGGTAGGCTCTAATATCCATTTTTACAAGGAATTGGAATTGATAAATAAGTCGTACAAAAATACATTTTTAATTGAATACAACGGCGTCAAGTCCTCATTTTCTCTATTCTGACAAACAAAAAATGAGATTTAAAAAAAGAAACTTTGAAAAATAAAGTTGCTTTATTTCCAAAAAAAATCCCATCGAAATGGGATTTTAAAGTATTTTATTAAGTTGCTAATTTTTCTTTATATCGACACAAAAGAGCGATGGCAAAAAGCGCTCCAAAGTTATTGGCCAAAACATCGGTAAGATCAGCACTTCTGCTAGTGGTGAAATTTCCTTGAAGGAATTCAATCAACAACCCAAATACAAAAGAAAGTAAAAATGAAACAAACATCACTTTTGAAAAACTACTCCATTTGCCACTTTTGACCAAGGTAATGCCCCAAAAAAAAGTAAAAAGCAAATGCAATATAATGTGCACTATTTTATCAATTCCAATAATGTTGATAGTAGGCACCTCTGATGAATTGATTAAACAAACATAAAGCATCAATAGGGTCCAAGACAGGGCAACATAGAAAAAAAAATGTTTATGCACCAATTAATTCTTTATAAGAAGCATCAGAAAGCAATTCTTCAATTTCAGCTGGATTTGCAATCTTTACTTTAATCATCCAACCAGCACCATAAGGATCCGAATTTACAGTTTCTGGAGCGCTTTCTAAATCGTCATTAAATGCAATGATTTCGCCAGAAAGTGGTAAAAATAAATCAGATACGGTTTTCACAGCTTCCACAGTTCCAAAAACTTCGTCTTTATCCAAAGTTTGGTCTAAGGTTTCTACTTCTACATATACAATATCTCCTAACTCTTTTTGAGCAAAATGAGTAATTCCTACTGTTGCAATATCTCCTTCGATACTAACCCACTCGTGATCTTTTGTGTACTTTAAATTTGATGGTACGCTCATAATATATAAATGTTGTGTTATTAATAATGAAGCGCAAAGATAACTATCTTGTATTGAATTTTTACATAGAATAAATACAAATTAATTACCAAAATTGTATCGAAGCGTAAATCCTGAGCGAATATTAGTAAGCGGGAAAGTAGTTGAAATTACTGCTTTGGAGAATGAATGATCGTAATAGAAAATAGCCGTTAGGTTTTTACTAAAAGCATAATCGGCAGCTACACGCAGTTGCCAAATGTTTTGTCCCGCAGCCAATTGATTGTTATCATAATCCAAATAACGAACAATAGTTTGATTGTTTCGATAAGACAAATCTGCTTTTACATTGATATCACTTTTGATGATACCTGTTGGATTATCGGCCAAACGAGATGAAAAAATTACATCCTTGAAACGATATCCTAAGCCTACAATATATTCTACACCTTTTACCTCAGTCAAAAGATTATTATCAAAACTCATTGATAAAGCTCGGTCTTTTTTGATTTCGGTTAACACTTTAAAAGAATTTTTCAATTCAAAATCCAAACGCATAAGCGGACTGAATTGTTCTACTAAGTTCACGTTGGATATTACGGTAGGATTATAAAAATTACCATTAGCATCTACTCCATTTGGAGTTTTGGTGTATTCAAAATTAGAACGATAATCATTGATCGAATACGAGGCTCGGTAGTTGTGCAATAGTGAAACTCTTTTAAAATTATTCTTAAAAAAAGTGTACCTCATGAAACCATTGTATTTGATAGACCAGTTTGGTATAGGGAAACTTCTAAAAATTCCAGTCGATACATCATTGGCATTACCTCCAGTATATGCGGCTAAAAATGCAGGTAACAAAACCGCTTGGTTATTTTTACCATACCCAATTGGAAAACCATCTGCATCAATATTTCCAGGATTAGTAAGATCTATACCTTTTTGTTTCGCTAATCGATTGGCTACAATAATTCGATTGGCTCTGAAATCATCAAAAGCGGCAGAACCACTCTCATCACTCCTTGAAAATGCTGTTTTTACCAAAACTGTAGATATAGAAAACATTCCATAACTATAAGGAGACAAGGGAGTATACTCTCCAGCTATTACACTATACTGTTCTGATGAATTCTCAGAATACGCTCGGTCTGCAGTTAAGTCTATTTTGAAATCGGGAAACAAATCAACATTAGCAGTAGCTTTTAGTATTTTATTAGTTACTTGTGTATAATTTTGATTAAAGTCTTGATAGGTGGTCAACCAACCTCTTTTGGCCGATTCATATCGAATATCATCTTGACTTCCAAATATGAACCCAACTGAAGGACGAGAAGAGCCCAAGAAACCAACACTAGGAGTAAAACCTGGCAATACAGTTCCGCTATTGTGAGTATAATTGACTTGAACATTTTTCACACTTGTCACTACCCCAATCAATCCGTCCATAAACGGACTTCTTTGCTGTAATGGCTTAACGGCTGTATTGACAACTTTTTCGCCTGGTTTTGGGGCTACAGCTTTTGGTTGAGCAGCACTCGTAGCTGGTGATTTTTTGGACAATCCAATGTATTTATAGAAAGTTTCCATAGCAAAAGAAGCATTCAATATTTTCGAACTCGCGTTTTGAATTGTATTTCCTAAATTATAGTCTACACCACCAATTGTAACGTTATCAAAAGCATTAGAAGCTCGTTGCCAACTGTAATCGCCTTGATAGGTGAAATTGGCTTTTACAAAACCAAATACTGGTATTTTATTTAGCGGAATATCATAATTCACAATAAGTTGTTGCATGTGCTGATTAGGATCGCCTATGTCAAAATAACTGTCCCATATAGTAAACGAATCAATAGGTGTATTATCAGCATTCAAATAATTTTTTACAATGTTATTAGAAGAGGCTGTGTAATTTACTCGTAACGATTTGGTTAAATTATAATTGAAACCGTATTGATAATTAAAATTAAAATTTCTTCTGTATAAAGGTTCTAGACCAATTCCAACTACATCTACTTGGCGAAATTGTTGGCGATTGTATTGTCTGATTACACTACTGTTAAAGGTAATATTGGTAGGTAGAAAATTGAAATTAAAATCTTGCAACCACTTCCAATACTCGCTTTTCTTTACAAATGTTTTTTTCTTAAATGGCTCATAAGGGTTGCTTTTAAAACTATAGGCATAATTTACTGTAGTGTTACTCAGTTGATCGGTATAACTTTCGATTTCGTAATCATGGCGTTCTACTTCATTATAAGATTGTGAAAAAGTAAAATTCTCAGGATCATACACATTAGGTTTTTGCTCTGGACTTCTTTCCTTTCTAACACCAATAAAATTAATACTGGTTCGTTTCGTATAATCAATTGCGCGACTTTCGAGGTTATCTCTTGTTTCTTTATCCGAGGTTTCTCTAATTAATTGTTTTAATTTAATATCTTGATTAAAAGGGTCATATTCTGGAGTAATCACTTCTTCTCCAATTCCGTAATTAAAAGGCAAGTTGATTCCCCATTTTTTTGGCAATAATTGTCCTAAATTCAAATTGGTCACTACGCCATATTGTTGTATATCTTCTCTACTTCTTTCGTTCGGACTTTGTTCTAATGCCCCAAAACCAATGGTTGTTTTTCTTCCTGTTAGCGAAAGTGTAGCAAAATCTGCCATATTGGTATCAATATTTAACAAAGCAGCCATTCCCCCTTGGTTGTCCATATCAGCCAAACGGAGTTCATTGAACCACACTTCTCCAAGAATTGGTTGTCTTAACTCATCACTTTTTACCCCAACCATCAAAGTTCTTACTAATCCAAAATTAGGATTCCCTTTGATTCCTATTCGTAATCTATTGGTTTTACCAGACAATGAATTATCCAATTCGTCTTCAAATTTATAAAAGACACCATCTGCAGGAAGTGTGGAAGGATCTATACTCATGGCTAGAATTTTCAATTTGGTCAACAAATCCAATTTTAAATCCATTTCATTGGCTTCAGGCCAAACAGATGAAGCATCTGCCTTGCAATCGGAGGAGGGAGCGGTTACTTGTAAAGGGATTTCTATTTGATAAAAATTTTCGGTGAAATCATTTCCAAAACGAATAAAACCTACCATTTGGTTGTCTCTCAAAGCAACTTCATTAGGCAAGGATTCCGCATGAAGAAACATTTTCAGTTTGTTATACTGACGCATATCAATACTCACGTTTTTAAAAACTGCTCTTGAATCATTGGGTTCTAGGCCGTCTCCTGAAACACGCAATGCCAAAGATTGCTCATTTTGATTAATTACGGTATTGTTATTATACAATTGCTCTCTTATAACTCCTGGAGGTGTTACATAATTAATAGGACAACGCTCATTGTTTTCTTGAATATTAATTGCCAAAACATCTAATGTTGTATTGTCATCAGCAATGTTGGTGTCATTAAAATCCAACGAATTGGTATACCTTCTCCACTCGCCTCGTACCAAATCTAAGGCTCCAAAACGAAGTGTAATGGGCGACTCAAAATTGGTCATAAACATTCTCATGAATCGGATAGAACGAAAATCAGATATACCACCAATAGTATTTTGAGGTTGTGATACTGGAATTTTAAACTGAATCCATCGAGCTTCTGTAGCCGAACCATCAGGCAATGTTACCTGTGTATTTCTAATATCAGTAATATAATTTTCTCCCACATTCATATTGGGCTTCATATCAATACTGTATTCATAATAAGCATTGATCGTATTCATAGTATTATCGCGGTTGATATCTTCTACATCAGGAAAAGTAGTCGAACCTCTGTTGGCATCCGAAATATTGACTGCTGAGTTTCCATCCGTTCCGTTGTAGTTTTTATAACGATCTAAAACACCTCCCGTAGTATTCTCAAAATAGGTGTAATCATCCCCAGCAGGGTCTTTTTCAGAAGCATAATTAGCATATACTGTAGCTTCTTGATCGTTTTTCATTCCATCTAGACCTATGTCTTGATTGGTTCTATTGGAAGCATTTCCATCAAAAGCATAAATCAAGGATTGGGAGGCTGGAACATCTCCCCAAATAGGTCTTGGGTTTACAACTAATTGATCTGGACCTAAACCATTTTCATATTGTTTCCTACCATCTTTTAAAACATCTTCCGATATTTCACCTAAATTAAAATAGACCTTACCTGAATTTGTAGGAGCAATATTTCCCTTTCCTACATAAGGATCTAATACCCAAAATTGAATATATTCTACGTTGCCTTGTTCAAAATTGGTGGTATTGATCGCACGCATAATTCCGCCAAAATTATCTTTTGGTGTATTGGCAAAGGTTGTCGAATTGTTGTAAGGTCCTCTTTCTTGAGGATAATAACTCAAATCGAGCGTATTTACTACTTGAGTTTGACCCTGTGCAATATCCGTATTGGGATACAATTCTTCGCTAAAAATTCGACGAGTTGCATTTAAAGAAATATCATCATTTGAAATTCCTGTTGGTTTTTGAGTATAAAATAAGGGATCAATGGTATACCAAGCCAATTTGGCTCTTTTGAAACCATAACTCAAATCGTTGGAACTTTCGTTAAAATTGTAGAGACTTTCGGAATCGTTTACTGGTGTTGACGACAAACTCCAAGCAAAAGGAGAGCGCAAATCGATAGTAGATTGAGAGCCTTCAAAATCATCTACATAAATGGTGGATTCGCCATCAAAACGATCGGCTTTTGGGGTATCAGGTTTCAAGAAGGCAACCTCAGCTCTAACCGATAAATTAGAGGGTACATCCGTATCAATATTGGGTAATTTATTGACTAATCTGGTAAAAAAGGGGACTTCGGAAGCAAAATTTCCATTGAACCCAAAAATGGTGTTATTTACAGATTCTTGGCCGTAATTGGATTTTTGAGTAAATGGCCTTTCGGACATTTTCAAATAGGTTCCTCCAAGTACAAACTTATCTGAAATTTTATGTTCTACATTTACTCCAATAAATCTTCTGGTTTGTTGCCCAAAAATGGAATTATTTTCTAATGAAACTTCAACTGGAGTATTCGAAGCTAGTAAAGATGGATCCAAAATTTGCACTCTCCCTAATTGGTAATTCACGCTATAATCTACACCTTCTACCAAGCGTCTTCCTGCAGCAGTCACCACTACTGATCCTTGCGGCACATTGAGCGCACCAATTGGAATTCCATCACCGGCAGATGATTTATATTTACCTCTAATCAAATACTTATTTTTATCAATATCTTGTAATGCTCCCGCTTGAGTGTTGCGATACATGCTTCTAAAAACATATTTCTTTTGATTGGGGTTATAAGTATCAATATCTGCATAATTCTCTAACGAATTTGGTGTCTTCAACTTAGAGAATATCAATTCTCCAAACGGTTCTTTGGTAGTAAACATGATTCTACCATTTTGAGCGTCGATGGTTGTTCCTGGAATAAAATCAAAAAAACCATCTCCACCTGTTTGTGGATCATTATTAAAATTTAAGCGATCTAAATTGAATACTTTCAATAGAGGAGTTTCGGCGACTTTATTCTCTGGAGTTGGATTAGAGGGAAAAGGAGTTCCTGCAACCTCAGTAATATAATTAATAGGCGAAGGATCAGCATACAAGATATTCATTCGAAAATCTTCTTGCTTCAATTGATACCCCCCGGGTACTTGATAAATGTTTTTCATCATCAAGTTCCAGATTGGATCTTTCACATTGGTCAAGTTGCTTTTGAGCATTTTCAAAATCAAACTTTGAGTAATAATTGCTTGAGGAGCATTATTATTCCCCCCCACAACATTGGTGGCATCTACCCCATCATTTCCAAATTCACCCACCTGATATACTTGATCTCCAATGGTATATTGATAGGCTACAGCCAAAACCTCATCATTACTCAAACGCTGCTGTAATGAAATGAACCCTAGTTTGGAATTAAAAGTATATTCATTTGCTGTAAGTTTTCTTGCATTTTCTAACTTAGAATAATCCCTTCCCTCGGTGACGGTGGTATTAAAACCAGAACTTGAGGTGGCTATTTCTCTAATATTTGAATTCAACAATCCTGTTCCAGTAGCAATCTGAGCAGGATCATAATCATTATTCGAATTATCTGAAGGTGAATTCGCTGGGTTGTTAAAAATGCCTGTTGATGGATTCAAAACAACCACTTCATTATCGGTTAAATCCGTTAATTGAGCTTCTCCTAAATCCTGAAGCGCAATAATATTTCTTAAATTATTGGAAGTTGCATTTACTCGATTTTGTTTATTGGTAACCCATACTTCAATACGGGTAATTTGTACTCTACTATCAATAAAAGGGTAGCCCTCAAGAGCTTTGTCGTATCGACTTCTAAAATATTGAGACAAGAAAAAATGACGATCATTGTCATAATCCAAAGCAAAAAGTTCATAATTCTGAACAGTACCTCCACCCTCGGCAACCAAACTTCTGGTTTGTGATTTTTGCTCTGAAAAAACACCTGTAAGGGTAGTTTTTCCAAATTGCAATTGTGTTTTTACACCAAACAAACTCTGCGCCCCACGAATTAAAGAGCTGTTGAGAGGCAAGCTGACGTTTCCTACTTCAATTTTCTGTATAATATCATCTTCTGAAGGAGTATACTCTAACTTGATCAAGTTTTGAAATGCAAAAGTAGATTGCGTATCATAATTGGCATTAACGCCCAATCGTGTTCCCACTTTCCCCATCAAGCTCATACTGATGCGCTGATCAAAATCGAAAGAGGTATTAGCCCTATTTCTAGGCGAGAAAGAAGGATTATCTTGTTTGGTATAGCGTACCCCTAGATCCATTTCTACTGAACCTGTTGGTTTTACATCAATGGTATTACTACCAAAAACCGATTCAAAAAAACTAGATTTAATATAATAACGAGGCAATAAATCTTTTTTAGCGGCTTCTGATCCTTGTTTTTTTCCATCAATGGCATCGGATTTTTTCTTGAAGTAATTGCGTCTTGATTCTTGTAGCACTAACTTTTCGTACTCTGCAGGAGTAAGAATTATAGGGAAATTGATGGTGATTCCGTCAATAGAATTTGTATACACATAGCGATCTGTTATTGGATCGTAAGTGTAGGCAGCTAAGATACTTTTCGGGTCTTTAATTTGAAGTTTCCCTACCGTATATCCTTTTTTTACCGTGTCTTGTACTGATGGGCTTGCTTGACCATACGATACAAAACTGGCACATACCACAAGTAAAAAAATACAAATTTTATGCATGCAATGGGACTCTCTTGGTTCTATTTACAAACTTTTTAAGGCTTTCTTAATAATTGTTTCAACAGTAGCTTCAGGTTCGGCTAAGACAATTTTTTCGATAACTTTCTCGCAAGTCTTTCGAACAAAACCTAAAACCTCTAGTGCAGATAACGCTTCATCTTTGTTTGTATTGCTTTGTGATACGGAAAGTTCGTCTAAATCGTATAATTTTATTATTTTATCTTTCAAATCCAAAATAACACGCTGCGCCGTTTTGTTTCCAATCCCTTTTATAGATTGAATAGTAACCACATCTCCTGAAGCAATAGCATTGGTAATTTGTTTGGGATCCAAAGAGGAAAGCATTGTTCTAGCAATTCCAGCTCCAATTCCTGAAACAGATAATAGTAACCGAAAAATTTCTCTTTCGGATTTTTCTATAAAACCATACAAAGTATGAGCATCTTCCTTGATTTGAAGATGAGTAAATACTTTTACAAAATCCGTATTGGGCAATAAAGAATAAGTGTGTAACGAGATATTGATATGATACCCCACACCACCACAATCTATAACGATAT
Source organism: Flavobacterium sp. RSSA_27 (assembly GCF_051547125.1). Taxonomy (NCBI): domain Bacteria; kingdom Pseudomonadati; phylum Bacteroidota; class Flavobacteriia; order Flavobacteriales; family Flavobacteriaceae; genus Flavobacterium; species Flavobacterium sp. RSSA_27. The sequence goes on from NZ_JBPTTN010000004.1 coordinate 186,057, forward strand.
GGGTGGGGGATTTTTCTACTAATTTTCCTTGTAAATGTGCAATCATTTATTTTTTTTAATGAACCAAATATAACAAAAAAGTCCAGCATTTGGTTGAAAATCATCTGCTGGACTATAAGTAATTTCAATTGGTTTAATTAGCTGCTTTTTTCTTTTCTTTTTCTTGAGCATCTATGATGGCTATGGCGGCCATATTTACCATTTCTTCTACACTTGCACCTAATTGAAATATATGAACCGGTTTACCCATACCCAACATAATTGGACCTATAGATTCCACTTTATCCAATTCTTTCAAGAGTTTAGAAGTAATATTGGCCGATTCTAAATTGGGAAACACCAAGGTGTTGACTTTTTTATCCGCTAGTTTAGAAAAAGGGAATTTAGCTTTAAGCATATCTGGATTCAAGGCAAAATCTGCTTGAATTTCTCCATCAATACATAAATCTGGATAATTTTCATGCAAATAGGCCACTGCCTCACGAACTTTCCCTGCACTTGAACTGGTTGAAGAACCAAAATTAGAATACGAAACCATTGCAATTACTGGTTCTACCCCAAACATTCTTGCTGTTTTAGCGGTCATCAATGCAATTTTAGCCAAATCATCTGCCGAAGGATTTATATTGATTGCAGTATCAGAGAAAAACATGGGACCACGTTTGGTCATCATAATGTTTGCAGTAGCTACTATTGAAGCTCCTGGCGCTTTATCCACCAATTGCAACATGGGTTTTACTACAGAGGGATAACTTCTTGAATGGCCACTTACCAATGCATCGGCTTCACCAACATTTACCATCATTGCGGCAAAATAATTTCGTTCGCGCATCAACTTTTGAGCATCCAAAAACGAAATTCCCCTTCTTTTTCTGGTTTCCCAATAGGCCGTTGCAAAACGATCTCTTCTTTCTTCTTCTTCTTTTTCCTTGGGATCAATGATGGGAACATCAGCATCAAAACCAATTTCCGCTTTCAATTCTAAGATAATTTCTTTGTTACCCAACAAAACAGGAAATCCAATGCCTTCATCGTGAACAATTTGAGCTGCTTTGAGCACATCCAGATGGTCTGCTTCGGCAAAAACTATAGATTTAGGATTTGATTTGGCCCTAGTAGTAATCATTCGAACCAATTTGTTATCATGCCCTAAACGATCCAATAAATCGACTTTATATTTTTCCCAATCAGTAATGGGATTTTGTGCTACACCAGAATCCATAGCCGCTTTAGCAACAGCTGGAGCTACAACTGCAATCAGTCTTGGATCGAATGGTTTTGGAATAATGTATTCGCGTCCAAAAGTCAATTTTGTGGCGCCATAGGCTACGTTCACTTGTTCAGGCACCGATTCTTTGGCCAAAGAGGCCAACGCTCGAACGGCAGCCATTTTCATGGCTTCATTGATTTTAGTAGCACGAACATCTAAAGCACCTCTAAAAATATAAGGAAATCCCAACACATTATTTACTTGATTTGGATAATCCGAACGTCCCGTTGCCATAATGATGTCTTCTCGAGTAGCTATGGCTAAATTGTATTCAATCTCAGGATTTGGGTTGGCCATGGCAAAAACAATTGGATTTTCGGACATGCTCAAAAGCATTTCGGGGGTCAAAACATCGGCTGTAGATAATCCTAAGAACAAATCACAACCTTTCATCGCTTCTGCCAAGCTTATTGACTCGCAATCTCTTGCGTATTTGCGTTGTAATTCGGAGATAGAAGGATTGTCTTTTGTCAACAAGCCTTTGCTATTAAACATGTATACATTCTGTGGTTGTATTCCTAAAAGCACGTACAAATCTGTACAAGCAATAGCAGCAGAACCCGCTCCAGAAACGACCATTTTAATATCTTCAGCTTTTTTGCCAGCTAATTCTAAGGCATTAAGTAAGGCTGCCGAAGAAATAATGGCTGTTCCATGTTGGTCATCATGCATTACCGGAATATTCAATTCTTCTACCAATCGCCTTTCGATTTCGAAAGACTCAGGCGCTTTGATATCTTCGAGATTTATTCCTCCAAAAGTAGGAGCGATATTTTTTACTGTATCTATAAATTCGTCTACATTTTTAGTCCCAATTTCGATATCAAACACATCGATATCCGAAAATATTTTGAACAAAAGTCCCTTTCCTTCCATTACTGGTTTGGAAGCTTCTGGACCGATGTCACCAAGTCCCAAAACCGCAGTTCCATTGGTAATTACGGCAACTAAGTTTCCTTTTGCAGTGTATTTATAAACGTTATCTACATCTTTTGCGATTTCTAAACAAGGTTCAGCAACACCAGGTGAATAGGCCAATGACAAATCTCTTTGTGTGGCATATTTTTTTGTTGGAACTACTTGAATTTTTCCAGGAGTTGGCTTTGCGTGGTATAATAAAGCTTCCTTTCTTTTATTGTTATTTTCCATTTTTTTTAGATTTTATATGGATTACAAAGATAAAGTACAAATCATAAAACTGTCTTCAAGAATTTAATTAATGTACTAAACTTTGTTATTCAACAAAAAAGGCTGTAAAAACAGCCTTTAAAAAGTCATAATTTATTTTTTTCTATTGTGTAATATATGAATTTAATTGTGCTATAATGTCTTTTTGCATTTCTATGGTTGCTTTTACTACATCACTGATTGAAATTATTCCAATTACATCGCCATTTTCAATAACTGGTAAATGACGTACTCTCTTAGCATTCATCAACTCCATACAATATTCTAATTTATCTGAGGGTTTCACTGTGTACACTTCAGTTTCCATAATCTCGCTAACTAAAGCTTTTTTGGATGATTTTGCTTTCAAAACAATTTTTCTCGCATAATCTCTTTCCGAAAGAATTCCTTTTAAAACTCCATCTTCAATGATTAAAATAGCTCCAATGTTCTTATCACTCATTACCGTTAACGCTTCGTAAACAGTATTGGTAGAAGGAATAGAATAAACTATCTTTCCTTTATTACTTAATATTTGATTGACTGTCATATACTTAAAATTTTAATCAGCATAAAGTTAAAAAAATAAACACTCCAAAAACATAAATTATATATTAAAGTGAAAATATTAATTTAAAATAGATTTAGACAAGAAAAATACTATACTTTAAAATACTACTCTCTATTAATCTTTTCATTGTATTATTAAAAATGGGTTTATTATTAATTAATAAGAAATAAACAAATACCCCACTTTTTGTATAGTATTCCCACGATAATTTTGATATTTTATTACATAATAGTAGGTTCCATCTGGAAGTCGGCTGCCTTTTTTAAGTGTTGATCTTCCTTCTGAAATTCCTACAAACTTCACGGTATTGTTATCATAATTCAATCCAGAATAAACTAGTACGCCCCAACGATCAAAAATTTCTACGTTCACATTTTGGTAACATTCTACACCATTTATTTTGAAATATTCATTGATTCCATCTCCATTTGGTGAAATGGCATTGAAAATTTCCAATCTACAACTATCAAAATTAATCAAAGTAGGATTATCCGACGTAAAAGAAACTGGATCAGAGAGATCTTCAATGGTTAAACCTTGCGAAGTCGTTCCTTTTACTTTTGCCTGATTTTCAACAAATCCTGCTTTAATATCTTCTGAAGTTAAAACATATACTGCTCTGAAAGTATTCGTGTCTGTTGTTCCTACAGCCATAGTAATAGGCGAGCCTTGGATTCTTATACCAGGTTTATCATCTTCTATAAAAACATTAGACAATGGCACATTACCATTATTAGTAATAGAAAATAGATAGGTTACCGTTTCACCAACATCTGCTTTGCCATCATTGTTATTATCATCAAAAGTAGCGGTTTTGATTAGAGCTATTTTGGGCTGGGCAATTAATTGAACGATTGTTGGGTCGTCAGGTCCAGTAGCGGTAAGATTATCTGAATCAGAAATATCTGTTACTAGGGTACCATCAGGTGCATCTCCTTGTCCTATTGCGGTATTTATTACTTCTCCCAACGCATAATCTTTTGCTGTAATAGTATAAACAACTTCTAGTGTTCCTACTTGCCCTGGGAGTAAGGTTGAAGGAGTCACGCCAAGAGGACTTGCAGATAACATGGGGTCAATAATTGCAACATTAGTTAAAGAAACTGTTCCACTATTTCTTAATTCAAAACTGTATTTGATGGTATCCCCTACTACACCAATTCCTTGTACCACTCCTTTTTTGATCAATGTGATTTGTTTGGATGGCAATAAAGGAGTAACGGTAGGATCTGTGTCCCCTGTTAATGAAACATCATCACTATCGGACAAGAAAGTGCGTAAACTTCCAACTATAGGTTGTACGGTTATTGTAGCTTGATTGATTACTTTTCCTGCGTCGATATCTGCTTGTTTTAGAATATAAGTAGCATTAAAATTAGACACATTTGATTCTCCAGCTTGTAATGATGCTATTGGAGCTCCAGTAATGGTAACTTTTGGATCAGTCAACTGCAGGTTCGTTAGGGTCATAGTCCCCGTATTTGTTATGGTGAAGGAGTAATTTATTTTCTCACCAACTTGAGGTATTCCGTCCCCGTTTCCATCAACAAAAACACCTTTTTTGATTAGTTTTACATTGGGCACTTGTACCAAAACAGTAACTTTTGCAAGATCACAATTGGAAGGATTTAGTAAGGAGCAAATTGCATAATTTAGGGTATAGGTCCCCGAAGGAGTATTTGGGGCTACATTTACTGACCCATCACTATTTATCGTTATAGGACCACTTGGAATACTCACGATTCTGACATCATTTAAGGTGGCATTTCCATTGTTGTATTGGTCATTGTTTAGTACATTAAGAACAGAAGTTGCTCCATCATTACCATTTACAATTTGATAAACATCATCAACAGCATCAATACTTGTAGTGGTTACATTTATTTTAACGGAAGCAATATCGCAGTTGGTTGGATTGAGTTTTTCGCAGATTTGATAAACGATAACATAATTTCCAGCAGCAGTACCCGCAGGAACGCTAACAGTTCCATCATTTATATTCAATTTAGGCTCTAAACGATTTCGAATGGGCAATGCGGGTTCGATTATTCTAATGGTAAGTTTATTCAATTCTAGAGGGAAGCCGTTATAGGTATCATTCGCAAAAGCATTAATGGCATTTGGATTACCAATAAATCCGTTAATACCAACCACCTCATCATCAACAGCATCAACAGCCGCAGCAGTCACTTGAAGGCGAACAATTGCCTCTGCACAATTTAGTGGATTGAGGCGTTCGCACAACTTATAAACGATAGTATATACCCCAATAGGAGTATCGGCTGGAACACTCACTATTCCGGTAGTACTGTCTAAACTAGGTACATTTGCACCAGTAAATCTTGGAGAAGCTGGATTGATGATGCTCACATTTACCAATTTTTGGGTGATCGCTGAACCGTTAAAAGTATCATTCGCAAAGGCATTCATAACGGAATTATTCCCTATCAAACCATTAATTGGTCCTTCAAAATCATCTACAGCAATTATCGGAGCAGCGGTAACTTTGATTTGAATTGTTGCTACGTCACAGTTAGATGCATTTAAATTTTCACAAATTTGATATTCAATTGAATAGGTTTCTGCTGGAGTACCCGAAGGAACACTAATGTTGCCATTAGAAACATCAAGATAAGGAACAGGAGCACCTACATATAATGGTTTTGCCTTTTTGATCACACTAATTTTAACCATTGAATTATTGAGTGAAACCCCATTCAATCTATCGTTCTTTAATGCATTCATTACTGTATTTTTCCCGTTAGTTCCAATAACTACAGGAGTAGTATCATTTATTGCATCAATAATTGGTGGATTTACAACTACATCAACCGAGGCTACATCACAGTTACTTGGGTTTAATTTTTCACAAATAGAATAATCAATTCTATAAAATCCTGAAGGTGTTGATGGAGGAACAATAAGTTTTCCATTACCATCAATATAAGGAACCTGTCTTCCATTGATTGAAATTGCAGGGTTAATTATTTTTATAACAACATCAGAGCGTACAACCGCAAGTCCATTGATTTTATCATTAGTCAACACATTTAATGAACCCAAATCGCCCACAAAACTATTGACATTAATTAAAAAGTCATTGTTTGCCTCGATAATAGGGGCTTTTACTAATACAAAAATGTTGGCTTTGGCACAATTTGTTGGATTTAATTTTTCGCATATTTCATATTGCATTTGATATATACCAGCGGCAGTTCCCTTTGGCACAGAAACACTACCTGAATTTGGGTCTATAAATGGTACTTGACCACCATTGATTGGAACGGCTGATTGAATAATTTGCAAATTCACATCTGTTATTGCAATAGGAATAGCATTCAATTTATCGTTAGTAAGTATATTCAAAACATTATTAGCCCCATCAAAACCGTTAATAACTCTAGTTAAATCATCATTGGCTTGAATGGGTGCATCTACTACTTTGATTTGAATTAAGCCTAGACCACAATTATTGGGATTTAGCTTTTCACATACAGCATAAGTAATAGTATAAATACCACTTGGAGTACCTGCTGGTACACTTACTATTCCGGTGGTAGTATCCAATTTTGGAAATGGAGTATTGGATGTCGTAGACCCCGCCTCTCTTACTACGCTTACATTCAATTCATTAAGATTCAAACTCAATCCATTAAAGGTGTCATTTTCAAAAGCATTGATTACAGATGGATTACCTGAGTTACCAATGACTGGTAGTAAAGGAATATCTTCATTGATATCTAATGGAGCGGCATTCACACTGATGAGTGCATAAGAAACATCCGAAACACTTTGGTTGAGTTTTTCATTAATACCATAAACAATAAAATAGTCTCTTGAAGGTGTTCCAGCAGGTACCGAAATCCAACCAGAATTTACATCAAGTATTGGTACTGGAGCACCGTTTATTGATTGAGCAGGATTAATGACGACAATAGCTACATCATTATTATCTGCAGGTAAATTGGACAAGAAATCATTAGAAAGAACGTTAAGAACATTTGTTTCACCTTGATATCCATTAACATCAAAAACGGCATCAGCATTTGCAACAATATTAGATAAGCCAACTACTATTTTTACTGAAGCAATGCTACAATTTAGAGGGTTTAGCTTTTCGCAAATTTGATACACTATTAAATAGCCTCCTTGTTTGGTACCTGGAGGGATCGTTACTTTTCCGGTTGCTAGATCTAAGAATGGTACTTTTCCTCCACTTGCAGAAGTAGCCGGCAGAACTTCATTAAGAATTATATTGGTTAGAGTTGCAGTTGTGCCATTTAAGGTGTCATTCGTCAAAACATCAATTGCATCTACAACCCCTACAAATCCATCAACACCTGTAATTTCATCATTGTTAGCTATGATTGTACCAGCAATTACTTGTATTGAAATTTCATTTTCACTACAATTGGCTGGGTTTAATTTATCGCAAATACGGTACACAATAACATATTCTCCCTCTGGTGTATTTTGAGGAACATTTACGAATCCGTTGGTAACATCTAAAACAGGAACCAATCCACCTGCTAAAGGTGCAGCAGGGTTTACTACAGTCAACAAGACATCCGACAGTGAAAGAGCTGCTCCATTCAATATATCATTAGTTAATGCATTGATTACATTTGTTGCTCCCAAAGAGCCATTGATGCCTTCAACCCGATCTTCAACGGCTATGATATCAGTTTCAATTACTTGAATAGTGATTGTTGCTACATCACAATTTGTTGGATTTAGCTTTTCGCAAATTTTATAGGTTATGGTATAAGATCCTGCTGAAGTACCTGCTGGAACACTTATCAAACCTGTAGTAGTGTCTAAAACAGGGACGTTTCCACCAAGAGAGATTGCTGGAGCAACTAAAGAAATAACAATGGCCGATACATCAACTTTTGAACCATTTAATAAATCATTGGCAGTAGCTTCGATGACATCATTGGCGCCAATGAAACCATTAATTCCCGTCACTATATTGTCTACTGCATTAATTTCAGCTGGAATAACTTCAATTGTAATTTTAGACGCATCACAATTACTCGGATTCAACAATTCACACACTTGATAACCAATTACATAGGTTCCTGCTGGAGTTTGAGGTGAAACAGAAACTATTCCTGTCGCTCTATCTAATATTGGAACAGCTCCTCCTAGAGAAGTTGGGTTAGATACTACCGTTATTCTAACTTTACTTGGATCTATGGGTTGCGTATTTATCTGATCATTGGTTAATGCATTAATTGCGTTTGAATTACCTTCAAAACCATTAATTTGAGTAACATTATCAGCATTTACTATAATTCTTGGAAGGCTAACATTTATAGTTACTAATGCTTTGTCACAATTTGAAGGATTCAATTTATCACAAATACTATATTGAATAAAATAGGTCCCCGCTGATGTACCTTGAGGCACATTTATGAAACCAGTGGTGGTATCTAAGTAGGGAATAGCTCCTCCGTTTATAGCAATTGCCGATGTTTGTACGGATACATTTACAGATGAAATATCTGTAAGCACTCCGTTTAGAGTATCATTTTGTAAAACATCTAATACGTTACTTGTCCCATCAAATCCATTTACATTTGAAATCAAATCATCATTGGCTACAATAGAAGGTGCAACAACAGTGATGGATACAATTCCGCTATCACAATTCAGTGGATTTAATTTCTCACACAATTCATATTCGATGGTATAGGTTCCTGATGAAGTACCTGCTGGTATGGTGACTTTACCCGATGCTTCATTTAAAATTGGAACAAGACCTCCGTTTATTGCAACTGCGGGAACCTTTACGGTTATCGTGGCCAAATTGATAGTGGCATTGATGGCATTAATTTTATCATTGGAAAGAACATCTAAAATCTCGGTTGCCCCTATTAAACCATTTACTGAGGTGATGATATCATCATTAGCTTGAATAGTTGAAGAAACCACTTGTACCGTAACTGTAGCATAGGCACAACTATCAGGGTTGAGAATTTCACAAATAGAATATTCAATGGTATACTCTCCGGCTGCTGTACCAGGGGGTATTGTAATGGCCCCTGAGGCGGTATCTAAATACGGAATAGCATTACCGTCAATTGCATTAGCAGGCACCACTTCAGAAATAATAATCTCATTTAATTTTACTTTGGCTCCAGCCAATAAATCATTATTCAATACATTAATAGCATTAGGTTGACCTAATTGACCATTAACTCCACTAATTAAATCATCAAACGCTTCAATAGTTGGAGCCAAAACTTCAATAGATACAGTGGCCAAGTCACATACTGATGGATTTAATTTTTGGCAAATAGAATAAATAATTGTATAACCACCTGCTGGCGTATTAGCCGGAACATTTACTAAGCCAGTTGTGGCATCGAGTACTGGAACTGTTCCAACATTGTTGGAAGAAGCAGCTCTTACTACGGTCAAATTAACATTGCTTAAATTGGCTGGCAAATTACTGTTGATATCATTTGCCAAAACATTTAGTATACCTTGAGCACCAACATATCCATTTACATTAGTAACATTGTCATTAACGGCTCTAATGGATAATGGCCCTTGCAAAGAATTTACTCCAATTCTAACAATAGCTCGATCACAATTGGATGGATTTAATCGTTCACAAATTTCATATTCAATGAAATAATTACCAATTGGTGTTCCTGGCACTATATTTACTGAACCATTTGAAGTATCTAGTATAGGGACAGCACCACCATTGGATTGGGCAGGTTGAATCACATTTAATACTACTTGATTCGGATTAAGTTGTCCTCCATTTAAAACGTCATTAGTAAAAACATTACCAATATTTGCCTCTCCTATAACTCCATTGATACTCGTGAAAGCATCATTAATGGCATCAATAGAAGTAGGCAGAACGGTTATTGTGATAAATGCCGAATCACAATTCGTCAGGTTTAGTTTTTCACAAATCTTATATTCAATAACATAATCTCCAGCAGGGGTACCCGCTGGTACAGATACAAATCCTGTAGATGGGTTCAATATAGGTATTTGTCCTCCATTTATTGGAACTGCCCCTTTTACTAAAGAAATAGCAACATCTGACAATGCAGGTTGTACTCCTAATAATTTATCATTTGACAAAACTAGCAATACATTATTCCCACCAGTAAACCCATTAATCAAAACAAAATTATCATTGGCTTCAATTGGAGAAGGATCTACATTAACTACTATTGTAGCAGGGTCACAATTTTGTGGGTTTAAATTTTCGCATAATCTATAAGTAATCGTATATCTTCCTGCAGGAGTATTGGGAGGAACACTCACAATACCTGTTGCCAAATCTAAAGTTGGCACAGGACCACCTAATATTGGAACTGCTGGTGTAATAATTACTTTCGTCAATTCGCTTAAGGATAATGAATTTCCATTAAACGTATCATTAGTATAAGCATTTAATAATTGTGGACTTCCAATTTTACCATTTACGGATATTGAATTATCATCATTGGCTACTAAAGGTGCAGCAGCAACCCTTATATTAATTAAGGCAACATCACAATTAGTTGGATTTAAATTTTCGCATAATTGGTATTGAATAGCATAATCATCGGCAGGAGTACCTACAGGTATAGTTACGTTACCAGTAGCAACATCAAGAACAGGGACTAATGCACCTGGACGAACAGGTATAGCTGCGTTTAAAAGTGTGGGTGTTACCAATGACAAATCTACAACACTACCATTGTATGTATCATTTACCGTATAGGCATTTATCACATTGATAGCTCCAACATAACCATTAACAGGGCCTAAATCATCATCATTGGCAACTAAAGTGGTAGCCGATACTATAACAGTTACTGATGCTGTATCGCAATTGGATGGATTTAATTTATCACAAATTCTATAAGAAAGGGTATAAGTTCCTATAGGAGTACCCATAGGCACACTAACAACACCTGTGGTTACATCTAAAACAGGAATTAATGCTCCTGGTCTTATTGGAGTAGCAGCCGTAACAACAGTAACTACAATGTCATTAGGAAGCACTGCTTTGTTATTTAACAAATCATTGGAAAGTACATTAAGTACATTTGTATTTCCAACAAATCCATTAATCGCAATAGAAGTATCATTAGTAGCTTCAATAATTGGAGCCACTACAGGTATGAATACGGTTGCTTTATCACAATTATTTGGATTTAATTTCTCACAAATCTCATATTCTATACTGTAATTATTTGCGGGTGTTCCAGAAGGTACATCAATATTACCTGTAATTGGATTCAATACTGGAATTGGGGCACCTCCAATTGGAATTGCTGGAGTTATAGTAGTAACCGTAACTTGTGATACATTTGTAATAAGACCATTTAATTTATCGTTGGATAGCACATTTATCACACTGAGTTGCCCTTCAAATCCATTCACATTCGGATTGACTATATCACTTACTGCATCAATGGGTGATTGTAGTACCACAACGGATTCTGTAACAGTACTACAATTACTTGGATTTGCCCTTTCACAAATGGTATAAATTACTGTGTACGTCCCTGCTGGAGTTCCTGGAGCTACTGTTATTATCCCACTGGTAGGGTTTAACTCAATATTAGGTGAAGAAGTGCTGTTTTTAGTAAGGGTTACCTGATTCAATGTAACTGCTGCTCCCTGTAATGTATCCGTTCCTAAAACACTAGTTGTAGCTCCTCCCAATGCCCCATTAATAGAAGCAAAAACTTCTGAATTAGCACATAGTCTATTGTTGATGGTGAAATCTGTTCCAAGAGATACACAGGTGGTGGCTCCTATTTTTCGAACCGTAATTGTTTTTACTCCGCTTGATAAATTAGAAAAAACAGAACTATTTTGATAGCTTGAACCTCCGTTAATAGAATACTCAAATCCAGAATTTTCAGCTGGTGAATTGATCTTAATAGTTCCAGTAGCAAAACTGCAATTGGGTTGTTGTACCACATTACCTATTGGTCTTGATGGTAAAGCTGAAATCGTTAATACAACTACATTCGAAAATGTTTCACAACCAGAAGCATTTTGTTTGACTAAAGCCCTATAATACCTTGGAGTTGTAGTTGTAAAAGTGGGGGTAGTATAATTGTTGGTAGTACCACCAATACCGTTAACGACATTGGTAAATGGTCCAGTTAAAGCATCGGCAATTTGCCATTGATAAGTAATTCCGCCTAAAACAGGATCTCCAGTTGCTGATACAGTAAATGTATAATTATTTCCTACACATATTGCCCCATCAAGAGGTTGTGCTGTAATTATTGGATCTGGAATTACAGCAACAGTGGCTGGATTTGAAATAACCGTTGTACATCCGTTTGCCGAGGCACTTACAACAACTCTAAAATAAGTAGTTGTAAGTAATGACAAGGTAGTATAATTAGCGCTAGTTGCTCCAGTTATATCGGAATATGGACCGTTTATGGAAGTACTTGATTGCCATTGATAGGTTAAAAAAGGAGAGCCATTCGTAGCTACTACATTTAAATCATAGGCACCTCCTGAACATACAAAACCATCTAGTGGTTGTGTTGTAATTATTGGGTCTGGCACCACTTCAATTTTTACAACATCCGAAATTATTGTACAAGTAGGATTGGAAGATGTTACAATACATCGATAAAACGTACTAGTCGATAGTGCTGGGGTTGTAAAACTATTCGAAGTAGCCGATGGAATTGAAGTCCAAGCGCTTATACCATCCAAAGAAGCCTCCCATTGATAGGTAAAAGTTGCTGTTCCTCCATTAGCAGAAGCAATAAGTGAAATTGTTGCTACGCCACCATCACAAATAGGGGCAGCTGGTGCTACAGGTTGTGTAATAATATCCCCTACAAATACAATGGCTTCATTAGATGTTAAGGTATTACAACCTGAACCAGAATTGAATACCAATACTCTAAAATAAGTAGTAGCTGATAAATTAGCTGTTGAAAACGTAGCTGAAGTAGCTCCTAGAATGTCTGTATAATTACCACCTAAAGACGTTGCACTTTGCCATTGATATGAAAAAGTCCCAGAACCACCACTTGCTACAACGGATAATGTAGTCGAACTATTTTTACAAATTGTTGTATTTGCAACTGGTTGCGTTACAATTATTGGATCTGGAATAACCGTAACCATAGCTTCATTAGAAGTAATAGTAGTACATCCATTTCCAGCGGCAGAAACAGATACACGATAATAGGTTGTTTGGGATAATGATGTTACATTTAAACTTGAGTTTACGGCTCCTACTATATCTGTAAATCCTGATCCAGAAGTCGTACTTGATTGCCATTGATACGTTAATGAGGGAGTTCCATTTGAAGCCAGAACATTTAAATTGAAATTTCCACCTATACAAATTGTTCCTCCAACAGGTGGGGTATCGATTGTTGGATCTGGAACTACAGTTGCAGATACCACAGAAGATGTTAATGTACAACTTGGATTAATAGTTGTCACAATGCATCTAAATTGTGTCGTAGCATTTAAAGCATCCGAAGTAAAATTAGCAGTAGTTGCAGACGCATTCAATTCATTATTCCAAATTGTTCCATCGGCAGAACTTTGCCATTGGTAAGCATAAGTAGTTCCAGGAACAACTGTTGTTGTAACAGCAACCGAAATAATACCTCCAACACAAATTGCAACTGGCGTAGTAGGCTGCACGGCTATTTTTGCAACACTCACTTTTGCTTCATTAGAAACCACTCTACAACCACTTGGAGCTTGGGTAATAACCACCCTATAAAAAGTATCTGTAGTTAAAATTGGTGTAGTATATGAGTCTGAAGTAGCTCCAGCAATATTAGAAAACCCACTAGAAGATGTTGCACTTGATTGCCACTGATAACGCAGTGCTCCTGTGGATGAATCTCCCGTTGCAACTACATTCAAAGTGGTTGAAGTTGCGTCGCAAATGGTTATGTCATCAGGCTGATCTGTAACTACAGGATCAGGAACAACTGTAACTATTGCTTCAGAAGAAGTAATGGAATTACATCCATTTCCATCAGCTGAAATGACAACCTGATAATAAATGGTTTGAATGGAATTAAAATTCCCAGTTGTGTAAGAACTACTATTGGCTCCAGCAATATCAACAAAACCGCTACCCGAAGTGGAACTGGACTGCCATTGGTATTTCAAACCTGGAGTTCCTCCTGTAGCAGTTACACTTAATGTGTGATTTCCTCCTATACAAATCACCTCTCCTATGGGTTGAACTGTAATACTCGGATCGGGTACAACAGTCACCTTAACGCTACTTGAAAATAGTTGACATGGAATGGTGCTTGATGTTATTTTACATCTATACCATGTGGAATTGGTTAAATTTTCAGTAGTAAAAGTTGTGCTTGTAAATCCACTTCCGGTATTTACATCAGTCCAAGATGATGTTCCATCTGGGGAAGATTGCCATTGAAAACTTATCGAACCAGAACCTCCATTTAAAGAAGCATCAACTGACATAGATGCTGTTCCACCTACACAGATATCAGCAGGAGTTGACGGCTGGGTAGTTATAGTTGTAACATAAACAATAGCAGCAGTTGAGAACACTTCACAACCGCTAGCTGCTTGGGTAACTCTTACACGATAGTATTTATTTGAATTTAATGCCGTTGTTGTATAGGAACTACCGTTTGCCCCTGCAATTGGAGTAAAGGATGTACCATCATTTGATTCTTGCCATTGATAAAGCAACACACCAGTCCCACCTGTTGCAACAACATTCATTGTATGGGTATTTCCACTACAAATTGTAGTCCCTATAGGCTGAGTTGTAACAACTGGATCATTCACTACAGTCAAAGAAGCAGCATTAGAATAGATTGTTGTGCAACTGTTTGATACTTCAACTCTATAAAAATAATTTCCTAAATTTAAAGTATTAGCTGTTGTGTATTGACTAGTATTTGCTCCAGAAATCGGTATCCAATTCACATTATCTGTCGAGCTCTGCCACTGATAAGAATACGGACTTTGACTTCCAGAAGTTGTTGTTGTAAAAGTTGCAGTTCCACCTAAACAAATAGTTTCATTATTTAAAGGAGTAGTTACTAAATCCGATAACCGTTCAATATTTACTTCTATAAAATTACTACCACAGGCATTTGATATGGTCCAACGTAAACGATTTATCCCGACATTTAAACCGGTTACGGTGGTAGTAGGATCATTGGGATTGGTTATGATGGCCCCATTAGGATTACTAACAAAACTCCATTGTCCGATGCCTTCTAGTGGAGTATTACCATTCATTACTGCTGTATCAGTATTACAAATTGTCTGTTTTAGTCCAGCACTAGCGATGGTCGCTTCTGGTTCGATAATAACTCTCAACAAGTCTATACTAGGTAAGCAACTACCATTGCTTATTTCCCAAACAAAATTGTATTCCCCAACTTCAAGTCCAACAACTTGAGTAGTAGGTGAGTTTGGATTTAAAAATACTGGATTACTAGGCCCTCCTTTCGATGTCCACCTACCCTCCCCAACAATTGGTGTATTGGCCTTCATAAACAAAGGGGTTCCCTTGCAGATACTAATTTCTGGGCCTGCATCAGCAACTGTTGGTATGGCATCTACCACTATTTCAACAGTATCTAGCAATTGACAAGTAGGGGTTGCTGCTTGCCAAACTAAAGTATAAGAACCCGGCCCAGATGGCGTGAATAATGTTTTCGGATCATTACTATTTGCAAAACTTCCGTTAGGTCCATTGCTTATTGACCAAGTACCAGTACCTTTTGTAATACTATTAGCATTTAATTGTACAAAGGGAAGATTACCACACACTTGTTGATTTGGACCTGCATCGGGTTGGGTGGGGTTTTCAAATACAGTTATGACAACTTGATCGCGCTCTATTGGGCAAATAGTTCCATTACTAATACTCCATTCAAAAACATAAATTCCAGGTACTAAATTTGATACTGTTGGATTAGGCAATATTAAGGAACTAAAACTAGCAGTACTAGGCCCAGAAACTTGTCTCCAAGCACCTACACCCACACTTGGTGGATTAGCCCCTAAAGTAGTAGAATTGCCACATACTTGTAATTGGTCAGGGCCTGCATTCGGGTTAGTAGGACTTTGATTGTTTTCAATTCGAACTTGGTCAGTAGAATTACAGCCAAAATCAGTAATCACCCACTGAAAAACATATACACCTGGAGATGCATTTGAATATATCGCTTTTGGATCTGTTGCATTAGGCAAAAAAGTTCCAGTAGCTGGGCCAGAGAGAATTTCCCATTTCCCTTTGCCTGAAAAAGGCACATTACCATCTAGTTGAAATTGGGTTGCATCACATAAATTTTGATCCGAACCAGCATCCGATAAAGTGGGTTCGCTTACAATAAGTACTTGAACATCATCAGAAGAAGCAGGACAATTCCCAACGGCGGGTATAGTATAACGAAAGGTAGCGATACCTTTACTCAAATTTGAAATTGAAGCCGAATTTCCTCCTGTTATTGTCAAAGTTGGATTTATAGTACCCCCAACATAAGACCAAGTTCCTACGGTACCTATTGTTCCAACCAAAGGTATTACACCTACATCACAACTTAAAATATCTTCTCCGGCTTTTGCATAATCACGTACAACAACCTTTACCGTATCAAAATTATCTGGGCATAATCCATTGGAAACTGTCCATTTAAAAACATAAGTCCCAGAAATAATATTTTCGATTACTGTCGTAGGAGAATTAAAATCAGAATATATTGGAACATTTGGCCCACTTACTAAATTCCATGTCCCTAATCCAACTCTAGGATTATTTGCACGCATAATCAAAGGGGAATTATCACAAATCTCCTGATCATTTCCTGCAAATGCAACTGATGGTTTTTCTTCAACAGTGATTTGCATATTCGAAACAGAAGTCCCACAGCCATTATTTGTTATTGTCCAAGCAAAAACCCAAGTCCCGACAGGTATGTTTTCGACAATAGTATTAGGATTAAACTTATCTCTAATTAGTATATCTGGATTTGCTGACACTAAACTCCATTCTCCATTTCCAACTACCGGTGTATTTGCATTCATAGTTGTGGAACTGTTACAAATAATTTGGTTAGCACCAGCTATCGATGTTGAGACATTGGGAGCAATTGCAATAGCAACATCATCAATTGAAGGTGAGCAACCTCCACTACTTACTTCCCATCGGAAAACATAATTGCCATCTATTACTCCAGAAATCGAGGTATTAAAGATTGAAGGATTATCAATAATTACATTGGGTCCTGATATTTGTTTCCAAATTCCGACACCTGGACTTGGGTCGTTACCACTCAAAAGAAATGTTTTAGTCCCAGAAGGAAAACAAGCATCTTGCCCTGCATTGGATTGTATAGGACCTAAGGCATTTGTAGTAGTAATTGTAATTTCATCGAAAGATACATCACAGGAGTTGGATACTGTCCAGCGAAGAGTATATTGAGCATTAGGGTCATTTCCTGTAAATATGGCTGAGGGGTTTTCGAGATCACTAATATTAAAGTTCGAGCCAGTTGAGGAAACAATCGTCCATACCCCTTTTTCGTTAGCTAAAGGCAATGTGGCATTCAACTGAACTGGTGACGAAAAACATACTGTTTGATCCGGACCTGCATTGGGAAGGTTTGGTTTCACATTAGAAACTAGAATCCTAGCAATCCCCGTAGAAACAATACATTGGGGCCCTCCAAATATATTCCATTGAAAAGTATACAATCCGTTGGTCATACCTGATACCTCAGTAGCAGCAGCAAAAGGATCGGCAATAATGGCTGTGGTGGGACCAGAAGCTTGTGTCCATTTTCCAATACCAAATTCTGGTATATTCCCTGCTAAAACAGCCGTAGTACTTGAACATTCTAACACTTGAGGTGTCCCAGGATTTACACCTGATGGTTCAGATGAAACAACGACTTTTATTGTTGCTGAAACTGTTGAACAAGCATTTCCTTCTGGTATCGATTTCACAACCCGAATATCGTAGGAACCATCTTTAATTAATCCGTCAATAGTTAAAACATTTCCAGTAAAATTGACTGGATTTGTGGGATACACTGGAAAATTAGGATTCGCCGGTCCATTAATAATTCGCCAAGAAGTAGTACCATTTCCTGTTTGTTGGATAGGTATATTTACTTCTGTACTATTACACTCAAGGCTTATATCTGGACCTAAATTTAAAGTAGGCGTATCTGCAAAAACTAAATTGTAATTTGCAGAAGAGGTACATCCTGTTACAGTATTTGAAATGGTATATTGAAAAACATATGTCCCGGTGGAAATAAGATTAGTTACGTTTGTAGATGAGGTGTTAGGTGAAGTTATAGTTGCCTGAGAGGGTCCAGAAAGTTGCACCCAAGAGGCTACCTCATTATTATATAAAGGGATTTTACCCACTAATAAAGCACTTGTCGTTTGATCACAATAGTTAATTGTTTTTCCTTCTAAGGGCGTGACATCAGCAGTTGGGGGCGGAACTGTAATTTGCACTTCATCAAATCCTGAAACACATGAACCAACTACGGTCCATCTAAATACATACACTCCCTCTTTTAAATTAGAGACAGTGCAAGTATTACTATTACTATTTGAAAATGTAGGAACCGATGGGCCATTTATCACCGTCCATGTACCTTGCTGCCCTCCAAGACCATTACCTGCAAAAGAACCTGATAGTGATGTTTTTTGAGTACTCGAATAGCATTTGGATAAAACTTCATCTGGTCCAGCAGAAACAGGTGATATCCCTCCAAAACTTGTAATAATAACATCATCACTAGAAGTACATCCTAAAATTGGATTAAAAATAGTCCATCGTAAGGTTGTAGATCCTGCAGATGTTCCTGAAATAAGGTAAGTAGCATTAGGCAAAGTTGTATCATTAAGCTGAACTCCGGCATTATTTGCGCCAATAATACTCCATTCACCTCTTTCACCAACCCCTGGTGTAGTAGCATTTAAAAGATATGTACCTTTACAGGAAGTAAAATCTGACCCAGCATTTGCAATAGTAATTGGATTTACAGTAATAGTAACATCATCATTTACCGTAGCACCATCTGAACATATTCCGGTTAATCTAAAAACATACTTATTCCCTGGTAAAAATCCAACAACATTGGTAACTAATTGGGAGGGTGTAAGAATATTAACTGTAGGCCCACTGAGCTGGGTCCATCCTTTCAACACAAAATTGGCATCACCATTCGCATTTCCTACTAAAGTCAAAGTTTCATTTGAACATATAGTTTGTGCGATATTAGCATTTACAGTACAATTTTGGGCATGTAATGAATTTAGTACTAATAAAAAAATTACCCCTATAAATTTTTTAATACAACTATTCATATGCTAACCGTATAATATGTTAAAAAACTATACTATAAAGTTAACAATAATAATTCAATAATCAAGAAATTTTGAATTCATAAGGTTTTTAAGGAAATCACTTCAAAAAAGAAACATTTTTAGACAGCCCTTTCCATTTAGTTCTTTTAATAGGAGAATCTTTAAAAACAACAGTAAATGTTTCATTAGTTATCTCTTCCCAATCTTTTTTAGACCATTGAAGCATTTCAGGATTTGGCTGAAATAATGGTTCTTGATGCGATTTCGAAAAACGATTCCAAGGACAAACATCTTGACAAACATCACATCCAAAAATCCAATCGTCAAATTTTCCTTTGAATCCTATTGGAATAGCATCTTTTAACTCAATCGTAAAATATGAAATACATTTACTACCATCCACTACATAAGGCGCAACAATAGCCTGTGTTGGACAAGCATCAAGGCAAGCAGTACAAGTACCGCAATGATCTGTTGTAGCATTATCATACTCTAAATCAAGGTCAACAATCAACTCAGCAATAAAGTAAAATGAGCCAACCTTTTGAGTGATTAAATTACTGTTTTTTCCTATCCATCCTAAACCACTTTTAGCAGCCCATGCTTTATCGAGTACTGGAGCCGAATCAACAAAAGCTCGTCCCGAAACTTCACCAATTTCAGTTTGAATCGATAACAATAGCTCTTTTAATTTGTCTTTAATTACAAAATGATAGTCTTGACCAAAGGCATATTTTGAAATCTTATAAGAATCAGGATTTTGTTCTTCAGAAGGATAATAATTCAATAACAAAGATATTACACTCTTAGCACCATCAACTAACAAAGTTGGATCAAGTCTTTTGTCAAAGTGATTCTCCATATAGCTCATTTGACCATTCATTTGATTAGTCAACCACTTCTCTAATCTTGGCGCTTCATTCTCTAAAAAACCAGCTTTAGAAATACCGCAAGACAAAAAGCCGAGTCTTTTAGATTCGGCTTTTATAAATTGAGTATATTTTCCTTTGTTATTAATCATTACTAAAACAATCCTCCTTGAACATTCATTCTAACTTTACCTAGATGTTGATAGGCTTTTTCAGTTACTTCTCTTCCGCGGGGTGTTCTCATAATAAAACCTTCTTGAATTAAAAAAGGCTCATATACCTCTTCAATAGTTTCACTACTTTCAGAAACAGCAGTAGCTAAAGTAGTTAAACCAACAGGACCTCCTTTAAACTTATCAATGATGGTTGTAAGAATCTTGTTATCCATTTCATCTAAACCATGTGCATCCACATTAAGTGCCTTAAGGGCAAATCTTGCTATTTCAATATCTATAGTACCGTTACCTTTAATTTGTGCAAAATCACGAACTCTACGAAGGAGGGCATTCGCAATACGTGGTGTTCCTCTACTTCTACCAGCAATTTCAATTGCGGCTTCCTTTGTAATAGGCATTTTAAAAATGGATGAACTGCGCTCAATAATAGTAGTTAGCAACTCAGTCGAATAATATTGCAAACGAGATGAAATACCAAAACGAGCGCGCATTGGTGCGGTCAAAAGACCAGAGCGTGTTGTCGCGCCAATCAATGTAAAAGGATTCAAATTGATTTGAACTGTTCTTGCATTAGGCCCAGATTCAATCATAATATCAATTTTAAAGTCTTCCATCGCCGAATAAAGGTACTCTTCAACAATAGGACTTAACCGATGAATCTCATCGATAAATAAAACATCACGTTCCTCTAAATTGGTCAATAAGCCAGCTAAATCTCCTGGTTTATCAAGCACTGGACCAGAAGTTATTTTGATTCCCACTTGCAATTCATTTGCCAAAATATTAGCTAATGTAGTTTTTCCTAATCCAGGAGGACCATGAAAAAGGGTGTGATCTAATGCTTCTTTCCTTTGATTAGCTGCAGCCACAAAAACTTTAAGATTCTCCAAAACTTGATCTTGGCCAGCAAAGTCATCAAAACTAAGAGGCCTTAATCTTCTCTCAATATCAAGCTCTTCAGAATTGTAATTACTATTGGTTGGGTCTAAATGTTCATTCATTCGATAAAGGTAAAAAAAGGGACTGCAATAAAAAAGCCTTTCTTTACGAAAGGCTTAATATGAATTTTGAAATTAATGATGAAGTACTTCTTCACCTTCTTTCATAGGAACATTTTGAGGAACAAAGTCTACATCATGACCAGGTTTACTGTAATCATAAGGCCATCTGTGTACTTCAGGAATCTCACCTGGCCAGTTACCGTGTATGTGTTCTACAGGTGCAGTCCACTCAAGAGTGTTAGATTTCCATGGATTTTGCTCAGCTTTTTTGCCGTAGAAAATACTTACAAAGAAGTTATACAAAAATACCAATTGAAATGCACCACCAATTAAAGCAAAAGTGGTAATCAATACATTCACATTTTGTAAATCATCAAAAAGTGGGAAGTTAGTATTAGTATAATAACGTCTTGGTAGACCAGCTAATCCAATAAAGTGCATTGGAAAAAATACACCATAAGCACATACAGCAGTTACCCAAAAGTGAACGTATCCTAGGTTTTTGTTCAACATTCTACCAAACATTCTTGGGAACCAATGGTAAACACCAGCAAACATACCATAAAGTGCAGAAATACCCATTACCAAGTGGAAGTGAGCTACCACAAAGTAAGTATCGTGTACATTAATATCTAGTGTACTATCACCAAGGATAATTCCAGTTAAACCACCAGTAATGAAAGTAGAAACTAAACCAATTGAAAACAACATAGCTGGATTCAATTGTAAATTACCTTTCCATAATGTAGTAATGTAGTTGAAAGCTTTAACTGCAGATGGAATTGCAATCAATAGAGTTGTGAATGTAAACACAGACCCCAAGAAAGGATTCATACCAGAAATAAACATATGGTGTCCCCATACAATTGTTGACAAGAACGCAATCGCCAGTATAGACATAATCATCGCACGGTAACCAAAGATTGGTTTACGAGAATTAGTAGCAATAATTTCAGAAGTGATACCCAAAGCAGGTAACAATACAATGTAAACCTCTGGGTGCCCTAAGAACCAGAACAAGTGCTCAAAAAGTACTGGAGAACCACCTTGATAGTGTAAAACTTCACCAGCAATATAAATATCAGATAAGAAGAAAGAAGTACCAAAACTTCTATCAAAAATTAATAATAAAGCTGCAGAAAGTAAAACCGGAAAAGAAATAATTCCAATAATGGCAGTTACAAAGAAAGCCCAAATAGTAAGAGGCATTCTTGTCATTGACATCCCTTTTGTTCTCAAATTAATAACAGTTACAACATAATTCAAAGATCCCATTAATGAAGATGCAATGAAAATAGCCATAGATACTAACCAAAGAGTCATACCTGTACCAGAACCTGGAATTGCTTGAGGTAAAGCACTCAAAGGAGGATAAATTGTCCATCCTGATGATGCTGGACCAGCCTCGACAAAAAGAGAACAAATCATGATAACACTAGACAAGAAAAATAGCCAATATGAAATCATATTCATAAATCCAGAAGCCATATCTCTGGCTCCAATTTGAAGTGGGATCAATAAGTTACTAAATGTTCCACTCAAACCCGCAGTAAGTACAAAGAATACCATTATGGTACCGTGTATTGTTACTAAAGCTAAATAAATATCATTTGCCATTACACCTTCTGGAGCAAATTTATCACCTAATAAAATATTAAATATTTTAAAAGACTCTTCGGGCCAAGCCAATTGCATTCTGAAAAGCAATGACATTCCAACACCAATAATTCCCATAACAATACCAGTAATCAAGTATTGTTTTGCAATCATTTTATGATCAATACTAAAAATGTATTTAGTAATAAACGTATCCTTGTGGTGGTGTTCGTGTTCGTGATCGTGTCCGTGATCGTGAGCTTCTGCTGACATATATATACTTTTAAATATTCTTAAATAATTATTTCATAGCTACTTTAACAGCAGCAGCTTCTTTTGCTCCGTCTAAACTATCTGACTTAGCAGCTCCGTCTGTAGAGGCTGGTGTTTCTTTAGAAGCTTTATATTCTTTAACTAAAGCTACTTTATCACTTAACCACTTTTTATAATCTTCTGGGGTATCTACAACAACTTTCATTTGCATATTGTAATGTGACGCTCCACAGATTTTATTACACAACAAAAGATAATCAAAAGTGTAAGGATCAAGTGCAGTTCCTCCCTTAGCAACTAATTCAGTACTTTTCTTAGCACGCAAATCATTAATTCTAGCTACTTTTTCAATCATAAAAGGCAACTCTCTATATTCTGCTGTAGTATAAATAGGAGTAAAAGCAAACTCAGTTACCATTCCTGGAACACAGTTCATTTGAGCTCTAAAATGTGGCATATAAGCAGAATGTAATACGTCTTGAGAACGCATTTTAAAATGTACTTTTTTTCCTTTTGGGATATGAATCTCTGTAGTTAAAAAATCATCTTGTGCGTTTTTATCTGCTAAATCCATACCTACAGAATTTACACCATCAATTAAACGAACGTTAGCTTTGCCTAAAACTTGATCAGCTCCTGCGTATCTAGCTGTCCACTTAAATTGTTGCGCATATAATTCAATTACAACAGTATCCTCTTCATCATCTATGAACATAATATTCGTCCAAGCATACAAACCATATAAAATCAAACCCGCTAATACCACTGCCGGTATTACACTCCAAACCGCTTCTAATTTATTATTATCTGCAAAATAAAGTGCTTTTTTATCTTTATTACCTCTGTATTTGAATGCAAAATAATGCAATAAAACTTGAGTAATTGCTTGAACAGTAAAAATTAATATCCAAGTAATATTCATTAAGTTATCAACTGTACCTCCATGCTCAGAAGCTGGTGTATGTAGTGGCAGATCACCCCATTTTAATAATGAATAAATTGTAAAAATATAAATGAATGCTAAAAAGCCAAACATCAAATATCCTTGAATGTTATTATCATTATCGGTTGCGATTTGCGAATCATTAGATTTTGAACCTACTTGTGTAAGATCAAATATCTTAGTCA
Organism: Flavobacterium sp. RSSA_27; assembly: GCF_051547125.1. Lineage (NCBI taxonomy): Bacteria > Pseudomonadati > Bacteroidota > Flavobacteriia > Flavobacteriales > Flavobacteriaceae > Flavobacterium > Flavobacterium sp. RSSA_27. The sequence goes on from NZ_JBPTTN010000004.1 coordinate 210,458, forward strand.
ATTGCCAAAGTGCAACAGCTAATAAAACTAAAACTATAATTACCAACAAACTTGTCATCTGTTTTTCTGTTTAAAATATTAATAATGGAAGTGCTTACTTTCCTCAATGAAAGGATTTCTTTTTGGCAATAAAGGTGCTTTTGTAAGTGCAGTAAATACAACATAAATAAACAACCCTAAGAAGAATAAAACCGATGCAATTTCAGGTATTCCGATAAACCATTGATCACCTACAGTACCAGGCATAATCATATTGAAGAAATCAATGTAATGACCTAATAAGATAACAGTTCCTGCCATCACCAAAACCCATGTAATTCTCTTAAAATCAGTATTGATTAAAATCAAAAGAGGGAACAAGAAGTTCATGACAACAGCACCAAAGAATGGTAAATTAAATTCTGTAATTCTAGTCACAAAATAAGTAACCTCTTCTGGAATATTTGCGTACCAAATCAACATAAATTGAGAAAACCATAAGTACGTCCAAAAAACACTGATACCAAACATAAACTTAGCTAAATCATGGATATGACTAGTATTTACATGCTCTAAGTAACCTTTAGATTTCAAGTATAATGTAACCATACAAATAGTAGTAATTCCACTTACGAAGAAACTAGCAAAAACATACCATGCAAATAACGTACTAAACCAATGAGGATCAATTGACATAATCCAATCCCAAGACATAATAGATTCGGTAACAATAAAGAAAACTAAGAAAGCAGCAGACATTTTGAAATTCTTTTTATAGAAAGAATTATCATCAGCTTCATCTTGTGCTAAACAATTTTTTCTTGAAAAATATCTATAAGCATTCCATCCTAACAAGAAGATACCTGCCCTAACAATCCAAAAAGGAAAGTTTAAATAACCAGATTTAGTTTGTATTAATTTATCATGAGCAACCACTTCAGGATCTAACCAGATAAACAAATGATTGAAGTGTAAACCACATAAAACCAATATAACAAAGAAAATTACAGAACCTATAGGCAAATAGGCAGTTATACCTTGCATTACTCTAAATAAAACTGGAGACCAACCTGCTTGCGCTACTTGTTGTATTGCATAGAATGCTAATGTACCTAACGATAAAAGCATAAAAAATATACAAGCTACATATACAGCAGCCCATGGCTTATTGCTTAATTGATGCAAAACATGCTCTAAATGTTCTTTGTGCTCAGCGTCTTCCTTAACACTATGACTTGGTTTTTCAGCTTTATCAGAATGTGAAGTTGTAGCAGCATGCTCATCATGAGCAACAGCTGTAGTAGCATGAGATGCTTCTCCATGACTTCCGTGTGAATCAGCAGCAAGAAGCGCTTCTACTTCTTGAATATCTTTTGGTGCACTATAAAAACCATAACCAATACCTAACAAGCCAACAGCCATTAGAATAAGAGAAAAAGTTTTTAATCTACTTGAAAATGTATACATATCTATTACGATCAGTTTGTTCAACAATTATAATTCGCTTTTTAGTTTAAGAACATAGTCTACAACTAACCAACGCTCATGGGCACTCAATTGGTTTGCATGCGATCCCATAGAATTTAATCCATAAGTAATAACATGAAATACACTTCCCTCAGTAATTGGACGGTCAGCGTAACTAGGTACACCAAGAAACTTTTCTCTTTCAACTAATTTTCCTTTACCATTTCCAGTAGCTCCATGGCAACTGATACAATAAATTTCAAAAAGTTCTTTTCCTTTTTCAGAATTTCTTTCTAACGAATCTAAAGGTGATTTTAAATTAGCTTTGGCCAATTCATAACCAGCTGTAGAATTTTCATATTCATACACATCAAAACCTCTTTTGATAGTACCTTTTGCTGGCAATTGGCCCTCTTTTCCGTCTTTAAATGCTTTAGATTCGGAATATGTTTCGTAACCAACCGATTCATACATGTTTGGAAAATACTGATAGTTTGGTGCCAATTTATCATGACAAGATGAAACTAACAAAGTAATACCAGCCAAAAGTGTTAATTTATATATACTTCTCATAGCTACAATTAATTCTTATCTATTACATTTACTTCAACTGCTCCTGTGCTTTTGAAAAAAGAAACTAATTCTTCTTCATTATCATTTACAGCTACTTCCATTAAAAAATGATCGTCTGTAGTTCTAACATCAGGATTTTCGGCTTCTTTAAAAGGCCATAATCTACTTCTCATATAGAAAGTAATAACCATCAAGTGAGCAGCAAAGAAAACAGTCTCTTCAAACATAATTGGTACAAATGAAGGCATATTTTCAATGTAACTAAAACTTGGCTTACCTCCAATATCTTGAGGCCAATCTTGAATCATAATATAGTTCATCATCCAAGTTGCGAAGGAAATACCACACAAACCATAGATAAAAGCACAAATAGCTAATCTAGTTGGTGCAAGTCCCATTGCTTTATCTAATCCGTGAACCGGAAAAGGGGTAAAAACATCTTCAATATGATAATGTGCTGCACGTGTTTTCTTAACAGCATCCATTAATACATCATCGTCGTTGTATATAGCGTATATTACTTTATTACTCATGGTGTACATCTTTATTTGCTTCTCTTTCTCTTTTGTAGTTATCTCCACTTCCTTTTAATATTGTTTTTACTTCAGCCTGAGCGATAACAGGGAAAGTTCTAGAATATAACAAAAACAATACAAAGAAGAATCCAATAGTTCCAATAAAAATACCTATGTCAACAAAGGTTGGTGAAAACATTGTCCAAGAAGATGGTAAATAATCTCTGTGCAAAGAAGTCACAATGATTACAAAACGTTCAAACCACATTCCAATATTTACCACAATCGAAATGATAAATGAGAACATTATACTTGTACGCAATTTTTTAAACCACATAAATTGAGGAGAAAATACATTACATGTCATCATCGCCCAATATGCCCACCAGTAAGGTCCGGTAGCTCTATTCAAGAAAGCATATTGTTCATACTCAACTCCTGAATACCAAGCGATAAATAACTCTGTGATGTATGCAACACCAACTATAGAACCCGTAATCATTATTACGATATTCATTAACTCAATATGTTGGATTGTAATATAAGACTCTAGGTTAGATACTTTTCTCATGATAATCAACAAGGTATTAACCATTGCGAAACCAGAGAATACAGCACCTGCTACGAAGTAAGGAGGAAAAATGGTTGTATGCCAACCAGGAATAACAGAAGTAGCAAAGTCCATCGATACAATAGTATGAACAGAAAGTACAAGAGGGGTTGCCAAACCAGCTAAAACTAATGAAACTTCTTCAAAACGTTGCCAATCTTTTGCTCTACCACTCCAACCAAAACTTAAAATAGAATAAACTCTTTTATTGAATGGTGTAATCGCTCTATCACGTAGCATCGCAAAGTCAGGTAAAAGACCAGTCCACCAGAAAACTAATGAAACAGAAAGATATGTAGAAATTGCAAATACGTCCCATAATAATGGTGAGTTGAAGTTAACCCAAAGAGAACCAAATTGATTTGGAACTGGTAGTACCCAATAGGCTAACCAAGGACGACCCATGTGGATAATTGGAAATAAACCTGCTTGGATAACAGAAAAAATAGTCATTGCTTCTGCTGAACGGTTAATGGCCATTCTCCATCTTTGACGGAATAATAAAAGTACAGCTGAGATTAATGTTCCAGCGTGACCGATACCAACCCACCAAACGAAGTTAGTAATATCCCAAGCCCATCCAACTGTTTTGTTTAATCCCCAAGTTCCGATTCCGGTAGATACTGTGTAAATAATACAACCCAATCCCCAAAGGAAAGCGGTTAATGCGATTGTAAATACAATCCACCAATGCTTATTGGCTTTACCTTCAACAGGTGCAGCTACATCTACAGTTACATCGTGATAAGACTTATCACCTATAACTAAGGGTTTTCTAATGGTTGCTTCGTAATGAGACGACATAATCCTTTATATTGATTCTTAATTAATTTTTTTTACTAGATATTCCTAACTTTAACTTGATAAACCACGTTTGGTTTTGTCCCAACATGCTCTAACAAATGGTATGATCTTTCGTCTGCAGCTAATTTAGTAACTACCGCTTCTTTATCATTAACATCTCCAAATATCATAGCTCCTGAAGAACAAGCATTTGAACAAGCTGTTTGGAATTCACCATCTTTGATTTCTCTACCTTCTCTTTTTGCTTTAAGAATTGTTGCTTGTGTCATTTGAATACACATAGAACATTTCTCCATAACTCCACGAGAACGAACGTTAACATCTGGATTCAATACCATTCTACCCAAATCATCATTCATATGGTAATCGAACTCACTGTTTTTGTTATACAAGAACCAGTTAAAACGACGTACTTTATAAGGACAGTTATTTGCACAGTAACGAGTTCCAACGCAACGGTTATATGCCATTTGATTTTGACCTTGACGACCATGAGAAGTCGCAGCAACTGGACAAACTGTTTCACAAGGTGCGTGATTACAGTGCTGACACATAACAGGTTGGAAAGAAACTTGTGGATTATCTCCAGCTTTTTCCATTTCGTTAAAAGTAGACAATGAACTTGAAAGACCAGCGATATTTTCTTTTCTTTCTACATCACCTTCAAAAGTACTTTCTGAAGAGTAATATCTATCAATACGCAACCAGTGCATATCTCTACTTCTTCTTACTTCATCTTTACCAACAACTGGTACGTTATTTTCAGCATGACAAGCTATTACACATGCACCACAACCAGTACAAGCATTCAAATCAATTGAAAGGTTGAAATGATGACCAATCGAACGATCGAAAGAATCCCACAACCCAACAGAAGTAGCTTCTACTTCTTTATGATCTAAAGATACCATCGGTTTCTCGTTCCAAATTTCGGCATCTTTAGTATTGAAAATTTCTAAAGTTGTTTCTTTAATAATATCTCCACGACCCATTAATGTTTTTTGACCTTGTACACAAGCAAACTCATGTTCTCCAGAAGCCAATTCTAGGGTTACGTTTTGTAAATCATTAAAATCATTATATAATGAGTAAGCGTTAATACCTACTTGCATTTCTTCTTTAAGAGCAGCTTTACGACCATATCCTAAAGCCATACCTACAGTACCAACTGCTTGACCAGGTTGAACAATTACAGGAACATTTTCTAAAGTAACCCCATTAGAAGTTAATTTTACATATGAACCATTCAATCCACCATTAGCAACTATTTCATTAGTAAGTCCTAACTTTTTTGCATCTGCATTAGATACTGTAATGTAGTTATCCCAAGAAACTCTTGTTATTGGATCTGGAAACTCTTGTAACCAAGGATTGTTTGCTTGTTGACCATCACCCATTCCTGTTTTGGTATACAATACCAACTCAAGTCCTTTTGAGCTAGATGAACTAGCTAAGGCATTAGCTGCGCCAACATAATTTGCAGTACCAGCTGAAACAGCTGAAATAGCTCCTACATAAACACCATCATGTAATACTTTATTCCAAGAAGAACCAGCAATAATTCCTGATGAAACAGATTTTAAATAATCATAATAAGTACCTGCTATACCATTTAAAGACAATAGTACATCTTGAAATTGTTTAGTATTGAATAAAGGACGAATAGTCGGCTGAGTAATACTGTAAGTACCTTCCGTTAATTGCAAATCACCCCAAGACTCTAAATAATGAGGTACTGGAGCTGCAATAGTAGCTAATAAAGCGGTTTCATCCTCTTTTATTGTTAAAGCAACTGAAGTCGTTACTTTCTTTAAACCATTGGTAAATGATTTACTATCTGCTAGTGTATACACCGGATTAACTCCACTCATAATCAAAGTATGAACAGCACCAGCATTCATATCTTTTATTAATTGAGTAACAGCAGCGTTAGAACCTTTTCTAATTAAACGAGCACCAGAGGTAACAAACGCTTCACTAGACAAAGATTGATTGATAGCTAAAACTAACAATTGAGCATTAACATCCTGGATTCCTGACACTAAAACACCTTTAGATCCAGCAGATTTTAATTGTTGCGCTGCTTTTGTAACTTCTGCTTTGAATTTATCATCTAATTTTACTGAAACATTGTTTCCAGTAACAATATTATAGATTTGAACTAAAGCTTGCTTTTGATTAGCAACAGTCATCGGTACACGTTTATCAGCCGCAGCACCAGATAGTGTCATATTCGCTTCAAATTGAAAATGACGTGACATTTTTCCTGCTTTAGGGATTCTTCCTTGTGCATAACCAGCATCAAATCCACCACCTTGCCAATCTCCTAAGAAATCAGCTCCTACAGAAACAATCAAAGAAGCTTTTGAGAAATCATAGTCAACTAAAGCTCTTTTCCCATAAACAGTTTGAAATGCATCTAAAGCTTCAGAAGAAGATACAGCATCATAAACTACATGTTTAGCATTTGGGTTTTTAGCTATAAATTCACCAATTAATTTTTCAGTAGAAGGACTCGCTAAAGTATTTGTTAAAAAAACAACCTGACCACCTTTAGCTTTAGCTTCAGCGATACTTGATTTTAATTTTGAATCAACAGATGACCAAGAAGCAGCATTGCCTGCAACTTTTGGTTCTTTTAAACGCATATTGTCATACAATGACAATATAGACGCATGTATTCTAGCATTGGCAGAAAATTTAGCTCCTGCAATGGTATTATTATCAATTTTAATAGGTCGCCCTTCACGAGTTTTTACTAATAAATTAGCAAAATCAAAACCATCAAAAACAGTTGTAGCATAATAATCCGCTACACCAGGAATGATTTCCTCAGGTTGCAACACATAAGGTATTGATTTGTTAACTGGTCCCTCACAGGCTGCTAATGTAGCAGCTGCTGTACTGAAACCAACGTACTTTAAAAAATCACGACGTGAAGTAGAAGAAGATAATTTATCACTATTACCCAAAAATTCATCGGTAGGAATCTCTTCAACAAACTCGTTATTCTTAAGCGCCTCAACAATAGAACTATTTCCGTCTAGCTCTTCAACACTTTTCCAGTATTTTTTGTTTGATGACATATTATATATAAATATTAAATCTTAATAATTTCTTTTAATAGTGGCATTTACCACACTCTAAACCTCCCATTTGAGCAGCTGTCAATTTCTCAACACCGTACTTTTTAGAAAGTTGTTCGTGAATTTTGGTATAATATTCATTACCCTCTGTCTTAACATCCGTTTTTCTATGACAATCAACACACCATCCCATAGTAAGAGGAGCAAATTGCTTTTGAATTTCATACGTTTCAACAGGCCCGTGACAAGTTTGACATTCAATTCCAGCAACAGTTACGTGCTGAGAGTGATTAAAATATACAAAGTCTGGCAAATTATGAATACGCACCCATTTAACTGGTTGTGTTTTACCAGTATATGACTGAGTAGTTTTATCCCAACCTACAGCTGCATATAATTTTTGAATTTGCTCATCATAAAAAGCTTTGCTGTATTCTGGAGTAGCTGTAGTTTCAGCTACTTCAGAAATGTTTTTATGACAGTTCATACAAACATTCAAAGATGGAATACCAGCATTTTTACTTACTCTTGCAGCAGAGTGACAGTACTTACAGTTAATTTCATTATCGCCAGCATGTATTTTGTGAGAGTAATGAATAGGCTGAATAGGAGCATAATCTTGATCAACTCCAACCTGCATTAAGTAACCATATACAAAATAAGCACTACTCAACAACAAAAGAATTGCAGTAACCAAAACTAAAAATTGGTTTTTTGCAAATGCTTTCCAAATCGGTAACGAAGGCGTTTTTGCCTCCACTTCAATACCATTTGCTTTTGCAACTTTTCTCAAAACGTTGTTTACCAAAAACAACAAAACAACCAACATTGCCATTACTAATGCCAAAGCACCAAGAATCACATTGTTGCTTATTCCACCTTCTTGATTTTGAGCACCCACTGCTGGAGCAGCACCTGCAACTGCTGTTGGAGCTTCTGCTTTAGGCTCAGATGTATAAGCTATAATATTATCAATATCCCCTTCCGATAATTGTGGAAAAGCAGTCATAACCGCTTTATTGTTTTCTTCAAAAACTTTTACAGCAGCTGCATCACCAGATTTAATCAAATCGGAACTATTTTTAACCCATTTGTAAATCCAAGCCATTTCATATTTAGAAGCAACACCTCTCAAAGCAGGACCTGTAGCTTTAGCATCTAATTTATGACAAGCAGCACAATTAGCATTAAAAAGCTCTTTCCCTTTAACAGGATCTCCACCAGAGGTTGGAGCCGCCGCTACTGCAGCAGCATCTGGAGCTGGCGCTGGCGCAGCCTCTTGAGCTAATGAAGATATGGAGAAAATTAACGTCAGCCCAATGCTTAAGATTAAATTCCTTGTGATCGAATTATGGTTACCCACCTTTTTCATATTATATAATGATTATCTACTAAAATTTAATTATTTTATACTATTTTTAACGACAGTAAAAACAACCCTTATTTAAAAACTCGGACAAAAATACGACTTAAGAACTATTCTCAAAACCTTAAAATAGTCTTAATTTCAATTTATATTCATTCTAAATAATTATTAAAAACCTAACACAACAGACTTTTTTCTATTTAATATAAAAACCAATTAGTTATGAAAATTTTAACATCTAAAAAAATAGCACTACTAATAATAATATTAACATTTGCCATTACAAAGACAAGCGCCCAAACGAAAAGCATCACTGTAAATCAAAACCAAAGAGTTGACCAATTATTAAATGAAAAAAGAAAAATAAACACCTCACTAGTTGTAAATGACCGATACAAGATTCAAATTTTTAGTGGAGTAAGCGAATTGGCTAAGAAAACACTGAACGAGTTCAAACTCGACAATATCCATATGGATGCGACCATAGTTTTCCAAACCCCAAATTATAAAGTATGGGTAGGCAACTATAGAACAAGAATGGAAGCAGAAAGAAATTTAATTGAACTACAAAACAAATACAAAAACATACTTTTGATAAAACCTAGTAGATAAATAAAAACCTCAATTAGTTTTTTTTAATCCTAAAGATAGAATTGGTTTAGACTATATTAAATGTTGACAAAACTGAGTCGGCAAATTCCAATACAAAACAAATCAATTGTAAAAATCGAGACATCAAATCAATTACTTCAAAATATAAAAAGTCCCAACTTCAATGAAGTTGGGACTTTTGTTTGATAGTACAAGAAGTAAAATCAGTTATTTTATCCTAAAGCAGCTCTTTTGAAACCAGTTACGACAAGATCTTTATCTAAAGATTTAGCATAAGCAGCAACGCTTAATTTGTTATCTTTAATATAATCTTGGTTTACTAAAGTGTTGTCTTTAAAGAAACGAGCTAATTTACCTTTAGCGATATTGTCTAACATTGCTTCTGGCTTACCTTCTTGACGTAATAAATCTTTAGCGATTTCGATCTCTTTAGCAATAGTTTCGGCATCAACACCTTCTTCGTTAAGAGCGATTGGCGCCATTGCAGCAGCTTGCATAGAAATATTTTTAGCAACTTCGTCAGCACCTTCAATGTTTTTAGATAAAGCAGTTAACGTAGCGATTTTGTTACCTGCGTGGATGTAAGAACCGATGAAAGCACCTTCTAATCTTTCGAAAGCACCAATTTCGATTTTTTCTCCAATAACTCCTGTTTGCTCAATTAATTTTTCAGCAACAGTAATTCCGTTGAAATCAGCAGCTAATAATTCTTCTTTAGTATTGAAGTTTAATGCTAAAGCAGCTAAATCTTGAGCTAATTTTACGAAAGATTCGTTTTTACCCACGAAGTCAGTTTCACAGTTCAATGAAACTACTACACCAGCAGTTTTTTCAGCATTTACAACAGCGATAACAGCTCCTTCTGTAGAGGCTCTATCAGAACGGTTAGCCGCTACTTTTTGTCCTTTTTTACGTAAGTTTTCGATAGCTAAATCAAAATCTCCTTCTGCTTCAACCAAGGCTTTTTTGCAGTCCATCATACCTGCACCTGTGATTGTTCTTAATTTATTTACGTCTGCAGCAGTAATTGTTGCCATAATATTTTGTATTTAAATGTTAAAAGTAAAAATTCCAATTCTCAAATCCCAAATTCCAACTTTACCAGAAAGTTACTATTCTGATTTTGGATTTTGGAATTTAAGTTTTGGAATTTAAAATTTGATTTATTCTTCAGTTGCTGGAGCCTCTTCAGCTTCGGCAGCTACTTCTTCGGTAGCTGGAGCAGCTTCAACTTCTTTCTCAGCACCTCTATCAGAAAGGCCTTCGATTACAGCAGTAGTCACTAAAGATAAAATTTTGTCAATTGATTTAGAAGCATCATCATTTGCAGGGATAACATAATCTACTTCACGTGGATCAGAGTTAGTATCAACCATTGCAAAAACTGGAATGTTTAATTTTTGAGCTTCTTTTATTGCGATGTGTTCCGCTTTGATATCTACTACGAACAATGCTGCAGGTAGTCTAGACATATCAGCGATTGAACCTAAGTTTTTCTCTAATTTAGCACGAAGACGATCTACTTGCAAACGCTCTTTTTTAGAAAGTGTGTTAAAAGTTCCGTCTTTTTTCATCTTGTCGATAGAAGACATTTTTTTAACAGCTTTACGGATAGTAACAAAGTTTGTTAACATTCCACCAGGCCATCTTTCAGTGATGTAAGGCATGTTTGCAGCTTTTGCTTTTTCAGCTACGATGTCTTTTGCTTGTTTTTTGGTAGCAACAAATAATATTTTTCTACCTGATGCAGCGATTTTTTTCAATGCTTCATTAGCCTCTTCGATTTTTGCTGCAGTTTTATATAGATTGATAATGTGGATTCCATTACGCTCCATATAAATATAAGGAGCCATATTTGGATCCCATTTTCTAGTCATGTGTCCAAAATGAACACCTGCTTCTAGTAATTCTTTTACTTCTACTTTGTTTGACATTTTTTGTACTAGTTTACGTTCTGTTGAATATAGCAATGTAAGAATGGCGATAAATCGGCTACTTACATTTAGATGCTAAACTAATTTCCCGACGCATCGGGACAACAACAACATTGTTTTTAAATTCAATAAATAAACGAAGTCTTGTACGTATTGCACAAGACAGGCAATATTAACGTTTAGAGAATTGAAATCTCTTACGAGCTTTCTTCTGACCGAATTTCTTACGTTCAACCATTCTTGGGTCTCTTGTTAATAAACCTTCTGGTTTCAATACTCCTCTGTTTTCAGCATTTACTTCACACATTGCGCGAGCGATTGCCATTCTTACAGCTTCTGCTTGACCAGTTACACCACCTCCATAAACGTTTACTTTTACGTCAAAGTTTGATGCATTTTCTGTCATAGACATTGGTTGCATTACTTTGTACTGTAAAGTAGCAGTTGGGAAGTAAGTTGCAAATTCTTTTTTGTTTACAGTGATTACTCCTGTTCCTTCTGAAACATAAACACGTGCAACAGCGGTTTTTCTTCTACCGATTTTGTGAATAACTCCCATTACTTAAGATCGTTTAGGTTAACAGTTCTAGGTTTTTGAGCCCCTTGTTTGTGCTCAGCTCCTACAACAACATTTAAATTTCTAAAAAGTTCTGCTCCTAATTTGTTTTTAGGTAGCATTCCTTTCACTGCTTTTTCAACTAATAACGCTGGGTTTTTAGATTGCAAAACTTTAGCAGTTAAAGTTCTTTGTCCTCCTGGGTAACCTGTATGACGCATGTAAATTTTGTCATCCATTTTGTTTCCTGTAAGGTTAATTTTCTCTGCGTTGATAACAATTACGTTATCTCCACAGTCCACGTGTGGTGTATAACTTGGCTTGTACTTACCTCTCAAAATCATAGCGACTTTTGAAGCAAGACGTCCTAAGTTATGACCGTCTGCATCTACAACGATCCATTCTTTAGTAGAATTGGCTTTTGTTGTTGAGATTGTCTTGTAGCTTAATGCGTTCACAATAATATATTTTAATTAAACATTCCATCCCCAATAAAGGGGTTGCAAAAGTACAATTAATTATTTTAAATACAAATACCTCAAATGATTATTTTTTGTTGCTTTCTATGTTGATAATCAATTGTATATTCTTTTAGTTGATTTCTCACTTATTGATTTTGTGTCACCTACCGGTAAAAATATAAAACCTTGAATTTCTTTTTTTTGCGAAAAATCAGGTGGTTTTAGTATATATAAAATAAATATAATCACTATCTTCGCTTGTTTAATGCATATAATTTAAATTATTCATTATTTTTAATTTCATTCAAATTTCGAACTACATTTCTATCATATGAAAGCAAAAGCAACCCTTAAACAAATTGCCAAAGAACTCAATGTTTCGGTTTCTACAGTGTCCAAAGCATTAAATGATAGCCCAGAGATAAGCGAACAAACTAAAATTAAAATTAAAGAGTACGCAAAGCTTAAAAATTACAAGCCGAACGTTATTGGTTTGAATTTAAAGAACCGTAAAACAAAAACAATCGGTGTTATTATCCCAAATATTCTAAATTCATTTTTTGCTAAAGTGTTCAGTGGCATTGAGAAAGTTGCTGACGAAAATGGATACAATGTAATTATGTGTATTTCTAATGAATCGTTGGAGAAAGAAGCTCATACTTTAGAAATGTTAAGTAATGGAACTATAGATGGGTTTGTTTTATCCATTTCTGAAGAAGCACAAAAGCAACACGAATACAATCACTTTAAAGAAATTATAAGTGAAGGAACTCCAATAGTTCTGTTTGATAGAACCACAGACGAGTTGAATTGTGATAAAGTGATTGTTGATGACTTTGATTCTGCCTTAGATTCTACCCAGTATTTAATTGATTCAGGGTGTAAAAATATTGCTCTTATTTCTACTATTGACAATTTGAGTATTGGTAAATTGCGTTTAGAGGGGTATTTGCAAGCTTTGAAAAACAATAATTTACCTATCAATGAGAATATCATTTTGAGAACCGATTCTAGTGAAGGACTTAATGAAAAAGTTGAAGCGATTTATGCCAATAATACTATTGACGGTGTTTTTGCTTTAGCTGAAGATGAGTCTGTTGCTGCTTTGAAGTTTGGTTTAAAGAAAGGATTGCGTATTCCTGAAGAGTTATCGATTATTGGCTTTGCTGATGGAATTTTAGCTTCAAGACGTTTGTCTCCAAGTTTGACCACAGTAAGTCAACATGGTGTTGAAATAGGTGAAGTAGCCGCTCAATTATTAATTGATCGTCTGGAGTCTAAAGAAGAGCATTTGCCATATCAGACCAAAGTAATTAAAACAAAACTAAAAGAAAGAGAATCTACTCGTTTAAACTAATCTCTTAAAATTATAGAAAAAAGGCTCGTAACAAAATAGTTGCGAGCCTTTTTTTATTCTAATGCGCTTCCAGCCAATTTTTTCCCAATCCAATTTCAACATCCAATGGAACTGTCATTTTGAAGGCATTTTCCATTTCGTGTTTGATCATCGGTTGTATTTTTTCGAGTTCAGAATGGTGAACATCAAAAACCAATTCGTCATGAACTTGTAATAACATTTTGGACTGCCAATTTTCATCAGTGAGTTTTTTATGAATATTAATCATAGCAATTTTGATGATATCGGCTGCGGAACCTTGTATTGGTGCATTGACAGCATTTCGTTCTGCACCACCACGAACAATGGCGTTGGCAGAATTGATGTCTTTCAAATAACGTCTTCTGCCTGAAATGGTTTCTACATAGCCGTTTTCTCTGGCAAAATCAACCTGTTCTTGTATGAATGATTTTAATCTTGGATAGGTTTTGTAATAGGCTTCAATCAAATCAGCACTTTCTTTTCTAGATAAATTGGTTTGATTGCTTAATCCAAAAGCCGATACACCATAGATAATTCCGAAGTTGACCGTTTTAGCATGACTACGTTGTTCTTTAGTTACTTCTTCTAAAGGAACATTGAATACTTTGGCGGCCGTACTTTTATGGATGTCTTCTTTGTTTTGAAAGGCTTTAATCATATTTTCTTCCCCACACAAAGCGGCGATAATGCGCAATTCTATCTGAGAATAATCGGCAGAAAGTAGTGTGTAATTTTCATCACGTGCGATAAATGCTTTTCTGATTTGTCGTCCTCTTTCGGTACGAATAGGAATGTTTTGAAGATTGGGATTATTAGAACTCAAACGACCAGTTGCGGCAACTGTTTGCATGTAATCGGTATGCACTCTTCCTGTTTTTTTGTCAACCTGATTGGGTAAGGCATCAATGTAAGTACTTTGCAGTTTTACCATTTGACGCCATTCGAGTATATCGCGAACAATTTGGTGTTCATTGGCTAAGTAAGATAAAACTTCTTCACCAGTAGCATATTGTCCTGTTTTGGTCTTCTTTTGCTTAGCACCTCCAATTTTTAGCTTATCGAATAATATATCACCTAGCTGTTTTGGGGATGCCAAATTAAATTTCTCACCCGCTGTTTCATAAATTTGTTGTTCGAAAGTATCAATCTCTTTTTGCATATCAATCGACATCTTTTTTAGGAAATCAACATCCAAATTGATGCCTTCTTTTTCCATATCAGCCAATACTTGTACCAAAGGAATTTCAATTTCATCAAATAATTTTTTGGTACCAACCTTTTCTAAAATTGGTTGGAAATGCTCTTTTAATTGAAAAGTGATGTCAGCATCTTCGGTGGCGTATTCTTTAATCGCCTCCAATTCTACTTGACGCATCGATAATTGGTTCTTTCCTTTTTTGCCAATTAAAGTTTCGATAGATTTTGGACTGTATTTTAGATAGGTTTCAGATAAAATATCCATATTGTGTCGCATATCTGGATTAATCAAATAATGCGCAATCATGGTATCAAACAGTTTTCCTTTGACTTGAATGTTATAATTGGATAAAATTTTCAAATCATATTTCATATTTTGACCAATCTTCTCAATGGTTTCATTTTCGAAAAAAGGACTAAATTTTTCAATTAATTCTTGAGCTTCTTCTTGATTTTCGGGAAAAGGAACGTAAAATCCTTTGCCTTTCTCCCATGAAAAAGATAAGCCAACTAGCTCGGCATTCAAAGCATCTATTCCTGTAGTTTCGGTATCAAAACAAACTGAAGTTTGTTGTAATAAATTTTGAAGCAATAATTTTACTGGAAAATCTCCTTGAATGATTTGGTAAAAATGTGGAGTATCTTCGAGTGTTTGGTAAAACTTATTCAAACCATTTTCGTTGCTATTCTCATCATCAGAGAATCCAAACAAATCCATTTGGTTTTCAGCAGATTTTTTTGACGCCGTCTTTTTTGAAACTGTTGGATTCGTTTCTTTTCCATCTCCATTTCCATCTATTTCGTCATACTCTTTTCCTGTGCCAAAGAGTTTATCGAATTGTGTTTTCATTTGACGGAATTCCAATTCTTGAAACAAAGCATCTGTTTTTTCTACATCTGGTTTCGATAATTCATAATCTTGTGCATCAAAAGCAACAGGACAATCGAGCAAAATAGTAGCTAGTTTTTTGGATAAAATTCCTAATTCGGCATTGGCTTCAATTTTTTCTTTCATCGCCCCTTTAAGTTGATGCGTATTGGCCAACAAGTTTTCTAAGGTTCCATATTCGGCCAAAAATTTCTTTGCGGTTTTTTCCCCAACTCCAGGTAATCCTGGAATATTATCCGCAGAATCTCCCATCATTCCCAAAAAGTCTATTACTTGTTCTGGTCGTTCAATTTCAAATTTAGCCAAAACCTCTGGAATTCCCCATATTTCAATGTCATTCCCCATTCGAGCGGGTTTGTACATGAAAATATTTTCTGAGACCAATTGTGCAAAATCTTTATCAGGTGTAACCATAAATACTTGGTAGCCTTCTTTTTCAGCTTGTTTGGCTAAGGTGCCAATAAGGTCATCGGCCTCAAAACCTGCTTTTTCAATAATTGGAATATGCATTGCTTTTAGCAATTCCTGAATATAGGGAACTGCAATTTTTATGGCTTCGGGTGTTTCGTCACGATGGGCTTTGTATTCTTGATACATTTCATAACGATAATCACTGCCGCCTTTATCAAAAGCTACTGCCAAGTGATCGGGTTTTTCTCTTCGGATAACATCCATCAAAGAGTTCATAAATCCCATAATGGCCGAGGTATCCATTCCTTTGGAGTTGATTCTAGGGTTTTTGATAAAAGCATAGTAACCACGAAAAATTAGTGCGTAAGCATCTAAAAGGAAAAGTCGTTTTTGAGTAGACATGTATTTTGTATCTAAAATTTGAAAGGGTAAAAATAAACAAAGCAATTTGATTTTGTTCATTGTGTTTCTTCAATCTCTCCAGTTGATTGCAATTTATTGATTGGAAATGGTGAAAAGTTGAAAAGGAAAGAATATTGCTAACTTTTTTCTAAAACATAAGTTAAAAAAGGAGTAAGACATTTATAGCGTATACTTTCTTTGTTAATTTGTGCTAAATTCAAACAACATGATTTTTCGATTACTCGTTTTTTTACTGATTTTTACACTTATAGAAACTTATGCTTTTCAGGCAATCAGAACTTTGGTAAAAAATAAAACTTTTTTATGGGGCTATGTGGTACTTAGTTTAGTTCTGCTTTTATACATTATTTACGGTTTTACTCAGTTTGATCGTTCTGTTGGACAAACACAATCAAGTCTTCGCACTATGGGATTAATGTTGTTGGTTTATGTTCCAAAGATTTTAATAACGCTTGTTTTATTCGGAGAAGATGTATTTAGAATTGTAATGGGCGGAATCAACTATTTTGTTGAGTATAATAATGACGCTGCATTCTTGCCTTCTCGGAGAAAATTTGTAAGTCAAGTGGGATTAGGGTTAGCTGCAATTCCTTTTTTGTCTTTGATTTATGGAATTTTTGAAGGGAGATACAATTTCAAAGTCATCAAACAAGCTATTTTTTTCCCCGATTTACCTGATGCTTTTGACGGATTTACTATTACCCAAATATCGGATGTGCACAGTGGGAGTTTTGATAATCCAGATAAAATTGATTATGCAATCGATTTGATCAATCAACAAAAAACGGATTTGATATTGTTTACAGGTGATATTGTTAATACGCATGCAAAAGAGATGCATCCTTGGATTACTACTTTTAACAAAATAGAAAAACATCCTTTCGGGAAATATGCAGTATTAGGAAACCATGATTATGGGGAGTATGTTACTTGGAAAACAAAAGAAGATAAAGTTAAGAATTTTGAAGAAATTAAACAGCTTTATGGTCAAATAGGATTTAATTTGTTACTAAATGAACATACCTTTATTGAAAAAGACGGACAAAAAATAGCTTTGGTAGGCGTTGAAAATTGGGGGCACAATTTCAAACAAGCCGGTGATTTAGATAAAGCGGCTACTGGTTTAACCAAAGAAGATTTTAAAATCTTAATGAGTCACGATCCAAGCCATTGGGAACATGTAGTAAAAAATGATGACAAACATTTTCATCTTACCCTTTCTGGGCATACCCATGGTATGCAGTTTGGGATAGAAATTCCTGGTTATTTTAAATGGAGTTTGGCGCAATACGTTTATAAGCAGTGGGCTGGATTATACGAAAATTTAGGAAGATATGTTTATGTAAACCGTGGTTTTGGTTTTCATGCTTATCCTGGTAGAGTTGGTATTATGCCGGAGATAACTGTAATTCAACTAAAAAAAGGAGAAAACAGAGCGTAATTAGTTAAAAATGCTATATTTGCATGATATTATCTCTGTAAAAAGTAGTATAAATTAAATATTTTGGTTTTATGTCAAAATTTGGAGAACTAATTAATGCTCAGGTTCCAGTGTTAATCGATTTTTACACAGATTGGAACGAATCTTCAGTTTCGATGCATCCCGTTATAAAAGATGTAGCTGCCGCTCTTGGTGATAAAGCCAAGGTCATTCGAATAGATGTTGATAAAAATCAAGAATTAGCTGAAGTGCTTCGCATCAAGGGCTTGCCTACACTAATGATTTACAAAGAAGGAGTTATGATGTGGAGGCAATCTGGAGAACTCGATGCCAATACAATTATTGGCTTAGTACAAGAGCAATTGTAACATTTACTTGTAAAAAAATACCTGAATATGGATTTATAGTTGAAACTCAGACTATGGTTTCAAATATAAATCCTTTTTGTTTTAGTTGTTTTATAGCTAGTGGCAATGCGAATTTTAGATTTTTTGAAGCTTTTAAGCTATCATGAAAAACAATAATACTACCTGGCTTAACCGATGAAGTTACATTGGTCAAACATTTTTCTGGGGAAATTTGCTGGTCAAAATCAGCACTAAGCACGTCCCACATAATGATTTTATAGCCTAGCTCTTTAATCTTTTTGGCTTGCCCCCTTTTAATTTTTCCGTATGGTGGTCTAAAGAGTTGTGGTTGCTTAGTTGAATTGGCTACAATAATCGCTTCACATTTTTTGGTGTTTTCTAGATAAATTTCATTGCTTTTTTTCCAGCCGTTATAGTGGTTATAGGTGTGGTTTCCAACTGTATGTCCCTCTTCTATAATTTGTTTAAAAAGTTCCGGTGCTAAAAGAATATTTTTACCAATACAGAAAAATGTGGCTTTAATGTTTTCTTTTTTTAATAATTCAAGTAACCAATCCGTAACATCGGGTGTCGGTCCATCATCAAAAGTCAAATAAATCTTATTTTTTTTGTTAGGAATGTCCCAAATATAATTGGAAAAACACCTTTTGATAATTGCATTTGTCTTAATCCAATAGAATGACATGCTTTCTTTTTTTTTATTTAAAAGTAAAAAAAATGTAGCATAAACTAGTTATGCTACATTTATTAAAAAGTGTTTTTTGTATTATTCTTTCTCTCTTCCAAATCTTTCAAAAATAGTTACATAGGTATTGAATTGCCCTTTATTTTTGTTGTAAAAAATTAAATCTCCACTTTCTTTCATGACCGATAATAAACTTCTATAACGTTCGATATCGGTAATAATATCAATAGCAATACCTGATTGATCCGAGGGTGGTAAGGTACTGTAGTAATTAAGATTTTCTTTGTACTTCACGATTAGCTTTGATAATAAATCTTGTGCTTTTGCTTTTTCACCGATGTCATAATAACCTTTTGCAAAAGGCTCTACTAAAGAATAGTAGCCAAATTTGTCTAAAGGCATTTTGGTCATGGCTAGTTCAATGATGTTTTTTGCCTTGTCTTTTTGGCCTTCTAAAATCAATTGATTCATCAATCTTGCCATGTATGAACGATAGGTAATGCTATTTTTTCTGGTTTCAGGATCGTGATAAATAGACAAACTCTCACTATTACCCCAATCCCATTTCATGACATTTCCATACATTTTATCGCTATCTATTCCACCCATTTCTAATGGGCTAGCATCTTTTGGAAGTGCTGTTTTGATAGGAACTAATTTGTAGGTCATTCCGTCTAGTTGAAGATAGTTTTTCATCCAAAGAAAATCTTCGTCATCATAAGCGCCACCACTGAAATAAATTGGTCTTTTCCAGTTGTTATTTGCTATTAAATCAAGCATCATCAATCGGTTTTTGTATAAAGCACGACCTTTCATGTCGATATCAATATAAGGAACAATAGAGTCATATTGTTTTGGAGAAACTACTTTGTTATTGATAACAGCTTCTTTATCAACTGCAAGTCTGATTTTATTAGTGGGGTAAAAATGTATCGATTGACCGTTTTCCATCTCAACCAAAGATTTTGGATGTTTGATAAAAGTAATCATGTCTTTAACGTCCCATCTACTTTCTATTTTTGGAATATGTGCTACATAATCTAATTTGTCACCCACATAGTCTTCATGGTTGAAAGATATTGGTAGCGGCTCAGATTCGTAAGCTTTTCGCTTCATTTGATCGATATACCAATCGGTCATAAACAAACTTGTATTTACAATTCGAATATCGGTACGGACTTTTTCAATTTCTTGAGCATACCATAATGGAAACGTATCATTGTCACCAATGGTGAACAAAATAGCATTTTTGTCGCATGAATTTAGGTAGGCTTTTGCCATGGCTACTGCGGTGTATTTATTCGAACGATCATGATCGTCCCAGTTTTGTGAAGCCATAAGCACTGGAGCCGCCAAAAGACTTGAAGCAATAAGAATTGGTCCAGCAAATTTTGGTGCTACATATTTTTGTAAACTTTCGTACAAGGCATATACACCAAATCCGATCCAAATAGCAAAAACATAAAAAGAACCTACTAATGCATAATCTCGTTCGCGAGGCTCAAATGGACGTTCATTTAAATAAATTTTGAGAGCAAATCCTGTAAATAAAAATAAGACCAAAAGCACATAAAAGCTTTTTTTATCTTTAGTGAAATGATACATTAACCCGATCAAACCTAAAATGAAGGGTAAAAAATAATAGGTATTCCTACCTTTATTATTAACTACATCTGAAGGCAAATTTTCTTGTGAACCAAGATGAATCGAGTCCATAAATGGGATACCGCTTATCCAATTTCCATCAAGATTATCGTATTTGCCTTGAATATCGTTTTGTCTTCCAACAAAATTCCACATCAAATACCTCCAATACATATAACCAAACTGGTATTCGAACATAAAAGTAAAATTATCTATAGTCGAAGGTTTATCGACTATAAGATAGTCTCCGTAACTTTTTAAGAATTTAATATAACCCTCGTTGTCAATTTGCTTTTGAGCATAAGCCGATCTGAATTCAGTAACTATTTTTTCGATTTCGTTACGAACTTGTGCAGTTGCTTTGTTTAAATCTTCCTCACTCAATTGACTTGGATCAATGCCATATTTTACCAAATCTTCTTCATATTGATAATTTGGATTCAGCCTAAACTCTGGCGGATTGGTAAAATTCATATAGTTTTCAATATGATCAGCACTTCTCATTCTTGGCAGAATTGTTTTATGGCTATCATCACTATTTTGCTCGGCGTTTTTGAAATTATTCACAATAACATACTTACCGCTTTTATAATCTCTTTCATAGTTAGGTGCTTTATCTAAATAGGGATTATTAGGATCTAATCCAGCAAAAGCTTCTGTATATTGTGATCCATAAAATAAGGGACTTGCACCATACTGTTCTCTATTGTAATAAGCCAAAACCTCTCTTGCATCAGAAGGTTTGTTTTCGTTAATCACCACATTTGCATTGGCTCTAATAGGCAGCATCATCCATGTGGAAAAACCTATTAATATAAATAAGATACAAAGTATAATCGTATTGTAGAAAACTAGCCCTTTTTGACGCGTGTATTTTAATCCAAAATAAAAGAATGCAGCAAAAAGCAAAGCCACAAAAATAGTCCCTGAATCAAAGGGTAAGCCAAGTGAATTCACCATGAATACTTCCGTTTTACCAAAGAAAGCCATGGTTAGTGGTAGCAGCAATTTGAAAATAAATAACAATACAGCTATTACTACAACATTAGCAATAAGGAAGTTTTTAAGAGTCACCTCTTCATAATGCTTGAAAAAATACAAGAAGCCTATGGCTGGAATGGTAAGTAAAGCCATGAAATGAACTCCAAAAGACAAACCAATTACTAAAGAGATAATCAATAGCCATTTGTTTCCTTTAGGCTGGTCCATATCTTGTTCCCAACGCAAACCTAACCAAAACAATAATGCTATAAGTAAGGAAGCCATAGCGTAAACTTCTGCCTCTACGGCATTGTACCAAAAACTATCAGAAAAAGTATAGGCTAAAGCACCAACCAAAGAACTTCCTAAAACTACAATACTATTATTCTTGTTGATAACAGAAATACGTCCTATTATTTTTTTCAAAATCATTGAGCTCGACCAAAACATAAATAAAATGGTAAAAGCACTAGAAAACACAGACAACATATTGACCATTAAAGCAATGTGTTCATTGTCTGTGGCAAACATGGCAAAGAATGCGCCCATCATTTGAAACAATGGAGCTCCAGGAGGGTGACCAACTTCTAATTTGGCCGCAGTTGCAATATACTCACCACAATCCCAAAAACTCATGGTGGGTTCTACAGTTAAGGAGTAAGTAATTAATGCTATTCCAAATGCTATCCAGCCTAAAATGGTATTCCATTTATTAAAATTGAAAGAGGTCTTATCCATGAATTTGTATAGGTTTTGATTTCAAATACAAAGAAAATGTTTTTTTAGTTAAAGCGGCAACCATTAACAATATTTTCTACAAAAGTATTTCACTAGTGCAAACCTCTGATAAATAGAGATTTTGCTTGATAGAAGTTTTTCCAAGCAAAATATTTTCGTTTTTTTTGAATAAAATCATCTTAAAAATTTGTACAACTTAAAATTTGTATTAAATTTGCACTCGCTTAATCGCACTGCTGGTCTATGGTGTAATGGTAACACAACTGTTTTTGGTGCAGTCTTTCTAGGTTCGAGTCCTAGTAGACCAACAAAAAAAGCCTCTCAATCGAGAGGCTTTTTTTATGCCCTGTTTTTTGGAATTCTGGTTATTATTGCCTAAAAGTAATCACTGGTTTTTGGGTATGATTCACCAAATCTTCCGCAATACTTCCATTAAAAAAATGAGCTAAACCTGTTCTTCCATGAGTGCAGATACCTATTAAGTCGGCGTTTGTAGCGTTAGCAAAATTCAAAATTCCTTTTTCAACATTGGATTCGTTATAGATGTTGATACTAAAATTTTGGAGATCAAAATCAGCTGCAAAAGATTTCATTGTTTCAGTTGCCGCTGCTGTAGTTTTAAAACTATTTGGCGTACAAATAGTAACTAAATTAATTTTTGCATTTAAAAGATTTGCTAATGCTTTCATTTTTTGGAAAGGAACTTTGACTTCATTTGAAAAGTCAGAGGCAAAAACAATCTCTTTTGGATCAAATTCACCTTCATCTTTCTTGATTACTAAAACAGGAATTTCTGAAAGACGAACTATTTTTTCTGTGTTTGAACCAATAAAGATTTCTTCAACACCTGAGGCGCCATGAGACCCCATAACAATAAGGTCAAC
Organism: Flavobacterium sp. RSSA_27; assembly: GCF_051547125.1. Lineage (NCBI taxonomy): Bacteria > Pseudomonadati > Bacteroidota > Flavobacteriia > Flavobacteriales > Flavobacteriaceae > Flavobacterium > Flavobacterium sp. RSSA_27. The sequence continues at coordinate 233,460 of NZ_JBPTTN010000004.1, forward strand.
ATTATTTTTTTGAATAAACTTCAGCACTCCATCAGAAGCTTTTTCAAATTGAATAAATTCAGTTACCTCAATACCCTCAAGATAAGGGCGATCAAAAATTTCGACAAAAGTTTCTTTTGCTTTTTGAATAAAAAACATCACTTCAGGAATACTTTTTCCAGAAGAAACCGCGTCACTCATCTGGTTTGGAAGTTCTAACATATGAAGCAATACGATTTCAGCTTGCTGTTTTTTAGCTAATTGAGCAGCAGCTTTTAAGGCATTTTCAGCATAAATTGAAAAATCGGTTGGGACTAAAATCCGTTTCATGATTAATTTGGGGTTTAATTGTGAGAATTTACTTCACCTAAAAGGTTGTAGTAAAGATAAGATTTTTTTTTACTGTAATCAAATAAAATGATTTGCAAAAAAACACTATATTTGCACCGTTATTTATTAAAAGTTAAGTAATGAGGGGACTAATGTCCCCTCTTTTTATAAAATAATTATTAAAATATGACATTTAAAGAAAAAGTAAATGCATTGGTTGAAAAAGCGTTATCGGAAAGACCTACTGTTTTTTTGACAGATTTAACCATTACAGATGCATTTAAGATACTAGTGTCACTTGATGGTGATAATGGAGTAGCTCTTCAAGATTGTATCGATATTAGTCGAGCCATCGAGAGCAATTTGGATCGTGAAGAGCAAGATTTTTCTCTAGAAGTTGCCTCGGTAGGTATAGGCTCTCCACTAAAAATGATTCGTCAGTATAAAAAAAATGTGGGTAGAACATTAATTGTTAAAACGGGATCCGAAATTATTGAAGCAGAATTAGTTGAAGCTAACGATGTTTTTATAATTTTGTCATGGAAAGCAAGAGAACCCAAAAAAGTAGGAAAAGGAAAGGAAACCGTTCAAAAAGAACTTAAGTTGCCTTACGCAGATATTAAAGAAGCAATTGTTACAGTAACATTTTAATTAAAGAATTCGCATGGAAAATTTAGCATTAATCGATTCATTTTCAGAGTTTAAAGACGATAAACTTATTGATCGTGTAACGCTTATGGCAATTTTAGAAGATGTATTTAGAAATGCATTGAAAAAGAAATATGGTTCAGATGATAACTTTGATATAATCATAAATCCTGACAAAGGAGATATGGAAATTTGGAGAAGACGCGTGATTGTAGCTGATGAGGATTTGGATTTCGAAAATGAAGAAATTACTTTAACAGAAGCCCGTAAAATTGAAGCAGATTTTGAAATTGGTGAAGAAGTATCAGAAGAAGTTAAATTAATTGATTTAGGAAGAAGAGCGATTTTGGCTTTACGTCAAAACTTAATTTCTAAAATACATGAACATGATAATACAAATCTGTACAAACAATTCAAAGATATTATAGGAGACATTTATACAGCCGAAGTACATCATGTACGTCCAAGAGTTGTAATTTTGGTTGATGATGAAGGAAATGAAATTGTTTTACCAAAAGAGAAACAAATCCCTTCTGATTTTTTTAGAAAAGGAGATAATGTACGTGGAATTATAGAGAGTGTTGAACTAAAAGGAAATAAACCTCAAATTATTATGTCTAGAACTTCCGAGAAGTTTTTGGAAAAATTATTTGAACAAGAAATTCCAGAGGTTTCCGATGGTTTAATCATGGTGAAAAACGTAGTTAGAATCCCTGGTGAAAAAGCAAAAGTTGCTGTTGATTCTTATGATGATAGAATTGATCCAGTAGGTGCTTGTGTGGGAATGAAAGGATCTCGTATCCACGGAATTGTAAGAGAGTTAGGTAATGAGAATATTGATGTAATCAATTATACTAATAATATTCAATTATATATTACAAGAGCATTGAGTCCTGCTAAAGTATCTTCCATTAAAATTAACGAAGAGACTAAGCGTGCTGAAGTGTTTTTGAAATTAGAAGAAGTTTCTAAAGCTATCGGACGTGGTGGACACAATATTAAATTGGCAGGAATGCTTACGGGTTATGAATTAGATGTAATTCGTGAAGGTGATATTGCTGGTGCTACAGCTGATGAGGACGATGTTGAATTGACTGAGTTTTCAGATGAAATAGAAGACTGGGTAATAGAAGAATTTGCAAAAATTGGTTTAGATACAGCCAAAAGCATTTTGAGCCAAGACGTAGAGGATTTAGTTAGAAGAACAGACCTAGAAGAGGAAACTATTCTAGATGTAATGAGAATTTTGAAAGAAGAATTCGATAGTTAAAACTATGTTCTTCTAGCAACACAACAAAAAAAGATAATAATAAAAAGGTTTTATGTCTGAAGAGAGAATAATTAGAATAAACAAAGTTTTAAGGGAATTGAATATTTCTTTAGAAAGAGCTGTGGATTATCTTAAGGATAAAGGAATTGCCATTGAGTCAAATCCAAACACAAAAATTTCTGAAGATGTATACAATGTCTTGTGCGGTCAGTTTGCTGGTGACAAAGGGAATAAAGAGGCGTCTAAAGAAGTAGGGGAGGAAAAAAGAAAGGAAAAAGAAGCGTTGCGTATTGAACGTGAAAAAGAAATCGAAAACAAACGCAAAGCAGACGAAGAACGTTTAAGACAACAAGAAATTATCAAAGCAAGAGCTGTAGTTACAGGTCCTGTTCAAGTAGGCAAGATTGATCTTAACCCGAAAAAAGTCACTCCTGTTGCTAACCCAACAATTGCTGTTGAAAAGCCAGAAGTCCCAACTGTTAATGCAACTGTACCTATAGTAGAAACTAAAACAATTTCTCCAGAAAAACCTTCAACAGACGAACCAGTAGCAAAACCAATTACTGGTAGTAAAGAAAAAGAAGTAGTTAGAGAAGTAACTCCAGTTATAGAGAAAACAACTTCAGCACCTGTTGCTCCTGTTTCTGACGAACAAGTTGAGGAAACTATTACTACTCAATACCAAAAGTTGTCAGGTACAACACTTACAGGTCAAATTATTGATTTGTCTCAATTCAATAAGCCTAAAAAGAAAAAAGAAGATCCGAAGATTACTCCAAATAAACCTGGTACTCCTGGGGCTGCTGGGGCAAACAATGCCAATAAGAATAAGCGTAAAAGAATTGCACCTAAACCAGGTGCGCCTAAACCGCCAACTACACCCGGCACTCCCAATCCAAATAAAATCACTCCTAATACAGGTGGCGGATTTAATGCGAATAGAAGTGCAAGACCTGGATTTGTAAAAGGAAATCGCCCTGCTATTGTGGCTAAGGTTGAGCCTACGGAGGAAGAGGTGAAAAATCAAATTCGCGAGACTCTTGAAAAACTTCAAGGGAAAGGTGGAAAATCAAAAGCAGCTAAGTACCGTAGAGAGAAAAGAGAAACGCATCGTCAGAAAACCGATGATGAACAAAGAGCACTAGATGAAGGAAGCAAAAGAATCAAGGTAACCGAGTTTGTTACTGTTGGTGAAATTGCGATTATGATGGATGTGCCAATTACTAAAGTTATTGGTACTTGTATGTCGCTTGGAATCATGGTAACCATGAACCAACGTTTGGATGCTGAGACTTTGACTATTGTTTGTGATGAATTTGGATATGAAGTAGAATTTATCACTGTTGATATTGAAGAAGCAATTCAAGTAGTTGAAGATAAAGAAGAAGATTTAGTAACACGTGCTCCTATTGTTACCGTAATGGGTCACGTTGATCACGGAAAAACATCTTTGCTGGATTATATTCGTAAAGAAAATGTAATTGCAGGAGAATCTGGAGGTATCACTCAGCACATTGGAGCTTATGGGGTAACTTTAGATAACGGACAAAAAATTGCTTTCTTAGATACACCAGGTCACGAAGCTTTTACCGCCATGCGTGCACGTGGAGCTCAAGTTACGGATATCGCAATTATTGTTATTGCAGCAGATGATGACATCATGCCACAAACGAAAGAGGCAATTTCTCACGCTCAAGCTGCAGGTGTTCCAATTATTTTTGCTATCAATAAAATTGATAAGCCAAATGCTAATCCTGACAAAGTAAAAGAAAGATTAGCTGGTATGAACCTTTTGGTGGAAGACTGGGGAGGAAAAATTCAATCTCATGACATATCTGCTAAGGTAGGTACAGGGGTAAAAGAATTACTTGAAAAAGTATTATTAGAAGCCGAAATTTTAGATTTAAAATCAAATCCAAATAAAGCAGCACAAGGAACAGTTGTAGAAGCATACTTGGATAAAGGAAAAGGATATGTGTCTACCATTTTAGTACAACATGGTACTTTAAGGGTAGGAGATTATATGTTGGCCGGAAAACACCATGGTAAAATAAAAGCCATGCATGATGAACGCGGACATGTTGTTAAAGAGGCAGGACCTTCAACTCCGGTTTCTGTTTTAGGATTAGATGGAGCTGCAACAGCTGGGGACAAATTCAATGTATTCGAAGACGAAAAAGAAGCAAAACAAATTGCATCTAAACGTTCTCAATTAATGCGTGAACAATCTGTAAGAACCCAACGTCATATTACTTTGGATGAAATTGGACGTAGAATCGCATTAGGGCAATTTAAAGAATTGAACATTATTCTTAAAGGAGATGTGGATGGTTCTGTAGAAGCTTTATCAGATTCTTTCTCTAAATTATCAACTGACGAAATACAAATTAACATTATCCACAAAGGAGTTGGTGCCATTACGGAAACCGATGTTATGTTAGCTTCAGCTTCCGATGCAATTATTATTGGATTTAACGTTCGTCCTGCTGGAAATGCAAGACAATTAGCCGATAAAGAAGAAATTGATATTCGTTACTACTCTATCATTTATGCCGCAATTGACGACTTAAAAGATGCGATGGAAGGTATGTTGGCCCCTGAAATGAAAGAAGAAGTTTTAGGTACTGCTGAAATTAGGGAGATATTCAAAATTTCTAAAGTAGGTTCAATTGCTGGTAGTATGGTTATGGATGGTAAAATAACCAAAAACGCTAAAATCAGAGTGATTAGAGAAGGTGTGGTATTATTTGATGGTGAACTTTTAGCTCTTAAACGATTTAAAGACGATGTTCGAGAAGTTACCAAAGGATATGATTGTGGTATTCAAATCAAAGGATTTAATGACATCGAAGAGCGTGATATCATTGAAGCCTATCACGAAGTTGCCATTAAAAAGAAATTGAAATAGCAGTAAAAATCCCGATGTATTCGGGATTTTTTTTATGCGAATTTCTCAAATGCATAATAAGCAAACTAGAGTAACCCTTTGGGTGAAATAGAAATAAAACAAGCACTAAAGGCTATTTTTGTCAAATTAAGGAAGGTAAATGGAATACAAAATTGTTTGCATTTAACCATACTATAGCAATTTTTCAGAAACCTAAGTAATAAAAATAAGTACTATTTTTAAAAAGAAATTGAAATCTTGCGCTCTTACATAACTTTTATATTCAATTTAGCTACCAAGTGGAATTAGGTTCTTGGTGACATTTTTCCATAAAAAAAGGACAGTAGTACTCAATTACTACTGTCCTAAATATTGTAAACTTTAAGGACTTAATTTCTATTATCGTTTTCAACTCGAATCATGGTAGCTTTACTCAAGTCTTCTTTTTCTACCATTGCAAACAATTTAAACACTAAAAGCGAGCCCACTACACCTAGAATTGACATCACTACCCAATTAGCCTCATAACCAGCGTTTTGAATGATTTCCATACCCGTTTTAGCACTCAAAATATGTGCAAAACTATAACTCATAGTAAAAGCAGCCATATACTTACCCTCTCTTTGTTCATAAGCCCTATCCATTGCAAAGGAATTTGCAAAAGGAAAGGTCAACATAACACCACAAGTCATAAAGAGCATCATAGGAATTAACATGCCAACTACAGGATACAACAAGAATAAAAAACTACAAGCCATGAGTACTAGTCCGAGGAAAATAACCCTATGATTATTGATTTTGTTTCTACTTACATAGTTCACAATTGGAAGCTCAAACAATAATATAAGTAATCCATTTAAACTTAATAAAAGTCCACTGTCAAACTCAGACATATTGAACTGTTCCTTATGATACAATGGCAAAGTAGTGAAAATTTGAAAAAATAAAATCCCTGTAATTAAACAGATGACCAAGTGCAACATAAATGGACGATCTTTCATGACAGATACATTCTTAGGCAATGCTTTTTCAGTGGCCGTTTTGATAGGCAATTGCTTTTCTTTAACAAAAAGCACAAAAACCAAAATAGCTAAAATACAAGTAATTCCGTCTGCATAAAATATGAACTCATACCCCGATTGCATAATTATCAATCCACCCAATACAGGTCCAAAAAGAAAACCAAGATTAACCGCTGCTCTTGTTAAAGAATAGGCACTTGCGCGATTTTCCTTTGTTGTAATTGTTTTAAGACAAACCAACATAGCTGGTCTGAACATATCGGCGATAGTCGTAAGTATTAGTATCCCAACACAAAGCGCTTCGAAAGTAGTGGCATAATGCAATAAAATAAATACTATCCCACTTGCAAACAAACTAAACACCATAACCTTGTAAAAGCCTATTTTATCTGATAATTTGCCACTTAACCAGGTTCCAATAATCGAACCTATTCCAAAGAAAACCATTACCCAACCAATTTGGCTATAAGTAAAATGTAAATTTTCTTTCATGTACTTTGACAGAAAAGGAATCACCATCGTTCCTGCTCTATTAATAAAGGTAATTAAAGTAAGAATCCAAACTTCCCTTGGAAAGTCTTTAAAATTGTTTAGGTATTTTTTTATCATAATTAAATTTTTTTGGGGCAAAAAATAATTTTATAAAAGCAAAAATAGATTTTTTTTTGACCATCACAACATTGAAATGTTAAATTATATAAGGTCCTCAAAAAAAAATATAGTTTTCATTTTTTTGAAAATAAAAATTAAAAAAATGATACATTTTTCAAATTTTACTATAGATTTGCAAGCGAACCCCAAATTAAAAAATTATCATGAAAGAAAAATTGTACTTTATTGTAGCGCTACTATTCTTTTCTTTTTCCTCTTTCGCCCAACTTTATGGCGGAATAGAAATCGGTAGTAAAGGTGTTAAAATGACCGTTCTTGAGGTTGAAAACCTAAAGAAAAACAATTATGATGTAAAAGAGTTTTGGACTGAAAACGTTGGTATTGCTACAGGTATCTCAATTGATGGTACCCTATTCCAAGAAGATATCGATAGAGCAGTTGCAGTTGTAATGATGAATTACAAAAAAATGCTAACGGAATACAAAATCGAAGATAAAAATATCTTTATTGTAGCTTCTTCTGGAGTTGGATTGGCGTCAAACACAAATGAACTTACCGACAAAATCAAAGCTTTAACCAAGAAAAACACTGAAGTTATTTCATCATCAATTGAAGCAAAATTGTTATTAAAAGGATGCATTCCTCCAAAAAATTATTTAAACTCCGTAATTGTTGATATAGGTGGAGGGAATACTAAAGGAGGTTTTGCCAAAGAAATGAATGGAGCAGGTGTCTTCTTCCCTATTTCATCAGACATTGGTACAGTAACATTAACCGAGTTGATTAATAAAAAATGCAAACAAAAAACGGTTTTTGAATTCAACGAACAAATGTTTGAATACTTGCCTACTTTGAGAGAAACCTTCAAAAAAATGTACCTTAATCGCCCAGAATCTCAACAAAAAAGCAATGTTTACATTTCTGGTGGAGCTGCTTGGGGATTGTATACTTTGCTAACTGGTAAAGTAGCCGAAGAAAACTTTACACCTGTAACCTATGATGATATTTTATCCTTAAAAGCAATAGCAGAAAACAACTACCAACGATTTGTTCTTGATGCTGAAAGCAACGAAGAAAAGAAAAAAGTATTAAAGGTGTACCAACAAAAAAACTTGATTGCAGCCTTCAACCTTTTAGAAACTTGTCTTGAAGTAATTCCTGATATCAATAAAAAGAAGATATTTTTTGCTAAGCAAGGTCAAATTGCTTGGTTGGTGAGTTATGTTTTCGACAATGCTAGAGGAATTAAACAGATTTACTAAAAGTTATTCCAGCTGCTACATAATTAAAATCCCATTCTAAAAAAACGAATGGGATTTTTTTGTATAGAACACCTTTTCAAATTATACTAATCAAAATAAAATAGTACTTTTGAGAAACTCAAAACTATGTTTAAAACTCGAAAAGATTTTGTTTTTGTAATTCTTGCAGGGATTTTCATCACCAATGCAGTAACTGCAGAATTGATTGGCGGTAAATTAATCCAAATTGGACCTTTTGTGATGAGTATCGGAATTTTGCCTTGGCCGATAGTATTCTTGACCACCGATTTAATCAATGAATATTTTGGAGAGAAAGGCGTTCGCAAACTTTCCTTTATTACGGCTTGCCTTATTGCTTATTCGTTTCTCATTTTATTATTGGCTATGAGTATCCCAGCTGCTAAAGGAATAAGCCCCGTTACCGACGAACAATTCCAAGCTGTTTTTGGACAAAGTATGTGGATTATTGCAGGAAGTATCATTGCTTTTCTCGTGTCACAACTCATTGATGTAACAGTGTTTTGGTTTTTTAAAAACCGCACCGGCGATACTAAAATTTGGTTAAGAACCACAGGCTCAACTCTAGTTTCACAACTGTTTGATTCTTTTATAGTCTTAGGTATTGCTTTTTGGCTTCCTGGAAAAATAAATTTTGAAACCTTTTTAAGTTCTGCATTAACTGGTTATACATTCAAACTTTCTATTGCCATACTGCTCACGCCTGTAATTTATGCAGGCCATCATTTGATTAAAAAATTCTTATCCAAAGATACAGACATCCTATGAAAATTATTTTAGATAAAAAAAAACGCTGTGGTTGGTGTAATTCAAGTGAATTATATCAAAAATACCACGATAAAGAGTGGGGAAAGCCAATTTATGACGATGCTACTTTATTTGAATTTCTGCTATTGGAAACCTTTCAAGCAGGCCTAAGTTGGATTACGATCTTAAACAAAAGAGAGAATTTCCGTAAGGCATTTGATACTTTTGATTATAAAAAAATCGCCCAATATTCTGATGATAAAATTCAAGAATTATTACAAGATTCAGGTATCATTCGCAACAAGCTCAAAGTGTATTCCGCTGTAACCAACGCACAAAACTTCATTAAAATACAAGAAGAATTTGGAAGCTTTTCAAAATACATTTGGGCATTTGTAGCGCATACCCCCATAGATAATTGTCCTAAAACCTTGAAAGAAGTCCCTGCAACTTCGTCTATTTCTGATGCGATAAGTAAGGATTTAAAAAAACGAGGATTTAAGTTTGTAGGCTCAACAGTAATTTACGCACATATGCAAGCTACAGGAATGGTAAATGACCATGTTGAAAGTTGTTGGACCAGGAATGAATAGGAAAATTGTATTTACCCTTTTACTATTCGCATAAAATCCTCTCGCTCAATTTCTACACAACCCAAACTGGCTAAATGGTCATTATAGACTTGACAATCCAAAAGATGGTAGTTATTGATTTTAAGATGATTTACCAACGCAATAAATGCCACTTTAGAAGCATTGGAAACCAAAGAAAACATACTCTCACCACAAAAAATATGTCCTAAATCAACACCATACAATCCTCCTACCAATTGATTGTCTTGCCATACCTCAACCGATTTTGCAATACCTAATTCGTGCAGTTTACAATAAGCCTCAATCATTGCATTGGTAATCCAAGTTCCTGTTTGTCCATCGCGTTTTACTTGTTGGCAATGAGCAATAACCGCTCTAAAATTTTGATTAAAGGTGACTTTAAAGATATTTCTATTCAAAATGTTTCGCATACTTTTGGAAACCACTAAATCATCCAAAAACAGCACCATTCTAGGATTGGGCGACCACCAAATAATGGGTTGATCCTCTTCGAACCAAGGGAAAATTCCACTTGAATAAGCCAACTGTAATCGCTCTGGAGATAAATCGCCTCCAATAGCCAATATCCCATCAGCATTTGCCTCTGAAACAGGTGGAAAAAATAAATTTTTAGACAAATGATACATCTTTTGTTCAATAATTTAATTAACAATGCCATCAAAAAAAATCCAAATTCCAATCACATCGTAAAAATGTTTTGGAATTTGGATTTTCAAATTTGAATTTTACTCTTTTAGAAAGGCAAATCGTCTGCTTCTTCTTCATTAAAATTAGTCGCTGGAGCAAACGTTTCTACCGCTGGTACAGGTGGTGCTTGAACAGGTGCTGCTGCTGCAACTGGAGCTTGTTTCTCAATTCTCCATCCAACTATAGTATTAAAATGTTTTACTTCCCCTTGAGGACTCACCCATTCTCTCCCTCTTAAATTGATAGAAACTTTCACTGGTTCTCCAACAGCATAATTGTTCAACAAATCGGTTTTGTCTTGCTGAAATTCAATCAAAATATGCTGAGGGTATTGCTCATCAGTCGTTACTACAACTTCTCTCTTTTTAAAAGAAGCGCTTACTTGTTGCACAGGGTTGATTACTTTTACTCTTCCTAAAACTTCCATAATACTTAAAATTTACTTTTTGGCTAATAATAACTTCCAAGCCTCTAGTGCTTTTCCATTAACTAAATACTCTTTTGCTTTTTGAAATTTCTTATCCATATCGTCGGCACTTAGGACCGCTTTGACATCGAAATTATCTTTTACAAATATAGTAATTTCTTCTTCGGTTGGAATTTTTTCTATGTTACCTAATTTACCTAAGTCATTCCCATCAAAATAAGTACTTTCTTTAATAAAATCAGGGATAGCATCTACGCCAATACCCAAGGTGTTTAAAGGTTTTTCAACCTCAAAAAGACCTTTGTTCGATCTAGAATACCAGTTTCCGCCTAATCTAGAAACCAAATCAATTTTGTGTTGATCAATAGCACCATTACTGTCCAAAATCGACTCATCGATATGTAACTTTACGACTTCACACAAAATTAAATTGCCTGCTCCTCCTTCTGTTCCCAAAGGAATAATTTGAGTGACTTTGCATTCAAATTGTACAGGAGACTCTTTTACGCGATAGGGCTTTACGATAGTAGATGGAATGGGTGTAAAACCCGATTTTAAAAATTCATTCACACCTTCTGGGTATTCGGTACTCGACAAAGAGGTTTGCTGCACCATAGCATAATTTACTACATTTATCACCACTTCACGAGTAGCTTCGGCATTTTGCAAGGTATGTTTTGTCGTATTATCCCGAACTCGACGCGCGGGAGAAAAAACCAAAATGGGAGGATTGGCACTGAATACATTAAAAAAACTAAAAGGAGATAAATTAGGCACTCCATTACTGTCTATTGTGCTTGCAAAAGCAATGGGTCTTGGACCAACTGAACTTTGCAAATAACCTTGAAGCTGAGCGGTAGGAATACTTTTGGGATCTATAGTTACCATAAATTGAAGTTAAAGCGCTATTTTGTTTTCACAAAAGTAAAATACAACCATCATAAATTCGTTATATTTATAGTTAAAAAAAGAAACTTATGCATTTTTCGAATAAAAGAAACACCACCCGTTGGATCATTATCGCTTCCTCGTTCTGTTTGGTTTCTTTAATTTTATGGAATACTTATACTTTTTTTCAAATTTTTAAAAATGAAGAACGATTAAAAATGAATCTTTGGGCACAAGCGCAAAAAACTTTAATCAATGCCGATGAAAACACCGATGTAGATTTGCCATTACTCATTTTTAGTAACAACACTTCCATTCCAATAGTGCTAACAGAGAAAGATAGCATCATAAATACCGTTAATATCGATGCTTCTATCATCCAAAACACTGAAAAATCAAAGCTCTTTTTACGAAAATTAAAAGGTGAAAACGAACCTATTACTATTGTTTATGCCCCTGGAAAAACACAAAAACTCTATTATGGCAACTCTTCACTTTTGAACCAATTAAAATATTATCCCATTGCCTTACTGCTCATCATCATATTGTTTGCCGCACTTGTTTTCAATTATTACAAAAGCACCAAAATGGCTACACAAAACAAACTTTGGGCAGGAATGGCAAAGGAAACCGCTCATCAAATTGGCACTCCATTATCCTCATTGATTGGTTGGATTGAACTCTTAAAAACCGAAGACATTGCTGAAAGCACCACCAAAGAAATTGAGAAAGATATCGAACGCCTTCGAACCATAACAGATCGATTCTCAAAAATTGGTTCAGTACCCAACCTTGAACAAATGGATATAGTTTCCGAAACCTTACTTTCTTATGATTATTTGCAATCCCGCTTTTCCAAACAAATTACATTCACACATGCTGCTCCACAAAAAAGTATATTAATACCATTAAATGCTACTTTGCATAGTTGGACCATAGAAAATATGGTGAAAAATGCCATTGATGCGATGAAAGGGAAAGGCAAATTACATTTAGCCATTGAAGAAGAAAACGATAGTGTAACTATTACCATAACAGATACAGGAAGCGGCATACCAAAAAATCAATTTAAAAAAATCTTTGAGCCTGGTTTTACGACTAAAAAAAGAGGATGGGGACTAGGTTTGTCCTTAACCAAACGTATAGTCGAAGAGTATCACAAAGGAAAAATCAAAGTACTACAGTCAGAAGTTGGGAAAGGAACTTCAATGCAACTTATTTATGTAAAAAATTGATTCACTGTATTTTATAACTATTTTTTTATTATTTTAGTTACTTAACTTTAAAAATATACTTATGGAATTTTTGTATTTTCTTTTGATAGGCGCCATTTCTGGGTGGCTAGGTGGACAACTTTGGAAAGGTAGTGGTTTTGGGTTATTTGGAAATATCATTATGGGTATTATAGGGAGTAGCATTGGAGGCTGGCTCACTGGGAAATTAGGAATTGGCGGCGGTGGTCTTCTTTGGCAAATCATTATTGCCGCTGGAGGCGCTTGGGTACTGCTTTTCGTTATCAGTTTATTCAAAAAATAATTTCATAGTTCCTTCTCAAAACAATTTTCAAAATGGGTATAAAAAAACACGAACAGCACTTAAGAATCGCTATTCGTGTTTAACTATATTAAAAAAAGAATTTTATAAATTTTGTTGAATCTTAGTTGCTAAAGCTTCGAACTCCTCTTTTGTCAAAGCGACTTTATTTTGAAAACGCATCTCGTTCATTTCATTAATCGGAATCAAATGCACGTGTGCGTGAGGTACTTCTAATCCAATTACAGCCATACCAATACGTTCGCAAGGGACTGTTTTTTCAAGTGCAGCGGCTACTTTCTTTGAGAAGCGCATCAAACCAAGATACAATTCCTCATCCATATCAAAAAGTTTGTCAATTTCTTGCTTAGGAATACAAAGTGTATGACCCGCTGCGTTGGGATTCACATCCAAAAAAGCTAGAAATTGCTCGTCTTCTGCTACTTTGTAGCAAGGAATTTCGCCATTTACAATTTTGGTAAAAATACTACTCATCACTATTACTTTTAGTCTCGAGAAATTTCTATAATTTCAAACTTCAAAACTCCGTTAGGTACAGTAATTTCGGCTACTTCACCTACTTTTTTACCCAACAAACCTTTCCCGATAGGAGAAGTTACTGATATTTTTCCGGTTTTCAAATCCGCTTCACTTTCAGCTACCAAGGTATATTTCATTTCCATGCCGTTCCCTTGATTTTTAATTTTCACATTAGAATGTACCAATACTTTAGAAACATCCAATTGTGATTCGTCAATCAAGCGGGCATTGGCGTATACTTCCTCCAATTTAGAAATACGCATTTCTAACAAACCTTGTGCTTCTTTGGCAGCATCATACTCTGCGTTTTCAGACAAATCGCCTTTGTCTCTCGCATCTGCAATATCCTGCGACGCTTTCGGACGCATCACTCCTTTTAGGTAATCCAATTCGTCTTTTAACTTTTTTAATCCTTCTGCTGTATAATACGATACTTTACTCATAACTGTTTTACATTAATAATTAAGTGGTTTTCACTGTCACCTTGCACATCAAACCCATACAATACTATTGGTTTTCTTACGTTTTACAGTACATTACCTGACGGATATAAAATAGAAAAAATCCCATCAGGACGGGATTTCTTTCCGCAAATATACTAATTTTTTTTTGCTATAATTAAATGTTAACCTTAACTATTCCAAAGTTAATTAAATTAAATTTGTTTCACTAATCTTTGATCCTATTTTAAAATGATAAAAAAACTGCTTTTCTTATTCGTAATTGTACTTATATTAAGCTGTAGCGACAATGGAGTCACAAACAAAAACCCATACATTCCCAATTACTCCTTTACCGTAGATATCAACACTAGTTTGCCGGCCTACTCCAACTTAAAATTCCCAAGTAATGCCATTTTTTACGCAGGAGCAGGCGCTCGAGGGCTTATCGTATTCAATACCGGAAGTGGTTACAACGCGTTCGATGCCGCTTGCCCGAATCAAGCACTTAGCAGTTGCTCTACCCTAACCATCAAAGGCATCAACGCCATTTGTCCCTGCGACAGCAAAGAATACAGCTTATTTACTGGCTTAAGCGACCTACAATATCCCCTAAAACAATACCGAATAGAAGTTATCGGAACTGTGATTAGAGTGTATAATTAAGATTTGGGCGTGCCACCTCACCACAAAGGGGGCAACTCATCTTGCTGGTGAGTGGCCCCCTTTGTCGTGAGCTGTCGGACTATCCGCGCTACTTCGGTAGCCAGCTCCAAATGAAATTCACTGAACTCCTATGAAAATAAATGTATAGTGAAGTAATCCCTCACGCGGGTAAAGAGATTTCCAAACTACAATTTATAACTTACTGACAACATAAATACTCTTGGTAAAACGAAAGTACTTCGCTCGCTGATTAAGTAATCCGAAAAGGAATAATCATTTTTTACGGTGGTATTCAATACATTATTGACTGTTACTTCAAAACCAAAAGGGCTGTTTTTCTTCTGATAGCGCAAAGAAGTATTGGCAATATCATAAAAATTACGTTGCTGGTTAGCGTTAGTATTGCTTGTATTTTCATAGGCTAATTTGTAGGTCCAATAGTTAAAAAACGTAATTTCAGCATCTCCATTCCAAGCATCCGATTGGAATTGAGATTGAGTTATCCCTTTAAACTGACTAAATCCTTTAGTATAACCCACACTAACTGTTGGCCATTTCTTATAGGCTGTTTTAATCAAGAACCCTACTTTTTGGTTATTCCTATCATTTGAAGTTGTCACTCCATTCAAGGTTTGCAAATAATTGAACCAACTTAAACTCGTATTGAGTCGAAGATTAAAACGGTAGATTTTTTTGGTAAATGCCCCATTTATAGTATAATTCGTCTCTGGATTGTCTCTCAAAAAAGGACTGTTGACTTGATTAATTCCTTGCAAAATCACTTCATTACGAATGGTCTTTTCTTTTTTAAGAAAGCTCGCCATAGCATTCCAAGTAATTCCCCGATACATATTCATTTTGGAATACCTCAAATTTGCGGAATGAAACTGTTCATTTTCCAACAAGGCATTCCCTTTAAAAACCAAATTATAATTTTGTAGCGTGAACTGATCCGCTAACTGACTTACTTCAGGAAATCCTACTTCGAGTTTGTAATTAAAATTTAGGGTTTCTGATTTATTGAATTCAAATTCACTAGTCCATTGTGGCAACCAAACTTGCTTTTCGACCACTCTATTTCCAGAGGCTTGTTCCGTTTTCATAGCATACCAATGGCTATATAATGCGGGCTTATTCGTCCATTTTCCAATTCTAAATTTGTACTCCAATCCTACATAAGCATCATTGAGTTGATAGTTGATATCGTTACCAAAACCAGCGGTACTAAAATCATTACTACCATTGGTGGTCAACAACTGTTTTTCGGAGGTAAACAACTGAGAGCGCCCGTTGTTGTTTCCTAAAATAGTATACAAATGATTGGCATTGTTTAACACCCAATAATGCTTAAAAAGTGCATCAATAGAGTGATTTTGCACTCTTTTGATTTGATCTATTGTATAAGTGTTATCGGCTTGAATGGGAATGATACCCGTTAAAAAAGGTTGGTCCGTAAACCAACGTGTTTGTGGCGTATTTTTGTCATAAGCTTGATTCACTACAAAAGTCGTTGTATGAGCATCGTTATAACTTTTATGCCATTCTAGGTATTGTTTTATCGCGGTATTATCGGCTTGATTTAAGGTTTGAAAAACACTGCTCCCCAAATTGGTCACCGAATTAATAGTACTGTTCAAATCATTGGTACTCGATTGGTATTGCCCGTTGTAATACCATTTTTCTTTGGCATTAGGGGAATAATTCAATTTTATATTAGAAATCCCTAATAACGAACGATTGTCCCCTTTTTGCAATTTGTTTTCAAAAGCTACAGCACTATTTTGCAAATAGTCGTTGCTACTCTCCGATTGAGAAGCGGCAAACACTTTTGAAAAAATGGAGAACCCAGAAATCTCTAATTTACTTGATAAGTCATGGCTAAAATTGAGCGCCGCAAATTGTGATACACTCTGTACAAGCTCATTAGTATCATTGGTAAAACTATACAAATTGGTAAACGATTTTCGTCCCGAAAGAAAACTACTCATTCCCCCACCAAAGCGCAACAAATCATCAAAAGTAAAGGTGCGTTTTCCAATGTTGTTGGCATCGCCTATACAACTTAAATTGGTTTTTGGACTGTAATAAAACAAAGCGGCATGCGCCAAATAAAAACCATTATCGGCATTGCCAACTTCGGCTCCGGCTTCTACATCCCCAAAAACAAACTTCTTTTTATCCGCTTTAAGCTTCACATTCATAGCTAGATCCTCACTATCTGAAACCTGCTTCATGAATCCCACTTCGTTAAAATGGTCTATGACTTCGATTTTATCGAGTGCATCAGCAGGAATATTTTCTACGGCTAATTTGCTTCCGCCGCCAAAAAACGATTTTCCTTCTACCAACATTTTGGTTACCTTTTTGCCTTGTACGGTAACATTTCCTTTTTTGTCTACTTCAACACCTGGCAACTTTTCTAAAACCTCTTTCATTTTACGTTCGTTTCCGTTAGCAAAACTCTTCACATCAAAAGTCATGGTATCTTTTTTGATGACGATCGGTTTGAATTCATGTTTAATAACAATTTCTTTGAGTTGTTCGCCTGTAGGTTTTAATTTAAAATCGTGCGTCGCAATAACTGCATCTGCTTCAAGGATAAATACTTCCTCTACAAACCCAATGTAAGACACTGTGATTTCGTATTTGACCTCTTTCTCTAACTCTAAGCGGTAGCGCCCTTTATTATCTGCAATAGCAAATTTCAAACTTGCTTTTTCTTGCAACGGTTTAGCAATGACATTCGCGGATTCTAAGGGTTTACAATTAGCCTCGCCTACTACGCCAGTTATCACACGATTTTGGGCAAAGGCAAGCATTGTAAAAAAAAGAAAGAAATAAAGGAATTTGGACATGGGTTGGTTTAGTTCGCTTGTGGTAAAATTTTTTTAGGACAAAAATTAATAAATCTTACCAACAAAACTCTTTTGATATTCTTTATAATCTATCATTTTTCCTTTGGGCAGTTCAATAACTTTGTTAGAAGTTGTGTTCACTTCAATATTAGTTGCCAAAAATACCGATTTATAAAAATGTAATTCTAAAATCAAACCAGGTAAACCATTAAAGTCTTTAGGTCCATAACCATAAGGTAATATTGGAGCAAACCAAGCTATTACATTTGTAACTTTTTTTTCACCATTCCTATTCACACCCAACTTTTGGCATGTTGCTTTATAACAAACATAATCACCAATTTTTTTGGACTCTGAAGTTATGACCCAATCTTGTTTTTCATCTAAAAAAAACAAATTACCATCATCTTTTTTGATAATTATTCTAGAAGACTCTTTATCATAGTAGAAAGTGTCATTTGTGCCATATAAAATGCTACTAGTTTTTTGCAATAATCGTTCTTTTTCATCAGAATGTGTACTTACCCCCAAAACATCATTTTTATAAAACCGACTTTTTGTAGTATTAAATTCTAAAAAATATTGTTGGTTTTCTGCTCTTTTTTTCATCTCTTGATGAAGCATTTTAACTTTTGGATTTTCAGATTTCACTTCCATTTCCAAAGGCTGTATACTATAAGTTACTTTACCGAATATAGTTTGGCAATATATATTAGTGTTAATAATAACCAGTGTAATAATTAAATATTTTTTCATCTTTTTGGTTTATTAATTCAAGGTGGCTAAATCACCACCTTGAAAGTTAATTTACTTACAAACATTAATTACCATAACACCAGTCAAGCCATGCTTGATAATAATCGTGAGTTAACGTTGGGTCGTCAAAATCTGTCCCATCTGTCATCTCCATTGCAAGCTCTTGGCAAGTATCTGAATCATCTGAAAGAATAGTTTCCTCCACTTTACTCTCGTTGTTTACTACAACTTCTACTTTTACTTCAATAGTGTTTGCCATTGAAACAGCGCTAAACGCCAAAACTGCAATAGCAGTAAAAATCATTTTTTTCATTTTTGTAACGGTTTTAAATTTATAAAAAAATGTTATCCGTTACAGCACTCGAGATTAATTACAAACAATTTACTTTAATTTTCACCAAAAGATTGAAAGTTTTTTACAGCAATTCTCTCAGAAAAAAATCTTGAAAAATAAAGAAACCATTAAATAATCTATTCATTGTAGAACCTATCATACTATTTTTTAAAAAGGTTTTCAAATTCTTTTTCAGATATCATCTGATAAGATTTTTGCTTTGGTGGCACTGAAGCTTCTGTAGGTTTTAAATCTATTTTTTTGACGCCAAATAAAATATTTCTAACTTGTAATTCTAAAATTAAACCAGGCAATCCGCCGTATCCATTTGGACCATACGAAAGAGGAATTTGTGGACAATACCAAGCAATAATCGGAAAACGAAAAACACCAACACTATTTACTACTGTTTTTACAGCATTGGCCTTGTAACATACAAATCCATTTATTTCTTTGGTCACATTCTCCAAAGACCATTCGATACTTTTGTCTTTTTTTACGAGATAATTCCCGATTTCGCTGGTGGTTTCAGTATAAGAAAAAAATGCATCTTGATAAACCTTTCCTTGATATCCTGAAAAAAGCTTAGCATATCCATACCCTTGATCATCCAACCCTAAACCTTCTTTGAGTAAAAAACACGACTCTTTTGTGTCAAAAATTAATTCAAAATTTAAAAATGCAGCATTCTCCATTGCTTTCAAATAAGCGGCTTTCATCCTTGTTGTTTTTTCTAAACCCTCAAATGTGGTAATATGAACCCCATACTGAACTTTTCCATTACTAATTTGGCTCAAACAACCAAAACTAACCAAAAGCAAAAAAATGCAAAGTGTTTTTTTCATTATCATGCAGTAAAAAAAGGCCGCTTCTTGATAATGAAGCGGTCCTTGTATAAAAATGTTAATTATTTATCACATAAGAAATTTCAACAGAATATTAGTCGTGATTGCAAACTTTCACTACTGTTATGCAGGCTTAATACTTAGTTCTTTCATGCAATCCCCCCAAGCTTTAAGCCCAAACCAAAATGCTTCACTATCAGAACAGCCATTAGCTTTACATTCTGCTACAGCAGCATCTTGATCGTCTTTACAAGGATCTTCAAGTACAACGACCTCCATAGATACTATTTCACCAGCTTCTTTTACTTCAATAGTGTTTGCTACTGAAACAGCGCTAAACGCCAAAACTGCCATAGCAGTAAAAATCATTTTTTTCATTTTTGTAACGGTTTTAAATTTATAAAAAGTTTTTTGGTTAACCGTTACAAATATGTAAGAAAAAAAAACCAATTCACAATACCCACTTTTAGTGATATTTCAAAAAAAATACAAATTATCAATATATTACAAATTATTAGACTAAACGATACTGTAAGAATTTAGCAATTATATTGATGGATTTTAAGGGTTTAGTCTTTTGCTCTATTACATTATCCTTTTAAGAAATAAATTGTAAAAAACTATAGCGCTAATTTCAAGTATGGATACAATGAAAATTATAGTTTATCATAGTAAAATTTTAAAGTTTTTTCTTTAACCATAACTGAATATTCGGCTTCCCAAATTTCTTTATATTTTTTATTGAAATTACTACTGATTAGTTTATCACTCTTAAAATTAATTTTTTCTGCCAAAAAAACTACTTTGTCATCTTGATATTGTAAAACTAAACCTGGTAAACCTATTGATTCTTTTGGGCCATAAGAAATTGGAATACTTGGACAAAACCAGGCAATAATATCAAAATATTTATTTATTCGTTTTGAAGGATTGTATTTTTTGGCTATTGCTTTATAGCATTTATAACCACTAATTATCTGTGTTTCTTTTGTTGTTTCCCATACTAGGTTTTCAACTTTCACTTTAAACCTCTCTCCCATTAAGTCTGAAAAATAATACAAACTATTTTTTTGAGCAAAATACTCAATGCCACCAGAAACATTTTTTGCCATTCTATTCTCTCTTGTAGAAAAATCTAACGTTTGCTGTATGCAAAAAGTTGCTATAGTATCTGTTACTAAAAGTTCATATGAAATTTTCTTTAAAGCCTCATCAACTCCAAGATAGTGGTTTTTATTTGGACTACTTTTAATAATTTCACTGTTTTCATAGGTTCCATTCAATGGACTAACTTTATAAACTACTGAAATAGATTTTTGTGAAAAAACTTGAATCGTTACTAAAAAAAGGAATAAGTATCTTACTTTGTCTTTAAACATAATTTTATTTTTTAACTAAGACTGAATTAACAGTCTTAGTTTTCTATAATTACAATTGACCCGTTTGACAAGCGTAGTAAACACCTTCAGCTTCAGTAGCACATGTTGTAAAATGGTCACCATTAGCTTCCAACTCAAGATACGTTGCAAGAGCAAGAATTGCACAAACATCAATTACAGGCACAACTTTTTTTGTAACAGTAGCTTCTTCTTCTGATATAACTGCCTTAGCTATATCTTCTTTTACTTCAATAGTGTTAGCCATTGAAACAGAGCTAAACGCCAAAACTGCCATAGCAGTAAAAATCATTTTTTTCATTTTTGTAACGGTTTTAAATTTATAAAAAGTTTTTTGGTTAACCGTTACAAATATGTAAGAAGAAAAAAAAACATTTCACAATACCTACTTTTAGTGATATTTCAAAAAAAAAATCCAGTATCATAACAACACTGGATTTTAAAAATAATTAAACTAAAAATTAAAACTTTAAATTCAATCCTGCTAAGAAATTAATTCCTGCTTGTGGATAGTAATAAGGATAGATATCATACATATACCCATTAGACACATACTTTTTATCCAAAATATTATTCACTAATCCGCTTAACACAATTTCTTTAAAAATTGTTTTGGGTTTAAAGGTATAACTCACATTGAAGTCATTTACAAAGTAATCAGCCAGTTTTGCAGCAGGCAACTCGATGTTGTTCATAAATTGCTCTCCTACAAATTTTTGCAACAAAGACAAATGCAAAGCTTTAATAGGCGAAAACACCAATACATTGCCCACAATTACTGAAGGAGAATAAGCAATATCTCTTGTTCCATAGTACGTTCCTGTAACATTCAAATCTTCATTCTTATTAGCACTTAAAGTAAAGTTAGGACGCACCATCCATCGTTCAGACAAAGCAATAGTGGCATCCACCTCAAGACCTAAACGATAGCTTTTTTCACTATTGGAACGAATAGGTGCTCCCACATCATCTAACTTTCCAGTCAAAATCAACTGGTTTTTATATGCCATATAGTAGATATTGGTATTCAGTTGTATTGTTGAATTGTTCAAACGCCATCCCAATTCAAAGTCATCTAAGGTTTCAGGTCGAACGCCTCCATTTTCATAATCGGTGCGATTCGGTTCGCGGTTGGCTCTCGCATACGAAAAATACATCGTGTTTGCCTCGTCGAACTTAAAATTCAAACCTGCTTTGGGATTAAAAAAGCGAAAGGTATCATTCACCAAGCCCGTTTCTGGACTATCGGCTTTGTACTGTACGTGACGGTATTGCAAATCACCATACAAACTCAATTGCTCTGAAACTTGATAATTGGCTTTAGCAAAAAAGTTCCCATCAGTTTTAGTAGCAAAATCTTCATAATAACGGTCTCCCAATTCACTTTGAGAAGCGTAACGTGCCCAAATTACTTTTCCAAAATGAAGACCTTCATACTTATTATAACCTCCACCCAAAATTAATTGTAAGGCATCATTACTATAATTAGCAGAAAAAGTGGTGCCATAAAAATCATTGTCTAACCATTTTTGGCGCACCAAATCCGTTTTGTCAATCGTAGTTCCATTAATGACAATCGGGGTCAATCCATAACTAGAAAAGGTAGCGTCTTCTTTGTAATTTTCGTAATAGCCTTTCCCTTTGGTATAATGCAAGGCAAAATTAGAACTCCAGTTATCCGACCATCTTTCGTTCCAATGCAATTGCGAGTGGTCTTGTTGGTAGTTATCGGTTTCATTATCATAAAAACGAGTATTTCCTGCCTCGTCTGTATACATTCCAGCCGAATTAAAGGTTCGGTCGCTATTCAGCGTTGCACCATCAATCCCGTTCCAAGCTTGGTATGTTTTTTCTTTTCCACCAAAAACCAAGGCTTTTAGTAAAGTAGTTTTCCCTACATAAGTTCCTTGCAAGAAATACGATTTTAAGTCTGAACTAGCGCGGTCAATGTACCCGTCAGATTGTAAAACAGATAAACGTCCTGCGATTTCAAAATGGTCGTTTAACAAACCCGTACTGAATTTAACTGTGTTTTTTAAGGTATTAAAACTTCCTACTGAGCTGGCAATTTCAGCACTTGCTTCCTTGGTATACGAATCGGTTAGCATATTCAAACTCGCTCCAAAGGCTCCTGAACCATTGGTAGAAGTTCCTACACCGCGCTGCAGTTGAATACTTTCTACCGAAGAAACAAAATCAGGCATATTCACCCAATAGGTACCGTGGCTCTCAGAATCATTGTATGGAATGCCGTTGATGGTTACGTTTACTCGGGTGGCATCGCTACCACGAACACGTATCCCAGAATAGCCAATTCCGTTACCTGCATCCGAAGTAGTAACTACCGAAGGCATATAATTCATAAGTGTTGGAATGTCCTGACCTAAATTGCGGAACTGGATTTGCTTTTTAGTCAAATTGCTAAAAGAAACCGGAGTTTTAGAAGTTACACGTACTGCCGACACCAAAACATCATCCAATTGGTTGACTTTGGTAGTGTCTTGTACTTGTGCAAAAGTGATACTAGAGCATAGAAAAAAGAGAATAGAAAAAAGACGTAAAAGAACTGTCTTTGTGCTTTGTACATTGTTCTTTGTACTTTTTGAAAAAAATAAAGTGTTCATCCGTAAATAGTTTTACGAATAAAAGGGGGAATTATTCTTTTGTTTTAAATTAATAAATGATTTGTTTCTATGACAAGACAATAGCGTGCACTCTAGTATTTTGTCATTTTTTCCCTTGGCAGCATTACCCGCCCAGGTTCTTTGGGTATGATCTCAGCTCGTTATTTAGAGCACCCCTTTGAGACGGGGCAAATATAAATCATTTGTTTGAAGTTCCAAGTCTAAAGTTTAAAGTTTTTGAAACTACTAAAAATCGGGCTTCCTTCTAGATTGTTTTATATCTGACAAACTCTTTTTATCCTTAATGCGTTTTCTTATGGCCGATTTTGGGATTTTAGTGGCTTTTCTTTCTTTGGCTACAAACAAACCTGCTCGGATTATCGTCAAAAAACGCTTGATTACAATCGCTTTGTTTTTGAGTTGACTTCGGTCTTCATCACATTGCAAGATCAGGAGTTGTTCTGAGGTTAATCTATTGGCTAATTTGTTCTCTAATACTATTTTTTCTTCATCGGTTAAGGCCTGAGATTGTTTCAAATCAAAAGTTAAAACCACTTTAGAAGCTACTTTATTGACGTTTTGCCCTCCTGCTCCACTGCTTCTAACGGCCTTAAATTGCAGTTCACTTACTATTTTTTCGGCATTCATTTTTACAATGTTTGATGGGGTTGATGGGTAGGCTTGAGCAAATCATTGACATTTTTAACAGGATTAAAAGTCACCATTGGAACCTCAACAAAAACGGTAATCCACTTGGCCATGGCTCCATTCCATAAACCTGGCAATTCATAGGATTTTATGATGTCGTTTCCCAACTTTCTTTCTACGATAAATCCGCTATTATGATCTACAAACTGGCTTAAATCAAACTTTTGATTCTTGTAATTTTTTATTCCACATACCAAATCTACTGGGTTAAAATGAGTAGCACTTTCTAATATAAGTTGCTGCTTTTCATTTTTTAAATCAACTTGAGAAGACTCAACAATTTGTAAAGTCGTTCTCCCTTTGCCATCAATTACCCAAAAAGGACCGCCACCAGGTTCTCCTTCATTTTTCACCATACCACATACGCGAATAGGACGATCTAAAACATATAGCAAGTCGTTTAGCTTATTTTCAAAAGTAAATTTTGAAAATCCTTTGTTTAACTCAATACTCAATTCATTTTGGATAAAAGTCATGATTTCGGCAACCTCTGATTCACTTACTTGTTGTTGCTGAATGGCTGCTACATACTTAAAAACGCGCTGTTGCAATGTTACTAAAATCCCAGCCAATCCTTTTTTGTATAGGGCAATAGCCTCTAAATGATTTTGAATGACATTATCGATGTTCTTAATAAAAACAATGTCAGCATCCAAAGCATTAAGGTTTTCAATCAAAGCACCATGACCACCTGGTCGAAATAAAAGTTCATTAAATTGGTTCTTCACCAAATGATTATTGGCATCAACTATTACAGAATCGGTAGATTTATCTTGATACGAATACCCAATCTCAATTGTTGTTTTGGACTGCGCTTCGATGTTACTTTTTAATTCTTGCTCTAATTTTTCAAATAATACTTGATGTTCCTGAGTAATGGTAAAATGCAAAAATGATTTTTGTTGCACTGAGGCATAGACCACACTTTCATTTAAATGTTCTTCAAATGGAGTAGCAACATGATCGCTATACTGATGAAAAGGCAAAACGCCTTTGGGTTTACTCGCAAAATCAAAATAATCCGAATGCAATAAATAGGTAATAAAATAATAATTTTTCTGATCTGCTGACCAAAAATCAAAATCAGAAAAATCAGCTCGAAGTTGTTGATCTATGGCCTTATAAAAAGGAAATTTATCCATCCCAACAATAAAAAGTGACAGTTCCAAATCGTGTTTCCTATTTATGTAAGCATTAATACTTTCTGAATTATAATGGAAATCCTTTAAAAATTCGTTCAAGAAGTTGAACATACGCGTTGCCGCACCTGAAGCTGGTACTAATTTTTTTAACTTTAAAGAGGCTTTATTAGCATCAAAAAAAGCAGCTTTCTCTACAAACATCTCCGTTGTTAAATGCAAAATTCCATCATCAATTGTTGCAGGTCTATCTAAAATGGTTTTGACAATTCCGTTTTTATAAATAGTCAATTGTTCTTGTACTTTGGCTATGGGAATACCGTGTTCATAGATCTGTACAAAATCCAAAGAATCGATTCCCATTTTTTTAGCCTTACGTAACTCTTCTAGGATAGCTATTGCTTTGTTCAAACGGGTTTCTTTATCACCCGTTAGCGTAATAAATGGTTTTTTGTTATCAACAAGTGACTGTTTGAATACCGAAAAAATAGATTCTCTTCCTTCGGGACTATCTCTCAAACCGTCATCTTCCCAAGGCACGTCAATATCAGTAAGGAAAAACAAATCGTATTGATGCGCTCTAGCCGCTTTATCCAACAAGGAATCGCAAAAATTGTAATACAGTTCAGAAAACACTTTGGTCACCATTAGATTGGTATCACAAAACAAATAACCATTTGCGATAGCAGCGCTTTCATTTTCTAATTTGGTTTGGCCATAAGCAATAGGCAGCATATCATCGATGTCACAAATGCCACGCCCGCTATCTAATTTTTCTTGGAGATAATCTCGGGCAAATTCGGGCACCCAAACTGTTTTATAATACTCGGCTAATTGTTTGGCCAAAGTAGTTTTACCTGTAGATTCAGGCCCAAAAATAGCAATTCGTATTATTTCTGAAGCTCCTGCTTTGGTGAGCTGTTTAAGATTTTCTTCCATTCTAAATAAGCCAAGATGGCCAAAATTGTAAAAATTAAATATTGTAAAGCCAGCATTCCTAATCCTCTATAGGCAAATAACGGGACTGCAATACAATCGCCAAGAATCCATAAAGACCAGTTTTCAATTTTCTTTAAGGCCATATACCACATGGCTGTAAAAAAAATACCTGACGTAAAAATATCAATATAATTAGGAATTTCAAGTGTATAGTCAAAAAAATCATACACCAGATAAGTGGCAAAAAGAGTGATTAGAAATAGAACTAAACCAATTGTTTTTTCGTATTTTGATGTGCGTGTAATTGCCAGATTCGATTGGTTGGATTTTGACATCCACTTGTACCAGCCGTAAACACTCATGATGGAATAATAAATATTCATGGTCATGTCGCCATAATAACTGGCTTGGTATAAAAGATAGACCGTTATGATGGTCGAAATTAAACCGGTGGGATACACCCAGATGTTTTCTTTTCGTGCAAAGTAAACACTCAGAATTCCAAAAACGAATGCGATGAATTCTAAGGCAATTTGTGTATTTGTTGCGTTTTGGTATTGCTTGATGAAAAATTCTATCATGAAGTAAAGAAATTTAGGTCATTTTCAAAAGCAGTTCCGATTACTACCACATCAGCTCCTGCTTCATACGCATTTTGTATCCCTAACAAAGAGGTAATGCCTCCACCAACAATCAAAGGAATAGTGGTATTTTTTGCAACTTCCCGAATCATTTCTAGTGGAACCGATTGTTTTGCGCCACTTCCTGCCTCGAGATAAATGAGCTTATGCCCTAGCATTTCGCCTGCCATCGCGGTATTACAAACCTCCTCGACATCGATTCGTGATATGGGTGTTGTTTTACTCACGCGAGCTACTGCCGTTTCGTTACCACTTTCTATTAATAGATAACTGGTAGGAATAATTTCTAAGTCGGTTTTTTTGAGAATTGGCGCTGCTTTTACCTGATGTTCGATTAAAAAATCGGGATTGCGGCCTGATAGTAAGGACAAAAACAAAATACCATCGGCGTGAATAGAAATTTGAGATGGATTGCCAGGAAAAAGCACAATAGGTAACTCACAACTGCTTTTAATCAGGAGAATCAACTCATCTATAATATTATGAGTTACATGGCTTCCTCCAATAAAAACGTGAGTTGCAGGTGATGTTATAATCTTATCTATTAAAAGAGGAACTTCTTTTAAACTAATTTTATCGGGATCGAGAAGAATAGCAAGGAGCTTGCGTTTTTCTTTTTTTGCCAATAGAATATCTTGATAAATGTTTTTCATAATAATCATCTTACAGCTATTTGCTGAGTTGACACAAAACTACTGAAAGAATACATACTATTGCTAGTTTTTTTCAAAAGCATAAACTAGAGTAAAAGAATCGAACTCATCAAAGCAAATAGTAAACCATTGCTGCTTTTTTTCGAAATCCAAAATGGCTGTGGTTTCTTTTTGGTCTAACTCAAATGGACTGACTTTGATGTGGTTCTTAAAACTAATACCTTTCTCGTTGCATATTTTGAAAATGGCTTCTTTGGCACCCCATTTTACGGTTACCTTGCGAATATAATCTTCTGTTGAGAAGCTTTGCAGTCGAGATAACTCAGCAGTATCGACAAATTTATCGGCGATGCGAAGGATTTTTTCTCGTTGCAATTCGATATCAATCCCGACGGTTTGAGTGCTTATGATAATGGCAGAGAATTCGTGGGAATGGGTGATGGATATGTATTTTTTGTCATTCAAATGAGGTTTACCTGAAGCATCGTAATACAAATCAAAGTCGGTATATCCAGCTTCGGCTAGTAATTTTCGAACACTCAAAAAGGCGCGTTGGTGCAGTTGGGACTTCATTCCGTTGAGTCGTTTTGTACTTACTGCATTTAAGTGCACTTGTTCGTATAAATCCGAGAACGTCTCGGTGATGTGCCAAACGTAGAGTGTGGTTTCTTGAGTATACTGGAGGGTTTTGAATAACGGCATTTGTAAATAAGGTATCGTTTATAGTTTGGTTTTTGAATACAATTCTCTTGTTGTTTAGCACATTGCCTAGCCCTGATGGGAACGGCATCCTTGTATGGCGGGGTTCGCCATACAAGATATAGTGGACAGCAGGATTAGCTCCTTAAAAAAAACTACTCCTTTTGATTCAACAGCGACTTTAGTTAAGAATCTAATTATTAACAAATTAAACAATTCACAAATCTTATAGAAATTCGTTTATTTCTAAACTTATTGCGTAAATTTGCAAAAAATTTCAATATACAAATATACTATAAATGAGTACAGCAACTATGCCTTATGTGGCTTACAAAGTGAAAGACATTTCCTTAGCAGCTTGGGGAAGAAAAGAAATTGAATTAGCAGAAGCTGAAATGCCAGGTTTGATGGCACTTCGTGAAGAATACAAAGACGAACAACCTTTGAAGGGAGCTCGTATTGCAGGATGTTTACACATGACGATTCAAACTGCAGTTTTGATCGAGACTTTGATTGCGCTTGGAGCTGAAGTGACTTGGAGTTCATGTAACATTTTTTCTACTCAAGATCAGGCTGCTGCTGCTATTGCTGCTGCTGGAATTCAGGTGTATGCTTGGAAAGGTCTTGACGAAGAATCGTTTGATTGGTGTATTGAGCAAACATTATTCTTTGGTGAAGACAGAAAACCATTGAATATGATTTTGGATGACGGTGGAGATTTGACTAATATGGTTATTGATCGTTACCCAGAATTAGTTCCTGGAATCAAAGGATTGTCTGAAGAAACTACTACTGGTGTTCACAGATTATACGAAAGAGTAAAAGCGGGAACATTACCAATGCCAGCGATCAACGTAAACGACTCGGTTACTAAATCTAAATTTGACAACAAATACGGTTGTAAAGAATCTGCTGTTGATGCAGTTCGTCGTGCTACCGATATTATGTTGGCTGGAAAAAGAGTAATCGTTTGTGGATACGGAGACGTAGGAAAAGGAACAGCTGCTTCTTTTAGAGGTGCTGGATCTATTGTAACGGTTACTGAAATTGATCCAATTTGTGCTTTACAAGCTGCAATGGACGGTTTTGAAGTTAAAAAATTAGACACTGTTATCGCTACAGCTGATATCATTATCACTACAACTGGAAACAAAGACATCGTTTTGGGTTCTCATTTTGAAAAAATGAAAGACAAAACTATCGTTTGTAACATCGGACACTTTGATAACGAAATTGATATGGCTTGGTTGAACAAAAACCACGGTGCTTCAAAAATTGAAATCAAACCACAAGTTGACAAATATACTATCAACGGTAATGACATCATCATCTTAGCTGAAGGTCGTTTGGTTAACCTTGGTTGTGCTACAGGTCACCCAAGTTTTGTAATGAGTAACTCATTTACTAACCAAACGTTGGCTCAAATCGAATTGTGGAAAAACAGTGCCGCTTACAAAAATGAAGTGTATATGTTACCAAAGCATTTAGATGAAAAAGTAGCAAGATTACACTTAGCCAAATTAGGTGTTGAATTAGAGACTTTACGTCCTGATCAAGCAGAATATATTGGTGTTGAAGTTCAAGGTCCATTTAAGCCTGAATATTACAGATACTAGTAGTAAGAATTAAGTACAAAGAATTAAGACAAAACCCTTACAGGAAACTGAACTACATTCAGTTGTACTGTAAGGGTTTTGTATTTAAGAAATCATCGATAACAAACTAAACCACTACAAATCAAAACAAAATTAATTTTTTTTGAATATTTTTATGATGTAAATAAATTCTATTACTAAACTATTGCGTTATGAACAATACTGAAGTTAAACCCGAATTTCTACGCCCTGGGAAAGATGATTTTTTCAGAAAATTAAACAAAGAAGTCCAAGAAAAGGTTTTGAAAGATAAAAAACCTAAGTACAGAAATAGGCTAAAAGCCTTATTGTTGTTGCTCATTTTTATAGCTTCCTATAGCAGCATTCTTCTTTTTGGCAACTCCACTCCCCTATTATTTCTTTCGTATCTTTTTATGGGGTTTTCGATGATTTTACTATTTGTAAACTCCTTTCATGATGCCAGTCACGGCGCCCTTTTTTTTACTAAAAAGCAAAACAGAACCTTTTGCTATATTGTGGATCTCTTTGGATCGAATAGCGAGATTTGGATTCAGCGCCATTTAATACTACACCATCCATACCCAAATATCCAGCATTGGGATTGCGATATTAAGCAAAGTGATGTGGTTCGTATATTTCCCAATAGTCCAAGATATTCATTTCATCAATACCAACATATTTATATGTGGTTGCTGTATCCATTTTACACCCTTATTTGGTTGTTCATTCGGGATTTTAAAGATTTTTTTGGCACCAAAGACAATTATCTTAAACGCGTATATACCATTCCTCGTATGGAATACCTTAAACTTTTTGTTTCTAAAATTTTCAATTTATGCTATATGCTGTTAATCCCATTTTGGATGCTTGATCAAAAATTCACAACGATTCTTTTGGCTTGGCTTGTCATGCACCTTTGTTCTAGTCTCTTTGGTGTAGTAGCACTAATCTCGACTCATGTTGACGAAGACTCTATCTTTCCAGAAGTACCAAAAGACGGCAAAATGAATCTTACTTGGGCCGAACATCAAATGAGAGTAACGAGAGATTTTAATGCCGGTCATCCCCTCTTTGATTTTTTATACGGAGGATTTACCCATCATGTTGCGCATCATCTGTTTCCTACGGTTGGACACACCTATTATCCCAAAATAACCCCCATTATTCAAAAATATGCAGAAGAAAATCAGTTGCCCTACCAAAGTCGTCACGCACTAAATGCGATACATTCCCATTTTAAATTATTAAAAAATTCGGGACAAAAGGACACCCTTTTATTTTCTTCTGAACTTTAATCCTATCTTTAGAGAACATAAATCACATTAAATCCACAGTATTTTGAAAAAAACCATCCTTTATTTTTTCTGTCTAGGTTTATGGACGAGTACCACGATTCTGTGGGGTCAAACTCAAAAACCAAAAGTTGCTTTAGTACTTAGTGGTGGTGGTGCCAAAGGGGTGGCTCATATCCCCCTTTTACAAACCCTAGATTCCTTAGGAATAGTTCCAGACCTAATCGTTGGTACTAGTATGGGCAGCATAGTGGGTGGCTTATATGCCATGGGATATTCTGGAGATAGTATTGCCAAAATTGCCAAAACAGTCAAATGGAACGAACTCCTAGGCGGGAAAATTTCCTTAAACAATGTAAGTGTTGAAGAGATGGGTGAATTTGATCGTTATCTAATCGATATTGACGTCAAAAATTATAAACCAAAAATCAAACCTTCGCTCTTAAATGATCAAAATTTAAGAGAATTTTTAGCCGTTCTAACCAATCCTGTATATCATGTGACCAATTTTGATGAGTTGACTATTCCCTATCGTGCTGTAGCCACTGATATTCTTAATGGAAAATTAGTGACCCTAGACGAAGGGTCTTTAGCTTTGGCTATGCGTGCAAGCATGTCCATTCCTGGTGCTTTTAGTCCTATATTTCATAACAATACGGTCCTTGTTGATGGTGGGTTACTTGATAATTTCCCTACAGACATCGCAAAAAAAATGGGCGCTGATATTATAATAGGTAGTGATGTAGGTGATGAAAAAGTTACCGCAAAAGATTTAGAAAATTTATCCAATTTACTTTTTCAAGCTACCATGCTTACAAGTAACCTTAAAAACGAAGACAATAAAAAACTGTGTGACATTCTTTTAAGTCATTTTCCAAATTTAACTTATTCCACAGGTGATTTTGGGGCCGCCAACGAAATCTATAATCAAGGTAAAGTGGCCACCAACCAAAACCTAAGTGCACTTATTGCACTAGCCAACCAACTAAAACCTTACAAAAACATTAAGCACACAATTACAACCCATCAAAATAGTCAGTTAATCGACTCTATTGTTTACAAAAACATAAGCAAAGCTAATCTTAATCTAGTCGAGCAACGATCAGGACTTGCTCCGTTTCAAAATTATACAGTCAATGAAATTGCTGATGGAGCTAGAAAAGCTATGGGAACCAATTTGTTTAATCAAATTTATTTTTCGACTACTAGTGAAAAAAATAAAAATATAGTAACCATTGAAGCCTCTGAGTATTATAAACATCAAATCAAAGCCTCGTTACATTTTGACACCTTTCGTGGGTTTGGTGCCATTGTAAATTATACCGGAAGAAATCTTTTAGGCGAATCATCAAGAATACTTATCACAGGTGATATTGCTCAACAACCTCGACTTAGAGTGCAATATCAAAAGATATTCTCCAAAGATAAATCATGGTGGTGGCGATCAGAGTTGTATACCCAATCGTTAACCCAAGATGTTTATATAGACAACAAAAAAGCTGAAAATATTTTATTTAACGGGATTGTATTCGAAAACCAAATCAATAAGAATATTAATTTCTTAAAGAGTTATTTTGGTTTTAGTTTAGATTATAATTACACCCATTTACGCCCTAAAACTGGGGCCGAATTTAATAACCGTTTCTTTTTATCGAGTTATTATCTCAACTTGTTTCAGGCCAATGTTTATTATTCCTTAAATAATTTAAACAAAGTTTTTTTTGCAACCAATGGAAACAAAATTGAGATTAAGCTTAGCCGTTCATTGATACAGGATATAGACTATAATTTAGTGAACACGAATATCCCTAATTTTAGTGGAGCATTGACCCCTTTCACACAATTTAGTACAAATTATGAAGCCCGCATTCCGCTTGATAAAAACACCCTAATTCTTGGTGCCAATGCAGGTTTCACTTTTGAAGACAGTGCTAAAGGGGAGAAAATCTCGGCAACAATTTATGGCTATACTTCCAATTTCTTTTTGGGAGGTTATTTTGCCAACCCAATAAAAAGAGGGGTGAAATTTATGGGATTACAAGAAAATGAAGTCAATCCAAGTCAATTTATTAAAGGCAATATCGGACTACAAACCCATTTGACTACTAACATTTATTTAATCCCACATTGTGATTTTGCTATATTAGGCTTTAAGAACTTTAACGAGTTTAGCAAAAACTTTAGCAACCCAAAAGGTGAATGGCAAAATCAAGTCAATACAAGCCTTTTACTTTCTGGCGGGGCTACGGTTTCTTTTGACACCTTTCTAGGGCCTATTTTATTTGATGCTTCATGGATCAATAATAAAAAAATTAAAGCTTTTTTCAATATTGGGTTTGTTTTTAACCCTTCTTTATAAAGGTATACCACAAAAAAAGACCTATCAAAATGACAGGTCTTTTACATAATTATAATCCTATTTCTTATGCTTCAAATGGAAGTACAGAAACGTATGATTTATTATCTTTTTTCTTTTGGAACTTCACAACTCCATCAACCTTAGCGTGTAAAGTATGATCTTTACTAATGTAAACATTAGCACCTGGATTGTGTTTAGAACCTCTTTGTCTTACGATGATGTTCCCAGCAATAGCAGCTTGACCACCAAAAATCTTAACGCCTAGACGTTTTGATTCTGATTCTCTACCATTCTTAGAACTACCGACACCTTTCTTGTGAGCCATGACGTATTGGTTTTAATATTGTTATTATTCTTTTGTATCTTCTTTTTTAGCTTTAGGAGCTTTTTTTACTTTAGGAGCTGGCGCTTCTTCAGTGGTTGCTTCAACTGCTGCTTTTTTTGGAGCTGCTTTTTTAGTTGTTCCTGCTGCAGTAATACCTTCAATTACAATTTGAGTAAGATATTGTCTGTGACCATTTCTTTTTTTGTATCCTTTTCTTCTTTTCTTTTTGAAAACGATAACTTTATCTCCTTTTAAGTGTTGTAACACTTTAGCTTCTACTGAAGCACCTTCTATAGCTGGGGCGCCTAAAGTTACATTTCCATTATCGTCTAATAAAAGAACTTTGTCAAAAGAAACTTTTGAACCTTCTTCATTAGCCAAACGGTGAACATAAACCTTTAAGTCTTTGCTTACTTTAAATTGTTGCCCTGCTATCTCTACGATTGCATACATACCAAATTGATTTATTGATTTTTAAGGTTGCAAATATACAACTAAAAATTAATCCTGCAATCTAATGACTAAAAAATATTTACAGACCTGTTACCCTCTGATTTTTAAGCTATTTACAGTGCTTGAACTAATGTTAAAATCAAATTAAAACAAGATTAATTTTACAATAAAGACTAAAATAAAGTACATTTGATGTAACATTTTTTATAGAACCAAAACTAATGCAACAACAAAATTTTAATAATCTTTATGAAAAAAACAATAATGGCTTTGAGTAGCGTATTGATGCTTGGAGGCGTTGCCTCGGCTCAAAAAGTAGCGTTTGAAGAGTACGACTTAGACAATGGAATGCATGTCATTTTACACCAAGACCCGTCTGCTCCAGTAGCAATCACTTCAGTAATGTATCATGTAGGTTCTAAAGACGAAAGGCCAGACCGTACTGGTTTTGCTCACTTTTTTGAGCATTTGTTATTTGAAGGAACCGAAAACATCAAACGTGGCGAATGGTTCAAGATTGTAACTGCCAACGGAGGTGTTAACAACGCCAATACTTCAGAGGACAGAACCTATTATTACGAAGTTTTTCCTTCAAATAATTTAGAACTAGCCCTTTGGATGGAATCCGAAAGATTATTGCACCCAGTAATCAACAAAATTGGTGTAGACACGCAAAACGAGGTAGTGAAAGAGGAAAAAAGAACCCGAATGGACAACCAACCTTATGGTAGATTTCAAGCGGTAGTAAAAGAAAACCTGTTCAAAAAACACCCTTACCGTTGGGCAACAATCGGTTCTATGGAACATTTAGATGCTGCTACTTTAGAAGAATTTCAAGCGTTCAACAAGAAATTCTACATTCCTAATAATGCTGTTTTAGTTGTAGCAGGAGATTTCAAAAAAGACCAAGCTAAAAAATGGATTGCACAGTATTTTGGAACAATTCCTAAAGGAGCTCCGATTAAAAGAGAACAATTCATCGAAGAACCTATAACCGAAACCATAAAAGCTAGATTTGAAGACAACAACATTCAAATTCCAGCTATTGTTGCGGCTTACAGAACGCCTTCAATGAAAACAAGAGATGCACGCGTTTTAGACCTTATTTCTTCTTATT
Source organism: Flavobacterium sp. RSSA_27 (assembly GCF_051547125.1). Taxonomy (NCBI): domain Bacteria; kingdom Pseudomonadati; phylum Bacteroidota; class Flavobacteriia; order Flavobacteriales; family Flavobacteriaceae; genus Flavobacterium; species Flavobacterium sp. RSSA_27. Next base: position 268,782 of record NZ_JBPTTN010000004.1, read on the forward strand.
TAAGCGATGGTAAAAGCTCTAAATTGTACAAGAAAATTGTAGACGACAAAAAAATTGCACTACAAGTAGGTGCTTTTAGCAACAGCCAAGAAGATTACGGAATGTATATTTTGTACGGTTTACCAATGGGACAAAATTCTCCAACAGCTATCTTGAAAGAAATTGATGAAGAAATAACAAAATTACAAACCGAATTAATTTCCGAGAAAGATTATCAAAAACTACAAAACAAGTTCGATAACAATTTTGTAAGCTCTAATGCTTCTATTGAGGGAATCGCCGAGAATTTGGCTAGCTATTATTTGTTGTATGGTGATATCAACCTAATCAATACCGAAATCGAAATGATTCACTCTATCACTAGAGAAGAAATTAGAGACGTGGCCAAAAAATACTTAAACCCAAATCAACGTTTAGTTTTAGATTATGTACCAGCTGCTGAAAAGTCCAAATAACAAGATATGAACATTATGAAAAATATAAGCATCCTCTTAACCCTATTCTTAGTAACAGGAATTATGCAAGCGCAAAACAGACCACAACCCAAACCAGGACCAGCTCCTATAGTTCAAATCAAGAAACCACAAAGCTTTGTCTTAAAAAATGGTCTCAAAGTGATGGTCGTAGAAAACCACAAATTGCCACGTGTTTCTTTTACTCTAACATTAGACAACCCTCCTTTTGCTGAAGGCAACAAAAAAGGAGTAGATGATTTGACCAGCAGCTTGATTGGCAACGGAAGTCAAAAAACTCCAAAAGATGCATTCAATGAAGAAATTGATTTCTTAGGTGCCAACATCAACTTCTCTTCTCAAGGTGCTTCTGCAAGTGCACTGTCTAAATATGCTGGACGCGTTTTAGAATTATTAGCCGAAGGCTCATTGTTTCCGCTTTTCACACAAGAAGAATTCGACAAAGACAAAGCGAAAATGATTGAAGGATTAAAAGCCAATGAGAAAAGCGTAGCCGCAATTTCTAGTCGAGTTGTTGATGTACTCGCTTTTGGCAAAAACCATCCTTCCGGAGAATACATTTCTGAAGAGACTTTAAAAAATGTAACGCTAGCTGATGTTCAAAACAACTATGCTACTCGTTTTGTTCCAGAAAACGCTTATTTGGTAATCATTGGAGACGTAAAATTCAAAGAAACCAAAGCTGCTGTTGAAAAACTATTTGGCGCTTGGGAGAAAAAAACCATTACCAAAGAAAACTATACGGCTAATCCAAACGTAGGTCAATTACAAATCAACATAGTAGACGTACCAAATGCTGTACAATCCGAAATTTCGTTGGTCAACACCTTAAATCTAAAAATGAATGACCCAGATTTTTTCCCAGCAGTGATTGCTAATCAAATTTTAGGTGGTGATTTCAATTCGTATTTGAATATGAATTTGAGAGAAAAACACGCTTGGACTTATGGAGCTCGTTCTGAAATAGGCAGCGGAAAATATGTGACCAAATTTGTAGCTACTTCTGCCGTTCGTAATGCTGTTACTGATAGTGCTGTGGTTGAATTCATCAAAGAAATCAAAAAAATCAGAACAGAAAAAGTAGATGCCGAAGTCTTGAAAAACGTAAAAGCAGGTTATATTGGTCGTTTTGTAATGAATGTACAAAAACCACAAGCCGTGGCGCGCTATGCTTTAAATATCGAAACAGAACAATTGCCTGCCGATTTTTACGAAAAATACATTCAAACTATTAATGCCGTAACACCTGATGATATTCTACGCGTGGCTAATAAATACTTCTTATTAGACAACACCCGAATTGTAATCGTTGGAAAAGCAAGTGAGATAACATCTGGTTTAGAAAAACTAAAACTACCATTGTTCTTTTTTGACAAATATGGTAATCCAGTAGAAAAACCAGTAACCAAAAAAGAAATTCCAGCTGGAGTTACCGCCAAAAGTGTTTTAGAAAACTACATCAAAGCTATTGGTGGAGACAAAGCTGTAGCTACTGTAAAAACGATTGCTATGACGGGTTCTACAACCATTCCACAAGCGCCTTCTCCATTAAGCTATACCTCAAAAATTGACAGTAAAGGAAAGTTGATGGTAGAATTAGCTATGGGAGCTATGAGCTTGATGAAACAAGTGGTAAACGAAAAAGGAGCCTACGCTATTCAACAAGGACAACGCAGAGATTTTACTGGCAAAGACTTAGATGCTATGAAAGCTAGTGCCACTACATTTGAAGAAGTAACTTTACTAAAAAAAGTAGACATCACCTTGTCTGGCATCGAAACCATCAATGGTAAAGACGCTTACGGAATCAAAGACGGCAAAACAACTTATTTCTATGACACCACAACTGGTCTAAAAGTAGCCGAATCAAAAGTTCTAGAGCAAGGAGGTCAAAGTATGACGCAAACCACCAATTATGGCGATTATAGAGCGGTAAAAGGCGTAAAAATTCCTTTCAATATCATCCAAAATGTAGGTTTTGAACTTGACATCAAAATGTCTGATGTAAAAATCAACGAAGGCGTAACCGATGCCGATTTTCAATAATCACAACTTAAATTAAAACAATAAAGACTGCTTTTATCGGCAGTCTTTTTCGTTTACAATATTTTGTCTCGGCTATCAAAAATGATTTCCGTTATCGGTTATTGTATCTCTACTTTTTCTAATTTGTAGCTTTATGCCTTCTCTTTTCTATAATCTACAGTCTATTTTCTGGCCGATAAATACACCCCAACCAAAACAATAAAGGCGCCAAAAAGCTGTACAGGCGTTAACAACTCTTGGTCTAACATTCCCCAAAAGAAAGCTACTACTGGAATCAAATACGTAACCGAAGTAGCAAAAACAGGCGACGAAATCTGAATGAGTTTAAAGAAAATGATATTGGCAATTCCCGTTCCCAATACTCCCAAAATCAAAATATACAACACCGATTCTTGAACTTCCACCCCATAAGATATTGCAAAAAAATCAGTACTGTACAACACTGCCAAAGCAGGAAAAAGCAAAACCAAAAAATTACCCGTTGTAATACTCAACGAAGGCAAATCCGATAAATATTTCTTAATCAAATTGACATTTGTAGCATAGCAAATCGAAGCAATCAACACTAAAAAAGCATAATAATAATTTTGATTGGGATGATGCACCGCGCCATTCCAAATCAACAAAGCACTACCCACTAAACCAATCAATACTCCAAAAATTTGATTGCGTCTAAAATCCAATCTAAAGAAAAGCGCTCCAATCAACAAAGTATTCAAAGGCGTTAAGGAATTGAGAATAGAACTGATGGAACTATCAATTTGCGTTTGTGCAATAGCAAACAAATAAGCAGGTAAAAACGTTCCAAACATAGAAGTTAAAGCAATGTACTTCCATTGATGCTGCGGGATTTTTACCAAACTTCTAAAGCCAATCAACAACAAAAACAGCGCTGCAAAAATAATACGCAAGGACCCTAATTGAAAAGCCGTTAATCCTACCAATCCCTTTTTAATCAATATAAAAGAACTACCCCAAATAAGCGATAAAAGCAATAAAAAAATCCACTTGAATTGTTTAACAACCATACTTTTTAATTTGATCCAAAATTGTAATTATTTTGGGAATTTCTAGGTGTTTTTTTGATTAATTTTGCCGCAATCAACAATTGCAATAACAAGAACTATGAATATTACAAAAACAATAACAGCTTTAGCCCTTATCGGTCTAGCTGTGATAAGCTGTAAACACGAGGAAAAAGCTACTGAAGCAGCAACAAAAGAAACAAAAACTGAAGTAGTTAAAAAACCAATTGCTGCCGCTAATGTACAAACCGCAAGTTTTGCTATCGAAGGAATGACTTGTGCCGTTGGTTGCGCAAAAACTATCGAGAAAAAATTAGCAGAATCTGAAGGGGTAGAAAAAGCTACCGTTGATTTTGATAAAAAATTAGCTACTGTATCTTTTGACAAAACGGTTCAAACTCCAACGAAATTAACTCAAGTAATTGAAGGCGTTGCCGATGGCAAAACCTATAAAGTTGTAAACACTAAGTCATAGGTAGAAAAATTCTTAAACTAAAAAGCATTCGCAAAAACGAATGCTTTTTTTATTTTTTGTTCTTATAAAAAACCAAGCGTTCTGGCTAGCCTTGATGGAAGTAGCAGAAGGATTCGTTATTGAGAAACCAATTGTTGTGCTCCTAAAAAAATTACTTCCACTTTAATGTTTCTAGCAAATGTTGCATGTCGTTTTTGATATAACTTGCAGCAGGCATAATGGAATCAAAATTAGGCTTGGCATAGAAATAAACCGAGCCTGTGATGAAATGTCTTGTGCTATCTGTAGCGTAAAACTGAGAATTGGTAGCAGCATTACCATCTACTTGATAAAACATGCCATATACTTTTTTGTCCGGATTCAAGTACGGTTGCTCAATAATATCATCGGCCTTGATCACGTGTTCAAAAGTTAATTTCTGTGCATCACGTAATAATTTTTTGATATTGTTTGATACTGGTTTGTAGGTCAAATAAATGGTAGCTTTCATTTTGGGATAGGTAATTGTGTAGCTACAATCTGATTTTCCTTCGACTATGGCAGCATCATTACTTTCGAAAGTGAAGGGACAAGGGGTTTTAAAATCTGCATATTGGGCTACGGGATAATCCAATCGTAAGTAGCCTGCAGGTTTGGGCAACACGTCATTTTTACAACCCGTTACGGCCAACAACAATAGTCCTAAAATAACTATACTAACTTTTATTTTCATTTTTTATTCAGTTGCAACTTCCCTTAAAATGGCAAGTCGTTTATGGGCAAACCACTATTTGAGGCGTCAAAGTTAGTGTTTTTTGATGATTCTTGACTAGGATTGCTTTTGTTCTCATGTTCCTTTTTGGTAGTCAAAAAAGTAAATTCAGTGACTTGAATTTCGGTGGTGGATTTCATGGTTCCATCTTCGGCTTGCCATTGTCGTGATTTAATGCGACCTTCTACATATATTTTATCGCCTTTAGAAAGGTATTTTTCGCAGATCTCGGCAGCTTTGTTGCGTACTACTAAGTTATGCCACTCTGTGGAAGTGATTTTTTCATTGGTCGATTTATTGATATACACTTCGTTGGTGGCCAATTGAAAGCGTCCAATACAATTACCTCCTTCAAAATAATGCATCTTAATATCGTCGCCAAGATGCCCTATCAGCATCACTTTATTTAATGTTCCGTTCATAGCTTTATGGTATTTCAACCAAAGATACATTTTTTTTAAAACTTTTTTGCAGCATCTTCTAGGATGAAATTATGTATCACAATAGGAAATGGAAAAGTTTGCAATTCATTTGTACCAATACCATCAATTAGCACCTCATCAATACCTACTTTCCAAAATTTGATATGCAAATGTTGATGTGATAATTTATGAATTTTACTTATAGGATTCATTTCTTGAATACTTACAACTGTTGATCCAAAGGCAGCATTTTTTTGAATTAATGGAGCTATGGTTTCAAATCCTTCTTCTTGTGTGGTTTCAAATAATGGGAATTCATACAGATTGTGCCAAATACCTTTGTCTGTTCTTTGTTGTATTTTGGTATTGCCTTTTTTGTCTTGTAGTACTATATAATTAAAGTATCGCTTTCTGATTTTTATTTTTTTTGATTTGAAAGGCAATTGTGCAACGAGTCCTTTTTGCAAGGCAACGCAACTAGAATTGAATATGCAATTTTCGCAATCTGGATTTTTGGGCACACATTGTAAGGCTCCAAACTCCATTATGGCTTGATTGAAAAGTGCAGGCTGATCTTTGGGTAACAATTCGGTAGCCAAAGCAGTGAATTCCTTTTTGGTTTTTCCTGAACTTATATCTGACTCCATTCCGAAATAACGTGACAAGACCCTGAAGACATTTCCGTCGACAACTGAAACAGGTTCGTTAAACGCAAAAGAAGCAATTGCCGCTGCCGTATATTCCCCTACTCCTTTTAATTGTAAAAGATGGGAATAAGAATCTGGAAAAACACCATTCAACTCCTTATTTATATATTGAGCGGTTTGATGCAAATTTCTAGCTCTAGAATAATACCCTAAACCTTGCCAAAGTTTAAGCACTTGTTGTTCATCGGCTAGAGCCAAATGTCTAACTGTAGGAAATTGATTCAAAAAGGCGTTAAAATAAGGCATTCCTTGAGCCACCCGCGTTTGTTGAAGTATAATTTCTGAGAGCCAAATAGGGTATGGATTAGTGGTATTTCGCCATGGTAAATCCCTTTTATTTTGTAAATACCATTGGATTAGCGAATTAGAAAAAGTCATTGTAAATTATTTGTAAGCAAAAGTAAAAGTTTATGTAATTAAATTTTAACGAATTAGGTTGATTTATTGTTTTTTATATTCGTATATTTGCAACCTCAAAAAAAATAGTACAACATATTAAAAAGGAAAGAAAATGACGAAAGCAGATATCGTAGCGAAAATTTCAGAAAAATTAGGTCTAGAAAAAGGAGATGTTCAAGCAACAGTTGAGACTTTTATGAATGAAGTTAAAACTTCATTAGAAACTGGAGACAATGTGTATCTAAGAGGTTTCGGAAGTTTTATTGTGAAAACAAGAGCGGAAAAAACAGGAAGAAATATTTCTAAAAATACCACTATTAAAATCCCTGCCCACAACATCCCAGCTTTTAAACCAGCTAAAGTGTTTGTAGAAGGTGTAAAAACGAATAACGAAGCAAAATAATCTATTAATTAATCATAAAATCTTCAGGATATGCCAAGTGGTAAAAAAAGAAAGAGACATAAGGTAGCGACGCACAAACGTAAAAAAAGAGCGAGAGCTAACCGTCACAAAAAGAAAAAGTAGTTTTAAACTACTTTTTTCTTTTTAAAAGTTCATTGAAATTTGAATTTCAGACATTAGATTTCAGACTTCAGATTGCAGCTTAAACTGCATATTGCCCTCTGAAAACTGCCGACTGAAACTTCATCCGGGTCAAACCTGTTAAATATTGTTTAATCCATCCTTACAATTCAGTTATGAGTTATGAGTTATGAGTTGTAAAACTGAAAACTGAAAACTGAAAACTTTAAAGTCTGGATAAAAATGTACCGCGTGAATAAAGAATTAATTATTCGTTCTAGTTCTGATGCCGTAGATTTTGCCTTATTAAAAGATGGAAAACTAATTGAATTACACAAAGAACAAGAAACAAGCAACTTTCAAGTTGGTGATATTTTTATTGCCAAAATAAGAAAACCAGTTGCTGGACTCAATGCTGCTTTTGTACATGTAGGCTATGAAAAAGACGCCTTTCTACATTATCATGATTTAGGTCCAAACCTTGCTTCTCAACTGAAATTCATAAAACTTGTAAGCGCAGGTAAAATAAAAGATTTCTCCCTAAAAAACTTTCAGTTTGAAAAAGAGATTGATAAAGACGGCACCATTACTGATGTTTTGAATGCCAATCAATCTGTTTTAGTACAAGTAGTCAAAGAACCGATATCCACCAAAGGCCCAAGAATTAGTGCAGAACTATCCTTGGCTGGACGTTTTATCGTTCTTGTCCCTTTTTCTGATCGCGTATCTATTTCTCAAAAAATAGAAGACAAAAAAGAAAAAGACAGACTCAAAAAACTTGTACAATCCATCAAACCAAAAGGCTTTGGCGTTATTGTTCGCACAGTAGCCGAAGGCAAAAATACAGCCGAATTAGAAAAAGATTTGCAGAACCTGCTCAGCAGATGGACTGCAATGTGTAAGAAATTACCAACTGCTCATCATCCGTCAAAAGTGCTAGGTGAGCTCAACAGAGCCTCCTCTATACTTCGCGACGTGTTTAATGATACCTTTAGTGGTATTCAAATAGATGATGAAGAGTTGTACCAACAAACAAAGGATTACTTGCAAGAAATTGCACCATCCAAACAATCAATTGTAAAGTTTTATCAATCGAAAGACACTCCAATATTCGAGAAATACAATATAGAGAGACAAATCAAGACTTCCTTCGGAAAAACAGTTTCCATGAGCAAAGGAGCTTATTTAATTATCGAACATACTGAAGCCCTTCACGTTATAGACGTAAATAGCGGCAACCGTTCGAACAAAGCTACCAATCAAGAAGACACCGCAATGGAAGTAAACATGATTGCTGCCGCCGAAATCGCAAGACAATTGCGTTTAAGAGATATGGGAGGCATCATAGTAGTTGATTTTATCGATATGGCCAATCCCGAAAATCGCAAAGTCTTATTCGACTTCCTAAGAGAAGAGATGAGTGATGATAAAGCCAAACACAAGATCTTACCTCCTAGTAAATTTGGTTTAGTTCAAATTACTAGACAAAGAGTAAGACCAGAAGTCAATATCAAGACCAGAGAAGAAGATCCTAACAATGAACATGGCGAAATTGAAGCGCCAATTCTAATCATTGACAAAATCACTTCCGATCTTGAAAGACATCTAAAAACCCACAAGAAAGTGGTACTTAATGTACACCCGTTTGTGGCTGCTTACCTCAGTAAAGGTTTTCCATCCTTACGTTCGAAATGGTTTTTTGAACATAAGAAATGGGTGAAAATTATACCGCGTGACGCTTACACGTATTTAGAATATCATTTCTACGACAAAAAAGGAAATGTTATTACAGACTAAAACAAACAAAACCGTTATTCGAAAGAGTAGCGGTTTTTTTGTGTCTTTTTTTTGCCACAAATTTCAAGAAAACGGAGAAACTTTGACAGCAGCTTGGCTAACTTTTTTTGCCGCTGATTCGCTGATTTTCAAATATTAAAAAAAGTGTTTGATAGAATTCCCGAATTATAATCAATTCTAATTCGTCAATTCTCTTTATATACTTTTAAAGTTCAAAACGATAAGTGGGAGCTATTCCAGCTATCCACTATATCTTTTCCTGCCCAAAGAAGGCAGCAAAAGGATGCCGTTGCTATCTGGGCTAGGACTTTATAGAGTTCAATTACTTTCTTTTCTCTGCAAAAAAACGCTTCATCAAATCGGCTGCTTCCTCTGCTAAAACACCACGAACCACCGTAGTTTTGGGGTGTAATTGTGTACCCAATTTTTCATAGCCCCGATGCGTATCACTGGCGCCAAAAACAATTTTAGCAATTTGACTCCAATACAAAGCCCCTGCGCACATTTGACAAGGTTCTAAAGTCACATACAAGGTGCAATCCTTCAAGTATTTTCCACCTAAGAAATTAGCAGCTGCGGTTATGGCTTGAATTTCGGCATGGGCCGTAACATCGTTGAGCAACTCGGTCAAGTTATGTGTTCGAGCAATCACTTTATCCGCCACTACAATAACGGCTCCCACAGGAATTTCACCTTTATCAAAAGCCATTTCCGCTTCTTGCAAAGCTTTTTTCATGAAATATTCGTCGGTGAAAGGATGTATCATAACTTGCACACCCCAAAAGGGGAATAATTAAGTGAATCGCAAAAATAATAAAAAACAAAACCGTAAATTCGCTTTTTTAATCATTAAATGAAAAGTAACCTACTCGAACATATCAATTCCCCCGTAGATTTACGCTTACTAAATGAAGCGCAACTTCCTCTTTTGGCACAAGAATTACGCGATTTTATAATCAATATTGTGGCCGTAAAAGAAGGGCATTTAGGCGCCAGCCTTGGTGTAGTTGAATTGACTATTGCTTTGCATTATGTATTTGACACCCCAAATGATTTATTGATATGGGACGTAGGCCATCAAGCCTATGGGCATAAAATTTTAACAGAAAGAAAAAATAGTTTTCATACTAACCGACAGCTCAATGGCCTTTCTGGATTTCCAAAAAGAAGCGAGAGTGTTTATGATGCCTTTGGCGTAGGGCACTCCTCTACCTCTATTTCGGCAGCATTAGGAATGGCGATTGCTTCTAATCTAAAAGGAGATACCGAAAAGCAACATATTGCTGTAATAGGAGATGCTTCAATTGCTTCAGGAATGGCTTTTGAAGGACTCAATCATGCGGGTGTAACCGATGCGAATTTGCTGGTCATTTTAAACGACAATGCCATAGGAATCGACCCTAGTGTTGGCGCTTTAAAAGAATATTTAACAGCTGTTAAAAAAGGAAAAAATCATTGGCAAAACAACATGATTAAATCCTTAAATTTTGATTATTCAGGCCCTATAGATGGACATGACCTCAAAGCCGTTATAAAAGAACTTCAACGATTAAAAAAGGTAAAAGGCCCAAAATTTTTGCATGTGATTACTACCAAAGGTAAAGGACTACAACAAGCCGAAGAAAACCAAGTACAATATCATGCTCCAGGTAAATTTGATGCCACAACAGGAGATTTACTCCCTAAATCAGAAGAGCATTTACCCCCAAAATACCAAGATGTTTTTGGTTTAACCCTTTTAGATTTAGCCAAAAAGAATGAAAAAATCATCGGAATAACACCAGCGATGCCTTCTGGTAGTTCTTTAAAATTCATGATGGACGAACTTCCAAATCGCGCCTTTGATGTAGGCATTGCTGAACAACATGCAGTCACATTAGCCGCTGGAATGGCTACTCAAGGAATGATGGTCTATTGTAACATCTATTCTACTTTTTTGCAAAGAGCCTATGATCAAGTTATCCACGATGTGGCTTTACAAAACTTGCCTGTCATCTTTTGTTTGGATAGAGCTGGATTGGTTGGTGAAGACGGCGCTACGCATCATGGTGTGTTTGATTTGGCCTATTTGAGATGTATCCCTAATCTTATGGTTTACGCTCCTTTGAACGAAATTGAACTTCAAAATATTCTATATACAGCACAATTAGGAATCGATCATCCCATTGCCATTCGCTACCCAAGAGGTAGAGGTGAGTTCATCAATTGGAAATCTCCTTACAAAAAAATTCCATTTGGGAAAGCCATATGCTTAAAAGAAGGAACTTCTATTGCCATTCTTTCTACAGGAACTATAGGCAACAATGTCATAAAAGCAATCGAAGAATTAGAGCAAACATCTATTTTCGCTCATTATCATTTTGGCTTTGTAAAACCACTAGACGAGACACTTTTAAGGGTTATTTTCGATCAGTTTGAAACTATAATTACAGTAGAAGATGGAGTGATAACAGGAGGTTTTGGTTCGGCTATACTCGAATTTTCAGCTACACATAACTACCAAAAAACAATAAAAACATTCGGTATACCCGACACTTTTGTTGAACAAGGAACAATAATCGAATTACAATACGCTAGCAAAATTGACGTTAATAGCCTGAAAGATTTTTTTTCAACTTTTAAAAACTGTTAATTTGCATTTATTTAAAAACAAATAATGAAACTTTTTTTTCTAACCTTTTTAGTTTGTATATCTAGTTTTTCCATTGAAAGTTTCGCACAAGGAAACCCTGTTTTAGAAGAACAAAAAAACGACTCTATTACGATATTAACTCCAACTTTCATCCCTAATTTTAAGCGTTTTTTAATTCCTAAATCGCTTCCGCCAATAAAAGCACCTCACATAAAAAAAACCACCGTTAACACATTAGGAATTTCAAATTGGGTTAATACAAATAAAGTAGGTTTTGATATCACTCAAATTGCTTTTGTAAATTGGAATGCAGGAGGTACTAGTTCCATTTCTGTATTAGCAAAAGGAAATTTCACAAGAGTGTATACTAGAGAAAATTATAAATGGCAAAATGAATTGATAGTGCGTTATGGTCTCAATAAGCAAGATGGAATCGAATTGCGAAAAACAGACGATGCTATTATACTAAATTCCACATTTGGTTATCGAAAAGACACCTTAACCTCTTGGTATTATTCTGCAAAATTCAATTTCAACACCCAATTTACCGATGGATATTCCTATCCAAATACCGAAATAGCAATTTCTCGACCCTTTGCACCTGCCTATATTTTTATCGGATTAGGTGCTGAAAACATCAACAAGGAAAAAAAATATTCCTATTATATTTCCCCATTTACATCAAAAACAACCTTAGTTATGGATCAACGATTAGCCAATCAAGGGGCATTTGGAGTTGATAAAGCCATTTATGATCCTAATGGAAATCTTTTGATTAAAGGAAAAAAATCGAGAACAGAATTGGGTTTTCTATTCAACGGACAGTTCAAAAAAGAAATTTTCAAAAATATTATTTTAGACAATAGACTGTCTCTTTACTCAGACTACATTCATAATTTTGGAAACATTGATATTGATTGGAATGCTCAATTAGAACTTGTGGTAAATAAATATGTAAAGGCCAATATTGGAGCCCACCTCATCTATGATGACGATATAAAATCTAAAAGAGAAGTGAATGGCAATCAGATAACAGAAGGACCTAAAGCCCAGTTAAAACAAGCCTTAGGAGTGGGAATAGTATATGAGTTTTAGACATAAAAAATCCGTTTTACAACGGATTTTTTTTTTATAAATGATTGATTCAATTATTTAACAATTATTTTTTCTACATAATCTAGTCCTACACCAGTTACTTTTATCAGATACATTCCAGATTGCAAACTACTTAAATCCATTTGTTTTTGATTTTCGAATGGTTGGTTATCAAATTTTAAGACTACTCTACCATTGAAATCAAGAACCTTGATAGAAGCTAATCCGTTATATTGATCTATTTTAATTGTAACTAAGCCTTCTGAAGGATTTGGATAAACAGACATTATATTTAGTTTTTCAATATCATTTACAGCCAATGTACAATTTGCTCCATTAGCAGGTCTAGTGAAATCTTCAGTCTGGTCATTACCTTTAAATCGGTCACCTGATGAAGCATTAAGGCCTAATCCTCTTGCGGCAAATACTTCCCAAATCATACAAAAATCCTGCCCCCCAGTCAACAACTGATCAGCCCTAATTATTGCATCTCTTGCTTCAACAAAAGTTGGTTGGCAAGGCTGAAGTTTAATTCCGTCCAAAACGATTTTCATAACTTTATTATTACCACCATTCCCATTGTATTTATTAGCATCAAAACCATATTTATTAACATAAGCCCATGTTAAGTCCCATAAAATTGTAGCCCAAACAGAACCTACTCCATGAACAGAAGTTTTTTCTGCACCATTTTCTAGAAATTGAAAATTATTTGTAGATGCAAAAGTCATTGGATTTATACTTCTATCAGTAGAATATGGGAAAGATCTTATCCCTAAACCATCTGTTGGCTCAGATGAAACAAAAGTCCCAATCCCTCGTTTTGCTCTAGGGTCATCACCAGCTTTAATTTGCATCATTAAGGCAAACCAGTCAGACCATCCTTCTCCCATTTGATCAGCATTATTTAAACAACTTGAGTTATTGCTACCTCCTGCCAAACGCGTTGAGATACCGTGTCCATATTCATGTGCTATTATGCCGTTATCAAAATCTCCATCCGCATTGACAAAATTCAAATCTGTATCTAATTGTATCTTAACATTTACAGGCGTGGAAAGCATTTGCGTTATTAATAATTCTCCAACATCTTTCGTTACACTAATTGAAGGAATAGTTATAGTCACATCTGCTCCCGACATTGTTATTTCACCATCAACATTGTTAACAATAATAACTGCAGCTGCACCAGCTGTTTGTGCAGCTAAAGTTTTAGTAACGAAATTGCACCCTCCCCTTCTTATAACAACAATTTTACCTGTCATTGCCGCGGCATTAGACGGAGCTACACATGCCTCTGATGTACCTCCTACACTATCCAAGTATAACACTAAATCAGACTGAATCAAATTAGGAGCCACTGGCAAGTCTACTTTTCCTGGATTAAATGAATTTTGTTTAGCAATATAAACTCCAGCAATACTTGCTGGGGAATTCACCTTAATTGGCTTTAACTGCGGTAGCTTATCCCATAAATACATTTGCATTCTTCCAGAAATCCCGTCAACAGGTGTTGAGAAATTAGCATTATTTAACTTTACTTCTGTTGCCTGTGATCCATCCTGTGCTTCGGCTATAACAAAATCACCTGCTATTCCACCCTTGCCATAATTATTAGCTTGAAAATTCCCATTTACTTCATCAAAACCATATTGGTACCAGACATCATGCATTATATTGTTCATATAAAACAAATTAGTGGTAGCTGCATCAATATATATTGGAGCGGGCACACTAATACCCCCATATTGAAAATCGAATTTTAGATCCGGCCCACCATCGGGGCTGTAACCTAACGGGCTGTTGGTGCCATTAAAATCTTCTTTGGCCCATACATTATTTCCCCTAGTTATTGTATATTCAGGACCAACAGCTCCATTTGTATCATGCCAACCAAACGGTGATGCAATGGCGTTCTCTACATTAGTTAATAACTTGAATGGGCCGTGATTAGGACTTTCAATCTCAAAAGGTAGAACTCTATAAGTTCCTGAATTAACAACTAAAGATTTTGGTGTATATATTTGTTTATAAGTGATATCAAATACCGAAGGATCAAACCTATTTGATGTTACACCTTCTGCTTTATGATCAAAACTACAAGAGATGACAAAATCATTTTTCTCTAATAAATTCCCATTATTAGCATCAACCCTTACACTCCAAATATGATCGTGTTTAGGGGTATAAATTGTGTAATCCCAAGCTAAAATTAAATTACCCTCTTTGGTTTGATGATACACCAAATTAGCCAATACAGGCTCGGCTATGTCTAAACCATTCGAAACCTTGTATTTATTAACAGTTGTTGTTTCAAGTAACGCAAACTCTTTGATTGGAACAATTCCTAATTGTGAATAAGCCTTTTTCAATCCTTCGATTACTGACAAATTAGCTTTAGTACTGTTTGCTTTTTTAGAAAGCCCATTTACAACTCTTTGTTGAACTGCAATAACTTCATTATTTTTAATGGCAAAATTTGAAATCGCATTAAAAATCTCAATCCCTCCATAGCGCTGAACTACATAACAATTTTTAATTCCTGAAGTTGTTGTTCCGCCATCACTCTGGATTACCCAATCAGAAAAATCGTCTTTGGGGAAAGAAGATTTTGATGTAGTAGAATTTAAATATCGCTGAATAATCTCTTTATTTGATTGAGAAAAACCTAAAAAAGAAATCATAAATAAACAAAAAAGTAAAGTTTTTTTCATGTTTTTTTAGTCAATTAGTAATAGAAACACAAAAATGTAACAAAACTATTTGATATCCAATATTTTGAAAACAAATTTATTCTACAACACTTGTTAATTTTTTGCAGCCGTAAGTGTTTTATATATCAATAAGGCATTCCCGTCCGTCAACATTGAAATATAATAACAGATGTGTAATAAGCGTTCATATAAATTTTCTTTCTCGAGATGGTGTTTCTCTGGAAGCATTTTTAAAATCAAATCATCATAATTAGAGCTTTTTCCTTCAAAAGAGTTGTTATAAGCAGTAATGAATTTATCCAAAAGAGTTTGAATGATTTGATACCCTACCAATTCTTTTTCTATCACTTCCCTACTTTGGTAGATTTTCTTGACGCTGATACTAATAATATCATCCATTTGCGCTTTGTATTTGCTTTTATCCATTAAAGCAAAAGGGAAATTACCTTCCAAAATACTGCTTTCATTTTCGACAAAAACTTTCACTGCATCATTGATCAAGCTTCCAATAGCCAATGCTCTTAAATAGCTAATTCGATCTTCTTTGGTAGTTAAGGTCTTGTATTTCGAAGAATCGATACTGTCTTTTACCAATTTGATTAAATATTCTAGTGCAAAATCTTCCGAAATCAAACCTAAATTAATTCCATCTTCAAAATCAATAATCGTATAGCAAATATCATCGGCAGCTTCGACCAAATAAGCCAAGGGATGTCTTTCGAAGCCAATATCTGGTTTGTTTTTATTAGAAATCATTCCCATTTCTTGGGCTATCTCTTGAAAAAAATCTTTGTCCGTTTGAAAGAAACCATACTTTTTATCCGCAATATTTTTGGTAGGCTTCTTTGGCAAACTCTCTTTTGGATATTTCATAAAAGCACCTAAAGTGGCAAACGACAATCGAATCCCACCTTCGACACCTGGGCGAGAGCTATTCAATACTGAAAAACCATTAGCATTACCTTCAAAATCTACCAAATCTTGCCACTGCTTAGGACTCAATTGATTTTGGTATTGTTGTCCTTTTCCAATTGAAAAATACTCTCCAATAGCTTTTTCACCTGAATGTCCAAATGGGGGATTCCCAATGTCGTGTGCGAGAGAAGCCGCAGCAACAATGGCTCCAAAATCATTCATTTGATAGCCATGAATATCTTGTAAATAAGGATATTTTTCGATAATTTTTTTCCCAACCAATCTCCCTAAAGAACGTCCGACAACTGAAACCTCTAGGCTATGTGTCAAACGAGTATGCACAAAATCAGTTTTAGACAACGGAATCACCTGAGTTTTGTCTTGCAAACTTCTAAAAGCAGACGAAAAAATGATGCGATCATAATCTACTTCAAATCCTAAACGAGTTTCATCTTGTTCGATGCGCAATCGCTTTCCTGTGTCGCCTTGGCGTTTTAATGATAATAGTTGTTCCCAGTTCATATTACTTTATGCATGATTAGTTGTCAAATATACAAATACGATTGGTTTTATATTTCTATTAGGATAAATCCTGAGGATGATTCGCAATCGCATCTTGAATCACATTGTTCTTCACTGTTTGTAGCAAATGATTTTTGGCTTCAGCAAAAGTAAGGTCGTACAAACGTTCCATTTTTTGAAATTGTGGGGGATACTTTTGAAGTAATGAATCATAATATGAATCCAAAACGACAGCGTTGGGAGCTGTAAACTCAAGTTGTAATTCAAAGCGACGTACTAAAGCTTCATCAATCATTTGAATTTGATTCGTAGCAGCAATTAAAACAGAACGACTCGGAAAACTATCAATCAACTGAATAATAGAATTGACTACTCGTTTCATCTCTGTATTGTCTTTGTTGTCGTAATCCCTTATTTGTCCTAAAGAATCAAACTCGTCAAAAAACAATACGGCACTTTCGTACTGTACTTCTTTAAATAGCCCTTCAATATTTTTGGAAGTTTCTCCTAATTTGGACGAAACAATTCTTGATAAATTAACAATGATCAATTTTTTATCTAATTTTTTGGCAATGGCTTTGGCAGTCATCGTTTTTCCACAACCTGTTTTGCCGTAAAGTAACACTTTATTGGCTACTAGTAAATCATATTTTTCGAGTACTTTTCGAAACTGATATTCTTTCAAAAATTGATTGATTTGTTGTGAAACGGCTTCATTAAAGACCACATCTTCAAGCCGAACAGTACTTCGGTCCGTAAAATATAATACACTCAAGGGGATTGGATTAGATGTTATAGCTACAAAAGTATAAAAAAACAGCTATCTAATGGGATAGCTGTTTTCATTTGTTTCAATGGATAATTCATTTAAGACCCACACATTTCACAATCGTCTGGTCCTGCGTTTTTGGCCAATTCTATCATGGCTCTATATTCTTCGGCGGTCATTTCTTGGGTTTCTACTTCAACCGCTTCCAAAGGTCTTGTTTTTGGTTTGATCTCTGGAACAACCATTTTCTTTTTGTCATTATTCAAGGTGAACTTAATAGCATCAACTGCAGCTTTAGTTCTCAAATAGTACATTCCTGTTTTCAATCCTGATTGCCAAGCATAGAAATGCATAGAAGTCAATTTGGAGTAATTAGCATCCTGCATAAACAAATTCAACGACTGAGATTGATCAATGAAATACCCTCTTTGTCGTGACATATCGATAATGTCTTTCATAGACATCTCCCAAACCGTTTTGTATAAATCTTTTAGATCTTGAGGAATAGCATCAATATTTTGTACTGATCCATTATGTCTCATGATTTCTTGTTTCAAAGTTTCATTCCACAAACCACGCTCTACTAAATCATGTAATAAATGTTTGTTTACTACGATAAACTCACCAGAAAGTACACGTCGGGTATAAATATTAGAAGTGTAAGGCTCAAACGCTTCATTATTACCTAAAATTTGAGAAGTTGAAGCAGTAGGCATAGGTGCAACCAACAAAGAGTTGCGTACACCATTGGCCATCACTTCTTTTCTCAAAGCAGCCCAATCCCATCTTCCGGATAATTCTTCGTCTTTCAATCCCCAAAGATTGTGTTGAAACTCTCCTTGAGAAATAGGAGAACCTTCAAAGGTTGAATAAGGACCTTCTTCTTTAGCCATTTCCATAGAAGCAGTAACTGCAGCGAAATAAAGGGTTTCAAAAATTTCTTGGTTCAATTTCTTAGCTTCATCACTGGTAAAAGGCATGCGCAACAAAATAAAGGCATCGGCCAAGCCTTGTACTCCCAATCCAACTGGACGGTGGCGCATGTTGGAATTTTCAGCTTCTTTTACTGGATAGTAATTTCTGTCGATTACTTTATTCAAATTTCGAGTCACACGTTTTGTTACTTTGAACAATAAATCGTGGTCGAACTTCCCGTTTTCAACAAACATCGGTAATGAAATAGACGCTAAATTACATACCGCAATCTCATCTTTTGAAGTGTACTCCATAATTTCGGTACACAAGTTAGACGAGCGAATAGTTCCTAAATTCTTCTGATTCGATTTGCGGTTAGCAGCGTCTTTGTATAGCATATAAGGCGTTCCCGTCTCAATTTGAGATTCTAGAATTTTCTCCCATAATTCTCTAGCTTTGATCGTTTTTCTTCCTTTTCCTTTACTTTCGTATTCAGTATAAAGTGCTTCGAATTCTTCGCCATACACGTCATACAGACCAGGACATTCGTTTGGACACATCAACGTCCAATGTGCGTCTTCTTGTACTCGTTTCATGAATAAATCCGAAGTCCACATAGCGTAGAATAGGTCTCTAGCACGCATTTCTTCTTTTCCGGTATTCTTTTTCAGATCTAAGAATTCGAAAATATCAGCATGCCAAGTTTCTACATACACTGCAAAACTTCCTTTACGTTTTCCACCTCCTTGATCTACATAACGAGCCGTATCGTTGAATACACGCAACATTGGCACAATTCCATTTGAAGTACCATTTGTACCACGAATATAAGAACCTGTTGCTCTCACGTTATGAATAGATAGACCAATTCCTCCAGCGGATTGAGAAATTTTGGCCGTTTGTTTCAATGTATCATAGATTCCATCAATACTATCGTCTTGCATCGCCAAAAGGAAACAAGAGGACATTTGAGGTTTTGGGGTTCCAGCATTGAATAAAGTTGGTGTTGCGTGTGTAAAGAATTTTTTAGACATTAAATCATAGGTTTCAATAACAGAATCTAAATCATTCAAATGAATTCCTACTGCCACACGCATCAACATATGTTGAGGGCGCTCTACAATTTTACCATTAATCTTTAGCAAATACGAGCGCTCTAAAGTTTTAAAACCAAAATAATCATAGTTAAAATCACGGTTATAAATAATATGGGAATTCAAAAATTCAGCATTATCCATGATTACTTTATGTACCTCATCTGAAAGCAAGGGTGCTTTTTGACCATTTCTAGGGTTCACATAGTGATACATTTCGTTCATGGTTTCGGAGAACGACTTGTTCGTGTTTTTATGCAAATTCGAGATAGCAATACGAGCGGCTAATTGTGCATAATCTGGATGCGCAATAGTCATAGAAGCAGCAGTCTCGGCCGCTAAATTATCCAATTCAGAAGTGGATACTCCATCATACAAGCCTTCGATTACTCGCATGGCTACTTTTACAGCATCTACTAAATCATTCAAACCATAGCATAGTTTTTTAATTCTGTCTGTGATTTTGTCGAACATTACTGGCTCTTTGTGGCCGTCTCTTTTTACTACGTACATAAGTTTTGGTTTTAAAAAACAGCAAATCCCTTTGCTATTTTGGGGTATTTGTAATAATGATTTTGGGAAACTAATCCCGAGTATTATTTTAAATTAAGACAATAAAAATCTATTCCCGCAACAATTTGTGGTGATCAAAGACAATTAAATGTCTATAAGAAGTCGCAAAAGCTACTCTTGTAAATAAATTTTTTTAAAAATCGGCGTCGAATGAAATTTTTTGTGCATCACTGTCCGTGTTCATCACACCCGCTTTCTGATATTCTGCTACTTTTTTCTCAAAGAAATTGGTCTTTCCTTGCAATGAAATCATATCCATGAAATCAAAAGGGTTGTTGGTATTGTATTCTCTTTCGCAGCCCAACTCGACTAACAAACGGTCAGTTACAAATTCTAAATATTGTGTCATCAAACCTGCATTCATTCCAATCAAACTTACTGGTAAAGATTCAGTGATAAATTCTCTTTCAATATTTAAGGCGTCTACTAAAATTTCTCTGATACGTTCTTTTGAAACTTTGTTGATCAAATGGTGATTGTGTAAATGCACTGCAAAGTCACAGTGTACCCCTTCGTCACGAGAAATCAACTCATTTGAGAAAGTCAATCCTGGCATTAAACCGCGTTTTTTTAACCAAAAAATAGAACAAAAACTTCCTGAAAAGAAAATCCCTTCAACAGCAGCAAAAGCAATCAATCGCTCGGCAAATGAATCTGACTTGATCCATCTCAAAGCCCAATCTGCTTTTTTCTTGATGGCAGGAAACACTTCAATTGCAGTAAACAACTCGTTTTTCTCTACTTCATCTTTTACATAAGTATCAATTAGTAAAGAATAGGTTTCGCTATGAATGTTTTCCATCATAATTTGAAAACCATAGAAAAATTTAGCTTCAGCGTATTGCACTTCGTTTACAAAGTTCTCGGCTAAATTTTCATTAACAATTCCATCAGAAGCGGCAAAAAAAGCTAAAATATGTTTGATGAAATATTTCTCATCCTCATTCAACTTATTGTTCCAATCGTTCAAATCTTGAGACAAGTCAATTTCTTCAGCTGTCCAAAAACTGGCTTCCATTTTCTTGTACCATTCCCAAATATCATGATGCTTGATAGGAAAAATTACGAAACGATTTTTATTTTCTTGTAAAATTGGCTCTAAATGTGACATTTATAGGGTTTCTTTTTTTTGATTATTTAAAATGATTTAATCAATCTGGGGAATACAAAGATTGTGAAATATTGCGGGTATTAAAAGTCAAACTTATTCACAATCAACCCTAGTTTTTAACAAAGTGAAGATTTTGAAAATATTAAATTTTAATTTATCAATTGCTTGATTTTAAGTGTTTTATGATTTTAACAATGTACACAACTACAGTAAAATAAGGGAATTTCAAAATTGTAATTTAACGAAAAAGTCTTGAAATTAAATTTGATTTTTTAATTCAATTGCCACTTTTTCTAGCTCCATGTACCAATCTTCTCCAAACCTTCTGATCAATGCTTCTTTAACAAATTTATATACCGGAACCTCTAACTCTTTTCCTAAAGCACAGGCATCATCACAAATATCCCATTTATCATAATTCACTGCAGCAAAATCGCTAAAATCTTTCACTCGAATAGGATACAAATGACAAGACACTGGTTTTTTCCAATCAATTACACCTTGATTATAGGCTTGTTCAATACCACAAAGTGCTGTGGTGCCATCAAAAATAACGTATGCACAATCCTTGTTATCGATTAAAGGGGTTTCTAAATCCCCATCACCACCCTTTATCCAAGTACCTTGAGCTTCTATCGCTTCGATGCCTTGTTTTCGCAAAAAGGGTTTTACTTTAGGAAAAACAGCTTCCAAAATTTTGGTTTCCTCACTATTTAAAGGCGCTCCTGCATCACCATCCACACAACATGCACCTTTGCAAGCCGATAAATTACAAACAAATTCTTTTTCTAAAATATCTTCAGATACGATGGTTTTTCCTAATTGAAACATGATGATAGGTTACTTTTTATGAAGCTACAAAGTTAGTCAAACTCTAGGAGTCTTTTGCGAAATATTTCTTCTTTAACTATTGTATTATTTTATGAGAACATGAAAAAGTCGCATTCAAAACCGCTAAAACAAGCTGCTTTTTTGCTCAATTAGCCACAATTTTTTATATAATTCACTAAAAAAACTTCATTTCCTCACACAAATGATTAAAAACACAGACAATATTTTACCTTTGTTGACAAAAAAAAAGTATGTTAGAATTCGACTTAAGAGAAGTGGCAACTGTTGGAATGGTTCTATTTGCAGTTATTGACATTGTAGGATCAATTCCTATTATCATAAACTTAAGAACCAAGCACGGACATATCGAATCTGAGAAGGCCTCTCTAGTGGCTGGTCTAATCATGATTGTTTTTCTTTTCCTAGGGGAAGAGTTTCTGAGCTTAATTGGAATTGACGTCCATTCGTTTGCAGTAGCTGGGTCCTTTGTACTCTTCTTTTTGGCTCTTGAAATGATTCTTGGTATTCATTTGTATAGAGACGAAGAAGCTAATTCAGCCTCAATAGTCCCTATTGCCTTTCCTCTCATTGCTGGTGCTGGAACCATGACGACTTTGCTATCTCTTCGTTCTCAATTTCATACTATAAATATTGTAACTGGAATAGTGCTCAATATTATTTTGGTTTATATTGTACTAAAATCTTCTGGAAAAATTGAAAAAATGCTAGGCAAAAACGGCCTTGGAGTCGTCCGAAAAACCTTTGGTGTAGTCCTTTTAGCTATAGCTGTTAAATTATTCGCCGCTAATGTTAAAGGTTTGTTTGTCTAAATTAAATTTTTATAAATTTGTCCACTTGAACAATTTTAATTTCCCTCATGATAGTTAAAAACTATCTGGTTTTTAAAATATAATTGTAGAATACCATGAAGATCTTTACTACTGTTTTACTATTTTTAGCTGTTGCATTAATCATTTTTAATATTACTTTGTTAGATTTTACACAACCTTTCAAAGGCAATAGTGGTGTAGCCCTAATAGGAGTAGGAGCCTCATTTTGCGCTATTTTAATTCTTCTGATTTTTAGAATTTCTAAAAAAATTGAAGAAAAAATGAACGACAATCTATAAATGTTTGATGTTCTAATTATTGGAGGTGGCGTTTCTGGTGTTTCCTGCGCCTTAGTATTGGGTTCGGCTCAAAACAAATCTTTTGTTGCCAACAAAAAAATTGGAATTATTACCCATCAAAAAGCCTCTTCCCTACAAGAAGCCTTGTTCAATAATGCTTACGGAATTCCAGCTGGCACTCTTGGTAGTGATTTGTTACAACAAAGCCTCTTGCACTTAAGCCATTCTTACCCTCACATCATTCAAATTCCTGAAGAAAAAGTAGTAAAAATTGAACGTAATTTTACTTCAACAATTCAATCTTCATCCTCAGATTCTGAATTTAAAGTTAGTACGAACAAAAACACTTATACCACCCGAAATATCATTGTGGGAATAGGATCAGCCAACACCTTTGCTATCGAAGGCTTGATGCAGTTTGTAGAACCTCATCAAAAAGCCTTGCCAGAAAAACAACGCATACAATTGCGAAATACCGACCACAAAGTAGCGGAAGGAATTTATGTAATTGGCACATTAGCCGGTTGGAGAAGTCAATTAGCCATTGCGGCTGGAAGTGGTGCAGCCGTAGCTACAGATCTACTTACGTTATGGAATGATGGGGTGCAAACACATTCACATGACAGCATTCGTTAATACTATTTCTTTGTCAAAACTTTTTTCACCATTTCATCTTGTTTCAAGACAATTTGATAAAAATAATTTTCACCAAATAATTGTCTAGCAAATTCTGCCTTGATATAGGGATTCACTGCTATTTTACTTTTTTCCAAAGGAAGGAACAAACCATTCTCTCTGAGATAGTGCTGAAATAAACCAAAATAGTGATCAGCATTGTATTTTGACAGAAACTCTGGAAAACTTAAGCCTTTGAATGCTTTTCGATCTCGATCTAATTCTTCAAACACAAAATGTCCCACCATACCCGATTGTTCTAGCAAAGAGGCACTTTCTTCACCTTTTTCAGCACTAATTGGCACAAAGACATCAGGAACGATTCCGCCGCCACCATATACTAATTTGCCTTTTTTGGTTTTGAATTTCAGAGTATCTGCAACTTTAATGCTGTCTTTATGATACAATTCGCCATTCAAAAAACGGTGTTCTGATTCTTTAAAATAATCGGTATTGCCTTTAGCATAAGGTTTTTGTATCGAACGTCCTGAAGGAGTATAATACCTAGCCACTGTCAAACGCACGGCAGAACCGTCTTTAAAATCCATTTCGCGTTGTACTAATCCTTTACCAAAAGAACGACGCCCAACTATAGTTCCGCGATCGTTGTCTTGTATCGCTCCAGCCAGAATTTCACTTGCAGAAGCACTATTTTCGTTGATTAAAACAAATAATCTGCCCGATTCAAAATTCCCTTTTTCAGTAGCAAAGGTTTTTTCTATTGTTCCGCTCTTACTTTTGGTAAAAACAATCAAGTCGTTATCTTTCAAAAAATGATCGGCTATCGCTATGGCTTCTTCCATATATCCTCCACCATTATCACGCAAATCCAAAACCAGAGTCTGTGCTCCTTGCTTTTTCAATTGTGTCAATCCTGAATTAAATTCAGCAAATGTAGTTTCAGAAAAACGGTTAATTTTGATATAACCCACAGTAGGATTCAACATCAAAGCCACGTCAACACTTTTCAGTGGAATTACCGCTCTTTTAATTTTGAATTTCAGCTTCTGACGTGTAGTTTTTCGGTAAACGGTCACTTCTATATCAGAACCCACCGCACCTTTTAGTGTTGCGTAAAGACTATCACTCGGCAAAAGACGTCCGAATAATTTCGTTTTTCCAGCATAGAGTAATCGGTCACCCGCTTGTATTCCTGCTTTTGCTGAAGGGCCATTAGCAACAGGTTTTATGACTGCAACGGTATCTTTGTACATGTAAAAATTGATTCCAATCCCTACAAAATCGCCTTTCATACTCTCGGCAACCTGTGTTTGTACACTTGGTGGAATATAAACAGAGTGCGGATCTAACTTTGCCAAAATATTATCTACTGTCAAATTCACAATAGAATCTGTATTGACATCATCTACATATTCATTATTGATGAAATCAATTAATGAGTTCAACTTTGATTTGGAAGTATTAGAAGCGACCAAACCTGGATCTCTCGAAACATTCAGCCATCCGCCAATACCAACGCCAAGCGCTAAAGTAGCACTCAATAGTATGGGCAAATATTTGTTTTCGAATTTCATTTAGTCTTCTAAAATAGGAATATGAATGACCTCAACACCTGCTTTTATTAAAAATTGTATACCAGAATCATCACGATATCCGTTTTGGTACACCACTCTTTTAATTCCAGATTGGTGAATCAACTTACTGCATTCTTTGCAGGGAGAAAGTGTGATGTACAAGGTGGCTCCTTCGCAAGACTGTGTTGATCGCGCTACTTTGAGAATGGCATTCGCTTCGGCATGCAGGACATCCCAACGCGTTAATCCTTCATCGTCTTCGCAACAATTTTCAAATCCTGAAGGTGTTCCGTTGTAACCATCCGAAATAATCATTCGGTCTCTTACAATGATAGCTCCTACTTGTTTGCGTTTGCAATACGACAACAAACTCCATTCTCTCGCAATTCGCAAGTAGGCTTTGTCGTATTTATTTAATTTTACTTCGTTCATTTTTATCGTAACCAAAATTCACTTTCAACAATCATTGGAAGCACTACACCTATTATAAAAGAAGACATGACCAAAGTCCAATCTCTTTTTGAAAATCTAAAAACTGTTTGTACAATGTAAGACAGTACCAAAACTACAAAAACTACTGCAATCTGCGCCGCTTCTATTCCTAAAGCGAACTCGCATAAGGGTAATAATTTGGAATTGGCCGTTCCGCCTAATATGGTTTTGAAATAGTTAGAAAATCCTAAACCGTGAATGATTCCAAAGAACAAAGTGATAAAAAACACCAGATTAATACTCTCTTTTTTGCTGGACTTCCCAGCGGTAAACAAATTAAACAATGCGGTTATCAAAATCGTAATGGGAATCAACAACTCGACCACATTTACTTTTATAGCAACAATACCATAAACCGATAGGAATAATGCCATGGTATGCCCTAAAGTAAACAAGGTTACCAATAACAAGATGCGCTTCCAATCATTAAACGAATAAGGAACTGCTAAAGCGATTAAAAATAAAACATGATCATAGGCATGAATATCTAAAACGTGACGTAAACCGATTTGAAAATAAATCCAAAATTCTGACATAGGTAATTATATAAATTTGATTAAGGGTCTGTAAACTTACGACAATTTTTGAAAAGGAGTTGCTTGAAAATTGGCCACGAATTCACTAATTTTCATTAAAAATAAGGATTGGATGGCACTAATTTTCATCTCTCTCGGGATTTAGGTTGAATAAAGCATTTGATACTGCTATTTTTAAAGTCCAATAGTGGATTATTTCAACCTGGCATTCCTACTTTTTTAAAAAAAATCGTATCTTTAATACAACCATAAAAACAACTATTATGTCAATTTCAGATTTATTTGATAACGAATTCAAAAGTCGCAACAAAGGTCATTTTTCTGCTATTGTTCGTGTAGCTTTAGCAGACGGAAATGCAACACCAGAAGAACAAGCTTTTTTGGACAAACTGGCTTCTCGCTTGGAAATCTCAGCCGAGGAATACCGAGAAATTTTAAAAAACCCATTGAACTATGACATTAACCCTCCGTATTTATACATCGAAAGATTAGAGCGTTTGTATGATTTGGGCCGCATGGTTCACGTAGACCATCATTTGGGGGATAAACAAGAACGACTGTTGGTGCGTTTTGGTTTAGCACTAGGTTTTACTCCAGGAAATGTGAACTATATTGTACATAAAGCATTAGCCTTACTCGATAAAAAAGTAGATTTAGATACTTTTATCTTTGAAATGAAGAATATGAATAAATAACTTTAGTGATTAGTCCTGAGTACTTAGTGATTAGTAAAAAAGTGTTTTAAAAACAAAAAACCGGTACCTTTTTAAAAGCTACCGGTTTTTTTATGCTTACAAAGAAGCGAATTGTTTTTCTTGTAGCCCTGATCGCAGTGGCATCCTTTTGGGGCGGGGTTCGCCCCAAAAGATATAGCGGAGAGCAGGAACCCATGTTTCCAGAAAAGCCAGATGTTTCGCTCCTGTTATATGTTTTCAGCTTTGGCCATAAATTCTTCCGCTTTTTCGACCATATTGTAGCTGCCACAAAAAAATGGAACGCGTTGGTGCAATTCGGTAGGTTGAATTTCCATGATACGGCCAAAACCATCAGAGGCTTTCCCACCAGCTTGCTCGGCAATGAAAGCCATTGGATTGCATTCGTACAACAAGCGCAATTTTCCTTTTGGAGCTTTGGAACTTGTAGGATACAAATAAATACCACCCTTAATCATGTTGCGGTGAAAATCAGAAACTAAACTTCCAATATATCGTGAAGTATAAGGACGATCGCCTTCTTCTAACTGACAGTATTTTAAATAATTCTTAACTCCTTGTGGGAAATGCACATAATTTCCTTCGTTGATGGAATAAATCTTTCCATCTTTTGCATATTGCATATTGGGGTGTGACAGGTAAAACGTTCCGATAGCGGGATTTAGTGTAAAGCCGTTTACACCGTGACCCGTTGTGTATACCAACATCGTTGATGTTCCGTAAATTACATAACCTGCCGCCACTTGATTGATACCGGGTTGCAAGAAATCCTCGATAGTTACAGGAGTTCCAATTGGCGTAACACGACGATACACGGAGAAAATAGTTCCTACCGATACGTTTACATCAATATTAGAAGAGCCATCAAGAGGGTCCATCAACACAACATATTTGTTGTTGTGACTGCTGTCCGAACCTTCTACGGTGATGAAATCGTCGTTTTCTTCGGAGGCGATACCGCATACAATCTCGCGATTGATTAGGGTTTGAATAAATACTTCGTTGGCATAGACATCTAGTTTTTGTTGGTCTTCGCCTTGAATGTTTTGTTCTCCTGCTGCGCCAACGATATCTACTAATCCAGCTTTGTTTACTTTATAGTTTACGACTTTGGCAGCCAAACGAATGGAGTTGATGATTCGGGATAATTCCCCCGAAGAATACTGAAATTGTGATTGTTTTTCGATGATAAATTCACCAAGTGTTTTGTTGCGTTCTTCCATTACGAAATCGTTGTAGTTAGTTTGAAGTCACAAATATCGTTTTTTTTGTGAAAATGAATTCATAATTATTTAGATAGTTTAGTACTATTGTATCTTTGCAAATAAATTGACAAAAAAATTGTATTTTTATATGTTTTTGTTGCCAATTTAGAATCTAAATCTCAAAAAAATGATATTACGAAAAGGAACTGCCTCTGACATGAAAGGTGTATTAGCCCTTATTAAAGAACTGGCAGTATTCGAAAAAGAGCCCGAAGCGGTTGTGATTACCGAAGAAGATTTAATAAGAGACGGTTTTGGTGAAAATCCTTTGTTCTCTGTCTTTGTAGCCGAAAAAGAAAAAGAAATTGTTGGAATCGCTTTGTATTATTATCGCTATTCTACCTGGAAAGGGAAAACGATTCATTTAGAAGATTTGGTAGTCAAAGAAAGCATGCGTGGGACGGGTCTTGGTTCTGCATTGTACTCTGCCATAATAGAGCAAGGTAAAATCGATGGTGTGAGAAGAATCGAATGGAATGTTTTGGATTGGAACACACCCGCCATTTCTTTTTATGAAAATTCGGGGGCCAAAGTTTTGGAGGATTGGAGAGTAGTACAAATGGATCAAAACGGAATTGATGCATTTTTGGAAAAAAGTAAATAACCGTAAAGCAACTCTTTTGGCTCGAAAGACACCAAAACAAGAGTTGGTTTTACAATTTAAGTTGATACAATGAGAGTATTTAAATTTGGAGGTGCCTCTGTAAAAGATGCCGAAGGCATAAAAAATGTACACCACGTATTAGAAACGGTTGGGTATGAAGACGTATTATTGGTAGTTTCGGCTATGGGCAAAACCACCAATGCGCTAGAAGTTGTTATCAAAAATTATTTTGATAAATCGCCAGAACTACAATCCTCAGTTCAAGAAGTAAAAAAATACCACAACCAAATTATTTTGGATTTGTTTGAAAACGAAAGTCATCCCGTTTTTAGCGCTATAAACTTATTATTCGCTGAATTAGAGTACTTCTTAGCACACAACAAATCTCCCAATTATAACTTTGTATATGACCAAGTGGTAAGTTTTGGAGAATTGATTTCGACTACCATTTTGAGTTACTATATGAATCATGCTCAGATTGAAACCCAATGGGTAGACGTGCGTAATTTAATTAAAACCAATGCCAATTATCGTGATGCCGAAGTGGATTGGGAACTCACTAAAAAAAATATTTCCAAAGCTATCAAATCAAAATCGTTGATCATTACCCAAGGATTTTTGGGGTCGGATGAGAATAACTTTACGACCACTTTGGGAAGAGAAGGATCGGACTATACTGCTGCTATTTTTGCCTATTGCTTGAATGCAGAAAGCGTAACGATTTGGAAAGACGTTCCTGGCGTAATGAATGCCGACCCAAGGTATTTTGAAAATGCGAGTTTGTTGAATCAGATTTCATATCGTGAAGCGATTGAACTAGCTTTTTACGGCGCCACGGTAATTCATCCGAAAACCCTACAACCTTTACAAAAAAAGGAAATTCCCTTATTCGTAAAATCATTTGTAAACCCATTACTAAAAGGAACCGCTGTTGCAAAAGGTCCCGACTTGGAGCCTAAAATGCCTTGTTTTATAGTAAAACGCAATCAGTTGATGATTTCTCTTTCGTCTATTGATTTTTCTTTCATTATGGAAGAAAACATTAGTGAAATCTTTGCTTTGTTCCATAAGTACAAAATCAAAGTGAACTTGATTCAAAACTCGGCGATTAGTTTCTCGGTTTGCGTGGAAGACAAATTTGGCAATTTCGGGGAATTGAATGCTAAACTCGCTAAGAAATTCAAAGTAGAGTTTAACGAAGATGTGACCTTGTACACCATTCGTCATTTTAACGACCAAGCCGCTAAGCTGGTTGAAGAAAATAAGATTGTATTGCTTAAACAAGTCAGTCGCGAAACGATGCAAATCATCACCAAAGAGACTTTATAAAAACAAAAAGACCATTTTAAAGCAATTTTAAAATGGTCTTTTTTTATTGAAAAAATTCTTGGTTACTATTCTACCCCCTCAAAATCTTCTCCATAGCTTTTCCTTTGGCTAATTCATCGACCAATTTATCTAAATAGCGAATTTTCTGCATCAATGGATGTTCGATGTCTTCAACACGATAGCCACAAATCACTCCAGTAATTTGGCTAGCGTTCGGGTGCAATTGAGGTGCTTGAGCAAAAAAAGTTTCAAAATCTACTTTCGTTTCCATTTGATGCTGCAAGGCTTGTGGTGTATACCCTGTTAGCCAACAAATAATGATATCAAGTTCTTCTTGGGTGCGATTTTTTTTGAGGACTTTGGCTAAATAATGAGGATAAACACTGGCAAAAGTCATTGCAAAAACGCGTTCATAATTTTTAGGATGTGCCATAGTATAATTAGATTTTGTGATTATTAAAACATCCCATTTTCAATGACTACTGTTTCAGGAACGGCTTGCCCAAAATCCCATAATTCGACAATCTTATCGCCCTCAAATTGCATGATATGCATAATAGCCAAGGTTATCTCTTCTTTTTCTAGTTGTACTTTTGAATGAACCGCCACTAAATTCCCGTCTTCCAAAATGCGCTGAATTTCGAATACTTTATTGGGACTCGATACGGCACTTTCTTCAATAGCAATCATCAGTGATTCGCGATCCCCTTTAAAGAATGCATTGTGATGTTTAAATTCATTGGCAACATACAACTCAAATGCTTGTCTTGATTCTCCTTTTGCGCAAAGTATTAAAAAATGTTGGGCGATTTCTTTTTTGATCATAGCAGTTTTTTTCAAAAATATCATAATTTTTTTAATCTTAACTAGTCAAAAAGGAAAGTAAACTATAAAATTCCAGCACTACTATTCACTAATTACTAACTGCTATTCACTATTAAATACTACTTTTGAACATTGGACGTTATCGTAACTATGTGGAATAAAATTGTGCTTCTTGGAGTCTTCTTTTGGCTTTCTGGCGTATATGCGCAGGAAAATCAGTCGTCCTATCGCACCAAAAAAATCCGCGTAACTACCGATACCATTTGGTTAGAAAAGACGAGCATCAATCCGAGTTTTTTTAAAATTACAACCGACAAAAAGGAAACACTTCCCAGCGCAAGCTATAAGGTGAATTTTGAAAAAGGCTATTTGTTGTTACAATCCCTTTCACAACTTACCACCGAAGAACTAACGGTTAATTATCTTAAGTATCCCGATTTTTTAACCAAAACCTACCAAGTCTACTCGGATAGTCTAGTGGTCAACAACGAGGCGCTGAAGGGTACTTTATATCAAATGGCAGGGACGAATCCCAAAAAAACTACGCCTTTTGATGGACTCAATACCTCGGGAAGCATCACGCGTGGGGTGACGGTCGGCAACAATCAAAACGCGGTGCTCAACTCAAATTTGGATCTGCAAATCAGCGGTAAACTCTCCGACAAAGTCAGTATTAGCGCCTCGATTCAAGACAGTAATATTCCGCTACAAGACGGAGGCTATTCGCAAAGACTGGATCAGTTTGATAATATTTTTATGGAATTGTACAGCAAGGATTGGAGAGTCCGCGGAGGCGATTTGTTTTTAGAAAATCGAACGTCTCAGCTGATGAATTTCAATAAAAAAGTACAAGGTTTGAGTACCCAATTCGATTGGGGCAACACCAAAAAACACACCAAAATCGAGGCTGCTATTGGTTTGGTCCGAGGACAATATGCTAGAAGTGCGTTTACAGGTCAAGAAGGCAATCAAGGACCTTATAAACTCAAAGGTAATAATGAAGAAGCCTACGTATTGATCGTTTCGGGTTCGGAGCGCGTGTATGTCAATGGCAATTTGCTAAAACGAGGAGAAAACAACGATTATGTGATGGATTACAACGCGGGTGAGTTGGTCTTTACCCCTTTATTTACCATCACTTCCGAAATGCGAATTGTAGTCGAATACCAATTTACAGACCAAAACTATACCCGAATTGTTGCCTATGGAGGCGGAATACACGAGAACAAAAACTGGCGTTTTGGTAGTTATTTGTATTCCGAAAGCGACTTGAAAAACCAACCTGTGCAACAAAGCCTATCCAAAGAACAAGTCGCCATTTTACAAAATGCGGGCAATGACCCCAACAAAATGAATGCGCCATCGGCCTATGAAGATTCCTATTCTGAAAATAAAATCTTGTACGAGAAAAAAAGTGCCAATGGTGAAGAATACTTTGAATTTTCAACCAATGACCAAGCCGTTTTGTACAATGTTCGCTTCAGCAAAATAGGGCCGAATCAAGGAAATTATCTCTTGAAAAACTCTGGAGCCATAGGCCGAATTTACGAATACATAGCACCCATCAACGGGGTTTTACAAGGAGAATATGAGCCAACGATTCCGCTCATTGCTCCCAAAAAAATACAAATCGCTACTTTTTTAGGACAATACCAGCCAAATGAAAAAAGCAGTACTGATTTTGAAATTGGTGTGAGCAACAACGACCAAAACTTATTCTCGAGTCTTGATGACAATCAAAACAAAGGACTAGCCGCAAAACTCAACACCAAACAACGCTTGTTTACCGGAAAATGGAATTTGGATTTCATAGGCAATTACCAATACATAGCCGAAAGTTTCAAAACCGTAGAACGCTTGTTCAATATCGAATTCAATCGAGATTGGAATTTGGGCACCACAACCACTGGTAATCAAAGTTTCTGGACCGCAGGAATCCAAAGCGAATGGAACCCAAACTACAAAGGAGCACTAAAAGGCAATGCGTCTTATCAACTGGAAAAATTAGATTTTACCGATTCTTTTTCTGGGCAAAAACACCGTATAATGGCGCACTTGCAGCTTCCGAATTGGCGTTTTCAAAACCAAACCAGTGTACTCAAAAGCGACAATTTGTTGAGCACTTCTAATTTTGTTCGCCAACAAACCCAAGTCCGTTTTCACAAAAAGAAAAACTGGGTGGGAGCAACCTTCCGTTTAGAAGACAACCAAGAGAAAATAAAAAGCACCCAAACCTTCACCCCCATCAGTCAGCGTTTTTCAGAAATAGGAGGATTTGCGGGTCGTGGTGATAGCACCAAAGTTTTCGTGGCTTTGGGATATTTGCAAAGAGTCAACGATAGTATCCAAAATGGCGTGTTACAACGCGTCAACCATTCGCAAACCTTCAGCTTAAAATCGAAAGTATTCCAAACTGCCAAAAGCGATTTGTCTGTTTTTGCTAATTATCGTGTGTTAGAATACACCAATAACTCGGCACAAAAAGAACCTTCACTCAATTCGAGAGTCGTGTACAACGATCGTTTTTGGAAACAATTGGTACAAAGCACCACCGCCTATGAAACCAATTCGGGCTCGATTGCCCAACAAGAATTCACTTTTTTAGAAGTCAATGCGGGGCAAGGTGTCTATGCTTGGAACGATTACAACGGCAACGGCATTCAAGAATTACAAGAATTCGAAATTGCGCCGTATCCCGATTTGGCCAAATACATACGTGTGTTTTTGCCCAACCAAATCTTTATCAAAACCCATCAAAATAAGTTTTCGCAATCCCTAATCATTAACCCAAACCAATGGCAAAACGAAAAAGGAATCAAAAAAATAGCCTCCTATTTTTACAACCAAACCTCGTTTATTATGGACCGAAAAATTAAAAACGAAGGCGGCAATTTCGATTTGAATCCGTTTGGAAGCCCTAAAGACGATGTTTTGGGACTCAACTCTGTATTTAGAAACAGCTTATTTTTCAATCGAGGCAAGCAAAAACACTCGGTCACTTACACCTATTTGCAAAACAAATCCAAGAGCTTATTGTCCAATGGCTCACAGGAAAACAGCAATGCCTCGCACCAATTGCAATACCAACATTTGTTTCAAAAAAGTTGGTTACTGAACTTCTTTACCAAAACATTGGCGACCGCCGTGGTTTCCGAAAATTATGCCGAGAAAAATTTCGACATCAACGGCTACCAAATCGCTCCAAAAATCAGCTATTTGTTTACTAAAAACGCCAGTTGGGAATTGTTTTACGAATTCCAACACAAAGAAAACCAACTCGCTCAAGCCGAAATCTTGAAACAAAACCGATTGGGAACCGCCTTCAGTTATGCGCGCAATGCTAAATTCACACTCAACGGTGAACTCTCTTTTTATCAAAATCAATTCGATGGCAATGCACAATCGGCCGTAGGTTTCCAAATGCTCGAAGGCTTACAAACCGGTCAAAATCTCACTTGGCGGGTGTTATTGCAAAAAAACATCACCCAATTTCTCGACATTAATTTCAACTATCAAGGTCGCAAAAGCGAAACCAGCGCCGCCATTCACACCGGCAATGTGCAATTAAGAGCTTATTTTTAGGACAGCTATAAATTGTTAAAACATATAAGTCATTCAAGTTTTTTGGGCAAAAAAAACAAAAATAGCAGTCCAATTAAGCAAAGTCAGAGAAACTTGAAAACAATAGCCTCAACTTTTATGGACTTATATCCACTACTTCACAAAGTGATATCCTCAAAATTTTCAAACTTATTTGACTTATATGTTAAAAATAAAACACTATAAATAACAGCTATAAATTGTTAAAACATATAAGTCATTCAAGTTTTTTGGGCAAAAAAAACAAAAATAGCAGTCCAATTAAGCAAAGTCAGAGAAACTTGAAAACAACAGCCTCAACTTTTATGGACTTATGCATTACCTCACAAAGTGATATCTTCTAATTTTCAAACTTATTTGACTTATATGTTAAAAATTAAATGCTACAAATAACAGCTATAAATTGTTATAACATAGGAGTCATTCAAGTTTTTTTATTGACTTTTTTGAACCATATAAAATTAAAGGGCATATAAGAACCCAAATTACGCAATGTTCGCAAAGAATAATGGACTTTTAAACGATTAAACTCTTAAACCTTTAAACGATTAAACTTACTTGACTTATATGTTAAAATTAAATAATCAGGAGAGCCAACAAAAGGCTTTTTCAGCCAGCAGGGATTCCTGCTATCCACTATATCTCTTGTCTTGTTGTAAGGACAAGACAAGAGGATGCCGTTCCTATCAGGACTAGAAGCAAAATTGAGGCCTACTTACAGACAGTAACACTAAGATTTCTAGAACTTTATACTCAATTACCAAAAATAATTAGTAGCTTTAGTATTCCATTAATTTAAAAACCTAAAACCATGAAAAGGATACTGATTTTATGTTTCTTGTTTATCGCGTCCAACACCATTTTCGCTCAAGAAACAGCCACAAAAAAGAAAACCACAACTGCTAAAACCGAACTTTCGGCTGCCGAAAAAGAAGCCAAACAAAAAGCTGCCAACGAAAAACGAAAAGCAACCATAGCCGCCAAAAAAGAAGCCGAAGCCAAGGAAGCTGAAGCCAAAGCTGCCAAACAACAAGCCGCTAACGAGAAAAGAAAAGCAACTATAGCTGCCAAAAAAGCAGCCGCCGAAAAAGAAACCGCTGAAAAAGAAGCCAAAAAAGCCACTGCAGCAGCCAAAGCCGAAAAAAGTAAGGCCGAAAAAGCAGTAACAGAGAAAACTTCCAAAGCCAAAAAAGAAGCTACAACAACCAAAAAAACTACCGAGAAAAAACTAAGAGAAACTACCGAAAAAGCACCAAAAACTCCAGACAAAGTAACGGGTGAATACAACGGAAAAAAAGTCTATACAGGCCCTAGAGGCGGGAAATATTACATCAATAAAAACGGGAATAAAACCTATATCGAAAACTAATTTTATAGTAAAACACAGATTTTCAAAGGCTTTCTTTTTACAGAAAGCCTTTTTTTTACGCAAACAGTTGTTAAATTAAACTTTTAGTAATGTTGCCTAAACTTAAAAAAATAGGAGTATTGCTACCTTGCCTTCGTATAAATTCTTAATTTTGATTGCGAAATGACTTTGGATTCTAGCTCAAAAACGATACTCATCGCTCCATTAAACTGGGGCTTAGGCCACGCCACTCGCTGTATCCCAATTATAAAGGCGCTGCAAGAAAACAATTTTACGCCCATCATCGCTTCTGATGGCATAGCGCTCGAATTGTTGAAAAAAGAATTCCCTTATATTCAAACCCTACAACTACCCTCCTACCAAATCGAATATGCCAAGAATGGCAAAAATTTCAAATGGAAACTCATTCAAAGTTTGCCCAGAATGCTCGAAGCCATAAGAGAAGAGAAGAAATTAGTTCAAAAATGGGTTGCCAAATACGAAATAGATGGCATCATTTCGGATAATCGCTTAGGTGTGTTTAGCGCCAAAATACCTTCTGTTTTTATCACCCATCAATTGAATGTAATGACAGGAAACACTACTTGGTTTACTAGCAAATTACATCAAATCATCATTAAAAAATACAAACAGTGTTGGGTGCCCGATGTGGCTGGAACACCTAACCTAACAGGTGATTTGGGTCACTTAAACGGAAAACATTTTCCAGTGCGTTACATTGGTCCACTAAGCCGTTTACACAAAAAAGACAGTCCAAAACTATACGATTTGATGATCATACTTTCGGGGCCTGAACCCCAAAGAGGCATTCTAGAAGATAAATTAACCGAAGAGGTAAAACGCTTCAAAGGCAAAGTGGTTTTCATCAAAGGAATCATCGAGAAAACACAAGTTAAGGAAACAGTAGGCGACGTAACTTTTTACAATTTTATGAATACCCGCCAATTAGAACAAACCTTTAACGAAAGTGAATACGTCCTTTGTCGCTCTGGCTATACAACTATTATGGATTTGGTTAAACTAGGCAAAAAAGCCTTCTTTATTCCTACTCCTGGGCAATATGAACAAGAATATCTAGCAGTCAAACTAGACCAAGAACGCATAGTTCCTTTTGCCAATCAAGAAGATTTTACCATTGAAATGCTGACAAAAATTGCCGATTACAAAGGACTTTCAGAAATGGATACCACGATAGATTGGGAGGAACTCTTCGGGTTTTTTTAACATCGAAATTTTGTAGTATTTATACCAAAAAAAAAAATACATTTACCTTATAGAGCGCAATTAGGTAGATAATTTTTTAAATTAAACCAAGTTGAAATCATAAACCACATAGGGAAAAAACGTTAGTAAGGTTTATGATTTCAAATTAGATGCTTAATTGGAACCTAGTTTAGGGTTTAGTAATAACAATTCACCCCAAGATCTTTCTGAACTACTAGGGCTATTCAGCCATTCTTCATATGAACCCTCTCCGTAGATACTTTCATAACGCTCTTTCATTGGTTTTCTAAATCCCGGTTCTTTTTCTTTCCAACCCTCTTTATGACGATACACGATTGAAAACTGAGGTGGACCAGAAAAATGAGCTTCATATACCACTACACTTTGACCAGAAGCTTCCCAAACTTTTTTAAGTTTTTTTAATCGAGCTTCTACTTTATGACCTTCTCCTTGTTTTGGATAGATATGGCTGATAGAGATTTTATCTACAAAATCACTAGCCTTTACCGTACTCAAGTCTTCTCTAATTATCGCATAACTCGAACTACCCCTACCTTCGGTTAACACTTCAACATTTTTGACCCAATCTGCAGTATGAGCATCGCCTAAAGTACCTCTACTATCATGTGACGACCAACTATTAGGTCCTTCTACAATATGATACCCTCCTGCATCGGGTCCGGATTGAATTTCAAAAACACGCCATTTCCAATCACCAGTGTGATATCGTTGTGCATGTGCACTCAATGCTTTTTCTAAATCAATTGATTTTCCTGGCTTGGCAAAGATTCTAAATGACGAAATCATGTTTTTTGTTTGGCTAAATCCGATAAAAGGAAGTAATGCCAACACTAAGAGCAGTTTTTTCATAGCTATCTTGTTTTAATTTTGCCTACTCTAGTCGGTTTTCGGCATATCCGTTTTGGTAGGATTTTAATTAAAATCGTTTCATTTTGAATTTATTAAATTCTTAAAGTCAACGCACAAGATTTGAAGCGAATTTTATGCAATACATTAATAATGACGAAGTTATAAAATAAAAAAATAGAAAACAATAAATTAAACCTTTATTATTTTCTATTCAAATGTGTAGGATCTCGTTATAAAACAAAGTCTTTGAAGGTACTTGTAAACAACTATTATAACGTATTTCCTGATTTAAATAAAGTCAAACCTGAAATAACTATTTTAATTGAAGTCTTCTAGCTTATCATGCTTAATGATTTTGGCGTGAACCATAAAATAAACCGATTCGGCTATATTGGTACAATGCTCTGAAATGCGCTCCAAATGTTTCAACACCATCACCAAATTGGTTCCAGAAACCACTACTTTCGAATTGGATTTCATTTCACTGATAATCTCGTGAATGGTATCGTCGGTTTTGTTTT
This sequence comes from Flavobacterium sp. RSSA_27, assembly GCF_051547125.1. Lineage (NCBI taxonomy): Bacteria > Pseudomonadati > Bacteroidota > Flavobacteriia > Flavobacteriales > Flavobacteriaceae > Flavobacterium > Flavobacterium sp. RSSA_27. Next base: position 307,258 of record NZ_JBPTTN010000004.1, read on the forward strand.
TGATGGCTTTATTCAAAACAAATATTTCACCAATGGTATTTTCGTCTTTAGAAGCAAAACAAGCATTGGTTTTTGATAGAACCAATTCGATTTCGCGAGCCAATCCTTCAACTTCAAACTTAGCAATCAAATCGTGCTTGTCTTTGATGCTTTTTGTCTTCTTGATGATGCTCATCGACAAATCCCCAATTCGCTCAAACTCGTTACTAATTTGCATCGCCGACATAATGAATCGCAAATCAGAAGCAACAGGTTGCTGCAACGCAAAAATATTTTGACAAATCTCATCGATTTTTACATCCAATTTGTCAATCTTATGTTCCGTTTTTTTAACCTCTTTACCTTCGATGGGTTCAGACAAAATAGCTTTTACTGCCTCTCCAACTTGGGATTCAGCTAAAACACCTATTTTGGTGATAATGTCTCTTAATTTTTCTAATTCTATTTCAAAATGTGTCATCTTGTATTTTTTTAGTTTAATAGGTTAATCGGTTAACCGTTAATCGATTAAACAAATAACCGATTAAACAGTTAAACCATTAACCAAATCTTCCTGTAATATAATCTTCTGTTTGTTTCTTCTCTGGTTTGGTAAAAATATCTTTGGTTTTACCCATTTCTATCAATTCTCCCATATAGAAAAACGCAGTATGATCACTAGTTCTTGCTGCTTGTTGCATATTGTGTGTCACAATAATGATGGTATAGTGTTCTTTCAAATCGTGTACCAATTCTTCAATTTTTGAAGTAGAAATAGGGTCTAACGCACTAGCAGGCTCATCCATCAAAATAATATCTGGGCTTACGGCCAAAGTTCTAGCAATACACAATCGCTGTTGTTGTCCTCCTGAAAGCCCCAAAGCCGAGTCATCCAAACGGTCTTTCAACTCTTCCCAAATAGCGGCTTGTCGCAAAGAAGTTTCAACAATTTCGTCTAACTGTGTTTTATCTTTAATCCCATTAATCTTAGGACCATAAGCTATGTTTTCATAGATAGATTTCGGAAAAGGATTCGATTTTTGAAAAACCATTCCAATCTTCTTTCTAATATTAACCACATCTACATTCTTATCATAAATATCTACGCCTTCTACAAGCATTTGTCCCGTAATTTTCACATCCGGAATCAAATCATTCATTCTATTAATACATCTCAAGAAAGTAGATTTCCCGCAACCCGATGGTCCAATCAAAGCCGTCACCTTATTCGCAGGTACTTGCATCGAAATCTCCTTTAATGCCTTTTTTTCGCCATAATATAACGACAAATCATTAACGTGTATTTTTATATCCTTCATAATACTATCTAAATCAAATTTTTAAAATATAAGTTGGGCGTGACCCCATTTGCAAAAGGCTTCCTTCAGCAACCCGTTAGTTTGCGCCTTTCGCAATAGCGGTCGGGCTATACGCTGTACTTCGGTACATTGCTTCTATCCCTCACGCAAAAAAATTACCCTTTTGCTCTTCGTCTAATTCTAGATCGTATCAATACCGCAACTAAATTCAACGACAAGGTAAGAATTAATAAAACCAAAGTGGTGGCAAACTGAATCGGCATCGTTTTTTCCACATCCGAAGATTGTGTAGACATAATATAAATGTGATACCCTAAATTCATAAACTGATCACTCAACGAACCTGGTAGCGATGCTAAGTAATACGCTGCACCGGTAAACAAAATCGGTGCTACCTCTCCAGCACCACGACTCACAGCAAGAATAGTTCCTGTCATAATTCCAGAAACAGAACCTGGCAACACCACATTTTTGATGGTTTCCCATTTTGTAGCGCCCAAAGCCAAACTCGCTTCACGCAATTCCCTTGGGATGGTTTTTAACGCTTCTTCCACCGACACAATGATTACCGGAAGGGTTAATAAGGACATTGTCAAACTCGCCCATAGAATGTTAGGTTGCCCCCAACGCAATGCTCCGCCGTTAAAAACGGTATCAGCACCAGTACCCACAAACTGAATAAAAAAGCCCAATCCAAAAAGGCCAAAAATAATCGATGGCACTACCGCTAAGGTACGAATCGAGAAACGAACCGCAGCAGCAAATTTTGATTTTTCGCTGGCATATTCGGTAAGGTATAAAGCTGTAATAGTTCCAAATGGTACCGCAGCAATCGACATAACTACCACTAGAATAAAAGTACCAATCAAGGCAGGAAATATACCCCCATCAGTCATTCCGTTCGTAGGAAAAGAAGAGATAAACTCCCAAGAAAACTTAGATCTTCCTTGATATACTATAATTCCTAAAATGATAAATAAAATAGCTATGATTAAAAGAACCGCTAATTGAGTAATTCCGACAATAGCTTTTCCTTTCAAATCCTCTTTTTTGTTTTCTGTTTTAAAAAAAGGATGTTGCATTTCGGTTGTAGAAGTTTCCATAATTTATTTTCCTTGAAATTTTTTGATCAACTTTCCTTTTACATAAAACTCTGCAATGGCATTCAAAGCAAAAGAAAAAATAAAAAGTAAGGATCCTATAAAAAACAAAACACTATAATGTGTTTCTCCAAACACCGTTTCGGCCATTTCAGAACCAATAGTAGCGGCAAAAGTACGCACACTCTCAAACGGATTGGCAGATAGTAAAGCGGCATTACCCGTGGCCATCAAGGCAATCATAGTTTCACCAAACACACGTCCTATACCCAATAACAAGGCGGCAAAAATACCTGGAGTAGCTGCAGGCAAAGTCACCAAAAAGGCTGTTTGCGATTTACTAGCTCCTAGAGCCAAACTCGCTTCGGTATACGTTTTAGGCACAGCCGAAAGCGCATCTTCTGCAATAGTATAAATAATGGGAATAGCAGCCAATGCCATCGCTACTCCACCAATAAAGGCATTTAAACGAGAATCATACCCAAAAACATCTTGAAAAAAAGTGGCCAACACCATCAAAGCAAAAAAACCAATCACCACCGATGGAAAAGCAGCTAGCATTTCTATAATAGGTTTAATGATTTCTTTTCTTCTTTTGGAAGCAAAACAAGAAGTGTAAATTGCCGCCAAAATAGCTAAAGGTCCTGCAATAAGCATGGCTATAATAGTCACTTTTAGTGTTCCAACTAATAAGGCTATCAATCCAAAACGAGGATTATCCGAAACGGGAACCCATTCTGTAGACACAAAAGTGCTCCAAGTTTTATCCGCTCCTTCTTGATTTGGTGCTGCAGTTTTAGCCACTTCTTCAGTGCCAACTGCTAATTCTTCGACAGGCTCACCATAGGTTTCAGGAGCTAAATCTTCAACTGCAGCTTCAGGTGCTTGTAAATCTTCAACAGGCGCTCCGTATGTTTCGGGCTCCAAATCTTCAGTGGCTCCGCCATAGGTTTCGGGTTGTAATGTAGTAGATGTAGTAGTAGCTTCTATTTCAGTTATAACAGCTTCTTTGCTCGAACTAAAAAGAGGCAAGGATTCTTTGAAAACAAAAATAAAGATTAAGAAAATGATAGCGATGGATAAAAAAGCTACAGTAGAAATCACCTTTTCGGCTAAAAACTCAGACCAACGGAATTGTTTTTTTAGACTGTCTTTGGTAAACTTAGAATTCGAGGGGAAAGAAGAATTCATGATAGGATTTTAGAAATTCAAATTAAAAAAAACTTCCTTCTATGATTGACATCAGAAGGAAGTTTTGCATTTTGTTATTTTACTGGATAGTATCCAACTTCAACAATCACCTTCTGTCCTTCGGCACTCAAAATCCAGTCGATGAACTTCTTGGTTTCTCCTGTTGGCTTCTCTTTCAAGTACATAAACAAGTACCTAGAGATAGGATACGTTTTGTTTTTGATAGTCGCTGCTGTTGGTAAAACCCCTTTGCTTTTAGCATCTTTTTTAACTTTACAATCTTTAACTCCTTCAGCGTAAGCTGCTCCACCGTATCCAATTCCGAATTTATCTTTCTTCACGGCATTGATTATTGCAGCTGTACCTGGCAAGGTTTGACAAGTAGGTGCAAAGTCAGTTTTAACAACATGTTCTTTAAAGAATTCAAAAGTTCCTGAACTACTTTCTCTTCCGTATAATTGAATTTTCGCATCTGGACCACCAACTTGTTTCCAATTAGTAATTTTTCCAGAAAAAATAGCTCCTAATTGATCGATTGTTAATTCATTAACAGGATTGGCTTTGTTTAAGAAAACAGACAAACCATCTTTTGCACAAGCAATTTGAATACTGCTTTTGTTGTATTTAGCTTTTATTTTTTCTAATTCTGCAGGTTTAATTGGACGGCTTGAATTAGCGATATCCGTAGAACCATTGATCAAAGCTGCGATTCCTACACCTGACCCTCCACCTGTAACTTGAATGGTAGTTCCTGGATTTTTCTTCATATATATTTCAGCCCACTTTTGAGACAGAATAACCATCGTATCGGATCCCTTTACTGTGATTTTTGTTGCAGTAGTAAAAGAAAATCCAATTACCATAACAATAGCTAATGCAGCGACTAGTTTTAATTTTGTTTTATACATTTTTTAAAGTTTATTTAATTTTGAGGCAAAAATAAGGGGTCAATATTAAGTGTATGTTAAGTGAATATTATTCAATCTTTATACTTTGATTGAAATTGTCACTATAATGTAAAATAAAAAGAGACCAAAATTACTGGTCTCATTTTATTATCTGTATCTAATTTATTTCTTATGTTTTAAGTGAATAAAAAGTTCTAGAAAGTCACTACACCTGACATTTTGAAAACGATACTTTTATTTGGTCCGTTTTCGAGATAGGTTAAATCATTTTGCAATTTAAGGTTGTGTTTATTAAAGTAATGTGAAAAACCTACAACATATTCTTTTTGCTCATGCATCTTTGCTGCTACTTTTGCTAGTGGAATAATTTGAGCATAACGAGCGGCAACTTCATTTTTTTTGGAAACAAAATAACCTGACTGCACCATAAATGTTGTTCCTGAGACGATATAATTTGACTGCGTAACGTCTTTTTTATTTACAATTATAGCTGTATCCGAATTCCTGTTATACAGTTCGGATTCAAATGAGAATCCATTATATTTAAACAATAAATCAGCACCAAAATAATTAATATTTGCTGTTTCAGCATTGAACAAGTAATCCCCTAATTGTCCCATGGTCCTTGTTGCATCGTTATTATAACTATACACTCCTGCTATTGATAGCTTTGGCTTTTTTTCTCTATCAATGTCAGCTTCTACAAATTCACCCTTATTAGAAAACTCTCCAAAAGGCAAAAATTCCATTCTGGCAGAATAACAAATCTTACCATTTTTGTCAGACACAATTCGCCCTTCACCACTAGATAATGCCAAAGTAGTTTTTAAAACTGCGTCACTAATATTGAAGTTGGTATAAAACCATACTCCTTTATCTCGATCTAATGTAAAATTATTGTTTGCAATAGAACGTTCAACCAATTGAAGATTAGCAGAAGAAACTTGTCTTTGTCTGTTGCCTGGCAATTTGGTTTGCCCAAATCCAATGCGAAGCCACTTTTTAGCGTCATAAAACAACATTGCATCTCTTAATATCAAATTGTTTTGTGCTGAACTATTCGCTGAAGAAATGTCACCTTGTGCAAAACCCAATTGAATACGGTATGAAAATTTAGGATTAAAAGCTTTACCTGCAAAGTTCAAACGCGCTCTTCTTAGCAAAAAATCATTTGCGGTAGTTTCATTAGTAATATCTCGTGATGATGAAAATAAACTTTGAATACGTCCTCCAATAGCCAATGTAAAAGTTGAATCAGCTGATGTAAACTGAATTCCTTTTCCAGCTTCCATTTTTATGGATGGTTTACCCGTTTGAGCTGTGCAAGCAAAATTAAATACTAAAAAAGAAAAGGTCGTCAGATAAAATAATTTTAAAGTAGTCATATTTAAAAATAAATGGTTTTAGAAAATGCAAGGGACTAATAAAAATAATCCTTTAAAAATGAAAATAATATTTCTTTGTTAATTTTTATGCAAATGTCTAGGTGTAATGTTAAGATAACGTTAACACAATATTATCAAGATAATAAATTATCATTAAATATGCGAAATGGGCTTTTTAGAATGACTATTGCGTACTAATTTGTACTATTTTTTGTTTTTATACCACTATTAAGCAATTGTAAATTAATTGTTTACAAATGAACTTCGATTCAAAACAAGGAAAAGAGAAAAAACGCTAATGAGAGCTAAATTACAAGGAAAAGCAATAGCTAAATAGACTAAAATTTGCCTATAGCAACCATTTTATTAGGTATTTTAGTAACCTTTGGAACATTAGGTAACACAATAGCATTACCTTTTTAGACAATAAAGTGGATTATTTATCCTCTTCAGAAGTTTTTTGAATGGCTTTTTTATTCTTTGCTTTTTCTAGTGTGAAAGAAAATTCTGAGCCAATACCAAATTCACTTTCAACATAAATTTTTTCTTTGTGTGCTTCAATAATATGCTTAACTATAGAAAGCCCTAACCCTGAGCCTCCTTCAGAACGAGCACCACTTTTGTCAACTCGATAAAAACGCTCAAAAAGTCGGGGTATGTTTTGCTGCTCGATTCCTTCGCCGTTATCTGTAACGCGAATTAAGACTTTTTTGTTGGTCAAATTAACAATGGTAACTTCAGTGGTTCCACCTACTCTACCATATTTAATGGAGTTCACAATAAGATTCTCTACTACTTGCTGAATTTTATCTTTATCACCATGAACATGAATTGGTTGAATATGATAATTTTCAAAAGCGAGGGTAATTTTCTTTTTATCTGCTTTCATTTCAAGCAAATCAAAAACGTTCTGAATCAAATCTACGATATCAAAATTAGAAAACTCCAAATTCAAATCACCCGACTCCAACTTGGTAATCATATCCAAATCCTCGACGATATATATCAATCGCTCTACACCTTTTTCAGCACGTTTTAAATACTTTTTACGAATAGATTTGTCATCCATAGCTCCGTCCAAAAGTGTCTCTATATAGCCTTGCACCGTAAATAATGGCGTTTTTAGTTCGTGAGAAACATTGCCCAGAAATTCGCGACGATATGCCTCACGAACTTGTAACATTTCAATTTCCAACTTTTTATCCGTGGCAAATTTTTTAACTTCACGAGTCAGCGTTTCCATATCCGTGGTAATCGGCTGATTGATAAACGAACTGGATTCTAACAAGGCTACATCATCGTATATTTTTTTTACTCTTCGATAAATAAAACGTTCAACGCGATACTGAATGACTAAAAAAGAAAAAATATACGTCCCCGCAAAAGCAATCATTGCAAACGAAAAAATAATTCTAGAAGCCGGTCTAAAAAAAGCCTGAAGCAATATCGCAGAAGCCAATGCAACAAAGATACTGACATACAAAGCCGACTTTATGGCAAATTTATACGTCTTCTTAAAATTGATTTTTACCATAGTATTCAGTTCCAATGTTACGTTTTTTTTAAGTGTTGAAGTGACAATAGCTGCTAAAGGTACTTGTAGTAGCGCAAAATTCACAAATTACAACCAAAAATAGATTGTCATTTGTGAATTTTTTACTCTTTATTATTTTAGAAACAGGAGAAAACGGAGAGATAACGAATTATACTTCGAACTTATATCCTACTCCTTTGATGGTTTTGAATAAATCTTCTCCAATTTTTTCTCTAAGTTTACGGATATGAACATCTATCGTTCTACCTCCAACTACCACCTCATTTCCCCAAACTTTATCCAAAATCTCATCGCGTTTGAATACTTTTCCTGGTTTTGAAGCCAATAAATAGAATAATTCAAACTCTTTTCTTGGTAACGCAATTTCAATATTGTCTTTTATGATTTTGTATTCTTCACGGTTAATTTCGATTCCTCCTACATTGAGCGTTTCACTGTTTTGAGATTCTTCTTTCAATCTGCGTAACAAGGCTTTTACTTTACTCACCAAGAGTTTCGGCTTAATGGGCTTAGTAATGTAATCATCCGCACCTGCATCAAATCCTGCTACTTGTGAATAGTCTTCACTTCTGGCAGTCAAAAAAGTAATAATAACATGATTCAATTCGGGGATTTTACGAATATGCTCACAGGCTTCCATGCCGTCCATTTCTGGCATCATGACATCCATAATTATTAAATCTGGCAATTCTTTTTTGGCCTTAGTAACCGCTTCTTTTCCATTGCTTGCGGTTACAATTTGATAGCCTTCTTGCGAAAGATTGTACCCCACAATTTCCAAAATATCTGGTTCATCATCAACCAATAAAATCTTTGTGCTTCTTTTTTTCATAAAAGTAAAATTATTTCAAATAGAACTATGATGCTATTACCAACTTTTGCAACACTACAAAAGGATTTGGAATCTCATAAAAAATAGTCCAAAAACTATTAAAACAAATCAAATTTAGGCTTTTAAATCTATCAAAATTGAAAAACCCATGTAAATGTAGCGATAAACCATCCATTTCTAAAAACGGTTTTCAAGGACTTAACCTTAATTTAATATGTTAACATTTGCATAATAGTAATAAAATACAATGTTAATATTCGAATAACATCGAATTTACAGCTTGGTCGTTATTTTGCACCAACAAACAAAGACAACAGAATGAAATTAAAATTTTTAATCCTTACCTTATTTATAACTGTACTTGGATTTTCTCAAAACAAAGGAACAATTACTGGCACCGTTACTGACAAAGATGTCAACAATCAATCCCTACCTTTTGCAAATGTGACATTAAAAGGAACAAAAATTGGAGTCAACACAGATATCGATGGAAAATACTCCATTAGTGTTGTACCAGGAAATTATGTTATCCAATTTAGTTTTGTGGGTTACGAAATGATCGAAGTTCCAGTTACTGTTAAAGCAAATGAAACAGTAACTATTAACAAATCCATTGGATCAGGAAGTTACAAACTAGAAGATGTAGTAGTAAAAGCATCGGCGCCGAATAGACAAAAAGAAACTGCATTGTTACTAGAACAAAAAAATGCTGTAGAAATCAAACAAAGCATAGGAGCGCAAGAACTAGCTCGAAAAGGAGTTAGTGATGTAGCAACAGCGGTAACCAAAACAACAGGAATTACCAAGCAAGAGGGATCTGGAAATATCTTTGTTCGAGGATTGGGAGATCGATACAATTCTACAACTATGAATGGCATGCCCATTCCGTCTAATGACCCAGAAAAAAAGAACATCAACCTTGACATTTTTTCAACGGATATTTTAGAATACGTTTCTATTGACAAAGTATACAGTAGCCGATTGTATGGCGACTTTGCAGGCGGAAATGTAGATATCATTTCAAAAGATTACAAAGGAAAAGGCTTCTTAAAAATTGACATTGGTTCCAAAGTAAATTCGAATGCAGTGGGTAACGATAATTTTTCTTTACAAAATGGCATCAATAGTTTTGGATTTAGCACTTCTAGTATTCCAACTAATGCCTTATCAAATTACAATTATAATTCTTTGAATTTGGATACTAAAAATCCAATTGCAAGTACAGTAGGAATTTCAGGGGGCAAATTATTCAACGTAGGTTCTGAGAGCAAATTAAACCTATTTTCCACTGTAAATTTTGGGAGTGATTTTACCTCTCGTAATGATGGTACCGCAAAAGGAGCCGTAAACGGAAGTGGAGTTGTAAATAAAAATTTTGAAAAATACACACTAGATAGCTATAACACCAATTTTACAGCTATGTTGAATGTAGGATTCAAAATCAACAATGCTAATAAAGTAAGTTTCAACTCAGTTTTTATCAATACTTCTTCTTTAAGTAAAGAAGAATATACCGGATTCATAGTTGATATTGCAAATGATGGCAACGGATTAATTCGCAGAAACAAATACGAAAAAAACACATTATGGATCAATCAATTATTGGGAGATCATAAAGTAAGTGAACGCTCTAACTTCAACTGGGGAGTTTCTTTGAACTCAATTGATGGCGACATGCCTGATAGAAATCAAAATATCTTTAGAAAAGAAGCGGCTGGATACCAATTGTCAACTATTTCAGCACCTGACAACCACAGATACTTCCAGAATCTTCAAGAGACAGAAGCTGCAGCTAACTTGGCTTTTGACTATAAATTCGATAAAACTGGGGAGGGCGAATACAATGGGAAATTCACTCTTGGTTATAATGGGCGTATGAAAAAAAGAGATTTTGAAGCTACTCAATTCAATTTCAAAACTGCGGCAAGTGCTGCGGCAACAATAGTAGATCCTAATAACCTTGATTCATTTTATAACCAAACCAATTTAAGTAATGGGGTATTTCAGATAGCAACATTTAGAGGTAACGATCAAGTTTCAAATGCTTTAGATCCTCAAACATACAATGGTGAACAATTTATCAATGGTGGTTTTTTAAATACCGAATATAATTTTGGCAAACTTACAGGGGTACTTGGGTTAAGAGGAGAATATGTTTTTCAAAACATCAACTGGAACACCCAATTAGATCCATCAGGCGGATATGATGAACTTGAGAAAATTGCATTTTTACCAAGCCTTACCTTAAAATATGAATTGAACGAAAAACAAAATCTAAGATTTGGATTTAGTAAAACCTATACGCTACCCCAATTTAAAGAAAGAGCTTTATTCGTATACGAAGATGTAACCGAAGTAAAAGTGGGTAATCCTGATTTATATGCTTCAGATGATTATAACTTTGATTTAAAATGGGAGATGTTTCCAAACGCTGACGAATTAATCTCTGTGACTGGATTTGGGAAATACATTATGAACCCAATCAATGAAGTAACTATTGCTTCATCAACAAACGATATTTCTTTTATTAATACTGGAGATTTTGGTTATGTTGCTGGTGCAGAATTAGAGTACAGAAAAACCATTTTCAATAGAGATGACAATAACAAACTATCAGCAGGTATTAACGCTTCTTACTTATACAGTACCCAAGAGTTAAGCACTGAAAAAGTTATAAAGGAAACAGACTATAATGTAGTTTTTACTGATGACAAAAGTAAATTTACTGGGGCATCTGATTTATTACTCAACACTGATATCTCCTACTTCAAATCATGGAATAACAACGAAAGTACACTTACCTCAACTTTAGCTTACACCTATTTCTCTGACAGAGTATATGCTATTGGAACTAACGATAGAGGAAACTTAGTTGACAAAGCTTTTGGTTCCTTAGATTTTATAACAAAAATTAAATGGAACAAAAAAATAGGAATTGACTTTGTTGTAAAGAATATTCTTGACCCAAAGATCAATCGAGTTCAAGAAAATGCCTCAGGAGATATCAATGTGCTCTCATACAAAAAAGGCCTCAACGTAGGCTTAAACCTAAATTTTCAATTTTAATCATACAAAAGAGTAGTTAATCGCTACTCTTTTTTTATCTAAACAACCCAGTAACATTAAGTTAATATTGATATAAGCATTTATTAAATCAACAATGATATTTACTTAACCTTCACAAAACAATAATGCTAGACATTTGTCTTGTTAATAAAAAACAAACAACTATTACAATTACAATTATGAAAAAAAACGTTTTACAATTATTCGGAATTTTAGCTTTAACTGCTTCTTTTTTTACTAGCTGTTCTAGTGACAACAATGAAAACGACAAGCCATCTTCTACATTCGTAGTTGACGCTAACAATTTCCAAGGCACAATTGCTGATGGAGAAGTTACATTAGAGGCATCAAAAACATATAAATTAACTGGTAAATTACAAGTTAACAGTGGCGCTACCTTAAACATTCCGGCAGGAACAAAAATAGAAGGTGTTGGAGGAACAGCGTCTTATATTGCAGTAGCTCAAGGTGGAAAAATCAACATTAACGGAACTGCTTCTAATCCTGTAGTTATGACAAGTGGTTTGACTACTAAAAAAGCAGGTGACTGGGGAGGTTTAGTAATTTGCGGAAAAGCTCCAATTAACCGTGTAACGGGTGGTGCAAGTACTGCACAATCTGAAGTTGCAGATTTGACTTATGGAGGAACTGTTGCAAATGACAATTCAGGTTCTATTCGCTATTTAAGAATAGAATATGCTGGAGCGGCATTTAATAGTGAAAAAGAGTTTAATGGCGTTTCATTATTTGGAGTTGGTTCAGGCACTACATTTGAATATGTTGAAGCATATCAAGGTGCTGATGATGGATTCGAATTTTTCGGTGGAACTGTAAATACTTCAAACCTGATCTCTTTTGGAAATGAAGATGATCAATTTGACTGGACTGAAGGTTGGAATGGAACCAACACTAACTGGTATGGTAAATTATCTTTTGGTAAAGGTAACCGAGGGATAGAAGCAGACAACTTTGAATTTGGTTTTGCTAATACCCCAATCTCTTCACCCACTATTACAAACATTACTTTAGTTGGCCCTGGAAGTGCTCCAACTTCGGGAACATGGCAAGAAAATCAAGCTATGAAATTAAGAAGAGGAACAAAAGCAATTTTTACCAATGTAGTTTTAAGTGGATGGGCTAGAGGTGTTGATGTTGAACATGACGAAACATTAAGTTTTATTGGAACTGCTTTGAAATTAAGTAGCGTTAACTTTATTGCTGACGTAACAACAAAAACTAGAGGAACAAAAACGGTAGTTGCACCTGCAACAAGCGGTGTTGTCGTAGATGCATCAGCTGTACTAGCATCTGAATTAACTACAGCTACTGGTGCTGGAAATGGTGTTGGAGCTCCAGGATGGGCGGCTTCGTGGTCAGTAGGTTTTTAATTGAAAACTACAATATAAAGAGAAAGAGGGTGAAAGGAATTTTCACCCTCTTTTTTATATATTTAAAAGGATTTTTATATCTTTACTATTAAATCTAAGCTAATGGTAAAAAACTACTCTTATATTATACTCTTATTGGTTTTGTTTTTTTCTGTAGGTGTTTCAGCTCAAGAGGTAAAGCAACAACCAAAGCCACAAGAAAACACTTCGATCGAAGGGTTGAGCTTGTATCCAAATCCTGTGAGTAATGGTAAAGTATACATTTCTACCAAAGAGGATTTAGATAAAGAAATCACCATTTTTGATGTTTTAGGAAAAAAAGTGCTTCAAACCCAATTAAGCTCTAGAGAACTAAATGTTTCTGCACTGCCACCAGGAGTTTATATTATAAAAATTACTGAAAATCAAGCCACTGCCACTCGAAAACTTATCATTAGGTAACTATAAAAACCATAAAACTCCACACCGATGGAGTTTTTTTTTGCCTACAACTCATTTTTTATAAACTCAAAAAAGAGCAAAAAAGTATACCTTTGTCAAAAATAAACTGCATTGGTCTCAAATTCTGATCTTTTTTCGATTTCCAACCAAAAGCAATTTGAAAAAATAGCTTTAAAAACGTTTCGTTACCAATACGAAAACAACTTGGTTTATCAAGAATTTTGCAACCTATTACATACCGATGTACAAAAAGTAAAAACACTACAACAAATTCCGTTTTTACCCATTCAGTTTTTCAAAAGTCATGCTGTTGTGAGCAATAACGAAGCTCCTCAAGCTATTTTTACGAGCAGCGGAACTACTGGCATGACCACAAGTCAACACCTAGTTACTGATATCACTCTTTACGAAGAAAGTTACCGTCGAGGGTTCTCACAGTTTTATGGCAATATTGAAAATTATGTCGTTTTGGCTCTTTTGCCTTCTTATTTAGAGCGCGAAGGCTCCTCTTTGATTTATATGGTTGAAGATTTGATTCGGTTATCCAACCAACCCGAAAGTGGTTTTTATCTCAACAATCACGACGAATTAATCAAAAAGATGATGGAGCTGCATCAAGCCGAAAAAAATGTGATACTAATTGGTGTTACCTATGCACTTCTCGATTTAATAGAATATTCTAAATCTATTGCATTCCCCCTTTGGGGGTTAGGGGGCTCCACCATCATTATGGAAACGGGCGGTATGAAAGGCAAACGTAAAGAAATGATACGCGAAGAATTACACCAACAATTATGCGCTGGTTTTGGGGTTTCTAGTATTCATTCAGAATATGGCATGACCGAATTGCTCTCACAGGCGTATTCTCTTGGAGAAGGCATATTTGAATGTCCCTCTTGGATGCAAATCCTAATTCGCGACACCGAAGATGCTTTGAGTTATATAGCTAATGGTAAAACTGGTGGTATCAACGTGATTGACTTGGCCAATCGCAACTCCTGCTCTTTTATTGCCACTCAAGATTTGGGTAAAAAATATCCCAACAACTCTTTCGAGGTATTGGGACGTTTTGATCATTCAGATATTCGTGGGTGTAATTTGATGGTGGTGTAAAAAGTTTAATCGTTTATAATTAAACAGTTAAACGATTAACCGATTAAACCACTCTAATCACAAAATAATTTTTCTTACCACTTTGTAACAAGACAAATCGGTCATTGATTAAATCATTTGCCGTCAGTACAAAGTCTTCTTTTATTTTTTCTCTATTTACCGAAATAGAATTGGCCGTCAAAGCTCTTCTCGCTTCACCGTTTGATTTAAAGAAACCTGTTTTTTCATTTAAAACTGTTATGATGTCCAAACCTGCTTCCACTTCATTTTTGGCAATTTCTGCCTGAGGAACACCATCAAAAACTTCTAAGAATGTGGCTTCATCCAACTGCTTCAAATCATCGGCTGTGGCATTTCCAAACAAAATCCCAGAAGCTTTTATTGCGTTTTCTAAATCTTCCTTAGAATGCACCATAATCGTGATTTCCTGGGCTAATTTCTTTTGCAACAAACGCAAATGCTGTGCTTCTCTATGTTGCAACGTCAACTCCTCGATGGTTTCTTTGGTCAAGAACGTAAAAATCTTGATGTATTTCTCAGCGTCAACATCAGAAGTATTCAACCAATATTGGTAGAATTTATAAGGAGAAGTTCTAGCCGCATCCAACCAAATATTCCCTCCTTCGGATTTTCCAAACTTAGTTCCATCGGCTTTGGTAATCAAAGGACAAGTTAAAGCATAGGCTTTTCCTCCTTCTTTTCTTCGAACCAATTCGGTTCCTGTGGTAATATTCCCCCATTGGTCACTTCCTCCCATTTGTAGGGTACAACCTTTGGCTTTGTACAAATGCAAGAAATCATAGCCTTGCACCAACTGATAGGTAAACTCCGTGAAAGACATTCCCTCGGCTGCTTCTGAGGACAAACGTTTCTTTACCGAATCTTTCGCCATCATATAATTCACTGTAATGTGCTTTCCGATATCGCGAATGAAATCCAGAAACGAAAATTCTTTCATCCAGTCATAGTTGTTCACCAATTCGGCAGCATTATCAGCATTCGAAGTAAAATCTAAGAAACGAGCCAATTGACCTTTTATCGCTTCTTGATTATGACGTAAAGTGGCTTCGTCTAATAAATTTCTCTCATTTGATTTCCCAGATGGATCCCCAATCATTCCAGTGGCGCCACCAACCAAAGCTAAGGGTTTATGCCCTGCTAACTGAAAATGCTTCAATAACATCACACCCACCAAATGACCAATATGCAATGAATCGGCAGTTGGGTCAATACCCACATATGCCACACGCATTTGCTCCAACAAATGATCTTCGGTGCCTGGCATAACATCGTGAAGCATTCCTCTCCAAGTCACTTCTTCAATAAAATTCTTCATTTTTTTTTCAATTTTGACAAAGATAACAATTTCGATGGCAATGACAATTTGAGTTGTGAGTCAAAATAGTATATTTGTCCATATGATATTAGTAACAGGAGGAACCGGCTTAGTTGGCGCACATTTATTACTTCATTTGATAGAAAATGGAGAACAAGTTCGAGCAATGTATCGAACAGCATCTAGTTGTTCTAAAACCAAAGCGCTATTTAGCTATTACCAAAAAGAACATTTGTTTGGCGCAATTGAATGGATCGCTGGAGATATTTTGGACATTCCCTCACTAGAGATAGCATTCCAAGACATTAAGCAAGTGTATCATTGTGCGGCTTTGATTTCGTTTGACCCCAAAGACGAAGAAGCTATCCGAAAAACGAATATCGAAGGAACGGCCAATATGGTCAACCTTTCATTAACCAACAAAGTAGAAAAATTCTGTTTTGTCAGTTCGATTGCCGCATTGGGTGACTTAGCTCCTCACGAAACCGAAATCACCGAAACTACCGAATGGAATCCAGAAAAACCGCATAGTGATTATGCAATTTCAAAATATGGTGCCGAAATGGAAGTTTGGCGCGGTCAGCAAGAAGGGCTGAAGGTTATTATTGTAAATCCGGGTGTGATTTTAGGTCCAGGTTTTCCATCGCAAGGAAGCGGAATTTTGTTTTCTAATGTGAAGAAAGGATTGTTGTTTTATACTTTAGGAACCACTGCTTTTATAGCTGTCCCAGATGTTATAAACAGTATGTACCGCTTGATGAAAAGTGATTGTTGTAATGAAAGATTTACTGTAATCGCTGAAAATTTAGCCTACAAAAACGTTATTTTCAGTATGGCTGATGCCTTAAAAGTAAAAAGACCAACTCTAAAAGCTGGCCCTTTACTTACTAGTATTGCTTGGAGATTGGATGCATTAGCTTCTTTTCTTCAACTTAAGCAACATACTTTTAGTCGTGTAGCTGCCAAAGCTTCGCATTCAAAAACCCCCTATAGCAGCAAAAAAATAGTTGATGAATTAAACCCTTCTTTTATTAGTATAAAAAAATATATTCACGAAATAGCTTCCACTTTTTAAGGTTGTTTTGCTACTTTTTCCACTCTTCTTTTGGAATGTGTTTTTGAGTTAAGCTTTAACTTTTCTTGTTTACGCTTGATAATCGTATCCAGTTTATCGCTATTGGTTTGTAATCGTTTTTGGACTTCTTCAAACATTTTCTTGTACTCTTCAATAGACGAGGCATAGTATATATTGCTTTGTGAAAACTGTGCACTATCTATTTTGTATTTTTTATAGATAAATTCTTTGGGCTCAATTTTTTGGTAATCTGAATTGGAAATCATCTGGTACTTTGAAGCTTCAAGCAAAGCCAAATCATAAAAAACATTGACCATAACGGCTTTGTCAATCAACTTTTTTGGAGCTTTGACTGTTTCTTCTTTTCGACATCCAACGAATGAAACTAAGAGTACAAAAAATAGAATTCCTTTTTTCATTTTATCTATCAAATAATAATCGTTTACCAGCTTTTTTTGGACTTACTTTGAATCCTTGGTACACCAATTGACCGTTAACAAAAGTATGCGTAATTCTAGATTTGAAAGTATAACCTTCAAAAGGAGACCAACCACATTTGGCTAAAATATTCTCTTTTTTCACACTCCAAGGCAAGCCTGCATTCACAATGGCCAAATCGGCATAATACCCCACTTTTATAAAACCACGTTTCTCGATTTTGAAAAGTGAGGCTGGATTGTGGCACATTTTTTCCACAATTTTTTCGATCGTTATTTTTCCTTGATGATAAGCTTCAAACATCGCCACTACTGCGTGTTGCACCAAAGGTCCTCCAGAGGGGGCTTTAGTATACACTTGACTTTTTTCCTCTAATGTGTGAGGAGCGTGATCTGTAGCAATTACATCAATTCTTCCATCATTTACTGCTTTCCATAAAGCTTCGCGGTCATTGGTTGTTTTAACCGCTGGATTCCATTTGATCAAGTTTCCTTTGGTTTTATAATCTTCGTCCGAAAACCATAAGTGGTGAATACATACTTCAGCAGTAATCATTTTCTCAGCCAATGGAATTTTATTAGTAAACAAATCCAACTCCTTAGCAGTAGAGATGTGAAAAACGTGTAATCTTGCCCCAGTTTTTTTGGCCAATTCTACAGTTCGAGATGACGATAAATAACAAGCCTCTTCAGAACGAATTAACGGATGGCACTCCACAGGAATATCGTCACCGTATTGCTCTTTGTATTTGGCTAAATTCGATTTCACTGTACTTTCGTCTTCACAGTGCACAGCGATTAATAATTTTGTGCTTGAAAAGATTTTCTCCAAAGAATCCGTGCTGTCTACTAACATATCACCTGTTGAAGAACCCAAAAAGAGCTTAAGTCCCGCAACATTTCGCGGATTTGTCTTTAAGATTTCCTCCAAATTATCGTTGGTTCCACCCATCATAAATGAGTAATTGGCAAAAGAAGACTCCGCTGCGATTTGGTATTTTTGTTCTAATAATTCTTGCGTTACAGCATTTGGAACGGTGTTAGGTTGCTCAATAAACGAAGTTATTCCTCCTGCAACGGCTGCTCTAGATTCGGATTCAATATCACCTTTATGCGTAAGACCTGGCTCTCTAAAATGCACTTGGTCATCAATTGCACCCGGAATCAAATAATTCCCTTCGGCATCAATTATTTTACAATCGGATGACTTTGGACTAATCTTTTCAGCAATTTCAACAATTAAATCATTTTCAATTAATAAATCGCCTTCAAAAATAGTTCCTTCATTTACAATCTTAGCATTCTTTATTAAAATCTTATTCATAGTTAAAAGGTTTTAAAGTCTTCTTAATAATTGGCGTAATCGAAGTGAAATTACTCCAAAAACAGCTTCTATAATAATGGAGTTACTCATTTTTGAAACTCCTTTGGTACGATCCGTAAAAATAATGGGAACTTCGGCAATTTCAAATTTATTGCAGTAGGTCCTGTATTTCATTTCAATTTGAAAAGCGTAGCCCACAAATTTTATTTTATCTAGATTAATACTTTCGAGTACTTCTCTTTTATAACACACAAATCCTGCTGTTGCATCATGAATCATCATTCCAGTAATTATCCTTACATACACCGAAGCAAAGTAGGACATCAAAACACGACTTAAAGGCCAATTAACAACATTTACTCCTGTTTTGTATCGAGAACCAATGGCTAAATCTGCGCCACCAAAATGGCAAGCATCATATAATTTTTCTAAGTCATTTGGATTGTGCGAAAAATCGGCATCCATTTCAAAAATGAATTGATATTGGTGTTCTAACGCCCATTTAAAGCCGTGTACATAAGCCGTTCCAAGCCCTGATTTCTCTTTTCTTTTTTCTAAAAACAATCTTCCAGGATATTCTTCTTGAAGCAAGATCACTTTCTCGGCGGTATGATCCGGCGAATTATCATCTATAATAAGAACATGAAAAGATTTGTGTTGAGAAAGAGTGGCTCGAATAATTTTTTCGACATTCTCAATTTCGTTATAGGTTGGAATTATAACTATACTATCATTCATATTTGCAGCAATTTCACGGCAAAAGTAAACTTTTTAAAGCATTTCATTCATAATAAATCTATAATAAAAAGATTGATACAAAAAATTAGTAATTTTGTTGACTATGATGGATCCTATACTTCACCCGAGACTAATGGAGCAGACAGACTGGGCCACTGCGCTTTTTGTCTTGTCTTTGATATTGATTGCCTCCACCAAATCTGTTTTCGAAAATCGTTTCAATGATTTCACCAAACTTATCTACTCCGACAAATACATCAAAATGTATCGAGACAGCAGCCATTTGATGAGTGGATTTACAATTAGCTTATTTGTAGTCCAAATCATTTCCATTGCTTTTTTCATACAACTCTTTTTGACGTATCAGGGTCGTGCTTCCAAAACAGATTGGATGCTTTTTGTACAACTGTTTACTTTTATTACTTATTTCATCCTGGCTAAGTTCTTGATTGAGAAGATCATTGCAACAGCATTTAAAATAGAAGACTTTATGGAGCAATTTAATCTCAAGAAGGTAACTTATCGTACTTATATTGGACTAATTATCTTACCGATTGATTTTATACTTTATTATTTTGATGCTTTTTCTAAAAACATTTTTATTCCCATTTTTACTATCGCACTGATTATAAACGTCTTCACTTATTTACTTACAATAAAAAATTACCAAAGCTTAATATTGAGTAAATTGTTTTATTTTATTTTATATCTTTGCGCACTTGAAATAGCACCCTATTATTTTATGTATTATTGGTTTACAAAAGGGAATACTTAGACAATATTAACTATGAAAGTGAAAACAATTTTGGTCTCACAGCCAGAACCTAAAGTAGAGAACTCTCCTTACTTTGAGTTGCAACAAAAGCATAAAGTAAAAGTAGATTTCAGGCCTTTTATTCACGTAGAAGGAGTAAGTGCCAAAGAAATTCGTTTACAAAAAATTGATCTTAACAATTACAGTGCTATCATCTTAACCAGCCGTAATGGTGTAGACCACTTTTTTAGAGTAGCGGAAGAAATGCGCTATAAAGTCCCGGAAGATTTAAAATATTTTTGTCAATCTGAAGCTATTGCTTTTTACCTTCAAAAATATGTAGTGTACAGAAAACGTAAAATTTACGTTGGACCAAAAGATTTCGCAGATTTATCACCGCTAATCAAAAAGTACAAAGACGAAAAATTCTTATTACCTGCATCCGACCAATTGAATGCAGATATCCCTGTTACTTTAAATGCCCTGAAAGTAGATTGGACGCCAGCTACTTTTTACAAAACAGTAATGAGTGATTTATCCGATTTGGCCGATGTTTATTATGATGTTTTGGCTTTTTTCAGTCCAACTGGTATTAAATCATTGTACAAAAACTTCCCAGATTTTGAACAAAACAATACTCGAATTGCTGTTTTTGGAAGCACCACTCAAAAAGAAGCTTTAGATCATGGATTGCGCGTAGATATTATGGCTCCAACTCCTGGAACTCCATCAATGACCATGGCTTTAGAAAAATACATTGCCGAAGTTAATAAAGGAAAATAACACATTCAAATCCCAAAATATAAAATCCAAATTCCAATTAAAAATGGAATTTGGATTTTTTTTTGTACCAACAAACACTTAGCACTAACAATTCCAATATTTTATACAATCAAAACATATAAGACATTGAAGCTTTACTTTGACAAGTAGAGCAAATAAATAGCTCATTAAAGCAGTCAAATCGTTTTAAAAAGAATAACAGTAACTTATATTTACTTTTAACTATGAACAGTAGTACACTAGCTAAAAAAACTTAGCTGACTTATATGTTTATAATCAAAAGCTACTGATTTTGAAAAATAACACCGCAGCACTATATTTACTTTCAAATTGAAATCAAAATGACTATTTTAGTTGAAAATTTACTACATGAAAATCAATTCTCTAATAGTTGAAATTGACGGTATCGACAAAGAAATTTTACGCTACCTGATGGAGGATGCCAGAAAACCTATTTTGCAAATCGCCAACAAAATTGGGATTTCGGGTGCAGCCATTCATCAACGACTGCGCAAATTGGAACAATCGGGAGTAATTTCTGGGTCAAAATTTACGGTAAGCCACAAAGTATTAGGCTATAACACTATGGCTTTCGTTGGAGTATATTTAGATAAAGCCGCCCGAAATTTAGAAGCTGTAAAAGAATTGAAAAAAATTCCAGAAGTGCTCGAATGCCATTACACCACGGGCAATTGGTCTATTTTAATAAAAATCATTTGCCGTGATAACGAACACTTAATGCAACTTTTGAATTCAAAAATCCAGACCATCGAAGGCGTTTCCAGAACTGAAACATTTATTTCTCTAGAGCAGCAAATAGAACGACAAATACAACTCTAAAAACCTCAAATTCCAAATTTCAAATAAAACAAAAAATTCCAACCTCAGACTTCGAGATTGGAATTTGGAATTTATATTTTGGAATTTTTCTTTTATTCTCTTCTACCTCCCAAATAAATAGAAACGTAGTACAATAAAGTCGCAATAGATCCCAAAGCAGCTACTACATAAGTTCTGGCTGCCCATTTTAAAGAGTCTTCGGCTCCATCATACTCGGCACGATTGAGCATGTTTTTGTTTTTCAACCAAGCCAAGGCTCGATTACTTGCGTCATATTCTACGGGCAAAGTAACAATAGAAAATAAAGTTGTTGCTGCAAAAATCACAATACCAATCAACAACAAGCTTGGAAAGGTTTTAATCATTAGAATTCCTGCTAACAAAATCCATTGCACAAATCCAGAAGCCACACTTACAATAGGTACCAACTTAGAACGCATTTGCAACCATTCGTACCCCACAGCATGTTGTACAGCATGACCACATTCGTGCGCCGCAACAGCTGCCGCTGCGGCATTACGCTGATTGTATACCGCCTCACTCAAATTCACAGTTTTATCTACCGGATTATAATGGTCCGTTAATTGCCCTGGAGTCGAAATGACACGAACATCATAAATTCCATTATCTGCAAGCATTTTTTGAGCAATCTCAGCGCCCGACATGCCATTTTGCAATTGTAATTTAGAATAGTGTTCAAATTTACTCTTCAATCTTGAACTCACTAACCAGCTGAAAAGCATAATGGCTCCAGCCAAAATCAAATAACCACTTCCCATATATTTATTTTTTAGTTTATATTTTTTGTCTCAGTTGTAGACAACAATTTACGAACCAAACTCCAAAAATGCCATTTTGACACGAGTTAAATATTCCATAAAAAAATCCAAACTCCAATCGTGAATTTGGAATTTGGATTTTCAAAAATTGGAATTTATTTGATTACCCTACCAAGTTGATGATTTTCCCTGGCACAATAATCACTTTATTTGGCGTTTTGCCGTCTAATTGTTTTTGGGTTCTTTCGTCTTGCATTACGATTTCCTCGATTTGTTCTTTGGTTAAATCCAAAGGCAATTTGATGGTAAAACGCATTTTACCGTTGAAAGAAACTGGATATTCTTTTTCACTTTCAATCAAATGTTGTGGGTCAAAAACTGGAAACGGAACCGTTGCAATAGACCCTTGATGACCTAACAACGACCATAATTCTTCTGCAATATGAGGCGCATAAGGCGAAATCACAACCGCCAACGGTTCTAAAATAGCACGAGAATGACAGTTTTGTGAGGACAATTCATTCACACAAATCATAAATTGTGACACCGAAGTATTGAAAGAGAATCCTTCAATGTCTTCTGCGACTTTTTTGATGGTTTTGTGCAATGATTTCAAGTTGTCTTTGGTAGGTTCGTCGTTGTTTACAATCAAACCATTTTCATCAAAGTACAAACGCCATAATTTTTTCAAGAAACCAAAAACTCCCGAAATTCCAGCGGTATTCCAAGGTTTGGCTTGCTCTAATGGGCCTAAGAACATTTCATACAAACGCAAGGTATCGGCTCCGTATTCTGCACAAATATCGTCTGGCGTTACCACATTGTATTTCGATTTCGACATTTTTTCGACTTCTCGACCTACAATGTATTTGCCGTTTTCATCTAATATGAATTCAGCGTCTTTATAATCTTCCCTAAATTGTTTAAACTTCTCAATATCTAATTCATCTGAAGCATTAACAAATGAAACATCAGTATGAATAGGTTGTACATTTTGTCCATTGATTTGATTTTTCGAAACAAAAACATTTTGCCCTTCTAATCGATACACAAACGCACTCGTCCCCAAAATCATCCCTTGATTAATCAGCTTCTTAAATGGTTCTTCGGTTGGAGCAAAACCTTTGTCTTTTAGAAATTTGTTCCAAAAACGAGAATACAACAAGTGACCCGTTGCGTGTTCGCTTCCGCCAATGTATAAATCTACGCTTTCCCAATATTTCAAAGCCTCGATAGAAGCAAATTCGGTTTCGTTTTGCGCATCCATATAACGCATCCAATACCAAGAACTTCCTGCCCATCCCGGCATCGTATTCAATTCTAAAGGAAAAATGGTTTGGTTGTCTATCAACTGAGTACTAACCACTGAACACTGAACACTATCCCAAGCCCAAACGGCTGCGTTCCCCAAAGGAGGCAATCCTTCTTCGGTTGGTAAATACTTCTCTACTTCTGGTAAAACGATTGGTAAATGTTTGGCATCAATCATTTGTGGCAATCCGTTCACATAATACACAGGGAAAGGCTCTCCCCAATAGCGTTGACGCGAGAACACCGCATCACGCAAACGGTAATTGATTTTCCCTTTACCTTGACCTATTGCTTCAAGTTCTGCAATAACTTTCTGAGTCGCTTCTTTATAACCCAAACCGTTCAAGAAATCAGAATCGATTAATTGGAACCCTTCTTTGGCGCCATAAGCCGCTTCCGAAATGTCTTGGTCAAAAATATTTTTGATAGTTGGCATTCCCTTTTGCCCTTTGAAGAAATTCGCAAAAGCATAATCTCTTTCGTCTCCACAAGCTACCGCCATTACTGCTCCAGTTCCGTAACCCGCCAACACATAATCGCCAATCCAAACCGGAATAGGCTCTTTGGTAAACGGATGTTCCGCATAAGCACCAGTGAACACTCCCGAAATAGTTTTCACATCAGCCATACGCTCTCTTTCGGAGCGTTTTGCTGTTTTTTCAATATAAGCTTCTACAGCTTCTTTTTGTTCAGGAGTCGTAATTTGAGCCACCAAATCGTGTTCTGGAGCCAAGGTCATAAACGTTACTCCAAAAATTGTATCAGGACGAGTGGTAAAGACATCAATACTTGCTTCGTGATTTTGCACATTGAAAGTTACCATCGCTCCAACCGATTTTCCAATCCAGTTGCGTTGGCTTTCTTTGATACTTTCGCTCCAATCAATATCGTTTAAACCTTGCAACAAACGTTCGGCGTAGGCCGAAATTCGCATACTCCATTGGGTCATTTTCTTGCGAATCACAGGATAACCACCGCGCTCCGAAACGCCATTTACAATTTCGTCATTCGCCAAAACCGTTCCCAATCCAGGACACCAGTTTACTTCGGTTTCTGCTAAATACGTTAATCGGTACTGCAATAATATTTTTTGTTGCTCATCGGAAGAAAATGCGTTCCATTCCTTAGCTGAAAAACTAATGATATTGTCATCGCAAACGGCATTTACAGTAGTATTTCCCTCTTTTTCGAAAATAGCTGTCAAAGTCGAAATATCTTCGGCTTTGTCGGTGTCTTTATTGTACCATGAATTGAACAATTGGATAAAAATCCATTGCGTATGTTTATAATAATCAGGATTGGATGTTCTCACTTCTCTGTCCCAATCAAATGAAAATCCAATTTTGTCTAACTGTTTTCTGTAACCTGCAATTGCATTTCCTTCTTTATCAACTCCTCCGTCTATATTTACATGTGTAGTATCTTCTGGACGTTGACCTGTTTGTATGGCATATTGTTCAGCAGGTAATCCAAAACTATCATAACCCATTGGGTGCAACACATTAAAACCTTGATGTCTTTTGAAACGCGAATATACATCTGATGCGATGTACCCCAGAGGATGCCCAACGTGTAATCCCGCTCCAGAAGGATAAGGAAACATATCCAAAACATAATATTTTGGTTTAGCTACGCTCTGTTCGGCATTGCCTCGGGTTTCTGAGTTGTTTTGCGCTGCAAAAGTCTTGTTGTCAGCCCAATATTGTTGCCATTTGGCTTCGATTTCGTTCGGATTGTATTTCATTTTCGAGTTGCAAAGCTAAAAAGTAGCTGAGTTTCTAAGTTTTACTAATAAAAATTTTAAAGCGCAAATTTACATTTATTGTACGAAAGTTGAAAGTTTGGGCGTTATTAACTTCAAATAAAGAATTTGTTTGTTATTTTTACGCCATAATTAAAGTATGCTATGAGTTCTAACTTCGACAAATTTCAAAAACGCAGGTTAATTTCCTCTTATTTTTCGGTAGTATTGAGTGTTTTTTTGGTGTTATTCCTATTGGGAACATTAGGACTTTTCATCGTGAATTCTAAAAAATTAGCCGATGATTTTAGAGAAAAAATTGCGATGACTGTTTTCTTCAAAAAAGAAGCTACCGACAGTACTTTTCAGGCCTTTGAAAAAGAATTAAAAGCGGCTAAATTTCCGAAACAATTTGTTTATGTTTCCAAAGAAAAAGCAGCTAAAGAACACACCGATATCATTGGAGAAGATTTCCTTACTTTCTTGGGAGAAAATCCACTTCAAAATTCCTACGACATCAACCTAAAAGCAGATTATGTGGTTCGTGATAGCATCGCTAGAATTGAAAGTCATTTTCGTAAAAACCCAATGATTTCTGATATTGTTTATGACAAACAATTGGTAAATCTGGTAAACGATAACATCAAGAAAGTGAGTATGTGGATTTTAATCATCAGTGGTTTTCTAACCGTAATTGCTGTCTTGTTGATAAATAGCTCCTTGCGTTTATCCATCCACTCTAATCGTTTTATCATCAAAACAATGCAAATGGTGGGTGCAACCAAATCTTTTATCCGTAAACCTTTTGTTATTAAAAGCATAAAATTAGGAATGATTGGAGCTGGCTTAGCTATTGTGGCTTTGATTTCTCTATTAATTTATATCGAAACCAATTTCCCTGATTTAGGCATAATGGAAGACAAATTAGTAACAGGATTAATCCTATTGATTGTATTCGGACTAGGAGTTTTAATCACTTGGCTAAGTACTTATTTTGCTACCCAACGATTCCTCAATTTAAGAACAGACGATTTATATTAATCCCTCCCTATTCGATAATTCATTCAGTTGAAATAAAAATGAAAAACAACGAAATAAAAAAAGAATTTCTTTTTGAAAAAACCAACTACATCGTATTGTTGATTGGTATTGCAGTAATAACGCTTGGTTTCATCTTAATGTCTGGCGGAGGAAGCGATGATCCTGCCGTTTTTAGTGAAGCTATTTTTGATTTTAGGAGAATTCGCTTGGCTCCAACAACGGTACTTATAGGTTTTGGAATCACCATTTATGCTATTCTTAAAAATCCTAAAAAACAGTAATTAGTTATTAGTGCATAGTAACTAGCTTTTCTCCATTTTACAAACATAAAAATGAATACACTACAAGCAATCATCCTTGCAATTATTGAGGGAATTACTGAATTTTTGCCTGTTTCTTCGACTGGACATATGATTATTGCTTCGTCTTTTTTTGGAATTGCGCACGACGATTTCACCAAATTATTTACTATCGTAATTCAATTGGGAGCGATTTTATCGGTAGTAATTTTGTACTTCAAACGGTTTTTCCAATCCTTTGATTTTTATTTCAAATTAGTAGTGGCTTTTATTCCTGCGGTAGTTTTAGGATTGCTATTGAGTGATATTATTGATGGGTTATTAGAGAATCCAGTTACTGTAGCAGTATCATTACTTATTGGCGGTTTTATTTTATTAAAAGTAGACCAGTGGTTCAATCCCACCACCACCGATAACGAAAAAGAAAAAGAAATCACTTATCAGCAAGCCTTTAAAATTGGTTTGTTTCAATGTTTGGCTATGATTCCTGGAGTCTCTAGAAGTGGAGCGAGTATTGTTGGCGGTATGTCGCAAAAATTATCCCGAACTTCTGCTGCAGAATTTTCATTTTTCCTAGCAGTACCAACGATGTTGGGTGCTACAGTCAAAAAATGTTACGACTATTACAAAGACGGATTTGTTTTGAGCAACGATCAGATCAATTGTCTAATTATTGGTAATATCGTGGCTTTTATTGTGGCCTTATTAGCTATTAAAACTTTCATTGGTTTTTTGACTAAAAACGGCTTCAAAGTTTTTGGTTACTACCGCATACTAGCAGGTATTGTTTTGCTAATCATCCATTTTTTCATTCATCCCCTCACCATCATTTAATGACACCCGAAGACTATTTAGAAGGACAAATTCTCTTGATTGACAAGCCCTTGCATTTTACTTCTTTTCAAGCGGTAAATAAGTTAAAGTATTTGTTGATTAACAAAGTGGGATTGCCAAAAAAATTCAAGATTGGTCACGCAGGAACCTTAGACCCATTGGCATCAGGTTTATTATTAATCTGCACGGGTAAATTCACCAAACGCATTACAGAATTACAAGGGCAAGCCAAAGAATATACCGGCACTTTTCATATTGGTGCTACTACTCCATCCTACGATTTAGAAACCGAAGTAGACCAGCACTTTCCTACCGAACACATCACTGAGGCATTAATACACGAAACGGTGCAGCAATTTTTGGGAGAAATTGATCAAAAACCACCTATTTTTTCTGCTATTAAAAAAGAAGGCGTCCGTCTATACGAGCACGCCCGAGCAGGAGAAACAGTAGAAATAGCCAGTAGAAAAACCACCATTCACGAATTTGAAATCACTAGAATTGCACTTCCCGAAATTGATTTTAGAGTAGTGTGTAGCAAAGGGACCTACATACGCTCATTAGCTTTTGATTATGGCAAAGCCTTGCAATCTGGTGCGCATTTGACAACTTTACGTCGCACAAAAATTGGCGATTATTCTGTTGATGAAGCCATCACACCAGCAAACTTCGAGGAAACCTTAAAATAAAAAAAACACAAAACAATTTCTAAATGAATTTGTTTTGTGTGTTTTAAAATCAAAGTACTTTTTAAACCATACTTTTGCTTTTTTTTACGGACTGGGGCTTAACCGTGTTTAATAATGAATTGTAGTCTTTCCTCCAAACAAAACAGAAGAAACAAAATCATAGAACTTTTCGAATAGCTTTTTCATAAAGATGTTTTTTAAATTGTGAGACACTATTTTAAACACCAATAAAAAAGTAAATCAAATCAGTAAATCTGGTTAGCTTCTGCTAAGTTATAATTATATTATTAAAAAGCAAAATATTATTAAATAATTAATTGTTAAAAAACTGAAATAAAGTGATTTATACCAAAAACTAGCTCATTACTAAACACTCTGGAATTGAACCTAAAATTTCTTGTTGCGTGCTCAACCCTTTATCGTGCAGATACCATAATTGCAATTGTGATTTTGCCGTTTCATCTACTACACCAAATTCCTTTTTATAATTTACAATTAATTCTTTAGCTCCATTAGGTCTTGGCCCCCAGTCACTCACAACTTCGGAGGTGGTTTTATCGATAATAATCAATTTCGGAATAGCTCTCGCACCATTGGTCAAAAAATGTTGCATCAATTCCTCATTTTCGTCTCTAAAAACAATTCTCAACTCAATTTTATCAGATTCTAAAGCCATTTTATTGATAACTGGTAGAACTTGGGCGGCATCCCCACACCAGCCTTCTGCCAATACCAACCAAATGTATTCGTTTTGTAAGCCTTTTAATTGTTCTGCTACAGCATCATCAATTTTAATTGTTTTATCCAAACGATTCATTCTGGTTTCATTAAGCGCACTATAGTGTGTCAAATCCTCCGATTGTTCTTTACCTGATGATTTTCCTTCTTTGAGTAAATCAGAAACTATTTTTCTATAATTAGCATAAGGATGACTATGAAATAATGCTTTTGCGATTGAAGTTTTCATTTTATTATTATTTTTAGGCAAAATTAAATATATCTACCCAATCCAAGTGTGATAAAAATCACCTTTAGAAGAACCAATACCTATCTTTAATGTTAAATAATTCAAAAAATATTGGACTAGTATTATCCGGAGGAGGCTCCAAAGGAATTGCCCACGCTGGGGTTTTACAATTTTTAGAGGAACAAAACATCGCACCGACTCATCTTTCAGGCTCAAGTGCTGGCGCTATAGTAGCTGCACTTTATGCAAATGGTATGTCTCCAAAGGAAATTCTTAGCTTCTTTAAGTCCATTTACTTTTTTCATTGGAAACATTTCACGTTTTCAAAAGCTGGATTTATCGATCCTGAATCGTTTAAAAATTATTTTTCCGGAATTTTTCAAGATACACTACTAGCTGATTTAAAAATTCCCATTCACATTACCGCAACTAATATGGTAAAAGGAAAATTAACTGTGTTTGATGCCAAAACCAAAACAATTGATGCTATATTGGCCTCAAGTGCTTTTCCAGGTGTTATTTCACCTTATGAAATCAATGGAGAGTGGTATAGCGATGGTGGAATCCTGAATCACTTTCCCACCGAGCCACTTCGAGATCTTTGTGATTCTTTGATAGGGGTATATGTGAGCCCCATGCAAAAAATAACCGCAAATGACCTAACCTCAATTAAATCTGTAACAAGTAGAGCTTATGATCTCTTAACGGCAAACTCGAGTATTGCTAAATTTTCGCAATGTGAATGGTTGATTGAACCTGAAGAATTATCGAACTATAGCACCTTTGAAACCAGTAAAAGTAAGATGGATGCTATTTTTAAAATTGGTTACGAAGCAGCCAAAAAAAGTTACCAAAAACAAAATGTAGATAATTAGAAAACACTATTTCACAAAAAACAGAATATCGCTATATTTGCACAAACAATTCAACTATCAAATGAAATACAAAAGAATTCTTCTCAAATTAAGTGGCGAAGCTTTAATGGGTGATTTAAACTACGGAATTGATCCTAAAAGATTGGCAGAATATGCTCAAGAGATCAAGAAAGTTCATGAACAAGGCGTAGAAATTGCCATTGTAATTGGTGGAGGAAACATTTTTAGAGGAGTTGCAGGCGCAAGCTCAGGAATGGATCGTGTTCAAGGAGATTATATGGGAATGCTAGCAACGGTAATCAACGGAATGGCATTACAAGGAGCATTAGAAGATAACGGAATGAAAACCCGTTTGATGACTGCTTTAAAAATGGAGTCTATTGCTGAACCGTATATCAAAAGAAGAGCCGATCGCCATTTAGAAAAAGGACGTATTGTTATTTTTGGTGCTGGAACAGGAAACCCCTATTTTACAACAGACACTGCAGCCGTTTTGAGAGGAATCGAAGTAAGTGCCGATGTAATTTTAAAAGGAACACGCGTAGATGGCGTGTATGATTCTGATCCAGAAAAAAATGCTTCTGCTGTAAAATTTGACTACATTTCATTTGAAGATGTTTTAAGCAAAGGATTGAATGTTATGGACACCACAGCATTTACTTTGAGTCAAGAAAACAAATTGCCAATTGTTGTTTTTGATATGAACAAAGAAGGTAATTTATTGAAAATCTGCCAAGGAGAAAACATAGGAACCGTAGTTAATATATAAGTTTATGGTTAAAGGTTTGTAGTTTATAGTTGACTGCGAACCACCAACAACAAACAACAACATTAAGATTATGACTGAAGAAATTGACTTTATATTAGAGAGTACAGAAGAATCTATGGAGGGTTCTATTGCGCATTTAGAGAAATCATTTTTGAATATTCGCGCAGGGAAAGCTTCTCCTGCAATGCTAGGAAGTGTTTTTGTAGATTATTACGGGTCTGCTTCACCACTTTCTCAAGTGTCGAAAATTAGTGTGCCCGATGCGAGAACCATCACTATTCAACCCTTTGAAAAAAGCATGTTACACCCTATAGAAAAAGCAATTATGGTGGCTAATTTAGGGTTTAACCCAATGAACAATGGAGACGTGATCATTATTAGTGTTCCGCCTTTGACCGAAGATCGTCGTAGAGAATTGGCCAAACAAGCCAAAGCCGAAGCCGAAGACGCCAAAATTGGAGTTCGTAACGCTCGTAAAGACGCCAATACCGATATCAAAAAATTAGAAAAAGACGGCACCTCCGAAGACATATGCAAAAGCGCCGAAGAGCAAGTACAAAACTTAACCAACACTTT